>JAJRRT010000094.1 GCA_024279255.1 Deltaproteobacteria bacterium | reverse complement strand
TCCATACCGTTCAGCAACTACCACAAGTGGCCGCAATATGGCAGGTGCTCGCGCACTCTGGCGTGCAACCGGTGTTAAAGAGAGTGATTTTGGTAAGCCGATCATTGCTGTGGTCAATAGTTTTACCCAGTTTGTTCCGGGACATGTGCACCTGAAAGATATTGGACAACTGGTCTGCCGCGAAATCGAAAAGGCTGGCGGGATCGCCAAGGAGTTCAATACGATCGCCATCGACGATGGTATCGCGATGGGACATGGTGGCATGCTGTATAGCCTCCCTTCACGTGAAATTATTGCTGATTCTGTCGAGTATATGGTCAACGCGCACTGTGCCGATGCCATGGTCTGCATCAGTAACTGTGACAAGATTACTCCTGGGATGCTCAATGCTTCATTGCGTTTGAATATCCCTTCAATCTTTGTTTCTGGTGGCCCGATGGAAGCAGGCAAGGCGGTTCTTGGCGATGGTGTTAAGGCGCTTGATCTGGTCGATGCCATGGTCATGGCCGCTGATGAAGCCGTGAGTGACGAAGATTGCCTGACGATTGAGCGTTCGGCTTGTCCAACCTGCGGTAGCTGCTCCGGGATGTTTACGGCTAACTCGATGAACTGTTTGACTGAGGCTCTGGGGCTCAGTCTGCCGGGCAACGGGTCATTGCTGGCGACTCATGTGCGCCGCCGTGATCTGTTTGAAGAAGCGGGTCAACGTATTGTTGATTTGACCAAACGTTATTACGAACAAGAAGACCTGAGTGCTCTGCCGCGTAACATTGCGACTTTGGCGGCTTTCCGTAATGCCATGTGCCTTGATATCGCGATGGGAGGCTCGACCAATACGGTATTGCACCTTCTGGCAGCTGCGCAGGAAGCTGGAGCTGCATTTAATATGCAAGAGATCGATGCTCTGTCGCGTCGGGTTCCGCACCTGTGCAAGGTGGCTCCTTCAACCCCCGATTATCATATGGAAGATGTCCATCGTGCAGGTGGGGTTTTTGGCATTCTTGGTGAGCTGGCTCGTGCTGAGTTACTCGACACCTCGGTACCGACTGTCCATGCCCCAACCCTGAGTGAGGCGTTGAATCGCTGGGACCTCGTTGGGACTGTATCTCCAGAGGCTGAAGAGCGTTTTATGGCTGCTCCCGGTTGCAAGCCGATGCTGGAAGCCTTTGGCCAGGATCGCCAATGGGAAAGCCTCGATCTCGATCGTGAAAAGGGTTGTATCCGTAATATTGAGCACGCCTACAGTAAGGATGGTGGCTTGGCAGTCCTGTACGGCAATCTGGCCCCGAATGGCTGTATTGTCAAAACCGCCGGGGTCGATGCATCGATCCTCTGTTTCGAGGGGCGTGCGCGGGTTTTTGAAAGTCAGGACGATGCGGTCGAAGCGATTCTTGATGATCGTATTGTCGCAGGAGACATCGTCCTGATTCGCTATGAGGGACCCAAGGGGGGCCCTGGTATGCAGGAGATGCTCTATCCGACCAGTTATCTGAAGTCGAAGGGGATGGGTAAGGCTTGTGCTCTGGTGACCGATGGTCGTTTTTCCGGCGGGACTTCCGGGCTCTCGATTGGCCATGTCTCGCCCGAGGCGGCGAGTGGTGGCGCTATCGGTCTGGTTGAAGAGGGCGATAAGATTCTGATCGATATTCCGCAACGCAGCATCCGCATCGATATCAGTGATGCTCTGCTTGCTGAACGCCGCAAAACAATGGAGGCCAAAGGAGTTGATGCCTGGCGTCCTCTCAATCGTCAGCGCGAAGTCAGTACTGCCCTGCGGGTTTACGCCGCAATGGCGACCAGTGCCGACCGGGGAGCGGTGCGTGACCCACAAGTCCTTTCGATCTGTCGCGGAGAGCAGCAATGAGCCGCGGCACCCTGTTCGATAAAGTCTGGAAGTTGCACTCTATTGACCAGCTTGAAGGTGGTCAGACCCAGCTGTTTATCGGCCTGCACCTGATCCATGAAGTCACCAGTCCGCAGGCTTTTGCTATGTTGCGCGAGCTTGATCTTAAGGTCGCCTTCCCTGGAAACACTTTGGCAACTGTCGATCATATTGTGCCAACTGAAGATCAAACGCGTCCATTTGCTGATTCTTTGGCTGAGGAGATGCTGCAGGCCCTGGAAGAGAACACTGCTGCCAGTGGAATTCAACTCTACAATGTCGGCAGCGGCAAGCAGGGGGTGGTGCACATTATTGCTCCTGAGCTGGGCTTGACCCAGCCGGGTATGACCGTCGCCTGTGGTGATAGCCATACCGCGACTCATGGCGCCTTCGGTGCGGTTTCATTCGGTATCGGCACCAGTCAGGTCCGTGACGTTCTGGCAACCCAGACCTTGGCGATGGACCCACTTAAGGTGCGTCGGGTTGAGGTCAATGGAGCTCTTTCCTCAGGAGTCTTTGCCAAAGATGTCATCTTGCATATCATCCGTCACCTCGGGGTTAAGGGCGGGGCGGGTTACGCCTACGAATTCGCTGGAACCTGCATCGACGCGATGACCATGGAAGAGCGGATGACGATCTGTAATATGGCCATCGAAGGAGGGGCGCGTTGCGGTTACATTAATCCGGATCAGACCACTTTCGACTATCTGCGCGGGCGTGAGTTCGCTCCACAGGGTGATATCTGGCAGCAGGCCGAAGACTGGTGGCGTAACATCGCCTCAGATTCCGATGCTGACTATGATGATCTGGTGATATTCGATGCCGCTGAGATCTCTCCAACCCTGACCTGGGGGATTACACCGGGGCAGGCGCTGGGACTTGATGAAACATTGCCCGCGATTGAGAATTATGCGGTTGATGAGCAGGATCTGATCCGTCAGGCCTATGATTATATGGATCTGAAGCCGGGACAATCGATGCTCGGTCTGCCAATCGATGTCGTCTTTATCGGCAGTTGCACCAATGGACGGCTCAGTGATCTGCGTGAAGTCGCGAAAATTTGTGAATTACACGGCGGCAAAGTTCCGACACAGATCAAGACAGTTGTCGTCCCCGGGAGTGAAGCGGTGAAGGCTGCGGCTGAAGCTGAAGGTCTTGATCAGATTTTTATCAAGCATGGTTTTGATTGGCGCAACGCGGGTTGCTCGATGTGTCTGGCGATGAATCCTGATAAACTTGTCGGTCGGCAGATTTGTGCCAGTACCAGCAATCGCAACTTTAAGGGGCGGCAGGGCTCACCTGCTGGACGCACTCTGTTGATGTCCCCGGCAATGGCGGCCTTGACTGCGCTTGAAGGGAAGATCAGTGACGTGCGGCCGTTGTTGCACAAGGAGGTGCAGTCATGAGTTCGATAATTAAAATTGCCGGGCGGGGAGTCCCGCTACGTGGCAACGATATAGATACCGATCGAATTATCCCGGCGCGGTTTCTACGCTGCGTTACCTTTGATGGTTTAGGGGAGCACGCCTTTGCTGATGATCGCAGTCAACTCAAGGCCGCAGGCCAGTTGCATCCCTTTAGTAATCCTGAGTATGCAGGCGCCAGCGTTTTGGTGGTCGGGAGTAATTTTGGTTGTGGTTCGTCACGTGAGCATGCGCCGCAATCTCTGCAAAAGTGGGGCGTACGGGCGATTATAGGTGAGAGTTTTGCTGAAATTTTCTTTAACAACAATATTGCTATCGGGGTTCCCTGCCTGAGCCTTTCAGCAGCCGACATTGATTCTCTTCAGGGTTTAATTGAAGATAAACCAATGCTTGAAGTTGAGATCGACCTGGCAGCAGGTTCTGTCATCGCTGCTGATTTTTCATTTAAGATCAAGATGCCTGAAGCTGCGCGCCAAATGTTCGTGCGTGGGCAATGGGATGCTACAGGGCAACTGCTGACCAACTTGGGCAAGGTCAGAACACGGGCCGCTCAGATCCCTTATTTAAATAAATTTACCCCCTGAATCAACGAAGGGTCGTTGGAGGTTTCCGGCGGCCCTTTTGCTTTGCTGTGTCGATAGCTCATTAAGCTGGCGGCAGTTTTCCGACCGGAGGTCTATGATGACGGATTCAAAAGTCACTTTGCAGGATCTTAAACAAAAAATGGCCGATTTTGTTCACGAGCGAGACTGGGAGCAATTTCATACGCCGAAGAATATTTCGATGTCGATTGCGATTGAGGCTGCAGAGCTTATGGAGCATTTTCAGTGGCTGACAGTTGAGCAGTCACAACAGCTTGATGCCAAGGCTCTGACCGATATCGGTGAGGAGTTGGCTGATATCGTTATCTATTCGCTCTCAATGGCTAATTTTCTCAAACTCGATCTTGCCGAAACGGTGCTAGCTAAGATGGACAAGAATATCCGCAAATATCCGGCGGACAAGGTACACGGGAAATCACATAAATATACCTACTATCAGGATAAAGATCGCAGTGAACGCTAGAAAGCCGGGAAAACCTGCCAAGAAATACAGCCAGGCGGCACGCTTGCACGATGTGATTCGCATTCTTGAGCATCGCTACGGTGCAACTGTAGAAGAGTTGGTCGATGAATGCCAGGTGACGAGGCGTACTGTTTATCGCGATCTAACTGCGATTGAAGATGCCGGCTATCCTCTGGTTAAAGAATTTCAGGATTCAGGTGAGGTACTGTACCGATTTGTCGCCGGGTTCAAGCAATTACCCCCGATTACTTTTACTCTTGAAGAATTAATGACCCTCTATCTGTGCCGGGGACAACTCTCATTTCTTCAGGGGACGCCTTTTCAGGATGATCTCGATGCGGTTTTCGCCAGGCTTCGCTCTGGTTTGCCTCCCCGTTCGGTAGCTCATCTGGAGCGGATTGCTGAAGCAGGAAGCTCAAAGATTCAGGGATTTCGTGACTATACAAACCAGCGCACTATCCTGAACTGTTTGCGACAAGCACTCCTTAAGCAACAGCGCTGTCGTATGATTTACGCTCCAGCACGACGTGATGCGAGTGAGTATATCTTTGATCCCTACACATTACTCTTCTACAATAGTTCTCTCTATCTCGGCGGTTATGCGCATAATCGCAAAGCACTGCGTTTGTTTCTGGTTGATCGTATTGAATCGCTGGACGCAACTGATGAGCGTTTTGAGGTTCCCGAAGATTACACTCCTTCCCAATTAACCGGTGAGGCTTTCGGCTTGATTGATGAGGGTCCAGAGAGGCAGCTTGATCTTTTGTTTGCTGAACCAATTGCCCATCTTATTCGCGAACGGATTTGGCACCCTCAACAAGTCCTTGAAGAGCAAGAAGACGGCTCACTACGGCTTCAGTTTACTGCCGCTGGTGATACTGAGATCCTTGCATGGCTTAATTCATTAATCCCACATGTCCAGATTCTGGGCCCAGCAAGCCTACGTCAGGATTTTTTACAGGCACTTCGCAAAACCCTGCATGAGTCAGAACTATTCCCTGAATAACCTGTGTGACATAATCTGTCACTTCTCTTGGGTAGGCTCTGGTTAAAGAGCAGCCTGCCAACGACAAATAGAGGAGGACACGATGATTTCTCATTTTAATCTTTCCGGTAGCGAAAACTTTTTCTACCTGGATATCTCTGCAATTCAACAGGATTGTTGTGGTCTGAAAATAACCGGAGTTGTTGGTGACGGAAGTGCTGAAGCCTGGTTCGAAGCTTGTATTGGTGCCGAATTGCAGGTTTGTGTTTTTCCGATATGGGAAGAAGGGAATGATTCGCTCTGTCAGCGCTATGATCAGAGTTTGATTGAACAGGGGCTTGTCAGTTGTCTCGAAGATGTCAGGTTTTGTAGCGAGAAAACATTCGATCCAGATACGAACCGCTGGCAGCAGAACATTATTGCTATTGCAAAACCGGTGAACCCCTCTTTGTGGCCAGCAGCTCGCATCGAAAAGCCACATCAACATGTATGTGAATTGAACGCGATCTGGCAACGTCAGGCCTCTTGCTAGGCGCGCCACTGAATGGTGGTTGACATTGCATTTTCCTGTGAGCTGAGGTAGAAAAGAGCACCTTTTTACCATCGGGGAAAATTAAATGCGTCAATTGATCCTGGCTTCAACCAGCCCTTATCGCCTTCAGTTGATGCGGCAGTTACAATTGCCATTTATCACTGCCGCACCTCCATTCAAAGAGACTATTGATCCGGCGGTTTCGCCCGAACTTTTGGTTCGTCACCTTTCGCTTGGCAAAGCTCAGAGCCTCGCAGAGCGATATCCCAACGCGCTGATTGTCGGATCAGATCAGGTTTTTGTCGATCAACGTGGCCGCGCGGTTGGTAAGCCTGGAAATGAAGAAGCTGCGATCGCACAGCTGCAGCAGATGGCCGGTCGAACTCATACTTTTTTTACCGGCATTGCAGTATTTGACAGCGCCAGTGGTTCCTATCAAACTGATTACTCGTCATTTTCTGTAACCCTGCGTAAACTCAGTGATGAACAAATTACCGACTATGTCAAACGTGAGAAACCCTTTGAGTGTGCCGGAGCATTTAAAGTAGAGGGCCTCGGAATCGCACTGATGGAGAAGATGGAAGGGGATGATTACAATACTCTTATCGGCTTGCCTTTAATCAAACTTGTTACCCTTCTTCAGCAAAATGGTGTTGAAGTTCTTGCATGAAAAAAGTGGTTTTAATTGTTTCTATTGTTGACCTGGAAACGGTAAGTCCCCATAATAGCCCTCCAATCTTTCGCCTGGAGGGGGTATGAAGATCTCAATACGTCTGGTCCTGTTACTTAGTTTTCTCTCAGTTATCTGGGGAACATTCTTCCTTACGACCACCTCTTCGCAGCTCACCTCTGAAAAAGTTCTAAAAGATCATGCTCATGTCATTATGGAGAATATCGCCTCCTATGCCATGGAGCAGAGTCAAAATTACCTGAGCAAAGCACAGCGTGCAACAGAACTGACGAAAAGCCTGCTCAGATCGCAGGTTCTTGTTCAGGAAAACGGTCGCGTGCTGGAGAATTATTTTTTAGAGCAGTTGATAGCCTATCCGGATATTTCAGGAATATATCTTGGAACACCCAATGGAAGTTTTTTCTTTGTAAGTCGGAACGACAAGTACTCTCCTGGTGGGATCAGAACCAAAATCATCAGTCATGAAAGTGGTGAGCGGAAAGTGCGTTATGTGTGGCGCGATGCGCAGCGTAATGTGATCGCCGAAGAAGATGATCCGAATGATAAGTACGATCCGCGTAGCCGTCCTTGGTATCTGGGGGCGATGGCCGCAGACGGTATCTTCTGGACCGACCCGTATATTTTCTTCACCTCTCAAAACCCGGGGATTACCATCAGCGGTCCGACCTATAATCTGGAGGGTCAGTTGGGTGGAATCGTTGGGGTTGATATTGAGATCGATCAACTCTCAACATTTATCTCTAAATTACGTATCGGCACCAATGGTCGGGCTTTTATGCTTAATCAGAATCGTGATGTCGTTGCCTTTCATGATGTTGACCAAATCAAATTGCCTGGCGAAGAGGGTCAGCCAAGTTCGCGTCTAGTTAAGATTGACGAATTTCAAGATAAGCTCAGTCGTGCGGCTTTCGGAGCGCTTGGCATTGCACAAGAGAAATCGAGCCAGATCCTGCTTGATCATGCAGAATATGTAAGTTTTGAATTTGAGGGTGACAACTATCAGGCCATGTTTACACCCTTTCCAAACCCACAGTGGCCATGGGTTATTGGTATGTACCTGCCTGAGAATGATTATCTTGGGGCTCTTAAGCAAAACAGGGTGAACAATTATTTGATCACTTTTGCTATTTCGGTCTTGGCGAGTATTCTAATTCTTTTTATTGCTCGTTCGATAGCCCGGCCAGTCATCGGTCTGCGACGCTATGCAGAAGATATCTCCGCAGGTGATTTCGATCATGATAAAGAGCGACTTTTATCTCAATGTAAATTTAAGGAAGTCAGCGAGACGGCCGCCCGTTTTGACGGGTTGATGGTTGAGCTAGATCGTGCGCATGCGCATCGTCAGAAAGCTGAGGAGGGGCTGCGCCAAAAGGAAAATCAATACACAGCTTTGGTCGAAAATCTAAAGGTAGGTGTTTTCCGAATCAGTCGAGATGGTGAAATTATCAGTGCAAACCCTGCGTTTGCGCAGATGCTCGGTTGTGCAACGGTTTCTGAGTTGAAAAAGCATAATATTGTCAGCTTTTATTGCAATCTGGAAGATCGGACACAATTGCTCGATACCCTTGGCATTCATCGATATGTCAATAATTGGGATTTGCAGCTTAAGCCGATTGGGAATGATGAACCTATTTGGGTTTCGATGTATGGAAGAGTGAAGGACAGGTCTTCGGATTGTTACATTGAGGGCATTCTGGAGAATATTACCGCACGAAAACATTCAGAAGAGATGTTGATCCTTTCAGAGCGGATGGCTGCGGTCGGCACCATGGCGAGCGGTGTAGCCCATGAATTCAATAATATTCATACGGGTGTGCTTGGCTATACAGAGTTAGGATTGCGAATTAAACATCTCCCTGCGACTGCTCTGACCTATTTTGAAAAAATTCTAAAAGCTTCGTTGCGTGCCCGTGACTTGACGGAGAATCTGTTGAGTTGTTCGAGTCAACAGAGTTCCAAGAAGCTGCGTGCAGATCTGAATATGACAATTCGTGAAAGTTATGCGTTGATAGAGCGTGAATTTATAAATGATGGTGTAGATATCGAAGGTGATTTTGGTAAGATTCCACAATTTTTGATGGATCGTGCTCAGGTTGGACAGGTGGTTCTTAACTTTTTAATCAACGCGCGCCATTCTTTGATCGGTTGTCCTGACAAAAAAATTCGTATTAGTAGCGGTGTTACTGACAATAATGCCTGGATTCAAGTGGCCGATTCCGGTTGTGGAATTCCTGAAGATAAGCATAAAAAGATTTTCACCCCATTTTATTCAACCAAGGGGGAGCATGCCCGTTCAAATTCGCCACAGGCGACAGTCCGTGGAACTGGTTTAGGTCTCGCGGTTTGTCATACGATTGCTAAAAATCACAACGGTTGGATCGAGGTCGACAGTCAAGTCGATTTTGGGAGCAGCTTTACCTTTTTTCTGCCCCTGAGAGATGCCAGCGAAGAGGCATTGGGAGTGCAGGTTGAATACCCAAAATTCTTCGTTAATCCAGAATTGGGAGGTCGGATTCTGGTTGTCGATGATGAAGCGAATGTTCGTGATCTGATCAAGCAGGTTCTGACTGGCCATGGCTATGAAGTGGTTACGACCGATGATGGCAACGAGGGGCTGCGTATCATTCGTAACGAGGGGGTTGAGTTGGTGCTGGTCGATATGCAGATGCCGAAGATGAGTGGTCTGGATTTTCTCGGCCAGTTACAGACAATCGAAGAGCAGCGAAGACCTGTCGCCATGATTGTCACGGGCAAACTGTCTGATATTGTCACCAATGACCAGGTCGGTTTCGATGTTTTCGGTACATTGGCGAAGCCGTTTGTAATCGATGAACTTCAGTCTATGGTCTATTCTGCAATGACACACAAACGGGCCAGAACAGAGGTGTAAAGTTTAAGTGAAAGTGCGATTCTCCTGTTCTTTTACGCGGATAAATGTGGTGCGTTTGCTCAACTCGCGGAGTTCAGCGGCACCAACATAGGTGCAGGTCGAGCGCACACCACCGAGAATGTCACGGACGGTCTCTTCGACCGGTCCACGATAGGGCACCTCGACAGTTTTTCCTTCGGAGGCTCGATACTCGGCAACACCACCGACATGCTTACTCATAGCGGTTGTGGAACTCATGCCGTAGAAGAGTTTGTACTGCTGACCGTCGCGGTCGACAAGCTGTCCGCCGCTTTCATCATGACCGGCAAGCATGCCGCCGAGCATGACAAAGTCAGCGCCACCGCCGAATGATTTGGCAATGTCTCCGGGACAGACGCAGCCGCCATCAGAGATGATCCTGCCTCCCAAACCATGTGCCGCATCGGCACATTCAATCACTGCGGAAAGTTGTGGGTATCCGACCCCGGTTTTGATTCTCGTGGTACAGACTGAGCCTGGGCCAATTCCGACTTTGACTACATCTGCTCCTGCAAGGAGTAGTTCTTCAACCATCTCTCCCGTAACGACATTGCCAGCAATGATGGTCATCAGGGGGTATGATTCGCGCACGCGCGAGACAAAATCGACAAAGGATTCGGTGTAACCATTTGCGACATCGATACAGATAAATTTCAGCAGTGGTGCCGCGCTAACAATAGACTGGAGTTTTTTCATATCATAGTCTGAGGTGCCGGTGCTGACCATGATTCGCTGGTAGATGCTCGCATCGGATTGTTTAATCCAGCTTTTCCATTCAGCGACTGTGTAGTGTTTGTGAATGGCGCAGATCATATCGTGGCGGGCCAGCGCTTCGGCCATGGCAAATGTTCCGACCGTGTCCATGTTTGCGGCAATAATCGGGACACCACTCCATTGGTAGTTACTATGTAGGAACTTGTAGTTGCGGTCGAGTCCAACCTCGGCTCGACTTTTCAGGGTAGAACGCTTTGGCCTGATCAGGACGTCACTGAAACCGAGCTTTAGGTCTTGTTCGATGCGCATACAAGTTCTCTCCATTCTTGACAGTTGAAATCAATATCTATTGTAGCGAGATGCGTCGTTTTAGGCGATGTTTTTTTCTGCTGTATTCCTGGTCGTTTCAGTTGACCCTCTTTGAATCGAAGTGCTAAAATTCAGATCTCGGTTAAAGTTCTTTTGCTGAGCTGTCTACAGAAGATAACCTCATAAATAACAGCTATTTGTAGTTTGTCCCCCTCTTCGATTTGGTGCTATTCCTTTATGCAATCACCCAACTTTGTTCACTTACATCTTCATAGTCAATACAGTCTTCTGGATGGGGCTATCAAGCTCGATGAACTTGTCTCACGTGCCAAGAGTTTTAATATGCCCGCAGTTGCCGTTACCGATCACGGCAATATGTTCGGGGCAGTAGAGTTTTACAGTAAAGCATACGCTGCCGGGATCAAACCGATTATTGGTTGTGAAGTTTATGTTGCTCCTGGCTCGCGTTTCACCAAGGGAAATGCCCGGGGGTCTTCAGAAGCGTCTTATCATCTGGTGCTGCTTTGCCAGAATTTAGTCGGTTATCAGAATATCTGTCGTTTGATTTCTGCCGCTTACCGCGAAGGGTTTTATTACCGGCCGCGAATTGATTGGGACCTGCTCGCGCAGCATAACGAGGGTCTGATTTGTCTGTCTGCTTGCCTCGGTGGCGAATTGCCAACCTTGTTCAATCTTGGTCAGCCGGAAGGTGCGCTGCAGCGCGCCCGGGAGATGTCGCAGATTTTCGATGATGGTCGTTTTTATCTCGAGCTGCAGGAAAATTTTATTCCAGAACAGAAAAAAGCAAATGATGGTCTGATTCAGCTGTCTCGTGAACTGGATTTGCCGCTGGTGGCAACCAATGATTGTCACTATTTGCGAAAAGAAGATGCCTTTGCTCATGAGGTTCTGCTCTGCATCCAGACCGGTAAAACGATGGATGACCCAAAGCGGATGCGTTTTTCCAACGATGAGTTTTATGTCAAAAGTCCGCAGGAGATGGCAACGCTGTTCCCAGAACATCCGGAAGCATTAGCTAATACCCTGAAGATCGCTGAGCGTTGTAACCTCGAACTCGATTTTAATACCTACCATTTCCCACAATATGAGAAACCGGCGGATAAAACCCTCGATGAAGTTCTCGCCGAGATGAGCTGGCAGGGCCTCGAGGTTCGTCTGAACGAGGTGCGTAAGGTTCGCGAGGTCAATGATGAAGATCTCAAGGCATACCATGAGCGCTTACAGATTGAGCTCGACTGTATCGCCCAGATGGGTTTCCCCGGTTATTTTCTGATCGTTGCCGATTTCATCAACTGGGGTAAAAACAACGGAGTTCCGGTCGGACCTGGCCGGGGGAGTGCTGCGGGGAGCCTCGTCGCCTGGGCGACGGGTATCACGGATATCGACCCGCTCCCCTATAACCTGCTGTTTGAACGTTTTTTGAATCCAGAACGGATTTCGATGCCTGATATCGACGTCGATTTTTGTATCTATGGGCGTGAGCGGGTCATCGATTACGTACGTGAGAAATATGGGTCAGAAAACGTTGCCCAGATCATCACCTTTGGAACCATGCTGGCCAAGGGGGTGTTGCGTGACGTCGGGCGGGCGATGAATATCCCTTACGGCGAGGTCGATCGGATCGCCAAGATGGTCCCTAATGTCCTCGGGATTACTTTGAAAGACGCGATTGAACAGGAGCCTAAGCTCAAAGACTTAAGAGAAAAAGATCCTCAGGTCAAAGAGTTGATTCGGATCTCTCTGGCGCTTGAGGGTTTAACTCGTCACGCCTCGACCCACGCTGCAGGTGTTGTTGTTACGCCGAAGCCTCTTCCGGAATATCTGCCACTTTATACCGACCCAAAGTCAGGTGGACAGGTGACTCAGTACCCGATGAGTTATGTCGAAAAAATCGGACTGGTCAAGTTCGATTTTCTGGGTTTAAAAACCCTGACGGTTATCGAAGGAGCCGTCAGGTTGATACGGGCAGGGGGCGTCAGCGATTTCGATCTGAAGCTGATCGGAGATGATGACAAGAAATCTTATGAATTGCTGTCACGTGGCGAAACAACAGGGGTATTTCAGCTAGAATCCTCGGGGATGAAAGAGTATCTGGTCAAACTTAAACCGAGTTGTTTTGAAGACCTGATCGCGATGGTCGCCCTCTACCGTCCTGGGCCACTCGGTTCGGGGATGGTCGACTCCTTTATCAAGCGGAAACACGGGCTGGAAAAGTTTGATTATCCTTTCCCGCAACTTGAACCTCTCTTAAAGGATACCTACGGCGTTATTGTTTATCAGGAGCAGGTCATGTTGATTGCTCAGGTGTTGGGGGGGTATAGCCTGGGCGGTGCTGACTTGCTGCGCCGCGCGATGGGTAAAAAGAAAGCGGAGGAGATGGCCAAACAGAAAGGTCTCTTTCTCGCTGGTGCTAAAAAGAATAATCTGGATACAAAGAAGGCTGAAGGGGTCTTCGATCTGATGGAGAAATTTGCAGCGTACGGCTTCAACAAGTCGCACTCGGCTGCTTATGCGCTGGTCGCTTACCATACTGCTTACCTTAAGGCGCACTATCCCGTTGAATTTATGGCCGCACTCTTGACTGAGGATATGGATAACACCGACAAGGTGATCAAAAATATCAGTGAGGTTCGTGCGATGGGGATAGAAGTCTTTCCGCCGGACATCAATGCTTCGGATCGATCTTTTACTGTCAGGGAAGGGGCTATCCGTTTCGGGCTTGGAGCAGTTAAAGGGGTCGGCGCTGCAGCCCTCGAATCGATCATTGAAGTGCGTAAGGACCTGCCGTTCAGCTCATTGCAGAATTTCTGCGAGCGGGTCGACCTGCGCAAAGTCAATAAGAAGGTTGTTGAGGCGCTTATTAAGTGCGGAGCATATGATACTTTGGGCGGTAAGCGCGCTCAATTTATGGCAGTGTTCGAAGAATCGATGGATATTGGTCAACGTCTTCAACGCGAACGTGAATCGGGGCAGGAGTCCCTTTTCGGTAGTCACGAAGTGGTATCGGTTGCAGGGAACGGCTATGGAGTCTTGCCCGAGATAGAGGAATGGGACGAGCGCGACCTTCTGATGTACGAAAAAGAAGCGCTCGGCTTTTATGTTTCGGGACATCCTCTTGACCGTTTTTCTGATGTGATCAAACGATTCACGACCTGCAGTACGTCAGCACTCGTTGAACGAACAGATAAAGAAAATGTTCGCCTGTGCGGCATTGTCTCCGGAATTAAGGAGTTGATGACAAAAAAGGGTGACCGGATGGCTTTTGTCGGCCTTGAGGATCTTACTGGATCAGTCGAATGCGTGGTTTTCCCCGAGGTCTATGCCGCTTCAATGGATCTCCTTAAAGGAGATGAACCACTGCTGGTCTCAGGTGAGCTGGATGTCGGAGAAGAGGCTTGTAAGATTCTGGTCAACGAGGTTGCATTACTGAGAGATGTGACCCAAAAACAGACGAAGCGAGTCAATATTCGCCTGACGACACCTGGGCTGGATGAGATGCAATTGCGCCAGCTTAAATCGATTGTTCAGCGTTACCGGGGAGGCTGTGACGTTGCGATACACATGGTGATTCCTGATCGTAGCGAAACGGTGATTCGTTTGCCTGCGCAACTTAAGATGGCTGCTTCAGACGAGGCGATGGCAGAAGCAGAGAAACTATTTGGCTACAATATAATGACCTTTGAGTGATCTTGGAAGCTCCGAGCGCTTGTTACTTGAACAAGGCAGCAAACTTCTATATGCTGATCCATTCGTTTTGTAAAGGAGCGATCAATGAGTAACTATCTTGAATTTGAAAAACCGCTGGCCGAACTTGAAGCAAAAATTGGCGAGCTGCGTGATTATTCCACCGATAATGTTGACTTTACCAGCGATATCAAAAAGCTTGAAAAGAAATCTGCAAAGCTTAAAAAAGAGATTTTTACCAATCTCAGTCGTTGGCAGCGTACCCAGTTGGCGCGGCATGCTGACCGACCCTATGTGCTTGATTATATCAATTCAATCTTCACTGACTGGTTTGAAGTGCACGGAGATCGTAACTTCCGTGACGATCCGGCACTGGTTTGTGGATTTGCCCGTTTTGAAGGTCAACCCTGTTGCGTAATTGGTCATCAGAAGGGCCGAAATACTAAAGAGAAGGTCTATCGTAATTTTGGGATGCCTAATCCTGAAGGTTACCGTAAGGCGCTCAGGGTGATGCAGATGGCCGAACAGTTTGGCTTGCCGATTTTCACATTTGTCGATACTCCCGGGGCCTTTCCTGGTATCGGGGCTGAAGAACGTGGCCAGGCCGAGGCTATTGCTCGTAATCTGCGCGAGATGGCGACGCTCAAGGTTCCAGTTATTGTCACTATTGCTGGCGAAGGTGGTTCGGGTGGTGCGTTAGCCATCGCGGTCGGTAACCGGGTGCTGATGATGGAATATTCTGTCTACGCAGTTATCTCTCCTGAGGGTTGTGCCGCTATCCTTTGGAGTGACGGAGCGAAAGGGCCTCAGGCCGCCGAAGCACTCAAATTGACTGCTCGTGATGTTGAAGCTCTCGGTACCGTGATTGATGATGTGGTCCCCGAGCCTCTTGGTGGGGCGCACAGCGATCATAAGAAGACTGCAGATACCCTTAAAGAATACCTGAAGCGGCACCTGGATGAGCTTTCTCTGTTGTCCGCAGAAGAGTTGATTGAGCAGCGTTATCAACGTTTCCGCAATATGACTCAGGTCGAAGAGTAAGGCTCCTATGCGTTTCATTTGTTTGCTTATACTGGTGATGCTCTCGGTGTCCTGTGGAGGGCATCATACCAGGGTTATTGAAACACCAGAAACGCGTGAGCTTAAAGGCTGGCAGAAACCCTACGAAGTCGACGGTCAGCGCTATCATCCCCTGCGTGATCATCAGGGTTTCTCCCAGGATGGTATTGCCAGCTGGTATGGTAAAAAATTTCATGGTCGTCTCACCAGTAATGGTGAGACATACGATATGTATGCCATGACCGCAGCTCACAAAACCTTACCTCTCGGAGTAGAGGTCAAGGTCGTCAACCAGCGCAACGGAAAATCAACAGTTGTGCGTATCAATGACCGCGGCCCCTTTGTTGCGGGCCGAATTATTGACCTCTCTTACTCTGCCGCTAAAAAGCTTGATGTTGTTGAGCAGGGAACTGCACCTGTGAAAATTGTTGCGCTCGGCTACCCACATCGTGAAGGGTCAAAGACGACCTATTCTGTTCCACAAGATTATGATGCTGGAAGCTTCGCTGTCCAGGTCGGTGCATTTTCGCAAGTTGCTAATGCCAGACGTCTCGCCCGGCAACTTAAACAACGCTTTGGGCGTACCGATGTTCATTTCAGTGATGCCAATGGTCGGGCGCTCTATCGCGTGCGTGTCGGAGATTTTAACTCCTTAAGTAAAGCCGAAACCACCAAGGGGAGCCTGAAAAATAATGGGTTTCCCGGTGCATTTGTTGTCGCTTTTGACTGATGAAAACCCCTTGCTTGATATCTAAACGTCTGTTATTTTCATAAAAATTACACCTGTTGCTTGACAACAGGTGAATCTACACGTTTAATTGCGTTTGATTTATTAGAGTTGTATGTGGGTCTGCCCATCAGGGGGGATGACCTGCTTGTCTGTCTTCGATGAGGCAGTTTTTTTCCACAGTGAAGAACAAGGAGTAGAAAAGATGGCTGAAGGTACTGTTAAATGGTTCAACGACGCTAAAGGTTTTGGTTTTATCGAGCAGGACAATGGTCCTGATGTGTTCGCACATTTCTCGGCAATTTCAGGTGAGGGCTTCAAATCTCTCAACGAAGGCGAGCGGGTCAGCTTTGATGTGTCCGAAGGCCAAAAAGGTCCTCAGGCAAGTAACATCGTCAAAATCTGAGAATTAACTCAGTTGATGAATTAAGAGGGCCGACTTTTGTCGGCCCTCTTTTTTGTGGGTCTTGTTCGTTGTCTGTAATCTATAGACTGTAATAAGCTAAAACAGGAATGCGAGGAGAGAGGAGTGCTTATGTCTAACCCTGGTGAATTTTTACAAGCCTGTGCTGCTGGTCAGGTATGGTTGTTCTGCGAGGCTTGTGATGAACCAAAGAATTTCAACGTTGTCCGGCATATCGATTCGATAGGCAACCCGACCTATTGGGGACAGGAACCCTGGTGGCATGATACACGGGTCTTTGAGTGCCCAGACTGCAAAACTGAACAGAGTTCATTACTTGAAGTGCGCGCCGACGGCGCTGGTGGTTCGTGCGGCTAATCTTATTCTTGAGTTTTTGTCCTTTTACTTGCTGTCGGCGTTGTGTCTCTTTGGCTTAACGCTATTTTTTCTTCGGTCTCTTCTTTTTAGACCCTGCCGCTCTGTAGTTTCCAAGGAAGTCTTCCTTGAAGGCTGAAAACTCCCCGTTTTCAATTGCTTTACGTGCACCTGCAACCATATTGAGATAGAAGTGGACGTTATGGATGGCCGATAGGGTTGCCGAGAGAATCTCATTGGCGTTGAATAGGTGGTGCAGGTAAGCTCTGCTGAAATTCTTGCAACAGTAGCAGTCACACGCAGGATCGACCGGAAAGAAGTCACGACGATATTCTCGGTTGGTCAAACGCAGCTTGCCGCGACTGGTAAAGACTGTAGCGCTACGTGCGTAGCGGGTCGGGATGACGCAGTCGAACATATCCATCCCTCGTTCGATACTTTCCAGAATATCTTCAGGCAGGCCAACGCCCATCAGGTAACGCGGTTTGTTCTCCGGTAAAAATGGGGCTGTGTAGTCCACTACTTTTTTAAGAAGTTCAAGCCCTTCGCCGACGCTGACACCACCAACTGCATAGCCAGGGAAATCCAGCTTTGTGAGTTGTTCTGCGCATTCCTTGCGCAGGTCCGGGTACACGCTTCCCTGAACAATGCCGAAGAGCGCTTGATCTTGGCGGTTGTGGTGTTTTAGGCAGTTCTCGGCCCAGCGCAGAGTTTTTTTGATCGATTTGGCAGAATACTCGTGGGTCGCCGGGTAGGGGATACATTCATCGAAGGCCATGATAATATCGGCTCCGAGATCGTTCTGGATATGCATGGCTTCTTCGGGGCCGAGAAAAATCTCCTCGCCAGTGAGTTCATGGCGGAAGTGGACACCTTCTTCACCGATTCTTTTTTTGGGAAGAGAGAAGACTTGAAACCCGCCGCTGTCGGTTAGAATCGGTTTCTTCCAGTTCATGAAACTGTGTAAGCCACCGGCCTTTTTAACGAGAGATTCTCCAGGCTTGAGGTGGAGGTGATAGGTGTTGGATAGTATGATCTGGGCACCAGTATCTTCTACCTGCGCCGGGGTCATCGCCTTGAGGGCGCCGTGGGTTCCGACCGGCATGAAGATTGGCGTTTCGATCGTGCCATGGGGAGTGTGCAAGCGGCCACGACGTGCGGCAGTCTTTGGATCTTTGTGCAGAAGTTCAAAGTTGAACATCGATTTCTCCGTGGGATCGGGCGTCGTCGGTCGTTGTCCGGCAACAAGGCGCTAGACGTATAGCAGAATCACAGAATGCGTGCAAGAAAGAGTCTATTGAAATGATTGACGGATCGCTAGAAAAAAAAATGCGACGGGCTGATTACACTTCACTTCGTTTTAATATCCGATTTGATGAGGATTTTTTATTGCCAGCTTACGCACTGCTGCGTTTGCGTCGCGAATTGAGTCGCGTGCTTAAAAGTGATTTTAGCCGCAGCCTGAGCCATTCTGAATTTAGAACCCTGCTGTTGCCTAATCTTCCGACAGATCCGGTCCTGCTGCGTCGCGTTCAGCAACCAGCACCTGGATTTATTTTACGGATCGACAGTTTGCACCCACAGAAATATGTCGCTGGGGATCAGCTGACTCTACACGTCTGTTTTTTTGCTCAGGGTATGTTGCTGGTTGAATCTTTTACCCGCTTGCTTGAAGCCCTTGGGCCTGTTGGCCTTTGTGGCAAAGCAGGTCGTTTTCATTTGGAGTCGATTGATGAGGACTCAGGAGACTCCGTAGCTAGGGAGCTCTGGAATGGTGGAGAATTCTCGATAGCACCGACAATTTCAGACTTGAGCCAGCATTTTGATGTCTTGATCGGGACTTCGGTTAAATTTGAATTT
The DNA here is from genome assembly GCA_024279255.1 of Deltaproteobacteria bacterium. Taxonomy (GTDB): domain Bacteria; phylum Desulfobacterota; class Desulfuromonadia; order Desulfuromonadales; family Geopsychrobacteraceae; genus Geopsychrobacter. The sequence continues at coordinate 15,805 of JAJRRT010000094.1, read as the reverse complement.
ATGACTCCTGCGCGTTTATTGAAAAATTCCAGGCCGTTGTTTCGTTCTGGTTTTGACGAGATCTTCCCCTTTATTTTGCGGCGTGTCACTGGGATGCTCGCAACCTGGGCTGACCTTGAAGATGTTTTTGATACGGGTCATTTACTTGAGAGCGCAGCCACTTTAGTTGAGTCAGAGAACCGATTACATTGGCAAGATTGGCGGCCCCTGCAAAAGCATGAAGATGCCGGTGGGTTGAGTGGTTCGGTTGTCCTTCGTGGGAACAAACTTGAGGAGCTTTGGCCGCTACTCGTGATCGGCGAATTGTTCGGAATCGGTAAGGGGGCAGCATTTGGTGCTGGCCGATATCGACTGATTTAGTTTCGGGATGTTGTTGGCTGGGTTCCTTCAGGTATAATGTGAAGAGAGTTTGGAATTTTTCTTCTCAGCCGAGGAGGTGCATATGAAAGACGCTTGGGACGATCGCAAAAAAGCCATCGAAAATGAATACTTTCATCGTCAGGAACAAAAACTTATCAATCAGATGAAACAGGATGCCGAAGAGACCCTGATCAAGTCTCATTGTCACAATCATTGCCCCAAGTGCGGGGAGGTTCTTGAGCCGATGACTTTTCGTGAGGTTCCTTTAGATCGCTGTTGCGGTTGTGGGGGAGTCTGGCTGGGTCCAAATGATCTGAAAACTCTCGCCGAAAAAGATCATCGCAGTTGGTTTGATCTTTGGTTCCGTCAAGAAGAGACTGATACCGCTGAGGAGGAGAACTAGCATATGAATTTGTTCTTTATCCTGTTGTTGATTGCCTTTGTCGTTGCTGGTTACTATGTCTACCAACGTCTGCTCAAAATTGAACGTGAGATTCGAGCGGATCAGCACGCTCTCGTTGAGGAGGATGATTCGGTCATTGAGCCTGACATTGAACTCGTCTCTTCAGGACCCGCGCAGAAGGTGGAAGATAATGATGCCCTGTCTGAAGATATGAGTCTGAACGATCAGATCGTGTTAGCGGTTGAAGGTTCACCTGGTTTGGCTCAGGCTGAAATTTACGACAAATTCCCAGATAATGATCGGCGCGAACTGCAGAAACTGCTCCGTCAGCTAGATCAATCAGGTCAGTTGAGGCGAGAAAAAAAAGGGAGCAGTTACCGAATTTATCCCCTCTGAGACTGAGAGTTATGATGAAACAAAAAAACGCCAAGGAGCTAACTCCTTGGCGTTTTTTGTTCCAAATATGTAACCAGAGATTAACGCAGATTGTAAAAGACGTCTTTCCCAGCGTAGACCGCCACGTCATCAAGTTCGTCTTCGATGCGTAGCAGTTGGTTGTATTTGCAGATGCGGTCGGTACGACAGAGAGAGCCCGTTTTGATTTGACCCGCGTTGGTTGCTACCGCCAGATCAGCGATGGTGGTGTCTTCAGTTTCGCCGCTGCGGTGCGAAATGACAGCTGTGTAACCTGCCCGTTTGGCCATCTCGATCGCCTCGAGGGTTTCAGTCAGGGTGCCGATCTGGTTGACCTTGATCAGAATCGAGTTGGCGACCCCTTTGTTGATCCCTTCTTTGAGAATTTTGGTGTTGGTGACAAACAGGTCATCGCCAACGATCTGGATCTTGCCGCCGAGTTTCTCGGTCAACAGTTTCCAGCCATCCCAGTCGTTTTCGGCCAAGCCGTCCTCGATAGAGATGATCGGATAACGATCGACCAGATCTGCGTAGAAAGTGATAGTTTCAGCAGCGGTTTTGATGGCCTGCTTTTCGTTGGCGAAGTTGTACTTGCCATCTTTGTAGATTTCAGAAGCAGCAACATCCAGTGCAAGCACGACTTCTTCGCCTGCCTTGTAACCGGCGATTGCAATCGCCTCCATAATGACCTGCAGGGCTTCTTCGTTGCTTTTCAGGTCTGGAGCAAAACCACCCTCATCACCGACCGCAGTATTATAGCCTTTGTCCTTGAGAACTTTTTTCAGAGCATGAAAGATCTCGGCCCCCATACGCAGAGCTTCCTTGAAGCATGACGCCCCAACCGGCATGATCATGAATTCCTGGATATCAACGTTATTGTCGGCGTGCTCGCCACCGTTGATGATGTTCATCATCGGTACGGGCAACTCTTTCGCATTGGTGCCGCCAAGGTATTGATAAAGAGGCAGACCAGCTTCTTCAGCGGCTGCTTTGGCGCAGGCCATCGAAATGCCGAGCAGGGCGTTAGCACCCAGGTTGCTTTTGGATTCAGTGCCATCCATGTCGATCAGTTTGCGGTCGATGCCAACCTGGTCGCTGGCATCGAGGCCGATCATCTCGGCAGCGATGATGTCATTAACGTTCTCGACAGCCTTGAGAACGCCCTTGCCGAGATAGCGGGTCATGTCGCCATCGCGCAGTTCAATCGCTTCACGCTCACCGGTCGACGCACCACTAGGGACCGCAGCCCGTGCCATAATGCCGCTCTCGAGCGCTATTTCTACTTCAACAGTCGGGTTGCCGCGCGAATCGAGTATTTCGCGGGCATAAACATCAATAATTTCGCTCATGGCATTCCCCTTGATACGATATTGTGAAAAAGGTATCGTCCTGACTGCGTAAGTGCGGTCGGATCGGTTTGAAACGAGACATAATATAGCAGGGCTTTCACCGATGTGAAGCGCTTTTTGCCCTTTTTCAGTTATTTTTTCCTGATATTGGAATTATCATTTCCATGACACCAGAACTTTCAATCATAGTGCCGATCCTCAATGAAGAGGAACAGCTCCGCTGTCTGCTCACAGATTTGCTGCGACAGACGAATATCGATTTTGAAGTCATCCTCAGTGATGGGGGTTCAATAGATAACCCTGCAGCGATTGTTGCCGAATATCGACGTTTTTGTGGATACCCTATCTCTTTGCATGTCGGTGAAAAAGGGCGCGGCCGACAGCTGAACGCCGGCATTGCTAAAGCACGCACCAGTTGGCTGTTGTTACTTCATGTTGATAGTCGTTTTCAGGACGAACTGGCGTTGCGACGTGGCCTGGATCTGATGAAGGACTTCAAGACGAATCTGGTTGCCGGGCGTTTTCCACTTCATTTTCGCCACACTGAGAGTCGGGAACCAAGCGCGGGATATTACTATTATGAATGGAAGACGCGATTGCCACGTGAGGAATGTATTCATGGCGATCAGGGCTTTCTTTTAAATCGCGAAACCTTTCAGCGTGTCGGGCATTTCCGTGAGAATTTACCGGTGATGGAGGATACTGATTTTGCCGAGCGTCTGCGTCGAATCGGTCGTTGGGTCCTCTTGCCGAGCGAGATATCAACCTCTGCGCGGCGTTTTGAGACCGAAGGCCTCTGGCAGCGCCAGTTGCTCAACGCACTGATTATGTGTTTTCGCAGCATCGGCTGGGAAGATTTCTTTACCGACGCCATTTCGGTTTATCGCCAGCAGGGGGCGGAGGAAACTCTTCGTATTCGTCCTTTTTTCAGGCAGGTCAGACGCAGTATGAAGAGGCTTCCACTTAAGCAACGGTTAGGTATCTGGTATCGCAGCGGTAGTTATATACGGGGCCATGCCTGGCAACTGGCTTTTGCCTTGGATGCCAAACGCGCATTTAAAAAAAATGTTCCGGTCGGGCAGGGGAAAACGCGTTGGGTTAATCTGTTTGAACCTCTCTATAACCTGTTGACCAACAATCTGCTTGGTCGATTAACTGCGACGTTTTTGCTGTGGCTCTGGTTTTATTCAACATGGTTCGTATTACTTTTTACTGAAAGCACTGTTCGGTCGAAGCTCTAAGGTTTCAAATTGTAACCTATTTAGATTATTTCATTTGTATTTGGCCTTGTGGTAACGACGCCTGCGAATGTCTTCGTAAGAACCTCTCAGTTTAACTTCTTGATTTTGTCAAAAAGTATAAAAAGCTTGACCCGGTCTCCTGTTTTTAGATATATCAAGAATTCTTGATCTTGTTGGTTCCAGCAAAGCGGATATAGGCATGCTCGAAATTTTCAAATCGTTGGCTGATCCGACCCGCTTGCGGCTGTTGAATGTTTTACAGCAGGGGGAATTCACCGTTCAGGAGCTGTTAATGATCCTGCGGATGGGGCAGTCGCGTATTTCACGTCATTTGAAAATTTTGCTTGAGGCGGGCCTGTTATCAGTCAAACGCGAGGGGACTTGGGCCTATTATCGCTTGCTTCCGGTCGACCCGTTCGCTGAGCGTCTGCTCCCCTTGCTTGAATCTGAGTTTGAACTCTTGGCGGATTCGGTAGCAGATAGAGCCGCAGTGGTTACTGTCTTGGCAGCCAGACGTGAGAGGAGTCAATTCTTCTTCAATCGCCATGCCCGCGATTGGGATAAGCTTGCCAGGCAGTTATTGCCAACCCCGGAGTATACTGAGAGGTTGCTGCTGAGTTTGCCGCATTCTCGATGTTTGTTGGAGATTGGTGTCGGTACCGGTGGCCTGCTGGAGGCCCTGCGGACTAAGAGTGAAAAACTCATCGGAGTTGATCACGCTCCTGCGATGTTGGTCGCTGCCCGTCAGCGGCTTGAGGAGATTGGTCTTGATAGTGTTGACCTGCGTCTGGGCGAGATGGAACACTTGCCCCTGGAATCGGCGTTAGTCGACACTGCGGTTCTCAACATGGTGCTGCATCACGCCTCTGACCCGTTGACGGTACTGAGAGAGATATTCCGGGTGTTGCAGCCGGGCGGGTTCCTGGTGATTGCCGACCTGTTACGTCATCAGGATGAGTGGATGCGAGAAAAGTTGGCAGACCAGTGGCTCGGATTTACTGAGGACGAATTGCTCGGATGGGGTAGACAGGTCGGGTTTGAAAAAATATTTAGTGAAGCGTTGTATGGTGCAAAATCGGAATATGGGGTTATGTTGACAGGGTTGAAAAAATCTTAATTTACCCGCCTGTTGTAGGCGGAACAATCAATGTGAGGAGTTCTCAAGAAAATGAGTGAATTTACTGATTGCAAAGTTGCGGATATGAAGCAGGCCGCCTTCGGACGGCGTGAAATTGGTATGGCCGAGGTCGAGATGCCTGGTTTGATGGCTCTGCGTGAGGAGTGTGGTGCAACTAAGCCACTCACCGGGGCACGTATTACCGGTTCGTTGCATATGACTATTCAGACGGCAGTTCTGATCGAGACTCTGGTTGAACTTGGTGCTGAAGTCCGTTGGGCCTCCTGTAATATCTTCTCGACTCAGGACCATGCCGCTGCAGCCATCGCTGCTACGGGGATTCCGGTTTATGCCTGGAAGGGCGAAACTCTGGCTGAGTACTGGTGGTGTACCGAGCAAGCATTGAATTGGCCGGATGGTCAGTTGCCCAACATGATCCTCGATGATGGTGGTGATGCTACCATGATGGTCCTAAAAGGGGCTGAGTGGCAGAAGCAGGGCATGCCAACTGCCAGTGCCGATGATCCGGAGGATGTGGTCGAATTGATCTCCAGCCTTCAATCTTCCATTGGTGAAAAACGGATCGACTGGGCAGCGATACAGGATTCGATCAAGGGCGTAACCGAAGAGACGACGACTGGTGTTCATCGTCTTTATCAACTGCAGCGTGACGGACTGTTGCCCTTCCCGGCAATGAATGTTAACGATGCGGTCACCAAGAGCAAGTTTGATAACGTCTATGGCTGTCGCCACTCGTTAGTTGACGGCATTATGCGCGCAACAGACGTGATGATTTCAGGCAAGGTCGCAGTGGTCTGTGGTTATGGCGACGTCGGTAAGGGGTGCTGCCAGTCACTACGTGGTCAAGGTGCACGAGTTATTGTGACCGAGATCGACCCCATCTGTGCGCTACAGGCGTTGATGGAAGGCTATGAGGTTAATACTCTTGAGGATGTTGTCGCGGATGCTGATATCTTTGTTACCACCACCGGTAACTTTAATATCATCACTGCAAGTGATATGGCGAAGATGAAACACAACGCCATTGTCGGCAATATTGGTCACTTCGATAACGAAATCGACATGGCTAGTCTGGCAAAAACACCTGGTATCCAGAAGATCAATATCAAGAATCCTGTCGAGCACGGCAATCAGGTTGATCAGTGGGTATTTGCTGATGGTCACGCAGTGATCGTATTGGCTGAAGGTCGACTGCTTAACCTGGGGTGTGCGACTGGTCATCCGAGCTTTGTCATGTCCAACTCATTTACCAATCAGGTCATGGCGCAGATCGAGCTGCACACCAACGGTGATAGCTACGAAAATGGTGTCTTCGTTCTGCCGAAAATGCTCGATGAAAAGGTTGCTCGCCTGCATCTGGGTAAGTTGGGCGCGAAGCTTACAACCCTGACCGCTGAACAGTCGGCTTACATCGACATCCCGGTTGATGGGCCATACAAGCCGGACCATTACCGGTATTGATTACAAAAAAAAGCCCCGGTCTAACGACCGGGGCTTTTTTGTTGGAAGAAGTTAGAAGTGGGGAGCGAGAAGCGAGAAGCGAGAAATAACGCTTGCTCTGCAGATTATGCTGTTTGAGTTTTCAACACCTCACACCTCACACCTCACACCTCACACCTCACACCTCACACCTCACACCTCACACCTCACACCTCACACCTCACACCATTATTCCCGCGTTCTTAATAGCAGATAAACACCCAGTAATATGAAGATAAGATTGCCAGCCCAGCCTGCGACAAGAGGGGGAAGTGCACCGGAGTAGCCGAACGCAAGCGCGAGGGACTGGAGCAGAAAGTAGCTGACTCCGACCGCAAGACTCAGGCCGACCCCTAGCGCAATACTGCTGCCGCGCCCGCGACCTAGGGAGAAGGGGACGCCGAGAAAGGCCATGATCAGGCAGGCAAATGGTGCAGCCAGACGAGTGTGCAGGTCAACAGTCAGGCGGGTGGTGTCAAATCCTTCGGCGGAGAGTTTACGACTCGTTTGCCAAAGATCTAGAGCGTTTTTGAAACCACGCTGTTCGACTGCCCGAATGAAATCAGCAGGCTCTCGCCCAAGATCGATCGTTTGGTCGACTAGCGCGGTTGACGCTGTCAGGTCTCCTGAACTCTGGTCAAATGTGTGTCGCTTTACGGTAGGGGTCTGCCATCGATCATTGCTGTAACGAAGTTCTGAAATCTGCAGTCGCTGTTGGAGTCGAAAATCGCTGTCCATCTCAAAGATGGAAATCCCCTGTAAAAGTTTTTTTTCAGGGAGGGCGACAGCAATCTTGATGATCCGGTTGCCGTCGCGATACCAGATGCGATCACTGTTGAGAGAAGGTTCGGGCTTTCCCTGAAGCTGGTAGTCGAGAAGGCGGGTCAGTTGCCGGGTGTTGATCGGGGTGATGATTTCGTTGATCAGCAGATAGCCGAGCGTGAGGCAGGCCACGGCCAGCATCAGGGGGCGTACGATCCGCCAAAGGCTGAGTCCGCATGAACGCAGGGCGGTGATTTCGTTGCTACGGCCCAGTCCACTCAGAGTGAGGACCATACTCATCAGGATTACCAGCGGCGTGACCTGTATGGCGATCAACGGCAGGCTGTTGCTCAGATAGATCAGGTATTGAGCGGCGCTGGCTTTATATTCAATGAACTTACTCGCTTTTTCAAAGAAGTCGACCAGCAGGTAGATTCCGATACAGGCCATCAGGGTCAGGCCGAAAATCCGCAGAAAATGACGCAGCAAGTAGAGATCTATCTGTTTCACTTTTCTTCCCCACTTTTGCGGTCAAAGAGTCGTTTAAACGACAGGCGGGGGAGGCTGACCGGCTTTTCGATGGCGGTGCGGTGGATGAAGAAAATCCCGGCACTGAAGAAGAGCAGGTTGGGTAGGTAGAGGATGATCGCTGCTGGCAGGACACCTTTACTGGCAAGGGTCCCTGACAGGCTGAGGAGAACGTAGTAGCAGAGCGCTATTCCCAATGCCACCGCAAAGCCTGCTCCTTTACCGGAACGATTTGATTGTAGCCCCAGCGGAATGCCGATCAGGGCGAAAACCAGAGGTGCCGCCGAGGTGCTGAAGCGTTTATGCAATTCTGTTGCGAAGCGGTTTCTTTGGCGGCTATTGGTTGCCTTATGTCTGGCGTCAATCAGTTGCCGGGGGCTGTATTCGCCCAGGGACTTGGAGCGGGAAGCTGCATCGGCCCGGCCTTTGTTGAGATCCAGGTTTATGTCATAGGTGCTGAAACCGATGGTCTGATAACTCTCTTTGTCACCACTGGTCAGGTGATGAATTGTCCCTTGGTTAAGGCGCAGGGTCAGGGTCTGAAACTCTGGGTTTTGAATGAAGCGACCTTTTTTGGCAAGGATATTTGCCGGTTCCTGGGCGGAGCGCTCATCAGAAATAAAAACATTTAACATCTCTTCACGTCTGTCGTGCATCGTTTCGGCGTAGATAACAAGACCGTCGAAGCTGTCGTTGAATACGCCACCTTCAATACCGATGCTCGCCTGATCTGAAGCGATGGTGAAGATCTGATCACGAAAGGCAGATTTTCCAAAGGGTTCCGCGAAGAGCGTCAGTCCACCTGTGATCAGCGTGCAGACAAATGCAGAAAAAAGTACCGGCCGCAACAGCGAGTAGAGGCCTATGCCGGTCGATTTCAGTGCGATGAATTCACTGTCGGCCGAGAGTCGACCGAAGGCAAGCAGAATCCCGAGCAAGAAAGAGAGAGGGATTGTGATGCTGAGAAAGGTCGGCAGTAAATAACCGAACAGTTTGAGAATACTGCTGAGTGGGACCCCCTTGTTGACAACCATTTCAGTGAGACCCGGCAATCGCCCCATCACCAAAATAAAGGTGAAGACGACTAGCCCGAGTAGCGTCGGTGTTAGTATCTCGCGAAGTATGTAGGAGTTGATGCGTCTGGTTGCCATGGGCGGCATCTTATTCCATCCACATCAAACTGTAAATAATCGAGATGCTGATTTAGGGGTTGATAAGCCGAATTTTTTCTTGATCACAGTTTGAGCTCATGGTATAGACCACGGGTTAATCATCACGCACGCTTCCTGACTGTTTCGGGGGTCTCAGGTAAAACCTGAGCTTGGAATAGAATGACGGATGCGGAGGAAAAAAACCGAACACACAAGGAGCAGTAAAATGGCACAAGTAGGTATGAAACAACTGTTAGAAGCTGGCGTTCACTTTGGTCACCAGACCAAGCGCTGGAACCCGAAGATGAAGCCTTATATCTTTGGTGCACGTAACGGCATTTACATTGTTGACCTGCAGAAGACCGTACGTTACTTCAAGTCGGCTTATGAATTCATTCAGGACACCGTTGCCGCTGGCGACAAGGTTCTGTTTGTTGGAACCAAGAAACAGGCCCAGGGCGCTATCGCGGAAGAAGCTATTCGCTCAGAGCAGTACTTTGTCAATAATCGCTGGCTCGGCGGTATGCTGACCAACTTTGCGACTATCAAAAAGAGTATTGATCGCCTCAAGAAAATCGAAGTTATGGCGACTGATGGCACCTTTGAAAAGATTACCAAGAAAGAGGGTCTGCAGCTCGAGCGTGAGCGCATCAAACTTGAGAAAAACCTTGGTGGCATCAAAAACATGGTGAAGTTGCCTGGTGCGATTTTCATTATTGATCCCAAAAAAGAAGCAATTGCCGTACAGGAAGCCAACCGTCTAGGGATTCCAGTTGTTGCTGTCGTCGATACCAACTGTGACCCAGATGGCATTGACTATATCATTCCAGGCAATGATGACGCGATTCGCGCCATTCGTCTGTTTGCGTCGAGCATGGCTGATGCCTGTGACGAAGGTCGCCAAAAACGTGCTGCTGCCAAGCAGACTGCTGCTGAAGGTAAAGACGACGTAGAAGTTGTTCCGGTTGCCAAGGCTCCTAAGAAGGCCAAGGCTGCCCCGGCTGTTGAAGCTGCCCCGGCTGTTGAAGCTGCCCCGGCTGTTGAAGCTGCCCCGGCTGTTGAAGCTGCCCCGGCTGTTGAAGCTGCCCCGGCTGTTGAAACTGAGAAGACGTCTCCGGCTGCTGAATAAACAAGTTTTAAAGCTTAGGATATTCTGACGGCTGGGCAGCAGTGCCCGGCCGTTGGCGTAAACAAACTGAAAATCTGGTTCTCCCTGCAGTTTATATGGTGAGAACCCCGGTATGGAGGAAAAACGTGAGTATTACAGCATCGATGGTATCTGAACTGCGCAAGAAAACAGGCGCTGGCATGATGGATTGCAAAAAAGCATTAACTGAGACCGGCGGAAATATAGATGAGGCTGTCGACTTTTTGCGTAAAAAAGGTCTTTCTGCTGCAGCTAAAAAATCTGACCGTGTTGCTGCCGAAGGTGCCGTGGTTGCCGCATCTGCTGGCGCTAAAGGTATCCTTGTTGAGGTTAACGCTGAAACAGATTTTGTTGCCAAGAATGCAGATTTCCAGAATTTTATCCAGGGAATTGCCTCGGTCTGTCTTGAAAGTGATGTGACTGATGTTGAGGCGATCAAAACCCTGCAATTTCCAGGGACAGGACGTACTGTTGCAGAGGAGTTGACGCATCAAATTTCGACCATTGGCGAGAATATGAGCCTGCGTCGTCTCGATCGCTGTGACGCCGGTGAAGGGGTGGTTGTCTCATATATCCATGGTGTTGGTAAAATCGGCGTATTGATTGAGTTGAAGACGACTTCGACAGACTCTCAGGTTGGCGAACTTGCCAAGCAGATTGCCATGCATGTTGCTGCAGCTAGCCCACAATATCTCAATCGCGATCAGGTCTCTTCCGAGGTTGTCGATAAGGAAAAAGAGATTATGCGGGTTAAGGCTATTGATAGTGGCAAGCCTGAAAATATTGTAGAAAAGATCATTGCTGGTCAGATCAACAAATATTTTGGCGAAGTTTGTCTTCTTGAGCAGGCTTTCGTTATCGACCCTGACCAGACTGTCGGCAAGATCGTTGAGAAACTCGCAAAAGAACTCGGCACTAGCATCGAACTGAGTAAATATGTACGTTACCAACTTGGTGAAGGTATTGAGAAAAAAGAGGACGATTTCGCTGCCGAAGTTGCCGCAATGAGCAAGTAAACTGTCTGTTTTCGTTTGGGGATTGATGTGGCTGAAGTCAAATATCGTCGAATTCTGCTCAAGCTCAGTGGTGAAGCCTTAGCTGGTGACCAAGGGTATGGCATATCTCCCGATGTTATTATTGGGATTGCTTCTGAAATTCGTGAAGTTGTTGCTATGGGGGTCGAAGTGGCTCTGGTGATTGGCGGTGGTAACATCTTCAGAGGCTTGGCTGCTTCATCCAAGGGGATGGATCGTGCCAGCGCTGACTATATGGGGATGTTGGCAACAGTCATGAATAGTCTGGCCATGCAGGATGCCCTTGAAAAGCAGGATGTGGTTACCCGTGTTCAATCCGCTATAGATATGCAGCAAATTGCGGAGCCCTATATTCGTCGTCGTGCCGTTCGTCACCTTGAAAAAGGGCGAGTGGTCATCTTTAGTGCTGGAACCGGTAACCCTTATTTTACGACTGATACTGCTGCGAGCCTACGCGCCATGGAAATTGGTGCTGAGGTTATTCTCAAGGCGACTAAAGTCGACGGGATCTATTCGGCTGATCCAGCTAAAGATAAGAATGCTGTAAAACTGAATGATCTGACTTACCTTGAGGTTTTGCAGAAGGGTTTGCAGGTCATGGACGCAACAGCAACTTCACTCTGTATGGATAATAATCTGCCGATGATCATCTTTGATTTGACCCAGCGTGGCAATATTATGAAGGTTGTTTGTGGTGAGTCGATCGGTACGATTGTCCAAGGAGAAAAAAATGGTTAAGGATATCCTCGATGAGGGCCGGACTTCCATGGAGAAGGCGATTAAGGCATTGCGGCGTGATATGGCCAGGGTACGCACTGGCCGTGCATCAATTTCACTGCTTGATGATGTTAAAATTGATTATTACGGGACTCCGACGCCTCTCAGTCAGGTCGCCAATCTCAGTGTGCCGGAACCGCGTCTGATCACGATACAGCCTTGGGAAAAAAATCTCATATCTGATATTGAGCGGGCGATCTACAAATCCGACCTGGGGCTCAACCCCTCTTCAGACGGGATATTGATCCGTCTGCCGATTCCATCTCTGACTGAAGAGCGACGTAAGGAGATGGCGAAGCAGGTGCGGCGTATGGGGGAGGATGCCAAGATCTCAACTCGCAGCGCACGCCGTGATGCCAATGAGACCCTTAAGCTGCTCGAAAAAGATAAAGAAATCACTGCCGACGATCTGAAGCAAGGCGAGAAAGATGTCCAGCAGTTAACCGATGACTACGTTTCCAAGATCGATTCGATCGTGAAGGAAAAAGAACAAGAACTGATGGAACTCTGATTTTATAGGTTTCCCTATCAAACAAGGAGAAGATTGATGGCTCTAAAAATTAATGAAGAATGTATTGCTTGTGGTACCTGTGTTGATACCTGCCCATTGGGAGCTATTGTCGAATCGGGTGATACCTATACAATTACCGATGAGTGCACTGAATGTCGCGCTTGCGTTGATAGTTGTCCGGTTAACGCAATCGTTGATTAATATTTTTTTTAAAGTTAGTTGAAGGGCGCCCTTGTGGCGCCCTTTTTTATTGTTTAAATTGTGCATGGTGGGTCTATTCTTAACCCTTGCGAGAGTTTATGCAGCCATGCTAGTTTTATCTCCATTTACAATGGCGTTGAGAGAAGGTCCAGCCAGTTATGGGTTAGCGCTTTTTCAGGACCACGAAACAGTGTATGTCGCTCCCTTGGGGAAAGTGGCACCATGTATGATGAAATTTTCACATAGCCACCCTTGATTTATTGGGATGTTTCTTTGTTGAGTGCAGTGCTTTCACTGCTCAGAGCGAGCAGTTTTTGAAATTTGACGATGCCTAAATCAGCCAATTCATCTCCAGCGTTACATCATCTGGCCATTATTATGGATGGCAACGGTCGTTGGGCCGAGGAGCGTGGTTTGCCACGTGTCGCTGGGCACCAACAAGGAGTGCGCACTGTTGTCGAAATCGTCGATGAGTGTGTACGTCAGGGAATTTCCTATTTGACTCTGTTTGCATTCAGTTCAGAAAATTGGGGACGTCCACAATCAGAAATAGAGACTCTGATGGCTCTTCTGCTCGAGTTTATGGCGTCACAACGACAACGCATGCTGGATGATGGTGTCAGTCTACGTGTCATTGGTGATGACAGTCGCCTGTCGGGTGAGGTCAGAACTGCGCTTCGGAATGCAGAGCAAGACACTGCCTCTGGCTCACGCATGGTTTTGACTCTGGCTCTTTCTTACGGCGGCCGCGATGAAATTGTGCGTGCCACTCGCAAAATCGCTCAAAGAGTTGCTGCTGGTGAACTTACTCCTGAAGCTATTGGCTCGGCGGACTTCGAATCAACTCTTGATACTGCCGGGCTCCCAGATCCCGACCTCCTGATTCGAACCAGTGGCGAGTTGAGGATCAGTAACTTTCTGCTCTGGCAATTGGCATACGCAGAGCTCTATTTTGTTGATGCTTATTGGCCAGATTTCGGTCCGGTAGAATTACGTCGGGCACTCGACAGCTATCGGCAAAGACGTCGACGTTTTGGTTTAACTGCGGAACAAACCGCAGAAGGGGAGGGTTTATCAAACAGCGCATCCTGACAGCTCTAATTGTACTACCGCTGCTCTTTGCCTTTCTCTATTATTCAAACGCTGGAATCTTTGCGCTGGTTGCTGCCGTTTTTTCATTGATCGGCCTGCTCGAATTCAATCGGATGGCGCTTTTGGGTGAACGTGTCGCTGAACAGTATCTTAGTGCGGTAGCAGGTAGCCTTTTGATTATTCCGCTCTATCTACAACGTTTCGACCTGCTGTTGTTTTTTCTAATATTTACCTTACTTCTTCTTGCTTTTATGTATCTCTTTAGACTTGGTCCGCTCGATCAGCTGATCTTTCGTCTTGGCTGGCAGATCATGGGTTTGATCTATCTGCCATTACTTCTTGGTCATCTGGTTTTGCTCCGCCAATTGCCGGATGGACGTGGTTGGGTTTTTCTGGTCCTGTTTGCAGTCATGGCATGTGATAGCCTGGCCTATTTTGTCGGCAGTTCTTTTGGTAAGCACAAACTCTACCCTTCTGTCAGCCCCAAGAAGAGTATTGAGGGCGGTCTGGGTGGCCTGGTTGGTTCTTGCCTCGGGGTCTGGCTGGCCAAGGTACTTTTTCTGCCAACCCTTGGTGTCGAACATGTAATTCTTGTTGGCCTGTTGATTGGTGTTGTTGGTCAGATTGGTGATTTGTTTGAATCCTTACTTAAGCGGGCTTGCGGGGTGAAAGACTCGGGTGGAATTTTCCCTGGTCATGGTGGTATATTGGATCGACTCGATAGTCTTTTGTTCGCCTTCCCACTCGCCTATTATCTGGCTCGCGTGCTTTCCTGACGTGCTGTTCGGACCAAAAATAGAAATATCTGATGACCAGTAAAGAACAAAAATCAATAGCTATTCTCGGCTCGACTGGCTCCATAGGGGTCAGTACCCTGGAGATTGTTGCCGCTTTTCCAGAGCGCTACCGGATTGTCAGTCTGACAGCTGGGTCAAATATATCTCTGCTTAAAAAACAAATCAGACAATTCAGACCGGAAGTCGTTGCTGTAGCTGATGAATCTGCCGTACAGCGGCTACGCGATGAGATGGGCGCTGATGGCCCTGAAATTCTCACTGGTGTTGATGGTTTGGTTTGCTGCGCCACTCATCCTGCGGCCGATATGTTGGTATCTGCGATTGTTGGCGCTGCCGGTTTGGTTCCAACTATGGCCGCTGTACACGCCGGTAAGGATATTGCGCTGGCCAACAAAGAAATACTGGTCGCTGCCGGTGAATTTTTTATGGCAGAAGTTGAGCGTCAGGGAGTGCGACTTATTCCGGTTGATAGTGAGCATTCAGCGATTTTCCAGTCCTTGGCAGGACAGCGAGGGCAAGATGTTCGTCGTTTGATTCTCACGGCCTCGGGTGGCCCGTTCCGGAACACAAGTTTGGATGATTTGCAGCGCGTTGGACTTGCGGACGCCTTGGTTCATCCCAACTGGGAGATGGGGCAGAAGATTACGATCGATTCTGCAACCATGATGAATAAGGGGTTAGAAGTCATTGAAGCGCGTTGGCTTTTTAATCTGCCCGCCGAGCAAATTGCAGTTCATATCCATCCACAAAGTATTGTCCATTCTCTGGTCGAATACTGTGATGGGGCGGTGATTGCCCAGCTTGGTATCCCCGATATGAAAACACCGATTGCTTACGCACTCTCCTGGCCTGAACGCCTGCCACTTAAACAAACCCCTCTTGATTTGTGCCGTTGCAGCGATCTCAGTTTTTCAGAGCCTGATATTGAGCGTTTTGCTTGTTTGAGTCTTGCCTATCAGGCCCTTGAGAAGGGCGGTACTTGTCCGGCTGTGATGAACGCGGCCAATGAGGTTGCGGTCGCGGCTTTTTTGCAGGAAAAAATCGGGTTTCTTCAGATCTCTGAAATTATTACCCAAGTGATGAAAAGTCATAAGTCGATAGCGATTATAGAGCTCGATCAGGTCCTTAAGGCCGACAGCTGGGGCCGTGAACAGGCCGCACGATTGATAGCAGAGGGAGTTAAGTAGATGACCATGATTGCCGGAATAATCATGCTCGGGATTCTGGTCTTTGTCCATGAACTTGGACATTACTGTGTTGCCCGTCTTGCCGGGGTAAAAATTCTTAAGTTTTCACTCGGATTTGGACCGAAGTTGATCTCAAAAACCTGGGGAGAGACCGAATATCTCGTCTGTGCGATTCCGCTGGGTGGTTACGTACAAATGCTTGGTGAAGGCGGTGGTGAACAGGGGGAAGATGCT
>JAJRRT010000093.1 GCA_024279255.1 Deltaproteobacteria bacterium | reverse complement strand
GCCGGTTAAAAGTCGCTCTAATCAGCGTCTTTATCGTCGTGAAGATATAGAACAGGCCCTGCTGATTAAGTCCTTACTTTATCAGCAGGGCTTTACTATAACTGGTGCCCGCCAGCAGTTGAAACAACCTCAAACTCAGCTTCCAATCAATGATGTAGCACAGGCCAGCCTCGATTCGGTTATTGATCGTCTGCGTAGCCTTCGTGATAGGTTGAAATCTGACATCGAAGGGGATGATGATTGAGCTTTGTTCTGGTGACCAATGATGACGGCATCTATTCGCCTGGGCTTGCCAGCCTTGCTGACGCCGTCACCGGTCTTGGACCCGTTGTCATTGTTGCGCCAGATCGTAATCGTAGTGCCATTGGACATGCGTTAACTCTTGATTCGCCGTTACGTGCTGAAGAAATTCGCAAAAATGTTTTTTCTGTAGATGGAACTCCAACCGATTGTGTGAACCTTGGTGTTCATGGCCTGATCGACGGCAAGCCAAAGCTTGTTGTTTCAGGTATTAATCTTGGAGCAAATCTCGGCGATGACATTACTTATTCTGGGACCGTTTGTGCTGCCATGGAGGCCGCACTTATGGGTTTTCCTGCGATAGCATTCTCGCTTGATTCCCGTGAATTTACAGTAGATGATCTGGCACGAACGAGTGCCGTGGTTGATTATGTGGTGGGGATGGTTTTGACCGCTGATTTGCCTCAGGGTACTTTTCTAAATGTAAATATCCCTACTGGTTCGATCAAAGGCATCAAGTTGACTTGTCAGGGGAAGCGGCATTATGGCGAAGGGATCGTGCAAAAGATAGATCCACGAGGTCGGAGTTATTATTGGATCGGAGGTGCTAACCCCGGTTTTGAAGACATTCCAGGCAGCGACTGCAATGCAATTGCTGCGGGTCAGGTATCAATTACCCCATTGAGGACTGGTCTGACGAGTGAGTCAGGCCTGCAGCTTTTGGCGGCCTGGCCTCTCTCCTTTACGATGGATTAGGGTCTCATGGATTATGCCGTTGCACGCCGTCGGATGGTTGAAAGTCAAATCGTTAGACGTAATATTACTGATAAGGCCGTTCTAGACGCACTCTTGCAGACACCCAGGCACCTCTTTGTTGATGAGGGCTTTCGGCCCCACGCCTATTCTGATGCTTCACTTCCTATTGGTGAAAAACAGACAATTTCCCAACCGTTTATGGTCGCTGCAATGACCGCAGCACTCGGTCTTCGGGGGGGCGAGAGAATTCTCGAAATTGGGACCGGCTCAGGTTACCAGACTGCAATCCTTTCACTTCTCGTCAGTCGAGTTTATACGATTGAACGCATATCTTCCCTTGCCAGTCGTGCGCGGCGTATCTTTGATCAATTGCGTTTGACCAATGTTAACCTTAAGGTAGGTGATGGTACGGTTGGCTGGAAAGATCATGCTCCGTTTGACGGGATAATTGTTACAGCAGGAGGTCCGGACGTTCCCACGGAATTTTTGGACCAATTAGCAGTTGGTGCTCCTCTGGTTGTGCCTGTTGGCCCGCGCGATCAACAAAAGCTATTGAGAATTGTGCGCACAGAGGATGGCACTTTTAGCCGTGAAGAGCTGATGGATTGTCGATTTGTGCCACTGATTGGTGAAAAGGGTTGGTCGAATGACAATGCCTGAACAGGAGATTTTACCTCTACCTTCAAAAAAATCATTGAGTCACTTTTTGAAGCGACTATATGATTGGGTTCTTTCGTGGGCGAATACACCCTACGGGGTTCCTGTTCTTGTTGTATTGGCTTTCACCGAGGCATCTTTTTTCCCGATCCCACCCGATGTCCTGCTGATTGCATTAAGCCTTGCACGCCCTCGGCATGCTTTTCGTTATGCACTAGCAGCTACTATCGGTTCAGTCTGCGGAGGAATCCTTGGTTACGGAATCGGCTATGGAGTTTGGTCCGTCGCTGCCGATTGGTTTTATGCTTATGTCCCGGGATTTACGCCTGAACTTTTCCAGCGGGTTGGAGATCTTTTTACGCGTTATGATTTCTGGACGGTCTTTGCTGCTGGCTTTACTCCGATTCCATACAAGGTTTTCACAATTTCTGCTGGGGCCTTTGGAATCAATCTGCCGATCTTTATTGTGGCTTCGTTGATTAGTCGTGCTCTTCGTTTCTATCTTATTGCGGCATTTTTACGGATCTATGGTGAGCGGGCGCGGATCTTTATCGAACGCTATTTCAATTTATTGACAATGTTGGCCTTATTGCTGGTTGTTGTAGTGCTAGTCATCTGGAGCTTTTTTCCGCATAATTAGGCAAAGGTTGACGGCAGAGAGTGATCAAGGGGAGTTATGCCAAAAGTGAGACAACCACTGCAGCTAAGAAAGGGGTGTATCAGCAAGGGAGTGTTGATGTGTTCACTTTTTTTATTGTTGGCTGGATGTCTTCGTCAGGGGGTTTATCATCAGGTGGAAACGGGGCAAACCCTCTATCGAATCAGTAAGACGTACAATGTGGAAGAAGCCTACCTTGCACGAATAAACGGTATTCCCAACCCTACCCAACTTCGCATCGGGACGCGAATTTTTATCCCTGGTGCGGACCGTATTAAATATGTACCTGCAACTGTTCCGCGTCGCACCTCTGTAGCTGAAAATATCCGTGCAAAAACAATTGTAAAAAGCAAACCCGCGATTAAGGCCCAGGCTGTAAGCAAACCAAAATCGATTGTAAAAGCGACGACCAGAAAAAAAGTAACATACACAAAACCCTCCAAGGCTATTGTTAAGTTGCATTGGCCGCTGCGCGGAAAAATATTACGTACTTTTGGTCAGAGTGGAAAGGGCGGTGGCAAAGGTCTCGAGATCTCAGCGCAAGAGGGGACTAAGGTTAGTGCTGCTGCAGCTGGTAAGGTTATCTATAGTGGTGATGGGGTCCAGGGCTTTGGCCATCTCATGATTCTTCAACATGAAAATGATGTCTTTACTATCTACGGCTTTAACAGCCTCAACCATGTGAAACAAGGTCAGTTTGTCAGCCAGGGTGAACGAATTGCCAGCTCCGGGCGTCCCCCTTCGGGTGAGGGTGGCCGTTTGCATTTTGAGGTGCGAATTGGTAAGAAAGCTGTTGACCCTATTTTATACTTGCCATGAAAAGCGTTAAACCATAGACTGATTTGTAGAGTTTTCTAATGATGTTTTGTTGGTTCTGATCGTAGCCTGCCGGGAGAGAGATGATGGACGAGCATCAAACTGACTATGATGAAGTAAACGAATCGAGTTCTGCGTCGGGGGACAGTAACGAAGGATTTACTATTGTCGACTACCCATCAGAGAAATCGTCAAACTCATCATCTAAGACAAGTAAAATTGCCGAAGAGGACACTGAACATTCGGTAGATGCAATCAAGCTTTATTTGAAAGAGATTCAACGCGGCACTCTGTTAACAGCTCAAGATGAGCGCGACTTGGCAGAAAAAATCGCTTTGGGCGATATGGCAGCGCGCGATCGAATGATAGAGTCAAACCTGCGTCTGGTCGTTAAAATTGCCAAGCGTTATATGAATCGCGGTTTGCCCTTTCTTGATCTCATTGAAGAAGGGAATATGGGGCTGATTAAGGCCGTTGAACGCTTTAAGGTCAGTAAAGGCTGCCGTTTTTCGACCTATGCAACCTGGTGGGTACGACAATCTATTGAGCGTGCTCTGGTTAATCAGAGTCGAACAATCAGATTGCCGGTTCATGTTGCTGATGATATCAATAAACTTGTCAAGATTAGTCGTGAGCTGGTGCAACGCCTCAAACGCGAACCAACGCATGCCGAAATAGCTCAAGCTATGGGTTGCGATGAAAAATATGTTCGTCGAATGCAGGTTCTGGTTAAGAAAACCTTCTCTATTGAGCACCCAATGGGGGAAAATAACGATTACAGTCTGATCGATACGATTGAGGATAAGTCAGCGGTAGATCCTGAAGCAATTATTCATGATTTGGATCGCTTCAGCCAGCTACTGGAATGGATGGACGATTTATCTGAGACCGAACGGGAAATTCTTGCCTTACGTTTTGGACTCAACGATCGCGAGCCTCAGACTCTGGATACCATAGGACGACAGTTTGGTGTGACTCGCGAGCGGATTCGTCAGATAGAAGCTAAAAGTCTGAATAAATTACGAAAAGCCATGGCAGATAAAATGGCTGGCCAGATTGACGAAGACTGAGATTACTCATTTAACCATAAAGTTATCGGAGCACTTAAATATGGATCAACTCAGAGACATTATTCGTGATATCCCGGATTTTCCTAAAAAGGGTGTTGTTTTCAAAGATATCACGACTCTGCTGTCAGACGCTCGTAGCTTTCATCGCATGATCGATCTGCTAGCTCATCGTTACGTTGGTGAAAAGATTGATCAGATTGTCGGTATTGAGGCACGTGGTTTTATCCTCGGTTCGGCGCTGGCATACAAGCTTGGCACCGGTATCACCTTGGTTCGAAAGCCAGGCAAGCTTCCCTATAAAACCCGTAGTATCAGCTACGAGCTTGAGTATGGATCTGATACCCTCGAGATCCACGAAGATGCCTTTAAACCGGGTGATCGAATTATTGTTGCAGACGATCTTCTTGCCACTGGTGGCACTATGGCGGCCGTTGTCGAACTGGTTTTACAATCCGGGGCAGAGGTGCATGAATGTGCATTTATGGCCGAACTCGAATTTCTGAATGGACGCGAAAAACTCCCTGAAGGTAAGGTTTACAGTCTGTTGAAATTTTGATGCAAGAAACGCGAAGTGAGAAGTGAGTCATTTCTCGTTTTTCATTTCTAAATCTTGTTTCTAAATCTTGTTTTTCCCCAACCGTTCCTGTATAAATCCATTCCACGACTCCGTAGCTCAGCTGGATAGAGCAGCCGCCTCCTAAGCGGCAGGCCGGGCGTTCGAATCGCCCCGGGGTCGCCATTAAACTAATAAGGTTTGCCGATTGGCAGACCTTTTGTTTTTCACAACTTGCACCATCAGACGATTCAGATTAACTTTAGGCAGATTCGTATTACTACATAATTTAATAAGGGGATATTTGATGAATTTAACCGTTATCGGAACCGGCTATGTCGGTCTGGTCTCTGGAACCTGTTTTGCTGAGATGGGTAACAACGTTGTTTGTGTTGATGTTGACCAGACCAAGGTTGAAAATCTCAAGCAGGGTAGGCTGCCGATATACGAGCCAGGCCTTGATCCTTTGGTGCTGCGAAATGCTGAACAAGGCCGTCTGCGTTTCACTGCTTCGCTGGCCGAGGCGATGGAAAAAACCGAAGTGTTTTTTATTGCTGTTGGTACTCCGCCCGGTGAGGATGGTTCCGCTGATTTAAAGTATGTCCAGACTGTTGCTCGTGAAATCGGGCGGTTACTACAGGGCTATGCGGTGATTGTCGACAAATCGACCGTTCCTGTAGGCACTGCTGAACTGGTGCGTAATACAGTGCAGGTTGAGTTAGATCGCCGAGGGGTGGATGTCCCGTTTGATGTGGTCAGTAATCCCGAATTTTTAAAAGAGGGTGCGGCGATCGAGGATTTCATGAAACCTGATCGCGTCGTTATCGGCAGCGATAGTGAGAAAGCGCGTGAACTGATGCGCCAGCTTTATGCACCCTTTAATCGTAACCATGAGCGGACTCTCTTCATGGGCGTGCGTGATGCCGAGATGACCAAATACGCAGCGAACTCGATGTTGGCAACCAAGATCAGTTTCATCAACGAGATCGCCAACCTCTGCGAAAAACTCGATGTTGATGTTGAGAACGTTCGCAAGGGGATAGGCTCAGATTCGCGGATCGGTATGTCATTTATCTATCCTGGTTGTGGCTATGGCGGTTCCTGTTTCCCTAAGGATGTCCAGGCGTTAATCCGTATGGCCGACGGGGTAGACTTTGAAGCTGGATTACTCAAGGCGGTTGAGTCTCGCAACCTGACACAAAAAGCCTGGGTTTCGGATCGGGTAAAAGAACGTTTCGGTGACGATCTTAGCAATATGACTTTCGGTGTCTGGGGTCTATCTTTTAAGCCAGGGACTGACGATATGCGCGAAGCCCCGGCAAAGGTTCTACTCGCTGACTTGCTTGCAGCTGGCGCACGGGTGCTGGCTTATGATCCTGTTGCCATGGATGTTGCTCGCGAGGAGTTGCCAACTGAATGGTTCGATTCTGGTTCGCTGGTGCTGACTGATCATCAATATGATGCACTGCATGGAGTTGATGCGATGCTTCTGGTGACCGAGTGGAAGCCATTCCGTAATCCCGACCTCGATGCAATGAAACGTTTGATGAAACAACATGTGATCATTGATGGGCGCAATCAGTACGAGCCGAAACTGATCCGCGAAGCCGGTTTTGAATACACCGGTGTTGGGCGGCGCAATGGCTGAGTCAAGTAGCCTGCAAGTGTTGGCTGACAAGGGGTGTTTCGTTTGCGGTGTTGACAATCCCGCCGGTTTACAGGTTCAGCTAGAAGTTGACGTTGAAAATGGCGCGGCTTCAAGTCGGGTGGTTCTTGACCAGCGTTTTCAAGGCTGGCAGGGAGTTATCCATGGTGGAATTTTGGCGACTCTGCTTGACGAAGTCGCTATCTACGCTTGTCGTAGCCAAGGCGAACAGTTTGTTACTGCCGAGATCAACGTCCGTTATCGAAAACCGGTTCCGGTCGGTAGCATTATTGATCTTAAAGGTCAGATTATTGAAAATAGACGTAAGCTTTACAAGGTAGAGTCGCGCATCGAAATCAACGGCAGCCTCTATGCTGCAGCTGTGGTTCGGGTGATGCGGCTTGACTGAAAAAGGTAAGGATTCAGACCTGTTCAGTGTCTAGAGTGTGGTTGACAGCCCTGAATGATGCTGATATAAAGATCCTCCGAATCTCGGGCGTTTAGCTCAGCGGGAGAGCATTCGCCTCACACGCGAAGGGTCGCTGGTTCAATCCCAGCAACGCCCACCAAGTATTATGACGGGGCAGCGATATATCGCTGCCCCGTTTTTTTTACTTGCCGCACTTTGATAATCGCGAAAACCATTTCATCGTCGATATTACTGCTTGAGGTACCGCACAGCACGGAAACCTCTATTTATGCTACTATGTACCGTAGTGGAGGTGATTTATGGCTGAAATCGAAGTGGTTTACATTGATGGTATGTTCGGTTTTGTCAGTCCGCAGGAACTTGATCGTTTGATAGAATCTGAAAGGATAGTCAAGTTCTTAAGGGGGAATGCCTGGGCTTATCTGGGGGTTGACCCAACGAGGGCGACGTCAAGAGCGGCAGCTTCCATAGGTGAAGGCGGCAGGCTATAAGTTTCTTTTTTCAAGCGACTTTGTTTCTGCCTTTTTCTTGTTTTCTCAACGAACTGTGATGCCATTTTTAAGTCGAGTAGGCCTCGTTCATGGCTGATAACATCTTCTCAATCCCACAATCTTCTAATATGGTGTAGCGGTTGGGTTTGACCTTTTGAGCTTCGGAAATCGCTTTTAAAAGAAGGTTACGATCAATTCCACACTCCGCTAGATTTTTGTTGCTGACCGGCAACCCTGCGTCTATGTATGCCTGACGTAAACTGTCCTGAAATTTTCCATGGGCATAGCTTGAACAGAGAGCTCCTACCGCTACAAGTTCGCCATGAGTTGCTCCTGGAGCGAAGTCGGTCAATACGTTATAAGCGTGGTAAAGCTTATGCTCAAATCCGCTGGCCGGTCGGCTGGAGCCATAACGACTCATTGACTCCGCACTCGCGATCAGCGAACAGGCTAATGTTTCAAGGAAGTGATTGTCGTAAAAAATATCCTTTTCTGTTCGCAATTCATTCATGACCAGTTGTGCTCCACAGATTGCCTGAAATCCAGAGAAACTTTCATAGCGCTCTTTATTCTTCTGGTCAGCTAATTGCCAATCGAGAACTGCTGTGAGATTGGAGAGCAGGTCGCCTATTCCACTGCGGATTCGTCGTTGGTAACCGGGGTCTTCTGACTTAATAAGGTCAATATCTACAACGACCGCCAGTGGCGTGTTGGCACAGAGTGTCATGGTGCCATCCTGACCTAGGTTGATAACGGAGAAAGGGGAGGCGAAACCGTCATTGGCAAGCGATGTTGGGATTGATACAAAGGGGAGGTTGAGTTTGTATGCAACATACTTGGCGACGTCGATGACACTTCCGCCGCCAACACCGTAAACAATGTCGTAGCGCTTTTCGCCACATTTAACCGCGCCATACTTTTGATCAACATGGGTGGATGAAATTTCACAGTCAAATTCCAAGCCAGGAAAACGCTTGAGTCCACTATCTAGAATACGTTCGATCTCGCTGAAACTATTGTTTGATACGATTTCGGTTGTCGGATGTGCCCCCATTGTTTTGAATTGCGAGGTAATCCTTTCGCCTGCTATGGCGCGAGTAATATCATCAAAAATGATTAATGGTTTAGCAAATCTGAGGCCTGGTATGTCTCGTTTGAGTCGGCGGTCAATGAGCCCCGGTATTGATTCAATCCGGTTGCTGACTTCTTCAATGATCGGGATGGTGAACTGTTTAGGTATTTTAGGAGATAGGTAGCCTTTATAGGCACCACTGCTACGGTTGAGACATTGGTCGATGGTTTTATTGATTAGTTTCATGCCATAGCAATTCGGATTTAAAAGGTTAATCTGATGACTGCTCTGAAGAATACACGAAATATTTAGAGGAATGGAGAGAAAAGTTTGGCTGTTGCATCGACAAGCTTGACACTTAGGGAGCGTTCCTGGATCTCTGCCAGGGTCAGTTCACGTGAATTCTCTCTAGCAGTAGCAAAATGATGGTAGAGATTATCGATTAGATCCTGATCATAGACTTCCAGATTAAATTCAAAATTAAGGCGTAAACTACGAGGGTCTAGATTGGTCGATCCAACTAGCGCATAAGCGTCGTCGATAACGAGCAACTTGCTATGAACAAAGGGGGGGGGCTGGTAGTAGATTTTGACATTATATTGAAGAAGCTCAGCAAGATAAGCGCGTGTAGCCCAAGTTACATAGGGTAAGTTATTTTTGCTGGGGAGAAAAATCTCGACCTCGACACCGCGTAATGCCGCCGTATTAAGTGCATAAACAAGCGGCCGCTCCGGAATGAAATAAGGAGTCATGATCCTGATTTTCTTGCGAGCACATGCAATAGCGCCGTTGATGATCCAGCGTAACTTTTCAAAATCTTCATTGGGGCCGGCACTAATTCCGCGGCAAAAAGCATTTCCCTGAGATTTTAGAAGTTGGGATGATTTGGTTGCTGGTAATCTTTCGCCAGTTGCAAATAACCAATCCTCGGCGAATGCATCCTCCAGCTGGCTGACAGTGGGTCCTTCGAGCCTGAAGTGAACATCAATAACCCTTTTTTTACTTTTAGGGTCCCCCACCAAATGACGATCACCAATGTTCATTCCACCTGTGTAACCGATACATCCGTCGACTGTAAGTATTTTGCGATGACCACGCAGATTCAGGTGAAAACCACGAGCCAGCAATGAAAAAGGCATAAACCGAGTCACAGATATCCCTTTGCGGCGCATATGCCAACGAGCGACCGGGAAGCTATAACGTTCTCCCAGGGCGTCAATCAGGACTCGGACTCGGACTCCACGCTCTTTTGCAAGTGCCAGTGCTGCGATGAAATTTTTGCCGGTTTTGTTGGATTCAAAGATGTAGGTGGAAAGATATACACTTTCTTTTGCGTTATTGATTGAATCAAGCATGTCAGGGTAGGCCTGTTCACCATTGTACAGTGGCGTGATCCGGTTGCCAGGCAATAGAGGGCGACGGGTGACATGATCGGAGAGGTTGAGAAAGGATGAAAAATTCTCTTGGCTGAATGGGCTCGATTTTGCGAGGCCAGGGGACCAATCACATACTGCAGCTACCGGCCAGTTACTTTCGCGGCCATGCATTTTCCAGTTGCGTGTTCTGATCCGGTTAACGCCGAAAACCCAGTAGATAAGCGGCCCGATTCCCGGAATGGTGATACAGACCATGATCCAGCCAAAGGTTGAGCGCGGGTCGCGTTTATGCAACATAGCATGTCCGGCGGCTAGTACAGCTGCTGCAATAAGTATGACTGTAAGGAGAAACTCATTCATGGGAGTCTGCCAAGTGTTGGGTTTCTTTTAATATCAATGTTACCTATCGTCCGTTAAATGTAAAGAAAGACTAAGTTTAAAAGTGTTGACCTGAATATAAAGCTGTTCTATAACGTTTACGGTAGCGTCAACGAAGTGATATTGCACTTAAGTATGAAGATTTACGGCAAGTCAGTTTTCACGTAGTTGCTCGGTCCTGCGAAATGAAGTTTTGAGTGGAATTCAGCACCAGTCAGTCACCTTTGATTGATCGAGAATGATTTTTTATAGTTGTAGAAATTGTGTAAAACAGGATGGTTACCGTTCTTATGGGTATTTTTCTCCGGTTTTAGAACGCTATTATAAATCTTGCGATCTACGTTCGACCCAGTGTATTATTGATGTTGTTGAAAATTTTGTTGATCATGCGAATACTGCCTCGGCTCGGGGGAGGCTACAAAGTAGATATAGCTTTACAATTACAGGCGTTTGGCAACTGTTTTATTGATATGCTGCCATCGTTGGAAAGTTTGATCACATTTTGTCAAAAGGAGAAGTCTCTATGTACAGGGCAATCTGGTTCTTAGCTCTCTCCGTACTACTTTTGTTGTCGGGTTGCGGTGGTGACAACAAGGATGTTGCAACTGAGCTCAATCTCGATAGAAGTGGGTTTACTGCTTTTTTCGATCTGACCGCTGGCATCCTGCCATTTCCATCAAACCTTGTGTTCAATGGATCCGCCGATGGGACGCTGAATATCCCAGTCGATGACCCCGCTGATTTTTCAGATCCCAAGGTTGCGATGAATGCCCTTGACGGTTTTTCTACTGTCGCGCCGATGAGCACAACCTTCAGCGGTGCCATCGATGCAACAACTTTAACGCCTGCAACGGTCAGAGTGTTTGAGGTAACTCTCAGCGGGATAGGTGGCGCAGTTACGGGGATTACCCGGGAGCTTGGCTTTGGCACGGAGTTCGTTGCAACACTCTCCTCGGTCGATTCAACCAATTCCACTTTGGTTATTTTGCCCACTGTTCCTCTAAATTCGAGTACCAGTTATATGGTAATGCTGACTGATGGAATCAAGAGCGTTGATGGGAGGTCACCACAAACATCCGCTCACTATTTGATTGCCAAAACCCCTAACAGTCTTATTGGTACGCCTGCAGAAGCCCTTGAAGGTGTCCGGCAACTGGTAAATTTTCAGGAATTAAACCTAGCTGGTGCCGGGGTTGACACCAATACTGTTATTCTAAGCTGGACCTTCACGACACAATCGGTTGGGGTTGTGTTGACCTCTGCACGAACTGCCGCTACTGGAGCAGCCGCGAACTTTACTGCAATCGGGACAACTTTTTCCCTTCTTGGTGATGTTGGTCCCGATTTGGCGAATGTTTATGCCGGAACTCTGGATGTTCCTTATTATCTAAAGAACGCAAATACAAGTCCACTTGATCCACTGCAGTCCTTCTGGCAAGGTGTGGGTGGCTCCAACTTGACATTTTTAAATACTAGCCCGGTTGCAACCAGCACCGAAACCATTCCTCTCTTACTCTCGATTCCAAAGACGGGTTCTGCTCCCTGGCCAGTCGTGATATTTCAACACGGCATTACTAGCAATCGCACCTCTATGCTTGCTGCTGCTGACGCTCTTGCCTCGGCAGGTTTTGCAGTTGTTGCTATCGACCTTCCGTTGCATGGCCTTGCTCCAACCTCACCGTTATATTCGGGAATTGAGAGAACTTTTGATCTGGACTTGGTCAACAACACAACCGGAGCCGCAGGCTCAGACACTGTGGCTGATTCGTCCGGTACTCATTTTATAAACCTCTCCAGTTTGCTGACCTCGCGAGATAACGTGCGTCAGGCGGTAGCCGACCTCTTTGCTTTGACCGATGCCTTGACTGCAATGGATTATAATGGCGGCGGTGCTGATTTTGATACCAGCAACATCTACTTCGTTGGTCATTCCCTTGGGGGAATCGTCGGCGGTACTTTCCTCGCTTTGGAACCTAGGGTGAAGTCAGCGGTTCTTGGCATGCCAGGTGGTGGCATCGCCAAGCTTCTTGACGGATCGGCCACCTTTGGTCCCAGAATCGCGGCTGGCCTGGCGGGGAATGGGGTAGTCAAGGGAACCGCAACTTATGAAAGTTTCTTGGGTGCGACCCAGACAGTTATTGACTCTGGCGATCCGATCAACTATGCGACAACAGTCGGAACCGGTCGCGGAATGCTGTTATTTGAGGTGCTTGGTGATCAGGTTGTGCCGAATAATGTCATGGCGGACGCTCCAGTCGGGACTGTTCCTTCTCCACTTGCCGGTACAGATCCGCTGGCCTTCTTCATGGGGCTGCAGTCTCTGAGCACAACGACAACCGGGACCGATCTTCAAGCGCAATTACGCTTTATATCCGGTGATCACAGTTCCATTCTTGATCCAACTGGCGATGCTTTGGTAACAAGTGTCATGCAGACCGCCATGGCGACTTTCCTGGCGACTGATGGTGCGACAGTTACCGTCTCTGATCCTTCGGTGCTGGAATAAGGTGACTGCTTTAGTGGATAAAGTGAATTTCAAACTTAATCAGTTGCCCAAAGGGGTGGATATGACTATTCAAACAATCAATGACCTTGTGAAAATCGGTTCTCGTGTCAGCGGCGTGATATTAACCGCTATTCTTCTGTCAATCTTTCTCGCATCTCCCGTACTGGCGTTCCAGTTCGAAATGGGAGATGTTTCCGGTAGCCTGGATTCGACTCTCTCTTATGGAGCGACCTGGCGGGTTCAGGACCAGAGTTCAAAGCTGATTGGTACTGCTGCGGGCGGTACGGCACGTTCCGTAAACTATGACGATGGCAACCTGAATTATGACAAAGGGTTGATCAGTAATGTATTCAAGCTGACCTCTGAACTTGATGTGACTTATCGTGATTTCGGATTTTTCCTGCGAGGGACAACTTTCTACGATATCGAAAATGAGGATGGTGATCGCGACAAAGCACCACTGACCTCTGAAGCTCTCGATCTGGTAGGCAGCGACACTGATCTTCTGGACGCTTATGTACATGCCTCCTTCGATGTTGGCTCGACGCCGATGCAGATCCGGGTTGGTGAGCAGGTGGTCAGTTGGGGAGAGAGTACCTTTATTCAGAACAGCATCAATATCATAAACCCGGTTAATGTCAGTGCGATTCGCTTGCCTGGTGCCGAACTAAGAGAAGCTCTGACTCCTGAAGGAATGGTTTGGGGTTCAGTGGGCGCAACTGAAAATATCACAGTTGAGGGTTTCTACCTTTATGACTGGGAAGAGACCGTTATCGACCCGCCCGGTTCCTACTGGAGCACCAACGATTTTGCTGGCGAAGGCGGTAGCCGGGTCATGCTTGGTTGGGGCGACGTGCCGGATACCATTTCAGCGAGTACACAGGTGACTCCGGGACATACTGCAGTCATCTCACGTGCTGCGACCCAGGAAGCTTCCAATGATGGTCAGTATGGTTTGGCCTTTCGGGTCTTCGCTCCAGAGCTGAACGACACTGAGTTCGGGTTCTATTTTATCAATTATCATAGTCGCTTCCCGATTATAAATGCCCGAACCGGAACCGCGGCGGCGGCGGCGGGTGTTGATCCCCTAGGGCGGACTTATGAGGAAACAGCGAGTTACTTTATAAGCTACCCTGAGGATATTAAGCTCTATGGTGCCAGTTTCAACACTCAACTCATAAACTCCGGCATTGCTCTACAGGGAGAGATTTCTTATCGTCAAGATGTGCCGCTGCAGATAGACGATATCGAAATTCTCTTCGCGGCAATCGCTGCACAGGATAATCTTAGCCCAGGGAACACTGCTGCTGCTGGTCTTGCTACCTATGGACAATTAGGTCTGGTCCCTTTCGAAACAGATATTCCAGGATACATCGAACGTGATGTGGTTCAGGTCCAGTCGACAGCCACCAAGCTATTCGGCCCGACTTTTGGTGCTAACCAGTTTGTTCTTCTTGGTGAGGTCGGTGTTTCTCATGTCAATGATATGCCAGACAAAGATGAACTACGTTTAAACGGACCCGGGACACCTTTGAGTGGTAATGACCCGTTGGCTGCCGCTCATTTCAATGAGGTTGAGCCTGCGGATCAATTTGCCGATGCTACTTCCTGGGGATATCGCCTGATCACAAAGCTTGACTATAACAACGCTATCGGTGCTGTGACCCTTTCACCTCGTATTGCATGGCAACATGATGTCGATGGTATCAGTCCCGGTCCGGGTGGAAATTTTATAGAAGGGCGTAAGGCAGTGACGCTTGGGCTTAGTGCCAACTATCTGAATAGTTGGACTGCCGATCTCAGCTACACCAATTTCTTCGGCGCTGGGCGCTATAATTTAATCAATGACCGCGATATTGTGGCCGCCAACATCAAGTATTCATTCTAAGGAATAGGGGAAGTTATATGTGTCTGAAATCATCGATTACAATCGGCGCTACCTTGCTGCTTGTCGGCATCTCGTCTCTCTGCTGGGCGCAGTTGAGTGCAGAGGAGGTCGGCCGGTTGGGCAAAGATCTCACTCCGCTCGGAGCGGAAATGGCCGGTAATGCTTCAGGAACGATTCCCGCGTGGGAGGGAGGTATCACCACACCTCCGGCAGGTTATAAAAAGGGGGATCATCACCCCGATCCTTTTGCTGCCGATAAACTAGAGTTCACTATTAGTGCGGAAAATATGGATAAGTATTCAGCAAACTTATCGGCCGGTCACCAGGCGATGCTGAAGACTTATCCGAGTTTCAAGATGAATGTCTATCCGACCCGCCGTAGTGCGTCGGCTCCGCAACGCATCTATGATGCCACACGTAAGGTCGCAGCGACCGCAGAACTGGTCAATAATGGTGACGGAGTTAAGGGGACCGTCAATGGAATTCCATTCCCGATCCCAAAAACGGGAATCGAAGTCATCTGGAATCATCTGCTACGCTACCGTGGTGATATTGCGTCGCGTCAGATCGCCCAGGCCGCTCTGACTCGTGGAGGAGGCTATACGCTGGTCAAGTTTGATGATGAATTTAACCTTGTTTACAGCGCCGAAGGGATGACTGAAGAGAAACTGGATAATAAGATCCTGCTCTTCAAACAAGCGGTAAAGGCCCCGCCGCGTCTGGCTGGCAACATCCTGCTGGTCCACGAAACCCTGGATCAGATCAAGGAACCTCGCGCCGCCTGGGTCTATAATCCAGGGCAGAGACGGGTCAGAAGAGCGCCGAACGTCTCCTACGATAATCCTGGTACCGCATCGGATGGCATCAGGACCAACGACCAGTTCGACATGTTCAACGGTGCCACGGATCGCTATGACTGGAAGCTTGTTGGCAAGAAAGAGGTGTATGTTCCCTACAATTCCTACAAGCTGCACAGCGATTCTCTCAAGTACAAGGATATCCTGACCCCCTTGCACCTCAACCCGGAACACCTGCGCTATGAGCTGCACCGGGTCTGGATAGTTGAGGCGACCTTGAAGGAGGGGGCGCGACATCTCTACAAACGGCGGACATTTTATGTCGATGAGGATAGCTGGCAGATCCTTTCCGTTGATATCTATGACAATCGCGATCAACTGTGGCGCGTGTCGGAAGGACATCCGATCAACTACTACGAGGTGCCGACCTTCTGGACGACTCTCGAGGTTCACACCGACCTTCAATCTGGACGCTATATCGCAATCGGACTGGATAACGAAAGCAGTATGTACGATTTCGACATCAAGCGGACTTTGAAAGATTATTCCCCAGGAGAATTGCGCCGGTCTGGCCGCCGTTAATCCTTATTGATATTTTTGAATCATGCGGTCGAGCCGATATCGGCTCGACCGTTTTTCATGCGCATAAATTGTGAGATGGTTGAATATGAAAAGCCATAATGTTGAATATTCCATCGATAAACTGATCATTGCCTTGATTTTGCTGGGTCTCACTTGGGCTCCTGCCTTGGCTATCGGCGCTGACAACTCTGTGTTTGCGCCTCTTGTGACACGTTCCTTACTCCTTGATGCTCACCGCATTGAGAGTGACTTTATCGCTGTTGGCGAACGCGGGCATGTCCTGCTCAGCGTGGATAACGGCGGTAGTTGGAAACAAGTTCAGGTCCCGACGAGAGCAACTTTGACTGGCGTTTACTTTACAGATCATGAGCATGGTTGGGTGGTTGGTCATGATCAGGTTATTTTACGCACCCAGGATGGTGGGGAAAACTGGGAACTTGTCTATGAAGATGCTGCAGCTGAAAGCCCACTGCTGGATGTGTATTTTAAGGATGCTCAGCACGGCTTTGCGATCGGTGCGTATGGTATCTTCCTGGAAACATTCGATGCCGGAAGCAGTTGGACAAAACGATATATCAGTGAGGATGATTTTCATCTTAATCAGATTCTGGCTGTTGGTGATAAATTGTATATCGCAGCTGAAGCGGGGCTTGCTTACCGTTCTGATGACGGCGGTGAAAGCTGGGTTGCCTTAACCCCTGGTTATATGGGTTCTTTTTTTGGTCTATTGCCTCTCACAGAGGATCGGCTACTGCTGTTTGGATTACGCGGTAATTTATTTCGATCAGAGGATGCCGGTGAAACCTGGACACAAATTGAAACGGCAACTGAGGCGAGTTTGACAGATGGTTTGCGCTTGGAAGACGGTACTCTTGTGATCGTCGGAATGGCCGGTGCTCTT
Source organism: Deltaproteobacteria bacterium (assembly GCA_024279255.1). GTDB lineage: Bacteria > Desulfobacterota > Desulfuromonadia > Desulfuromonadales > Geopsychrobacteraceae > Geopsychrobacter. Next base: position 4,119 of record JAJRRT010000093.1, on the reverse strand, counting down.
CTGGTCAGCCGTGACAACGGTGACAGTTTTAAGCTGCATCAGGATCATGATAGGAGAGGCTTTAGCAGTTTACTGGAAGCCACTGATGGCGCAATCATCGCGGTAGGTGACTTTGGTGTCACCAAGCTGTCTTTAACCAATTTAAATACTGAGAAGTAGGGCAGAACCCATGAAACTTAAATCCTTAATAGCCAGTCTTGAAGGACTAGTTTTTAATAATCGACGTCTGATCCTGGGATTTTTCATTCTGGTGACTCTTCTGATGGCCTATTCAGTCACCAACCTGCGGATCGACGCAGGTTTCAGTAAACTGCTGCCGCTCAAACATGAGTATATGCAGACCTATGTCGAACACCGGAAAGAATTCGGTGGCGCCAACCGGGTCTTGATTGCACTGATGACTAAGCAGGGTGATATTTTCACCCCTGAATATTTTGATACCCTTCAAAAAGCCACAGATGATGTGTTTTTTCTCCCCGGTGTCGATCGGGCTCTGGTTACATCTTTATTCACCCCAAATGTCAGATTTACTGAGGTCGTTGAGGATGGCATTGCTGGTGGCAATGTCGTTCCCGCAGACTTTGAACCAACCCCTGAAGGGTTGGAAAAGGTCCGTAAAAATATCCTCAAAGCTGGAATTTTAGGCCGACTGGTTGCTAATGATTTCACTGGTGCTGTTATTAGTGCCCAGCTTTTGGAAATTGATCCGAGCAGCGGTGAAAAACTTGATTTCATCAAAGTGTCACATCTACTCGAAGAACGCATACGTGATAAATATCAGAGTGACCAAATTGATGTTCATATCATCGGTTTTGCTAAGGTTATTGGGGATATCGCCGATGGTGCTAAACGGGTCATCCTGTTTTTCTGCGTTGCTTTTGTTATTACGGCATTATTGGTTTTCTTATACACCCGATCAGTGATTCTCAGCTTGATCCCTCTGGGCTGTTCATTGATTGCAGTTGTCTGGCAACTTGGCCTGCTCCCACTGCTTGGATATGGGATCGACCCGATGGGTCTGCTGGTTCCTTTTCTGATTTTTGCGATCGGTGTCAGCCATGCTGTGCAGATGATAACGGCCAATACTGCTGAAGTTCGAGCTGGTGCCGACAGCATGACTGCAGCCAAAGCGGGCTTTCGTCAGTTATTGATCCCCGGATTCATTGCACTTGCCAGTGATACTATCGGATTTGTGACAATCCACATGATAGAGATTCGGGTGATTCAGGAGATGGCAATCACTGCCAGTCTTGGGGTTGCTGTTATCATACTGACGAATCTGATACTGCTGCCGATTCTTCTTTCTTACGTAAAGACAGGTCGTCGATTCCAGCGACGGGTCGACGAGCAAATTAATGTATTAAGACCATTTTGGCGCTTCTTTGAACAATCGGCAGAACCTAAGCCGGCTATCTTCATTCTTGTTGTCGCGGTGCTGTTGCTCGGTTTTGGCCTCTGGAAAGGATCCGACGTACAAATCGGTGATATGCACCGTGGTGTTCCTGAGTTGCGTTCAGATTCACGCTACAATATCGACAGTGCTGTTATCACGGAACATTTTTCCATTGGGGTTGATGTCATTACGGTGATTGTTGAAACTAAGCCTGACGGTTGTATCGATTACGATATTATGACTGCCATTGACCGGTTTGCCTGGCATATGAACAATGTTGATGGCGTTCAGTCGACCATCGGTTTACCTGGAATCGCTAAAATTATTAATTCAGGTTGGAATGAAGGTAGTCTGAAATGGCGTGTTTTACCGCGAAATCAGTCAACAATGGTTCAGGCTGTTGGTTACGTTCCGACAAGCAGTGGCCTGCTGAATTCAGACTGTAGTGTTATGCCTGTGATGATCTTCACGAAAGATCATAAGGCTGAGACAATTTCACAGATAGTCTCTGAGGTTAAACGCTACCGGGACACCACCATAACTAAGGATGTCAAATTCAGACTGGCAACTGGAAATGTCGGCGTCATGGCGGCGACAAATGAAGAAGTTTCAGCGGCCCAATTTCCGATTCTGTTGTACGTGTTTGGTGCAGTTATATTTCTTTGTTTTTATGAATTTCGTTCGGTCAGATCAGTTCTGTGTATTATTCTCCCCCTGGCTTTGGTTTCGCTTCTCGCTTACGCCTTGATGAGTATTTTTCAGATCGGATTAAAGGTGTCCACTTTGCCTGTGGTGGCACTAGGTGTCGGTGTAGGGGTTGACTACGGCATCTATATTTTCAGCCGCTTACGAAGCTATCTGCGCGAAGGACAAACCCTGCAACAGGCCTATCTTCATACGCTGGCAATCACTGGCAATGGAGTGGTTTTCACCGGGGTTACATTGGCGATCGGCGTTTCTACCTGGATTTTTTCACCACTTAAATTTCAGGCCGATATGGGTATCCTGCTGACCTTCATGTTTTTAGTGAATATGCTTGGTGCGATACTTCTCTTGCCCGCTCTGGCTTGTTTTCTGCTCAAGAAAGAGAATAAACCCTAGCTTCTATTTTGTTTCTCATGCGAAGTTGATTTCGTAGACAGTTATTTCTCTGCTAAGATTTGTAAAATTAAGAGGTCAGGAGTAACTATATGAGCTTAAAAGGTAAAACTCTCTTCATTACGGGAGGCAGCCGCGGGATAGGTCTTGAAATTGCCTTGGCAGCCGCACGTGAAGGGGCCAATATTGTTATCGCTGCACGCAGCAATAAGCCACAGCCAAAGCTGCCTGGAACTATTCATACCGCTGCCGCTGAGATTGTCAGTGCCGGAGGGCAATGTTTACCTTTGGTGATGGATGTGAGGGATGAAAAACGGGTCGTCGACTGTGTGGCTGAAGCTGCCGCTCATTTTGGGGGAATAGATATACTTGTTAACAATGCCAGTGCGATCTATTTGGCAGGTTCACTCGATGTCCCTGCTAAACGCTTTGATTTGATGCAACAGGTCAACATGCGCGGTACTTTTTTTGCCAGTCAAGCTTGTATCCCTTATCTCCTTAAATCCCAAAACCCCCATATTTTAACATTATCACCACCACTCAATCTTGATCCGAAATGGTTTTCCCGTCACACCGCCTATACGATTTCAAAATACGGTATGAGTATGTGTGTGCTGGGACTCGCTGCTGAATTTGGACCACAGGGAATCGGTGTTAATGCTCTTTGGCCAAAAACAGTAATTCAGACAGCTGCTCTTGCCATGCTGAAAGGGATGGTTGACCCTAGAAATTGTCGACGGCCTAGTATTGTTGCCGATGCGGCAATTGCCTTGTTTAAGCGTGATTCTAAGTCTTGCAATGGCAATTTTTTTACAGATGAAGATGTTCTTCGTGAGGAAGGTGTCGCAGATGTTTCAACGTATTCAGTTGAAAAAGGACAACCTTTGGCACCCGATCTTTTCTTGTAATAAATAATCAATTAAGTTCGTTCGCGCACTGGAAATTAATAGTTGGACTGCTATAATGTGTACTTAATTGGAAACATTCAATCAAGGAGCGTTTAGATGGCCACTGATTTTCAGACCGTCGTTCAGTCTATTTCAGATCTACCACCGATGCCAGCGGTTGCGACTAAAGTCTTGAGACTGTTGCAAAGTCCAGAGACAAACTTTTCTCAGCTTGGTGAAGCGATCTCTTCAGATCCAGCAGTATCTGCACGCCTGCTAAAGGTTGCAAACTCATCATTTTTCAGTCTCAAGAGGCAGGTAAAGACCCTGGATCATGCGATTGCGATTGTAGGCGAGCGCACGTTACGATCTCTGGTCCTTGCCGCCAGTCTTGAGAGCATGAACAAATCTTACGGTCTGCTCGAAAAAATGTTGTGGGAAGACTCTATCGGATGTGCAGTTGGAGCTCGTTTTTTGGCTCGTCGGTTCAATACGGCTGATCCCGAAGAGGCATTTTTGGCTGGTTTGTTCAGACACTTAGGCATGATCGTTATGAACTATAGCGATCCGGAGAATTATAGTTCTCTGGCTGCAGCTGTATATTCTGGAGAAGGGAGCTTTGATGAGGTAGAGGGTCGTTATTTCCCTTATGCGCATGCAGTTGTTGGGGCTGCAGTCCTCAATAAATGGAATTTTTCGGATGATCTTATTCAGTGTACCTTGCATCATGAAGATATGGCG
>JAJRRT010000092.1 GCA_024279255.1 Deltaproteobacteria bacterium | reverse complement strand
GAGAATCCAGGTGCTTGGCACAGAACGTAAACTAGAAATCATTGAAGAGTACAAGCGTCATGAAGGCGATACTGGTTCACCGGAGGTGCAGATTGCACTCCTTTCCGAGCGGATCAGCTACCTGACAGACCATTTCAAGACGCATAAGAAAGATCATCACTCACGCCGCGGCCTGCTTAAGATGGTTGGCCAGCGTCGGCGTCTGCTCGATTATTTGATCAAGCAAGACGTAGAGCGCTACCGCACGATTATAAAAGCTCTCGGTATCCGTCGCTAATAAGAGCAGCATGCTCACTCGTTGAGCATGCTGCTTTTTGTTTTACGCATAGCTCTGGAGGCTGTCCGGAGAGATTTCCTGCTATTGCAGGGGATGTCTCAGGCCATCCTCCAAAAGCTTTTTTTTTATCCGCTAATTTTCACCGGGCAGACGGCTGTTCGGCAGAAAAGGAGTACAAAATTATGGCCTATCATAAAGTAGAAATAGAGTTCAATGGTCAACCTCTGACGATTGAAACTGGCAAGGTTGCTCGTCAGGCTGACGGTGCAGTAATTGTCACTTATGGCGAAACTAAAGTTTTATGTACCGTCGTATCCGCAAGAAAAATGCGCGCCGGTCAGGACTTTTTCCCGCTGACTGTTAATTATGCCGAAAAATTTTATGCAACCGGTAAAATCCCAGGTTCTTTCTTCCGCCGTGAGCGTGGTTCGACAGAGCGTGAGACTCTGATCTGTCGTTTGATCGACCGTCCGATGCGTCCACTTTTCCCAAAAGGGTATCTGTTCGAAACTCAGATTATGCCATCGGTTATCTCTGCTGATTGTGTGAACGATCCAGACACCCTGGCAATGGTCGCAGCTTCAGCTTCGGTTGCTATCTCCGATATTCCTTTTGCGGGTCCGATTGCTGCGGTACGTGTTGGACGTGTTGATGGTCAACTCGTCGCCAATCCGACCCTTGAGCAAATGGCACAGAGCGATGTTGAAATCGTCGTCTCAGGATCACGTGAAGCGGTGATGATGGTTGAAGGTGAATCCGAGTTCTTCAATGAGCAGGAGATGCTGGATGCGATCTTCTTCGGTCACGAAGCCCTGCAACCGCTGATCGAGGTCCAGTCTGAACTGGCAAAGCTTGTTGGTAACACCAAGCGTGAATTCATTGTGCCCGAGGTTGATGCTGAGCTGGCTTCCAAGGTCACTGAACTCGCTGAAGCTAAAGTGGCTGTTGCCGCAAAAATTAAAACCAAGCAAGAGCGCTCTGCCGCTTTGGCCGATAACCGTACTGCAGTTAAAGAACAACTCGCTGCTGAGTATGAAGGTCGTGAAGAAGAAATCTCTGCGATTCTCGGCTCGGTTGAGAAGCGGGTTATTCGTCAGATGGTAGCATGCGATAAGATCCGCATCGATGGTCGCGATATGGCAACAATTCGTCCCATTAGCTGTGAAATCGGAGTTCTGCCTCGTGCACATGGTAGTGCTCTGTTTACCCGTGGCGAAACACAGGCGCTGGTTACCACGACTCTGGGGACCGGCACCGATGAACAAAGAATGGACAATATTCAGGGGATGGATTTTAAAAAATTCATGCTGCACTACAACTTCCCTCCATTCTGTGTTGGTGAAACCAGTATGCGCCTCTTCCCGGGTCGTCGCGAAGTCGGTCACGGAATGCTGGCTGAACGCAGTGCTTCAAAAATTCTGCCAAAGCATGAGGACTTTCCTTATACGATCCGCATCGTCTCTGATGTTCTGGAGTCGAACGGTTCATCTTCGATGGCTTCGGTCTGCGGCGCTTCATTGTCGCTGATGGATGCCGGTGTAAATGTTAAGGAACCGATTGCTGGTATTGCCATGGGCTTGATTAAAGAAGGTGACGATATCGCCATCTTGTCAGATATTCTTGGTGATGAAGATCATTTGGGTGATATGGACTTTAAAGTCACCGGCTCTGCTAGCGGTATTACTGCGCTGCAGATGGATATCAAGATTACTGGTGTCACTAAAGAAATCATGCAAAGCGCACTGGACCAGGCTCGTGAGGGTCGTATTCACATTCTTGGTGAAATGGCTAAGGCGATCAGCACTGCGCGTGGTGAACTCTCCCCTTATGCCCCACGCATCACCACGATCCATGTTAAAAAGGATCAGGTCCGTACGGTTATCGGTTCGGGTGGTAAAAATATTCGTGGAATTATCGATGCCACAGGTTGTGCTATCGATATTCAGGATGACGGCTCCATCAATATCGCCTCAAGCGATGGCGATGCCGCAAAAATGGCGATCAAGATGATTCGCGATCTGACTCAGGAAGCTGAGGTTGGCAAGCTCTACAATGGTACAGTACGCAAGATCATGGAATTCGGCGCTTTCGTCGAAATCTATCCTGGTACTGATGGCCTTGTTCACATTTCTGAATTGTCAAAAGAACGCGTGCGTACTGTCACCGAGGTTCTCAACGAAGGTGATAAGGTTCTGGTTAAATGCATCGGCGTCGATCGCCAAGGTAAAATCAAGCTTTCGCGTAAAGAAGCTTTGGACCAGAAACTGCCAGAAGAAGGTTAATCGGGCAGGTCCCATGCAAAGAAAAACAACCCTGACCAACGGTATCCGAGTGGTCACCGAGTTTATGCCCGATGTTCATTCGGCGTCTGTCGGTTTTTGGGTTGAAAATGGTTCACGTCATGAAGCAGGCTCCTTAAACGGCATATCTCATTTTCTTGAGCATATGCTGTTTAAGGGGACCTCGCGTCGTACCGCCCTTGATATTGCCCGTGAGGCAGATTCTTTCGGGGGCACCCTCAATGCTTTTACCGCCCGTGAATATAGTTGCTACTACGCCAAGGTATTGAGTCATCGACTTCCTGAAGCGGTTGACCTGCTTTCTGATCTCATTCTCAACTCAACGCTCGATATTTCTGAGATAGAAAAGGAACGTCGCGTCATCCTGCAGGAGATCTCGATGGTCGAAGATACTCCAGAGGATCATGTCCACGACCTTTTCAGCGAGAATATTTGGCATCGTCACCCCCTGGGACTTCCTGTCCTTGGCAAGAAGAACAGTGTCGAGTCAATAACTCAGCGCGATTTGCAGCGACTTCTAAGCCAGCGTTACCTCGGACAGAATGTTATTGTCTCGGCTGCCGGTAAGCTTGATCACGATCTGTTCTGCCGCGGCATTGAAAAGGCGTTCAGTTCACTCTCTGCTGGTCAGGCACGTAGTCGTTGTGACCTGCCTCTCTATCAGACTGGAACACATCTTCTACAAAAACCACTGGAACAGGTCCACCTTTGTCTCGGTTGCAAGGCGTTGCCTCAAACGCACGAAGACCGTTTCTCAATTCAGGTGCTCAATACTATTCTCGGTGCGAGCATGAGTTCGCGTCTCTTTCAGAAGATACGAGAGGAAAGAGGATTGGCCTATTCAATCTACAGCTATTTGAATTGCCATTCCGATGCGGGATCACTTGTCGTTTATTGTGCAACGTCTGGCGAGAGCCTGCCGCAGGTTTTTTCGTTGGTGATGAAAGAGTTCCGTTCGCTGAAAAACGGACAAGTAAAGGCAGATGAAGTCGTCATGGCCCGAGAACAGATTAAGGGTAACCTTCTTTTGTCCCTTGAAGGATCAGATAGCCGCATGTCTCGCATAGCGAGAAATGAGATCTATTTTGGTAATCAGCCTGAATTGAAATCGATTATAGACCGTCTAGATCAGGTCGATGTTGCTTCTGTCGCTCGTGTTGCGCAAAATATCTTTGTTGCGGACTCAATGACGGTGCAGGCTGTTGGTAATGTCGGAGACTTTTCAGTTTCACTTGAAGACCTGAGTCTTTAGCAAAGGAGTTGTCATGTCAGAGAAGCCTGATATCCAGTTTAAAAAAATCAATCCTGATGCCATTTTGCCCGCCTATATGACTGAACTCGCCGCAGGCTTAGATATTTGCGCTCTCCCCACGAAACCTTTTTCCCTTGCCCCCGGTGAAAGAATTCTCGTGCCGACAGGCCTGTCAGTTGCGATTGAGCCTGGTTATGAGATACAGGTCAGGCCACGTTCAGGGTTGGCCTTGAAACACGGAATTACGCTGCTCAATTCTCCCGGTACAATTGATGCTGATTATCGGGGTGAAATCGGCATTATCGTGATTAACCATGGCCAGGAGGATTTTCCTATTTGCCCAGGTGATCGTATCGCTCAATTGGTAATTTCTCCGGTTGTTCAATGTCTGATTACTGAGGTTGAAGAGCTCTCTGAGACCCAGCGGGGATCAGGGGGGTTCGGCCATACCGGGCTCAATGGTGTCGGGCAATGAACGAGCCGGTTGCCCCTGAAGAACTGCTCGATTTCCCCTGCCATTACACGTTCAAAGCTATAGGTGTCAATGGTGAGAGTTTTTCTACCGCGATCACAGCTGCAGCTCGTCGGTATGCTCTGGTGCCTCAGGACGCGATCCACATCCGCCCTAGCGGAAAAGGGAATTACCAGTCTGTTTCACTTGTCGTCTGGCTGGAGAATTACCAGCAACTGACTGATATTTATGCTCGGATGAAAACAGTTGCTGGTTTGAAAATGTTGTTATAGTTTTGCATGAACACTAAGCTTTTAGCTTGTTATCTTCAGGAGGTTCGTATGCGTAATGTGATAAATCCAGATAATCCACAGTTACGACTTGTCAGGCATGTCGTTGATTGTTTGAAACAGGGTGGAGTCGTGGTTTACCCGACCGATACAACATACGGACTTGGTTGTGATATTTTCAATCCCAAGGGGATTAAGAAGATCTATCAGATCAAGCAACGTGATCCGCGAAAGCCTTTCTCGTTCATTTGTAGTGATTTGGCTGAAGTGTCAAACTATGCCGAGGTGAGTAATTTTGCTTTCAAAATATTGAAACGCCATCTCCCCGGACCCTACACCTTTATTCTCGAGGCTTCCAAGGTTGTCCCAGCCTCGCTAACCACTCGTCAAAAGACAGTTGGCATTCGTATTCCAGATAATGCTATTTCAAGACTTATTGTTCAGGAACTTGGTCACCCCCTAGTGACAACCAGTGCGAATATTTCAGGTGAGGATGTCATCCAGGATCCCGAACTGATCGATGAGCATATGGAGAGAATGGTCGATATGGTCGTTGATGGCGGTGTGTCCATGGGCACAGAATCTTCTGTTATCAGTCTGATCGGTGACCGGATTGAAGTCCTGCGTGAAGGAGCAGGAGACCTCTCCTGGATTGATTGATTCGATGGCCTGTCCAGCAAAGAACACCACTACATTGCAAGTTGTTTTTTATCAACGCGTAGAAGCGCATGACTGTGACTGGCGCGATGAAAGTGACTGGAGCGCCGTCGAATCCTTGCTTGTAAAACTTGAAAGTGAATTCAGAGCTTTTAACGTGATGCTCACGCAGAGTGTTGAGCAGACTGAGATTGTTGTGCGGGGATATGCAGATATCCTCAATTCTATTCGACTGCGCTATCCAGCTGCCGGTTTTTCTAATACCTGCTTGGGACATGTCATCGGTTGTAGTGCAAATCGTGATATTGCCGAAGACCTCAAACGTGGCATCAATCGGGTTCTTTTTGCACCTGAAACCATAGAGCCGCAGGGGAGTGACAAGGTTGTCTGTCATAATTGTGGTTGTGGCTGTTGATTTTGTTAAGAATCGCAAAAAAAAAGCGGGCTGACTCAATACCGAGTCAGCCCGCTTTTTTTTGAGGTTATTTAAATTATCGCGTAAATGTCAGTTTACGTTCAAGGTCCATCGAATGTGAGAGCCGTTTGGCCTGTTCGATGCTGATGATATCTTTCTGGCAGAGTTGTATCAGGTGCTGATCCATCGATTGCATATGATATTGAGCGCGGCCCTTCTCGATATGCTGTTCAATTTCATCAAATTGACCCTCCTTGATACAGTGCTGGATTGTCGTTGTTGATCGCATGACTTCAATGACCGGTAATACCCGCTCACTCTTCTTATCTTTAATTAATCGCAGAGAGATCGTTGCGACTAGAATATCGGCCAGCCGCTGTCGGATGTTATCCTGCGATTCAGGTGGATAATAGCTGAGTATTCGATTGATCGTTGAGGCTGCACTTTGGGTATGCAAGGTGGAAAAGACCAGATGGCCGGTCTCAGCCGCCTTAATGCAGGCATCTATTGTTTCCAGATCGCGCATTTCGCCGACCATGATAACATCAGGGTCCATTCTTAGGGCAGCACGCAGGGCACTGGTGAAATTTTCAGTATCAATGCCGACTTCGCGTTGGATAATACAGCTTTTCTCTGAAGAGAAGAGGAACTCTACCGGGTCCTCAATCGTCAGAATGTTGTAACTGAAGTTTTGGTTGATATGTTGAATCATTGACGCCAGGGTGGTTGATTTGCCATTACCGGTAGGGCCGGTCACCAGCACCAGGCCATTCGGAGCCTTAACAATCTCTCCGAGCACAGCAGGTAAACTCAGTTCTTTAAAATTGCCGATTTCAGGCGGAATGACGCGCATGACAATGCCGATATGCCCACGTTGCTTGAAGAGGCTAACCCTGAATCGGCCACCATTATCAAGCGAATATGAGGCGTCAAGTTCAGTTAAATCCTCTGGTAACGGGCGGTTGTTCTTTTCCATAATTTTGCGTGCGATAAATTCGGTATCTTGACCACTCAAAACGGGTAATTTTGAGCGGATTAGCTGTCCGCGACCACGAAAAAAAGGAGGGTTGTCTACCTCAAAATGAACGTCTGAAACGCGTTTTTCAAAGGCAATTTGCAGAATTTGATTGAGAGTTCGTGCATCCATGGACATTTCCTCCGGTTACGGCAATAGCAAAATATGCTTACAGTACAGTTTATTTCTGGTTTCTTAGAACTTTATCCAGCGCCATCCCAGCTAGCCATGACACATTTTTTAAATATTCGATATCGATCTTCTTTTCTTTAGTCTGTCCGAAATCAGCATAAATCAAGGCCAGTGTTCTCCCTGCGGCAACAAGTGGCAAGAGCATTATTTTTGATTTATCTGGTGCGCTGATCTCACCAAAAATAGATTCCCGTATGGTTTTATCTTCGATGGATGAGTAGAAGACTTCACCAGTTTCTATGGTCTTAGCTAACAGACTTTCATCAATTACTTCGATTTTGAAACGTAATGGATCTGACGGTCCCTCCGCTTTGTCTGATTCAATGCCGAAGGATTTCTCTGCAACCAACTCATTGTTGCGCAGGATTAGCGTCATACTGCGATCAAAAAATTGACTGGTCTGTTCAAGCAAAAAATAAGCAATTTCAGTGGCAGATTTCATACCCCGGAGCTCACTAAGCAGGTTTGTTTTAATCTGTGAATCTGTCGTCCGGTGACGGCACAGGTTATGGATGACGCAGGGGAAGCTTTCGAGAAATTGGATGAAATCGGTAATAAACGAATCTCTTCGATTCTCAGCAATAGATCGAGGGATAATCGTGCTTGCGCCGGTCGCCAGAGATTGTAGTGAGTAGATATAATCGATCGGAGAGGCGATCTGAACAGACTGTAATTGCGGGAAGAGATTTGCTGTACGTTGCCGAACCCCTGTGATTTCTTCTTTAGTAAAGCCTTCCTGCGTCGCAATAGGACAATCGTAAACCAGGATAGGGACGAGTGAGCGGTCAAGGCTCTGCGTGATATTAGTTTCCAGATCTTGGGGTGTCGAAGCGGTAAAGACTATAATGCCTTCATATTTACAAGCACTCATCAGCCCATGCTGGACCAGTTCATCTGTACCATAGAAAATTATTGTTTGGTTTTGTTCATGGTCCACATGTATCTGATGGTCGATAATATTAGTTTTATCAGTGAGGTAGTTGACGAGCTCCTCGCGCTGTGACGCTGGAAATTCTGGGAGCATGTCACGGACTTTTTGACGATGCATCTCAGAAGGATCAAATGCTTCAAGACTGGTAAAAGTTTCCTGCACCTGCAGGTCAATTTGATCGATTGAATCGAGACCAAGTATGTCGGCAGAAAGATCAAGGCCTGGGTCTTTATCTGATAGCTGTGTGTCTGATGATTCAGGGGCTGCTTGATAACCATCATTCGATAGCGACATCTCTGAGACACTGACTCCCGCAGCGCGTTTTTCATCATAAATTCGCAGTGCGTCTAACAGAACCATTTGAGTGTCGAAGTTCAACTCCTGTTGGAGTTTTTCCGGAATATATTTATACTCGTCGTTAATTTCAACAACATCAACGTCGAGAGTAAAAGTTCCTTTCTGCCAACTGACCATTTCGACAATGGTCATTTCGATCAGGCATTCAAGCCCTTTGTAGGCAACCTCTTTGTCGAGGGCTTGTTTCTCAATTAACATTCCGATTAGCGGTCTACGTTGATCTCCAGCCGCCTGTTGTTCAGCGAGGACCTGTTGTAGAGTCTCTTCGCTGATCGTTTCCATCTCAACAAGTATTTTACCGATACGAACTGAGCCGTTATAGTGGTTGGCGCTGACAATAAAGCCATTGTTAAATACAATCTGGCTCTGGCCCTTGTCACTCGTGACGCAAAGTGTTCCCGACTTGCGGGTTGAATGGAGGAGTTGTATTACGTCGACGATGGCGAGATCTTCAAGGTTGCCGGCAAAGGACATTGCTTCACATTCTCCTTTGGAATATTTGAGAGAGGAAAAATATTACATTCAACACTGGGTCATTGTTATAGTATCGGTATTAAACTAAAAAAACGTTAAGTATTCAAGGATTCTTATGTCAAAGGATACATTGCGTTGATCGACTCTAGTCGACTTGACCGCAAATCCACTCATGGTTATCCTCTCTAGTCGACTTCACGACGAGATATCGATGTTCAAACACCGGTCTGCTCAAGCAAATCACCTACTGTTGCAAAGAGAAGCCCCATATGAACTTTAGGCCTCGTTTTCGGCTTATTCCTTTTGCTTGCAGGTATTACCTTTATTTTCGTCTATTTTAAGGTCGCCATTTTTATGAGATTTGGAGAAGCGGATCAATTTCTCGTCTTCTGGTACCTGCCTTTTTTGTTTGTCGGACCTGGTCGCATGATTTTGTGGGATAGTCATAGGCCGTTCAAGCCTGAGCAACCTTTACATATGCCTAGTTAACACTAAAAATAAGCGGAGAATATGAACATGAATGATTACCCCAATTGCCCTGAATGCAACTCTGAATATACCTACGAAGACCGTGACCTCTACGTTTGTCCTGAATGTGCTCACGAATGGACAGTTGCCACCGTTGATTCCGGCGAGGTTGAAAATGCAACCCGTGATGCTAACGGTAATATTTTAGTTGATGGTGATACGGTTTCCGTGATTAAAGACTTGAAGGTTAAGGGCTCATCGCTGGTCGTTAAGATCGGTACCAAAGTCAGGAATATTCGTCTGGTTGGTGGTGATCACGACATTGATTGTAAAATAAGTGGTATTGGTGCAATGAAACTTAAGTCAGAATTCGTCAGAAAAGTATAATACGAGAGATTGATATATGTCTGTTCAATCCGTGTCTGAAATAGCTTCCGCGGGCTTAACTCTGATTTTTTAAAAACTGGATTTAGAAAACTTTCTTGAAGGATATATAGTTATGACTCAAAAGGTGCACCCGGTCAGGCAAATGGTCTTGGATGCGATTGCTGGTGGTTATGCAATCAGTGCTGAGCGTATTCAGCAGTTACGCGACAAGAGTAAAAAAGAAATTTACATTCTAAAAGGGGTGTTTTGGATTGCTATCGGAATTTTCAATTTGATGGTTTGGTATCCTTTTTCCACTCCGATATCAGACACTTTGCGGTGGACTGTCGGGCTGGGCGCATTGCTGGTGGCAATCGTTTTCCCGGTTATTGGAATTCGTCGCCATCAGGGCTTCCTTAAGCAACTGGAAGACAGTACTCAGGGGCCCAAAAGGCGGAAGGTAGATGAGTCAGGGCGGAAGTATATGGATCTGGTCAAAAAGCAGGGCCGCTTTTTTGTGCGTGCTGAATTTGCGCAGTTAGAAGGTGAAGACCTCCCTGACTGATTGTTGTGGGAGTGAATTTTTTATCTTAATTTAACTCTTTGGACAGATGTGGCGTCGAGAACTTAGTGTTCCCTCTCTGTAGCTGGTGAATTAAACCGATCTTTTCAAGTTGCAGTTGGGCGTGTGTGGCAATTTGCGTCATGAATAACAGGTCATGTTCTGCAAAGGGTGCGCTTTGCGGGTGTCCCGAAATAATCATGACTCCAGCAACGCGTTCTTTTATGCGGAGTGGAATACTCAGCATTCCTGGTGCTGTGATGAGATGTTCCCGTTCTTCTGCAGAACTGAGAGAATTAAGCCCATCAGGCATTTCATCGGCTACCAGCACTGGCTTGGCTCGTCGAGCAACAACAAGCGATAGTCCGGCTGGCATCTGTTTGGCGTAGCCATGACTGACCGATTTGCTGACACCGTGTGAAACCTTGATCCCGAGATTATCTCCAGTACGGTCAAAGAGCGCTACAAAACCTGTTTTAGCACCGAGTTCACTCACCGTGGCACTTAGCATTTCGGTAAAAATTGACTGAATATCCTTGCACGAAGCAATGCTTCGGATTGCCTCATTGAGAGCCTGCATACGATGAAGGGTCTGATTGAGTAGACGGTTTTTTGATTCCAGTTCAATGACCAGCATTTCTTTTTCAAGCTTTAGACGCTGGTGATTAAAGGCTCGGCCAAGGGTGTTGATAAGGATCTCACCTGTGTCAATGGGACGAATGATGAAATCGTAAGCGCCGTGACGCAGGGCCTGTAGCAGGTTGAAGGAGGAGGCATTATGGGTCAGCAGGATAACTTCAACGTCAGGATAATGCTTTTTAGTCTCTTGGAGCAGGTAGATGCCACTTTTTCGGGGAAGCTCGGTCTCACTCAGAATAAGGTTGATCGGCTCGTGTAATAAAATGCGCAATCCATCCTCGCAAGATGAGGCCTGGATTGTCGTGACTCCCTGGGTTTCCAAGAGGGAAACCAGATGTTCACGCCGGTCGTCCATGTGATCAACAACAAGTACACGCTCTATTGCCATCTTCGCCTCCCAGATTTATAAGAAACGAATCATATCATTATTATTAATGAGGATAAAGTTATTTGTCTTTTTCAAACTGTTAACTTACTGAAAATATGGCAGGTACGACTATTTTCAGATTTCTGGACGATCATGTCGGCTGCGTTTACGGTAGAAAGAGAACAGAGCCAACAGGCATCCAATGGCCGTCAAAATTCCACCTGCGGTAGAAATCTGTGCACCAGGGTCATAGTTGATGGTCAGGCTGCTGTAGCGGGCATAGAGTGGCTGCAGGGGGCTTAGTTGCAATCTTCGTATGGGCTCAGGAGCTGGTTTGGCGAGAAAATACCATCCCTGCCAGGTTTGTCCTCCCGGAAGGCTGAAACTGAGCTCCATTGCGGGAGACCCGACGCGGTCGGTGCGATAGAGCATCTGTCCATTTTTGTCATAACGGGCGTCGGGTAGAAAGCGCAGAATATCTAAGCGGCTCCCGTCCTGTTGTAGAATTTGATCTCCAGCTCTTAAGTCGACTCGTTTTGCTCCCATCATAAAACTAAAGCCGTTTGGTCTTTGACCGAAGCTCGCCGGGGTTACGACCAGTCCATTTGCCAGCAGGGGATGGTTG
Organism: Deltaproteobacteria bacterium; assembly: GCA_024279255.1. GTDB lineage: Bacteria > Desulfobacterota > Desulfuromonadia > Desulfuromonadales > Geopsychrobacteraceae > Geopsychrobacter. The sequence goes on along the minus strand of JAJRRT010000092.1, from coordinate 935 downwards.
ATGCGAACTTCACCGGACAAAATCGGATCGTCACCGGCGAGGACTCGCACCGCGCTGATCATATCAGTTGGTTGACCAGTGTCGGTCAGAATTGCCTCAAAGCTATCTACTGCAATGTAATGTCCGGGCCAGTTCGGCAAGGGAGTTAATGCACCTACAGTGCAGGGAAGGGCGATGTGTCGCCAACCGCTGGCCGCGCCCCAGCTGAATCCAATTAATAAGAGAACCACACCGAGGTGTATAAGGTACTCACCACTTTTGCGCCATCGCGCCTGAATGTTGGCCAGCCAATCTAAAACGCAACAGATTGTGTTGAGCAGCAGCAGAAGCATTGCGAAAATAAAACCGTAAAACCACCAGCTAAGCATTAGAGAGCGCGAAGCGATATCCTGCAACCATTGGCCGAGACGCATGCTGTCAAGGGTTCCGAAAATCTGTGGGTTCCCCGGAAAGAGCAACGATCCGCCCATTAACAGGAATGTCGCCAATGTTGCAAGAAGGATTGCAAGCTTTAAAGAGCAGCAGAGCTTCCAGATACGAATATGCATAACTATCTAATCATCCTCTTTGGTTAATCGAGGGGATGGTTGCTGTCGAGCAGCAATCCAATCCCCAGGTAAGTAAAAAGGACAACCCCAAAACCAAGAATAGATAGCAAGGCATAACCGGTTCCTTGCCAGCGGCGCACGAATTTGGCATGACACATCCCGGCATAGAACAGCCAGACCAAAAAAGACCAGACCCCTTTGATATTCCAGGAAAACCAATATCCCCAAGCTTCGTAAGCCCAAATGCCACCGATCAGCAAGCAGAGGGTGAAGAGGATAAAGCCTAAGAAAATTGCCTCTTCGTTTAGCTTGCGTAATAGAGATTCACTGGGTAAAAGCGGAGAATGACAAAGACGCTGGATCAGGTAGAGTATGCCAAGCGAAAAT
>JAJRRT010000091.1 GCA_024279255.1 Deltaproteobacteria bacterium | reverse complement strand
CAGAAGTAGCGCCAGAAGTAGCGCCAGAAGTAGCGCCAGAAGTAGCGCCAGAAGTAGCGCCAGAAGTAGCGCCAGAAGTAGCGCCAGAAGTAGCGCCAGAAGTAGCGCCAGAAGTAGCGCCAGAAGTAGCGCCAGAGGCTCTCGGCTTACTGGACCGTTTTCGTGCCGGGGTTGCCAAGACCCGATCAACGCTGGTCGGTCGGATAGATGCACTATTAAGTGCTGGGCGCAAGATAGATGAAGAACTCTTTGAAGAACTGGAAGAGGTGCTGATAACCGCTGATCTCGGGTTGAAGACGACCCAGACGTTGATGGCTGCTCTTGAGAAGCGCAGTAAGGATGGTGATCTCAAGGATGCGCTCCAGTTGCGTTCCGCTCTGATGTCAGAGATGGCCGGATTGCTGATTGACGTAGAACCCTTTGATACTAAGAGAAGCGACGGGCCTTTTGTCTTGCTGACTATTGGTGTCAATGGTGTTGGCAAGACGACGACTATCGGTAAATTGGCTCGTCAATTTTCGCAACAGGGCCTTAAGGTTGTATTGGGGGCAGGAGATACCTTTCGTGCGGCAGCAGCGGAACAGCTAGTCGTCTGGGGGGAGCGTGCTGGAGTCGATGTCATTCGGCATGGCGAAGGAGCTGACCCTGGTGCGGTTACGTTCGATGCTGCTCGTGCCGCAGTAGCACGCAACGCAGATATCTTGATTCTCGACACCGCTGGCCGTTTGCACACCAAGGTCAACCTGATGGAAGAGCTGAAGAAGGTGCGACGTGTGCTTGAGAGAGAAATTCCCGGGGCACCACATCAGACCCTGTTGGTGCTTGATGCAACGACGGGTCAGAATGCCCTGATTCAGGCGCGCCAGTTTCATGAAGCCGTTGGTATTGACGGGATTGCACTCACTAAGCTGGATGGTACGGCCAAGGGGGGGATTGTTGTCGCAATTGCCTGTGAACTCGGACTCCCGGTCCGCTATGTCGGGATTGGTGAAGGGGTCGATGATCTTCAGGAGTTTAACCCCCAGGATTTTGTCGCCGCTCTGTTTGAAAACTGACCGATAATCTTGACTTTTACGGTATGAGAGCCTAAGTTTCGGTGAAGTGTCACAAATGGGTGTTTTCCTATGGGTCAACTCGAAAATGCAATAAATCGTCTTTTGCAGCGTAATGCTCAGCTACAGGATCATTGTACCCATTTGATTTCTGAACAAGAAGCTTGGCGGCGGCAGCAGTGCGATGTGCTTGCTGAAGTTGAGGGGTTGCTGGCTGACCTGGAGTTGTTGCGGGAGCAGCAATCATGAGTGCGACTGTTAAGGTTCATCTACTGGGCCGTGATTACCTGTTGCGCAGTCAGGGTGACCCTGATTTGGTGCAGGAGGCAGCCGTTATCGTAGAGGAAAAACTTTCGGGCTTGCCCAGGTCTGTGTCGGTTGATACTCGTGATCGATATATGCTGGCTATGCTTAATTTGGCTGGTGAGTATCTGCAAGAAAAACGCAAAAACCAAGAGATTGAAGTTGAGCGGCAAGAGTGGCTCACTAATCCGGCTGTCGATGCGCTGTCGGAAAGTCGCGAAGCTGAATTGATCGAGCGGATTGAAAACGCGTTAAATCAATGAGAAATAACCCTGGAAGAGCTTCAGGGCTGGAAGATAGATAGTACTTTGCAAGTCAATATGGCTTAATAAACTCAGACTGTCCGTTCTGCGGACAGCTTTCATCAGTGAGCTCCTTTATGTCGGAGGATCTCCGCAGATTTCTCGATCTGGATATGATCGCTGTAAGTTCGATCCCCGTTTTCTGCCGCATGTAAGTCTTTGCATCGGTTTGAAAATGAGGGAAATCTGAATAGTCTGACGTTTGTTGAGGATATTGCCTCTACTGCTTGACTTGCTAATTTCCTGCCCTGGAGATATTCGGAGTTTGAATGTCTCTGCCTTTAGACAAAAACTCTATTAGAACGACCCTCTTGCAGAGACGGATGCTGCTCAGCCGTGCGGAAATTGCCTCAGGCAGTGCGGCTGCACAGATGCAGGTGCTCAGTCTTCCCGCTTTTCAGCATGCGAAGACGTTAGCATTGTATAGTCCGATCCGAAATGAAGTCGAAACGGACAGCCTTTTATCGGCTGCCCTTGCTATGGATAAGCAGGTTTGCTATCCCAGTGTTTTTGAGAATGATTTGCACTTTTTCCAGGTACGTTCTCTGGCGGACTTGAAAGTCGGACGTTTCGGGATATGTGAGCCCATTCATCGGTCGAGAGAGGTCGATCCCGGGCAGATCGGACTGCTACTGGTTCCGGGGATCGCTTTTGATCGCCATGGACATCGGTTGGGTTATGGGCGTGGTTATTTTGATCGTCTGTTGAGTGATGGTTGTTTCGGCGGATTGAGTGTTGGGTTCGGCTACGATTTTCAGATACAAGATAAACTACCAGCAGAAGAGCATGATCAGAAGGTTGCACTGTTGGTTTCGGATAAAGAAATTTACTCCCCGTTATAAAATTAATGACGGGTTAACCATATATTTTGCTGGGAGGTATCTGCAATGGAAATGGAACTTCTAATTGTTGTAATGGTCCTTGCTGCTTTAGCAGCCGGGGTTTTTATTGGAATGATTCTGCGACGCAAGTTGTCGGAATCGAAACTTGCTAACGCAAATGCTGCTGCTGATCAATTAACGGCTGAGGCTAAAAAAGAAGCTGGTTCGATAGTCAAAGAGGCGACGATTCAGGCCAAGGATCTTTTGCTTCAGGCCAAGACCGACTGGGAGACCGAAGCGCGTGAATTGCGCAAGGAGATTCAGGCGCAAGAAAATCGTCTGCAGCAAAAAGAAGAAAGCTTTGAACGCAAGGCTAACGTTCAGGAAACGAGGGTTTCTGAACTGAACAAGAAAGAACATCAGTTGCAGTCCTTAGAGGGCCAGCTGAGTAAGCGTGATAGCGAAACGGCTCAACTTATTGCCGCGCAGCGTGAAAAACTCGAAGAGATCTCCGGTATGAGCGGCGAGCAAGCTAAGCAGCAACTGATCGAGGCGATGCAGAACGAGGCGAAGCATGATGCTGCACGTACCCTCAAACAGATCGAGGATGAAGCGAGAGAGATTGCAGATAAAAAGGCCAAGATGATCATATCTGTGGCTATTCAACGTTATGCTGGTGATTATGTCGCGGAGAAGACTGTTAGCGTGGTTCCTTTGCCGAATGATGAAATGAAGGGGCGTATCATCGGTCGTGAGGGGCGAAATATTCGAGCAATCGAAGCGGCTACCGGTATCGACCTGATCATTGACGACACTCCTGAGGCTGTTGTTATTTCCGGGTTTAACCCGGTGCGGCGTGAAGTCGCCCGTATTTCACTTGAAAGCTTAATTGCCGATGGTCGAATTCATCCCGCGCGAATTGAGGAGTTGGTCGAAAAAGCTCAGAGTGAAGTTGATGAAACAATTCGTGTGGCTGGCGAACAGGCGACCTTTGACGTTGGTGTGCATGGCATTCATCCAGAGATCATCAAGCTGCTCGGGATGCTCAAGTATCGGACCTCGTACGGGCAAAACCAGTTGCAGCACTCCATTGAAGTCGCTTTTTTGTGTGGCATGATGGCTGCTGAGCTTGGCGTTGATGTCAAGCAGGCTAAGCGTGCCGGACTTTTACACGACATTGGTAAGGCTGTTAGCCATGAGCTGGAAGGTTCACATGCGGTTAATGGTGGTGAGTTGGCGCGGAAGTATGGGGAGTCAGCAGAGATTGTTCACGCAATCGCCGCTCATCACGAAGATGAGAAGCCTTCATCGGTGCTGGCTGTTCTGGCTCAAGCTGCAGATGCTCTCTCTGGTGCTCGGCCTGGTGCTCGCCGTGAAACTCTGGAAACTTATGTTAAGCGCTTACGCGAACTAGAGGGGATCGGTACCTCTTTCGGTGGCGTTACTGGTTGCTTTGCAATTCAGGCTGGTCGCGAAATTCGCGTGATGGTTTCCAGTGACCAGATCTCTGACGCCAAATCGCACGTCCTCGCTAAAGATATTGCACGTAAGATTGAAGAAGAGATGACCTATCCTGGTCAGATCCGCGTTAATGTAATTCGTGAAACTCGTGCAGTTGAATATGCCAAGTAGTCTGGTTCTGGAAAGGCTGAAGTCTTGAAACTTCTTTTTGTGGGAGATGTCGTCGGTAAAGCTGGTCGGCAGATACTCAAGCAAAAGCTTCCTTCGTTGATCGACCAGCATATGGTTGATCTGGTTGTGGTGAATGCTGAGAATGCTGCCGCGGGCTATGGTCTGACCCTCTCGGTCATGGACGAACTCTATCAGGCTGGTGCTCAAGTGCTGACTTCAGGAAATCATATTTGGGACAAGCGGGAGATTTTAGAGGTTCTAGATCGTGATAAGCGATTGCTGCGCCCGCATAATTACCCAACGGGTCTCGCTGGTCGTGGGTATGACATATTTGAGACTGCGGCAGGGCTGCCGGTTGCGGTGATTAATCTTGAAGGGCGGGTTTTTATGAAGAACCTTGATTGCCCTTTTCGAGCTGCGGACCAGATTCTTGAGGAAGTTTCCAGCAGGACCAAGATGATTTTTGTTGATTTCCATGCCGAAGCGACCAGTGAAAAGCAGGCTCTGGGTCATTATCTCGATGGTCGTATTTCGGCTCTTGTCGGGACTCATACCCATGTCCAGACTGCTGACGAAAAAATTCTTACTGGTGGTACCGGATATCTCACCGATGCCGGAATGACCGGAGCGCAGGACGCGGTAATCGGGAATCAGAAGGAACCGGCCCTGCAACGCTTTCTGACGCAACTGCCTGTACGGCTTGAGGTTGCTAAAAAAGACCCGCTGCTTTGTGCGGTTCTTGTGACAATGGATGAAAAGAATGGTCACTGTACGGCCATTGAGCGTGTGCAGGAGCGCCCGTAAAGTAGCCGGATCACGCAGTTGAGCAATCGAGGTGCCTCCCTGGCTGCGGATGAAGCTAGGGAGAAGCGATGAACCTAACACTCTGAACTGATAAGTATTGAAAATGAATTTTGTCGAAGAATTGACCTGGCGTGGCATGATCCACGACATCATGCCCGGGACGGAAGAGCAGCTTCAGAAAGAAATGACATCGGCTTACGTCGGGATCGACCCGACAGCGGATTCGCTGCATATCGGCCACTTGGTCAGCGTGATGATGCTCAAACATTTCCAGATCGCCGGTCATAAACCTATAACTCTTGTCGGCGGGGCAACCGGAATGATCGGTGATCCATCAGGCAAGTCGGCCGAGCGCAACCTGCTTGATGAAAAAACCCTCCGTCATAATGAGGAATGTTTGAAAAAGCAGTTGTCGAAATTTCTCGATTTTGAATCGGATTCCGCCAATTCTGCTGAGCTGGTCAATAATTACGACTGGATGAAAGATTTCGGCTTTCTGGAGTTTATCCGTGATATTGGCAAGCATATTACGGTTAATTACATGATGTCCAAGGACAGCGTCAAAAAGCGTCTCGGTGAAGAAAGTAAGGCAGGCTTGTCTTTTACTGAATTCACTTATCAGCTGGTTCAGGGAACCGATTTTTTACATCTGTACCGTGAGAAGAACTGTAAATTGCAGATGGGTGGGTCCGACCAGTGGGGGAACATCACGACAGGGACGGAGCTTATCCGCCGCAAGGAAGGCGGTCAAGCCTTTGCCATGACCTGTCCGCTCATTACCAAGGCGGACGGCGGAAAATTTGGAAAAACGGAAAGCGGCAACGTCTGGCTCGATCCGAAGCTGACCACACCGTACAAGTTCTACCAGTTCTGGCTCAATGTCTCTGATGCTGATGCCGAGAAGTACATAAAGATATTCACGCTCTTAAGTAGGGAGGAAGTGGCAGTGCTGGTCGAAGAGCAGAATGCCGCTCCGAACTTGCGACCGTTGCAGAAACGCCTGGCAAAAGAGGTAACCTGCATGGTTCACGATGAAGGCGAATATAATAAGGCCGTGGAAGCCTCGCAGATTCTGTTTGGCAAAGCCACGACCGAGAGTCTATCGAAGCTGGATAGGGATACCTTCCTGTCGGTGTTTGAAGGTGTGCCGACCTACGAAATTGACCGTGCCAAGCTTGTTGTCGGTGTGCCGGTCGTAGAGTTGCTCGTTGCCGAAACAGAGACTTTCCCTTCTAAGGGTGAACTGCGCCGTACGATTAAGGGAAACGGGCTAAGCCTGAATAAGGCGAAACTAACCGATCAGGAATACCTGGTGACCGGGGCGGACCTGATCAATGGCTCATATATTCTGATACAGAAGGGCAAGAAAAATTATTATATCATTGAGGCGGTGTGATTTTGTTCGAGGAGTTTCACATCACCGCCCATTATTTTCCGTGAAATGATTCACTTCGCAATTAAAGCGCCCTGAGGCCGATGGTTTCAGGGCGCTTTGCGTTACGGATCCAACATCCTTGGCATGGGCGATAGTTTGGCAATTGTTGCGCTATCCATGATGAGATTGATGTCGAAAGAGTGGCTGAGGCTATTTGTTCAGTTGTACATAAAGTGGAATCACGGGTGGTAATGGCGTGTACGTCTTACCCGGGTAGACTGAGATGTGGCGATAGATCTGTGGTTTGGTGACAGATGTGGGCCTGATCAAACCGAATGGCGAGGGCCACCGCTTGATCAGCTAGGATGGTGATAAACTCGATGGTAAGAAAACCAGCGTTGCTGACCTCTGAGATTTGCGTCGATCATGACCTGCGACCGCAAGCCGGAAAGTGCCACTTTGTGTGGATTCTACCAGGTTGAGAGCTGCGCATTTAAAAAAAAAGCAAAAGCATCAATATTCTCCTTGACGACTTCGAGGTGATTGGTTATAACTGCGCTCCGTTGTCACGAAATACTTCTCTTCGGAGAGTATGACAACAAAGTTCACTGATCTGGAAACGGACGAAAATAGATTGACACTCAGGGGTTGTTTCGCATAGACTCCTTGCTTGTCGCTTCTTGGCGACATGCAGAAAGCTGGTCTTTGAAAACTAAATAGCAGATGTTTGAAAGAGCTTGTAAGGGTTCAAGATAATTGAACAAAAT
>JAJRRT010000090.1 GCA_024279255.1 Deltaproteobacteria bacterium | reverse complement strand
TGGTGATCCCTGCCATTGGTGCCAGAATTAATGGGTTATCTAACTGTAGGGAACCAATTTTGAGTGGTTTTGATTGCATAATAATTAGGCATTTTAGCCTGTTGGGGCAGGAAATCAAGTTAAAAAGAGTTGTCTGTGGGTGGTCTATTCAAGGGGCCAGAAGGAGTTACTCTTGAATACTGTATACAAAATTCGTCTTGACAAAATAGAGGGTGGTTGTTAGAACAATATTTGGAATTTTAGGAGAAGGAAGGTTTTCCGGCTGCCGATTTTTCAGATCAAGACCGGTTACTACTTATCCCCTGTATTTCAGATTGCTTGTAAATCCGTTCGGGCGGGCGTTTTTCCTGCAATCGTTGGTATTTTCCGCTCTGCGGACTTTTTTCCCGTTGGCCCCTCTGGGGCATTCAGAACTTCGTTACATTCAACTAAAGGAGAGAGTAATATGTCGACACAGATGAAGAAGGTACTTGCACAAAAAATTGACGAGCATCGTCCCCGTACTACCCGTCTGCTCAAGGAGCATGGCGATGTAAAGATGGGCGATGTCACTCTTGCCCAGACTATCGGCGGCGCTCGTGGCATCAAGGCGCTGGTTACCGATATTTCCTACCTTGATCCGATGGAAGGTATCCGCTTCCGCGGCAAGACTATTGATGAGACCTTTGCTGCTCTGCCAAAAGTTCCAGGCAGCGAATACCCTTACGTTGAGGGTTTCTGGTACATGCTGATGACGGGTGATGTTCCGACCATGGAGCAGACACTTGAGGTTGTTGAAGACTGGAAGAGCCGCGCTCAGGTTCCAGAGTATGTTTATGACGTACTTCGTGCCATGCCACGTGATTCCCACCCGATGACCATGTTCTCTACTGCAGTTCTGACCATGCAACGCGATTCGAAATTTGCTGAGACTTATTCCTCAGGCAAGTTCAACAAGATGACCTGCTGGGAAGACATGTACGAAGATTGTAACAACTTGATGGCCAAGCTTGGACCGATTGGTGCCTACATCTATCGTATGAAGTACAAAGGTGATACCCCGATCGCTGCAGATCCAAGCCTTGATTACGGCGGTAACTTCGCGCACATGATGGGCGTTGACGCACCTTATGACGACGTGATGCGGATGTACTTCATCATTCATTCAGACCACGAGTCTGGCAATGTTTCTGCTCACACGACTCACCTGGTTGCTTCGGCTCTGTCTGATGCATACTACAGCTACTGTGCTGGTCTTAACGGTCTGGCAGGTCCACTGCACGGTCTGGCCAACGAGGAAGTTCTCCGCTGGACCCAGAACTTCATGCAGCAGCTTGGTGGCGAAGTTCCAACTGAAGAGAAGCTCAAAGAAGCACTCTGGGCGACTCTCAACAGTGGTCAGGTTATCCCGGGCTATGGTCATGCCGTTCTGCGTAAGACCGATCCGCGTTACACCTCGCAGCGTGAGTTCTGTATGAAGACCGAAGGTCTCAAGGACTACCCACTCTTCCAGTTGATCAAAATGATCTACGAAGTTGCTCCTGGTGTTCTCACCGAGCATGGCAAGGCGAAAAACCCATGGCCAAATGTTGACTCCCAGTCGGGTGTTATCCAGTGGTACTATGGTGTTACAGAGTATGAGTTCTACACCGTTCTCTTCGGTGTAGGTCGCGCGCTTGGCTGCCTGGCCAACATCACTTGGGACCGTGCTCTTGGTTATGGTATTGAGCGTCCTAAGTCGGTTACGACTTCTATGCTCGAAGCAGCTGCTGGTATCGAATAAGCAGCTTAGAAGTATGAATGAAAAAAGGGGGGCCCATCTGGGCCCCCCTTTTTTTATGCTGCTATTTATTTATGAAGTGGTCGCCTCATTTCTCAATACTGAATTTGACCTGTTTCTCCTTATAGGTCCCAGTTGCTAACCAGGTTCGCTCCACAATTTGGACCTGCTGTTTTTGGTTGATGAGTAAAACCGTTGAAGAACGAGTGCCGTAGGTTTCACTTCGTATGAACAGCGGAGACAGGATTTTTTCAAAGTGCTGACCGATACCTGTGTCTGGTAGTTCGTTGTCTGGCGCCGTTTGATTATCCTGTAGAGATTTCAAGAGATCTTCAGGGGTAAAGCTTTGCTGATTTAAAATTTGCTGCATAAGTTGCTTGCCTCTTTCCACTTTCGGCCATGGAGTGTCTAGCAGGCTGTTACATATGCCGTAGATTCCCGATTGTAGTGGAGAGCTTTTACTGCTTCGATTGGAAAACCAGTTTAACTGGTTCCATTTTCCGTAGACCAGATTGAAGCCATTGAAATCTTGAGCATTGTGTTCTAGCCAGGACTGCCAGTCAGGATGCTTTTGTTGGAGGTAGTCACGGACCAGGATGCCCCGTGAAGGACGTTGCGGGAGGTTGCCTCCGGCTTCACGGTAGTTGGTCACCGCCGCAAGGTAACCTGCACGGTTTAGACTAAACCAGCTACCGCCGCTCTCAAGGTCTTGTCCGCCCAGGAGGTGAGGATCTTCAGGCCACCAATTTAACGACTTGCTTGCTCGTGCGTAGTATTCATCGCGATTAGCTGCGATTATCAGTGGGTAGTCAGGGTGTTTTTTCAGAGCAAGAAGGATCAGGCACATATTATATTTGTATCCACACCTGAGGTTGTGAACTAAGGATTAAAACAAAAAGGCCGGGAAGTTTCCCCGGCCTTTTTTGTTTTACTATTTCTTTTCTTTCTCTTTGCGCGTGGCATAAATTAACAGTTTTTGGTCGGTATAGGTTTCGACTTCACCCGCGAAGGATTCAATCTGAAAATAGTCATGAATCTTGGTTGGGGCATCCATGAAGAAGCGGTTCAGATCTTGAATCTTCGCTCTGCTCATCCCCGCCCGCCTTGCCCAATCGTGAAAATCATGCTTTTTGGGTAGCACCCTGATTTCGTGAAGAATCAGTTCGGCATCGTCAATCATTTGTACCCATTCGTTTTCACTGAAGGCGCGAATATGAGTCGGATCACGCATCTTTTCCATGGTTTGATAGAACTCTGCAATTTCAGGATCTGGCGGCAGCAGGGTGTCGATAATAACCATTCGCCCGCCTCGCCGTAACACGCGGTGAAATTCTTTAAGTGCGCGTGGGACATCAGGGAAATGGTGTGGTGCAATTCGACAGGTCAGAAGAGTGAAGGATCCTGCCGGAAACGGGAGGTCTTCTGCATCTGCTTCGCGAAAGACAACATTGTCGATATTTCCTTCATCGGCTATGTACTCCTGCGCCTTTTTAAGCATCTGCATGGTGAGGTCCGAAGCAACAACCTGCCTGACTTTGGACGAAAAGTAGAATGCTGTGTGCCCACCACCACAGGCAACATCAAGCATGTTGTCTTCTCTGGTCGGCTTAAGTAATTCCGCGGCAGCATCGAGATCTTTGCCGCCAGTGAAAGATTTGGAATAGACATATTCCATGGCAGCTCGACCGAATTGCTCGCGAACCTTATTCTTGAATTTCTGGTCCATCTTGGAACCTCCAGAGATTTTAACCTGAGCTTGTTTGTATTCTATGGGCCCAGATTTACAGCAGTATAGCATTTCAGACGAAAATGTCTTGGAGAACTTTGACCGATAAGGTATTTTTTCGCTGACCGAAAGTATGTGTCTACTTCGGGCACGGCTTTTGCTCATGTTTGACTCCCGGATGGTAGACATTTCAACGTTCGTCAACATTGCGGGGAATACCGTTTGGCGTGCGGCGAAAAATTGTCGTTCTGTGTAAACTGACGACAAGAATTTTTCAAATTGAAGGGTTGATGATTAATGGAAAATGTTCTGCAATTGATTTCTGAATTGGGTGTTGGGGTCTGGGATGAGTTTATTTATATTCTTCCTTATCTGGCCATAGGGGTTCTACTCGAAGCGATCATTCGGACTATGAAGTGGCATCTCAAAATTCGTCACGCACTGACCCGCTTTGGTGGTTATGCAATAGTTCTTGGGACATTACTGGGGGTCGTTAGCCCGTTATGTGCTTGCGCGACCTTGCCGCTGGTGATCTCCCTGTTACTCGCAGGGTTACCCCTTGCTCCGGCGATGGCGCTACTGGTGGCATCGCCCCTGATGAGCCCTGCTGGCTATACCCTCTTGAATTGGGAACTCGGCCCAGTCTGGGCTAATGCTGTTCTTGTCAGTGCCGTCCTGTTTGGACTTTTTGCTGGATATATGACCCTTTTCTTGCGCCGCTATGGTTTCTCCGAAGATCTCATATTTAAAAATAGTTTGCCCGAAGGAGATTTCCACGACCCTGAATATCCGGTGGAAGAGCTGCGCTGGGATTGTGGAAAGCAACTGTCACATCGCGTTAACCGTTGCACTCATAACAAATTTCTGGTTTTTCTGGCCAAGTTCTGGGAGGGGATGATCAAGATTGGCAAGTTCGCCCTGCTTGGAGTTGTCATAGAGGTCCTGGCGATTCAGTTTATTCCGAACGAATGGGTCTCCGGGATCTTGGCGGGTAATGGCGTACTCCCGATTTTTGGCCTTGCCTTTGCGACTATCCCCTTACATCTCCCCCAGGTGACAGCAGCTGCGATGCTCTATGGGTTTGTCTCTCCTGAGTTTGGCGAAGGAATTACCGTGTCTCGGGGGGCCGGGATTGCCTTGCTGGTTGGTGGTCCTGTGACCGCACTACCGGTTATGGGCTTATTTATCGCGATGTTCAAAAAGCGGGTGCTGGCTCTTTATTTGGGAATATGTGTCAGTGGAACACTGTTGTTGGCTTTTAGTTACCGCGCATTACCGTTTTTTTAAAGAAGTATCTATTCAACAAAAAAGGACTGCCCAGCTAGGGCGGTCCTTTTTTGTTGATGTAGGTTTTTGGTACCCTGAAGTTTGTCGTCAGGATAGATGGTCACTTCTCTGTTTCAGTCTCAATCTGAGTGGATTGTCGGTTCAGCTCGTCTAGAATGAGGTTGCAGGATTGGAGAATTTCTTCAGGCAGGGATTGCAGCTGTTGCAATTGACCTTCCAGGCGTCTTACCGTGGCCAGAGACTGACGCAATAACTGTTCTTCTGTCAGGTTGTTGGTTTGTCCGGTCAGCTCACGAAACTGCTTGGCAACAGTTGGATGGCTGCGTTCTTTTTCAATAACGGCTTCGCGCAGTTGTTGATACTGCTCCTCGCTTATTTGCTGTTCTTCCTGGGCCTGGCGCAAAAGGTCGATGGAGCGATAGTCAGGGACTGGCAGCATCTGCTCGTTGCGCACCAGGATTTCGGGTTCCGTTTTTTTCAGAAAGCTATAGGCGCCGGTCAGTTTGAGAGCGGTATCTTTCTTGATCCGCACCTCGTCGCGACAGTAATCCTCAAAGCTGGTATAGCCCCAGTCGTTGAATTCTCCTTTGTTGCGCACCTGAGATAGTTGTTCTCCCAGTTCGACCCAACTCGATTTAAACTGGCGTGCAACACTCAAGACCCGGTAGCGTGGCGATGCTGGGTCGAGTTGCTTCATGATCTGTTCGATCACCAGTTCACCTTTGGTTTTCGGGATATCTGTCATTTTTGTAATTCCTTTCTTCTGGGTTTTTACGCGCTGGGCAGGTTATCACAGTAGCGGTTTTTCTGGCCAGTAAAGAGCCGCTCGGTTACAATGCGGCAGAATTTTTACTAAAGGATCTATTTGTTGATGAATAAATATCTAGTTGGACCAGAAACAGTGCGGATGCTCGGCCTGCGCCATCCTTGGGTGCTTGCAGATAAATTCACCAAGAAATGGTCTGCGCCGAAAGTCGGAGACCTGGCACTGCTCTGTGATGAAAACAATAAACCCTTGGCAACCGCACTGATCGACCCCAATGATCGGGTCGTCGCCAGAGTTCTTGGGCCTCCCGGTATTAAACTCGATGCGGGTTGGTTTCGTAATCGCCTGCAAAAAGCCAAGCGTCTGCGCGAGCAGGCTGGGCTGGATGAGACCGATGCCTACCGTCTGGTTAATGCCGAAGGTGACGGCCTGCCCGGCCTGACTATCGATTGCTATGCCGGTTACCTGATGGTGCAACTCTATACCCCCGCCTGGGATAACTACCTGCCGACGCTGCTTGAGGTGCTGCAGGAACTGTTTGCGCCCCTCGGGATTTACCGCAAATTGCGTCCCCAAGAGACCCGGCAGCTCGAAGCAAAGAGTGGCAATAAACAGTACAGCCGCCTGCTCAGCGGTCAGCCTGCGCCGACTCCTCTCGAAGTCAAAGAGAATGGCCTGCTCTTTCATACCGATCTCGGCGAAGGTTTGAATACCGGGCTCTTCCCCGATCAGCGCCGTCATCGACTCGATCTGATGCAGCGGATCAAAGGTAAGCGCTTCTTGAACCTGTTCGCCTTCACCGGGGCTTTTTCGGTGGCTGCCGCAGCCGCTGGGGCCAAGCAGGTGACCAGTGTCGATGTTTCGGCGAAATATCTGAATATCGCGCGAGATAATTTTTCGCTCAATCGGCTCAACCCAAAACGCCATCGCTTTATCGTCGGCGATGTCTTTGCCGAGCTGGCCAAGATGCAGCAGGCCGGCGAACGCTTTGATGTCATCCTCTTCGATCCGCCCTCATTCTCAACCACCAAGAAGAGTCAGTTCTCCACCCGTGGCGGCACCTCGCAGTTAGCCAGTGCAACCTTGTCGCTGCTTGAGCCGGGTGGTCTCTTGATCGGGTCTTCCAATCATCAAAAGGTCGATATGGTCAACTACATGAAAGAGCTGCGCCGGGGAGCTATCGAGGTCGGCTGCGAACTGCGCACCATCTATCGCAGCGGTCAGCCCGAGGATTTTCCGGTGCCGGTCTGTTTCCCCGAGGGGAACTATCTTAAATACGTGATCAGCGTCAAGGATTAAGGGATTAATTCAGATGTTATTTCTGCTCTTTTTTATACCGATTGGCTTGATTGCCGGTTATCTCGCCTTTACCTGTGCCCGCCAGAAATATACTGGCGCGGCCTTCCTGATGGGAGGCGTGTCAGCGCTCTGCTTGGGTATTTCTGTGCTGATCATTGCTGCTGGAGTCTTTTTCGTTAAGGCGGCTTAGAACTGTAACTCTTCTATCTCCTGAAGATTCTTGAGGTTATGAGCTGATTTGTTTGCTGATAGTTAAGGGCTGTGGTATTTTGTTCGTCGTTAGGAATTGATTTAATGAGGGGCCCGCAGATGCTGGGGAAATTTAAATAGATAATTGATAAGGCGCTTTCGGTCATTGGACTGAGGCGCTTTTTTTTGTTGGGTTTGTTGTTCGCAGAATGGGGATTTGTAAAGAACGTCCCCTGAGGCTACCTTAGAATCGTCACTTTTCATTTTTTATATATTCCCGGGGGAATAGATGCTTGAGCGCATAGTTGAAATTCAAGGTATTGGGCTACTACACCAAGCCAAAGGTCAACGCCACGCCTGTAGAAAGGCAACTCTGATATATGCAGAAAATGGTAGAGGGAAATCAACTCTGGCGACAATCTTGAGATCCGTTTCCACTGGGAATGGTTCGTTGATATCCGCCCGTAAGACAGTCGATGGGACACTTCCTTCTAAAGTGTCGCTGCAATTCGGTAGTGGACATAAGGTAAATTTCGACAATGAGGTTTGGACGGAGCAAAGACCAGAGATCCTGGTGTTCGATACGGATTTTGTCGAACGGAATGTATACTCCGGTGGCGTTGTTAATACCAACCATCGAAAGAACCTTCTTGATTTCGCATTAGGAGAACCTTCTGTTGAGGCTCGCGCCCTCCTCGAAAAAAGGACAGGTGAAGCAAAGGCTGCCACGGCAATAGTGGATGGTCTTATTTCTCAGCTTTCTGGACACCACGCAGGACTGTCGTTGACTCAGTATGAAAAGCTTGCTCAGGTCGTTGATATCGATGTCAAAATTGGGACGCTGCAAAAGCGAATCGATGCTGCCAATAATATTTCATCAATCCAAACTAGAGCTGTCCCCACAAAGATCGCTCTGCCTTCTTTTGACATTGATGACTTTTTCAAGGTGCTCGATACATCACTAAGAGATGTCCATGCGCATGCCGAGCAAACAGTCCGAAAACATGTTGAATCTTTGGGCAACACAGCTGCTGAGAGTTGGGTAAGTGAGGGGCAGCAATTAGACGATAGTAAGAAATGTCCATATTGTGGTCAAAGTACAGAGGATAATGACCTCATCAAGGCCTACCAAACTCACTTCAATGCTGCCTACAAAGAAATGAAAGTGAAAATTGGTCAAGCCTGCAATGCAGCAGAGGGCGCAACGTCCTTAACTGTTGTAGAGGGTTTTGCGCAGAGCGTGACGGCTGTTGCCGCCCAGGCCGTTGCATGGGCTGATCAGGTTCAGGTGCCGCAGATATTATTCGACAATGATACCGCCCATGCAGCACTAAATGGACTGCGAGCATTAACTCTCGAACTATACCAAAGAAAACAAGCTTCGCCTGCCGAGCAAATTGGTAATGCAGCGGAAAAAGAGCAGGTGGTCGCGATGTGGCAACAGGTGATTTCGCCAATGTCGACCGCAAATGTCACCATCAATGTAGCGAACGAGACAATAACCACATACAAAGGGCAGCTAGCTACTGAAAATATACTTCAAATGCGGCAGGAGCTTGTGCAACTCCAAGCGACAAAAAGAAGATATGAACCGAAAACTACTCAGTTAGTTAATGATCTAGTCAGTGCACGGGCTGATTCTGCAACCGCTGATAAAACAAAAAAAGCTGCTCGAGACAACCTCGACACGTTAATGAGGGCAACGCTAGGCAGGTACGAAAAATTAATCAATGTCATGCTTAAGCATTTCGGGGCATCTTTCAGCATCAAGGACATGAGTGCAAACTTTCGAGGGGCTGCGCCGCGAAGTGAATATGGGTTGTTGCTTCGTGGGAAAGATGTTGCTCTCGAAGGAGGACCGCCATCATTTTCGACAACCTTGAGCGAGGGCGACAAGCGGACACTCGCTTTTGTTTTTTTTGTTGCGAGCACGATAGCTGATCCCAAGCTCGACTCACGCATTGTTGTTGACGATCCCATGTGCAGTTTGGATTTAAACCGTAGACATCACACGAGAGCTGTTTTGAGAAAGATTTATTCAAAAGCGGGACAGCTCATTTTGTTGGCTCATGATCCTTATTTCATTCGAGATTTCCGGGATGCCATTCGCAAAGATGACAAAGGTGTACAGATCGCTGCACTTCAACTTGTTCACGTAGCTGAAGGTTATACGGATTTTGCACCATATGACGTAGATAAAGAATGTGAATCGCCATATTTCAGGCATCATCGACAACTAAATGGATTTATTGCAGGTCAAGAGGGTGACCTTAGGTCGGTTGCGAAGGCTGTAAGGCCAATGCTTGAGGGATACCTCCACCGCAGATTTCCAGGCTTGCTGCCGAAAACGCTCATGCTTGGGCCGACCATCAACAAGATTCGTGACACCGCGCATCCTAGCCCACTTTCTCACGCACGTGGTTTAGTGGAAGAGCTTAAGGAGATAAACGATTATGCAGGCCAGTTTCACCACGATACAAATGAAAATGCTGATAAGGTCATTGTTGTTTCAGCAGAGCTGAAAGCGTATGTTGAGCGAACTCTATCGGTCATCCATAGCGGTGCAGTTTGAGTATTTTACCGATTCTCGCCAACGTTTCAGCGAGCTCCGGGGACACCATCCTTAATTGGGAACCTTTGAGAGGAACAGACAACTTTTTTGAGCTGCAAAAAGTAGTCAGGCCCTTAGGCGATTTGCTTTTCGTTCTCAAATGGCCTTCAAGTGTAGCTATATTGAGAACGGGGGCGTTGCGTGGGCTTTAACCCCTTAGGTCCTGTTGGACGAACGCTTTCTGGATAAAAAACCTCTGATCGAAAGCGAGAACACCTTCCTGTATGGCGCGAGCTTCAATGCCAGTAGTTAATGCTCACCTTTCAGACTGGTTAATGACAACAACCTGAGTGCCCCTTGTTTTGCGTAGGCGATTCTGTTAAAAAGAGCAATTCGAATCAGGATTAATAACAGGAGTGAATAACATGGGATTGATGACCGGTAAGCGTGGCATTATTTTTGGCGTCGCTAATAAAAAGAGTATTGCCTGGGGGATTGCTCAGCAACTGAAGGAAGCTGGCGCTGAGATTGCTTTTACCTATCTGAATGATGCCTTGGAAAAGCGTGTGCGGCCGTTGGCCGAAAGCCTCGGTTCCGAGGTCATTCTGCCTTGCGATGTTCAGGATGAATCTCAACTCGATGCCGTTTTTGCAGAGCTCGAAAAACGCTGGGGCAAGATAGATTTTGTTGTACATGCCGTTGCATTTGCTAATCGTGACGATCTGAAAAACCCCTTCTCGCAGACGAGTCGTGAAGGTTTTCAGCTGGCTCTCGATGTCAGCGCCTATTCACTTGTTTCGATGACCCGCGCGGCAATGCCGATTATGAATGAGGGCGGCAGTATCGTGACGATGTCATACCTTGGCTCCATGCGCGCTATTCCTGGCTATAACATCATGGGTGTTGCCAAGGCGGCTCTTGAAGCTTCTGTGCGGTACTTGGCCGCAGAGCTCGGTGAAAAAAAGGTGCGAGTGAACGCTATTTCTGCTGGGCCGATCAAAACTCTGGCTGCTTCGGGAGTTGGCAACTTCAATGATAAATTGCGGGTGATGGAATCCCGGTCACCGTTGAAGCGCACGATCACCCAGGATGAAGTCGGTAAATCGACACTCTACCTGCTTTCCGATCTTGCTAGTGGTGTAACCGGTGAAATTCATTATGTCGATGGTGGATTCAGCATCGCCGAAGGCTGATGGCGTTGCAAAAAGTTCGACCTACGGTGTTGCATTGCTTTTTCAGACTCTCGACATACTTGATGTATGTCTTCGACCCTGAAAAATCACTGCGCCTTGTAAGGCGAAATTTTTGCTTAGCCCCACCTATCTTAGTTTAAGTTTCTATTTTGATTCAGGCCCCGTGAGGGGCCTGTGTCGTTTGTAGGATACAAATGATCCACGGTAAAATCAGCGGCCTTAAGCCGAGTGATATCAAAGCGCTTGAACGGATTTACCGTCGGCGAATCCCCTCTGACAGCTTGATCAGTGGTGAACTTGCGCGTTATCTGACCGAGCAATCGGCACGGATCGGTCGTCAGATTGGCTTGATTATCAATCGGGCCGGTGAAGTATTGCATGTCATTGTCGGGGATGGTCGTGAAATCCTGATCCCTGATCTTTCCAGCTACGCTCTGGGTCGTAGCGGTCTGCGCGGCTTGCGGTGTATTCATACGCATCTCAAACAAGAGCCTCTCTCACGTGATGACCTGACTGACCTTGAGCTTCTGCGTCTCGATTCTATGGTTGCGATTGGAGTTGGCGCAAACGGTCTTCCGGGCCGGATCGAATATGCGCATCTGCTGCCGACGCGTGATAAGGCTCAAATTGAACGGATTGAAATAGACGATTTTTACCAGCTTGAACTTAACTTCACGACCTTTATTCAGTCGCTTGATGCCGAGATGGAAAGGCTGTCTGGCGAAACGGTTGACTTGGAAGATGGTCGCGAGCGCGCACTGCTGATCTGTGTTGGCCATCGCTCGCGGCGTGAGATGGAAGATTCACTGGCTGAGTTGAAAGAGCTCGCCAGAACCGCCAATCTGCAAGTGGTCGATCAGATTATGCAGCGTCCACGTAAGATGCACCCGCGCTACCTGGTGGGTGAGGGGAAGTTGCGTGAGATTGTTATCAATGCTCTGCAGCAGCGCGTGACCCTGTTGGTGTTTGATCGTGACCTGACCCCCAATCAGGTACGCGCCATCAGTGAAGTGACCGAGGTCAAAGTTATCGACCGTACCCAGTTGATCCTCGATATATTTGCCCGTCGCGCGCAATCGCGTGATGGCAAGGTGCAGGTTGAGCTTGCGCAGTTGAAATACCTATTGCCACGACTTTCGGGTAAGGGGACAGCGATGTCGCGCCTGATGGGTGGTATTGGCGGTCGTGGACCGGGTGAAACAAAGCTCGAGACCGATCGCCGTCGCACCCGTGACCGGATTCACCGGCTGGAGAAAGAACTGGAATCTCTCGGGCGCGGGCGCCGGCAAAGGCGGCAGAAACGGGTGCGGGCGGGGATACCGATCATTTCGATTGTTGGCTATACCAACGCCGGAAAATCGACTCTGCTGAATGCCCTGACCCAGAGCGAGGTGCTGACCGAGGATCTCCTTTTTGCCACCCTGGATACCGCGACGCGTCGTCTGCGCTTCCCCCTTGACCGGGAGGTGATCATCACAGATACCGTCGGTTTTATTCGCGACCTTCCCCCCAGTCTGGTCGGTGCCTTTCGTGCGACCCTTGAAGAGCTGGAGGATGCCGACCTGCTATTGCATCTGGTTGATCTTTCAAATCCACGCTTTGAAGAGCAGATTGCTGCTGTCGACAAGATTCTCGCAAATCTTGATTTAGGGCAGCGTCAGCTGTTGCTGGTGTTTAACAAAGTCGATCAGATCGATAAGAACGAAGTTATCGCTCTGTGCCGACGTTTTGAGGCGATTGCGGTCAGTGCCCTGGATCGCAAGTCATTTAAACCGCTGCTGGCAGAGATGCAACGTTGTTGCTGGCCCGCCGAAGAGCTGCCGCTGGCTTGACTTTTTGCAAGGTTTTCCGCTAGTCTTGCGCCTTCAATATTGTGTGTAAACTAGCAAAAACTTTCGTTTTATAGGGACTTTATGAGGTTCTACTGTTTCAACTTTTTCAAACGAACTCCATCGACAGCGCGTCTGTTTTTAAGCTTGGCAATTCTACTCTGTGTCGTCGGTTGCCTTCCGTTGACCTCTAGTACGTTTGAGCCTTTGGGCCCTGCGATACCACCGCCTACAATCACAGAAAAAATACTTCCGGTTCAGGCTCCCCCCGAATATGACTCCCATCTGACTGCTGAAGTTCGAACTGGCTTGCAGACACCTGTCCCACCATCGGTTGCAGACTTTATCGACCACCGTCCTCCTCTGCAGTACACCGGAGATATTCCCCTTGAGCAGAATCGGCGCGTTGATAAGCTCGTTGCTCACTACACGGGGCCGGCACATAAGATGTTTGGGCGTTGGTTGGAACGTGCTGCCAAGCATATTCCCCGGATCCAAATGGTCTTCGCCAGTGAAGGATTGCCACTCGATCTGGCCTATCTGGCGATGATTGAATCAGGTTTCAATGAAAAGGCCTATAGCTGGGCCCATGCCGCCGGACCTTGGCAATTCATTGAGAGTACCGGGCGGTATTATGGATTAGAAAACAACTGGTGGGTTGACGAACGGCGTGATATCGAGAAATCGACCCGTGCAGCAGCTCAGTTTTTAAGCTATCTCAGTGGCCGTTTTGACGGTGACTGGTACCTTGCGATTGCGGCTTATAATGCTGGTGGTGGGAAGATTCGTAAGGCTGTTCGAGAAGCTGGCAGCCGTAATTTCTGGGACTTGGCCGATGGCAATGTGCTACAGGCAGAGACCAAAAACTATGTGCCGAAATTGCTCGCGGCATTGACTATCGTACGCGACCTTGAAGCCTATGGGTTTGCTGATCTGAATTTTGAACGTCAACCTCAATTTGAATTTATCAGTCTGCCGACGACGACTGACCTGGAAGTTATAGCAGATCTGAGTGGCAGCGATTATGATGAGCTTAAAGCGTTAAATCCTGAGCTCAAGCGTTGGTGTACGCCTCCAAAAGTCACCAATTATCGGTTCAGGGTTCCGAGTGGCCGTGGGGAAGCTTTTCGTACCGCATACGCAGATTTGCCTGTGTCTGATCGAGCTCGCTATCATCGCCATAAGATCGCCTCAGGGGATAATTTGCGCACCCTGGCAAGAAAATATCGCATTGAGGTCGACGATATCGTCAGCCTTAACGGTATTGAGGATCCGCGCGCACTGCGAATCGGAACAAACCTGATTCTCCCCTTACGCGAGGGTTTTACTCAGTTGCCGATCGATGAGATGGCTGATGATTATAAACGGAGTCGTCGCCAGCTTTATACTGTCCGGTCTGGCGACAGTCTGTGGAAGATCTCTCAGCGTTTCAGTGTCACACAGAAAAATCTGCGGGTTTGGAACCGTCTTGGCTGGAGTAATCTGTTGCGTCCCGGTCAGGTTCTGGCTGTCTCCAAGCGCGGACAGAAAAAGGTTTCACGCAAGAAAACTGCAAAGGCGACCGGACGATCAAAAAAGCTGGTTTATCGG
>JAJRRT010000089.1 GCA_024279255.1 Deltaproteobacteria bacterium | reverse complement strand
AGTCCAGATGACCGGGGCTTTTCTCATCGTAGTTACAACACTCACAGATGAAAAGATCACTCCCTTTCGCTAATTCAATCAAGTTGTTATTCCAACTGGTATCGCCAGAGTAGGCGATTGTCCGGCCTGCTATTTCGACTCTCAAAGCACTGGCCGCAGATTTTTGACTATGACTGACTGCAAAGGTTGCAATGGTAAACGGGTCATGTGTTGTGGTTTTTTGATCATTGAGAACATGATAATTGACCCTGAAAGGGAGGGTGCCGTCGAGGGTACCGGGATAAAAGGTGTTACAGGCGGCGATAATCCGCTTTTCAGTTCCAGGCGGGCCGAAGATATGTAGGGGTTTTTTCCGCTTGGTGTTAAAGAGCGCATCAAGTAACAGAAACACAACGCCGCCAAAGTGATCGCCGTGTAGGTGAGAAATGGCAACAGCGTCGATCTGATTAGTATTCAGATTGCAACGCTGCAGGCCTGTCAGTAGTGTCGCACCGCAATCGAGAAGCAGACCACAGGTCTGCGACTCGATAAAAATTCCACTCTGCAGGCGACCGCCGCTTGAAAAAGCATCCCCGCTACCGATAAAAGTCAGGGTCAGTGGTACCATCTGTTATTGAGGGTTAGCCTGCGGAGGTGTGACCTGGCGTAATTCATCCTCAATCAGACGGCTGAATCCGGCCATGCTGCGTTCTGGTAGCAATCTTCCATTGATGAAGATCGTTGGTGTCCCGCGTACTCCAATCGCTGATCCTTCGCTAATGTCGCGTGAAAGCAACGCATTCAGCTGTGGATCGATTCGATCCTTCTTAAGCTGTTCCATATCAAGTCCGGTTTGGGCAGCAAGATCATCTATTTTCTTTGGGCTGAGGCTGTTGTAATTTTCAAAAAGGAGATCGTGAACTTCCCAGAATTTGCCCTGTTGGTTCGCTGCAAGCGCAGTTAATGCCGCATTACGCGCGTTGCGATGGCTGCTCAACGGGAAGTTCTTAAACACCATTTTGACGTTGCCTTGATATTTTGCTACCACTTGCTTGAGAAGAGGAACAGATTTGGCGCAGTAGGGGCATTCGAAATCATCGTAGATGGCAATAGTTACCGGTGCTGTCTCTTCGCCGAGGATGGGGGAGTTGCTAATGTCAATCTGCTGTGAAATTTCGAGCATCGCGACTACCGCCTGTTTCTTGGTAGTTTTTTGTAACAGCAGGTGCTGAGGTCCTAAGGGAGTAATGTGGTCGACATCCGGGTCGACGGCAACTTTTCCTTGCAATTCACCACCGAGGCTATAAATCAAAATATGAGCGTCCTGGGTTAAGACATAGAGTCGTCGACCATCGTCAGTCGTGGCGATTTGTTTGGGGGTCAGGTCAAGTTGCAGGGTTTTAAGTTCCTGCAGTTTCACCACGCCAGCGAAAGAAGGTGCGGCCCAGATAAGGAATGAGAGGAGAACCAGTGAGACTAGACGCATAATTAACTCCAAATGTTATGAACATTAAATAGAATAGAGTGGATGGCGCATTTTCTGGATCAAAGCCAGATCGGCAATGACAAGGGCTGCCATCGATTCGACAATCGGAACTGCACGTGGAACAACGCAGGGATCATGTCGCCCCTTGGCCTCCAGCGTTGCTTCCTCTCCTTGATAATCGACAGTCTTCTGTGCCAGGCCAATGGTTGCTGGTGGCTTAAAGGCAACTCTGAAATAGATATCTTCAGCGTTTGATATTCCGCCCTGGACTCCACCGTTATTGTTGGTCAAGGTGCCGAGACGGCCATTTTTGAAAGTGTATGGATCGTTGTGAGCAGAGCCACGCATTCTGGCGCCATCAAAGCCGGAGCCAATTTCAAATCCTTTGGTCGCGGGGATCGATAGCATGGCATGTGCCAATCTTGCCTCCAGACGATCAAAAGCCGGTTCACCAAGCCCGGCAGGCAGGTTGCGGCAGACACAAGTTAATACCCCGCCAATTGAATCTTTATCTCCACGCGCTGCAAGAATCTGTTCGGACATCTGTTGAGCGGCGGACAGATCAGGACAGCGAACATCATTGGCATCGACCTGGATGCGGGTTACGCTGGATAGGTCGACAGCCTTGGCATCAACATCTCCTACAGAACTGACCCAGGCGACAATTTCAATTCCGTATTCCTGGATAAGAAACTTTTCAGCGATGGCACCAGCAGCAACACGTCCGATTGTTTCGCGTGCGCTGGAGCGGCCACCACCGCTTGAGGCGTGAATACCGTACTTTTGACGATAGGTCAGATCGGCATGTGAAGGGCGCGGAATCTGGACCATCGATCCATAATCCTGTGGGCGTTGATCCTTGTTGCGCACCAGTAGTCCAATGGGGGACCCGAGGGTCAGGCCATTTTCAACTCCCGAAAGAATTTCAACCTGATCGGCTTCATCGCGATCAGTCGACAGTTTACTTTGACCGGGACGTCTTCGGTCCAGCTGAACTTGAATATCGCTGGGTTGAAGTTTCATACGAGATGGGGCACCATCAACCACGACACCAACACCGGTGCAGTGGGATTCACCAAAAGTGGAAATACGAAAAAGAGTACCTAAGCTACTCGACATGTTGTGAACTGGCTCCTTGTTAAGGGTGTCGATTGAATGGAGAATATAACAGATTTACACACGGGGGTGTAGTTCTGTTAAATTATCAACAGAGCCGGTTCGAATTTTATTGGAAATAAATATTTTTACCAGTGATAAATATTTTCTTGACCATATTACTGCAGACGAGGTATATCGATGGGCGTGGATGTGACTTACAGTTTCTACAAGCTTGATTTCTGTGACAGCTCCATTCATGTCTCTCCAATTTGCGCCCTGTTGCCCGACAGGGCGCCATTTTTTTCACTCCTCTGTCATAATTCGGTTGCAGTTATCAAGAGAGGCGACCTATGAGTGATCTTCAGCTCTTTATCGAGGGATTTCGAAATTTCCAGCAGCAACTCTATCGTGATAACGAACGTTTGGCGGCGAAGTTGGCCAAGGGGCAAAGCCCGAAAACGCTGGTGATTGCCTGCTCTGACTCACGTGTTGATCCAGCGTTGCTGACGGGGAGTTCCCCCGGCGATATTTTTACTGTGCGTAATGTTGCAAATCTGGTCCCTCCTTATGAATCAGATAATGCTTATCATGGTGTGAGTGCGGCACTTGAATACGCAGTTTGCTATCTGGAGGTCAGGGATATTATCGTTCTTGGACATTCTGGATGTGGTGGAATTTCTGGCCTGCTCAGTGCGGCAAATGGCGAGATGGTTGGAGAGTTTGTCGGTCGGTGGGTCGATATCGCGGCGGCGGCTCGTGAGCGTGCACTGGCCAGGGTTGGTTCTGATGATGAGCGTGAGCTGAGCTGCGTTTGTGAACAAGAAGCGATTTTGACATCTTTAAGTAATTTACAGACGTTCCCCTGGATTAAAAAGCGTATTACCACCGGTAGTTTGCAACTTCATGGCTGGTATTTTGAAATCGAGACTGGTCAATTGCTCGGGTATAGTGCCGAAACTGAGAGTTATGAAGTTTTGGTTGAAGAATACTCCTCTTAAAGGTCTTGCAAAAGGCTTCAGCAGTCTCTTTTTGGCCAAGTTTCTGAGCGTTCAATTCCTATATGACTTGCCTGTTTCAATAACCAGTTAATGGATGTAATCTATAGATCGGTTTTTTAGTCTGGAGAGAAACCTCTTCGGCTGTCATCATTCGAGATATGGAGAGGGATGAGTGCGGATTTTTTTTCTGATACTGGTTGTTTTTACACTTCAGGCTGTGCCGGCAACAGCTCTGAATCTATCAGGGACCGGTGACAGCGAGATACTCCTGCAACGGCTGGCGACAGAATATCAGCGGCTTTACCCGGACCAACGAGTAGAAGTGCCCCCCAGCGTTGGTAGTAGTGGGGGGATTCGGATGCTGCTACAGGGACGCACTGACCTGGCCCGCGTTGCCCGCCCTTTGCGTGGAGAGGAGACTCAGCAAGGGTTGCGCTGGCATAAGTTTGCTTCGGTCCCGATCGTCTTTGTTGCTAATCTTCCGCAACGCTGCGTGACTGATCTCAACTCAAACCAAATCCTTAAGATATATAACGGGAGCTATAACCGCTGGTCGCAACTCGGGAATTGTCCTGATCAGAAGATCTATCTGGCGAAACGCGAGGAAGATGATTCCTCGAATCGCATCCTGTTCGATAAAATCAAAGGCTTGAGAGAATTAAAAAAACTGGCTGGTAAAACGATCTATACCACGCGCGATACTTTTGAAACGATTGCTGCACATCCCTACGCTCTCGGCTATCTCCCTCTTTCCCAAGTCCTAACGTCCAACCTGACCCTATTTTCCATTGATGGGATAATGGCGACTTCAACGACGGTAATCAATGAGATGTATAGTTTATGGCTGCCATTGGCTCTGGTCTGGAAAGAGCCTTTGCACACGGAGACGCGGCGTTTTCTGCAGTTTCTGAATAGCCCTGAGGCGCAAAAGTTGATCAGTTCATTTGGTGCTGTCCCTGTCTCAGTTCAGGATATTTGATGTTTTTGTTGAACTTTCGTAACCGGCTGCAACTGCTCCAGTTTTTAACCGTGGTCTTGACTGTGGTGCTGCTTGGCGGAGGGAGTCACCTGTTGTTTGTCCCTGCTCTGGAGAAGATGCAGGATCGACATCTCTCTCATCTAGCTAGCGAAGGTGCGATGAGCATCTCCGCAACATTACGCGAGCGTGCTCTCCAGATGGAGGGACTCGATATGGAGTCTTTTCGTCACCGATACGGTGAGCTGCCGCTTGAAAAACATTTCCTCGAATATTTTAAAGAATTCCCGGAGAATTTCCCGGTTGTCAGTATGCTCGACAAAAATGGCGATGAAATAGTCAGACTGATTAACGGTCGCTCAGCAGAGAATTATTCGAACCACCAATACGATCCGGCGGTTCAAGAGGCGCAGCGCCATCCGAATCAAATGCATGTCGGAGTCAGGTTGCGAGACACGCTGGCTGGTCAACCAACGATACAATTGGCGTACAGCTATGTCAGTTATTTTGGCGACCAGTTTCTCGGAACCTTGTTGCTGTCACTACCTATCGAACAATTTGAACGGCAACTCATTGCTATCGCTCATAATGATGATGCTTCGTTGTCACTGCTCTCAGCTGAGGGCAAGCTTCTGACTTTTAATCGTCCCGAAATGGTCTTTCAGGAACTGCCTTTTTCTCCTGAGTCAAAACCGACGCGCCACCAGCTTTTTGAAGATGATCTCGTGATAGCTTCAGGCTCTGTGGGGGACAGTGGTTTACAGGTTTTGGCAACGGTCCCATGGGGAATATATCGGTCAGAGGTCCAACAAATGCGCGTTATGGCGGTGTTGATTTGCCTGGCTGTGACCTTTTTGGGCGCGCTTATTTCCTGGAAACTGACATCGATTCTGACACGGAATATTGGCCAGCTGGTCGACTTTGCCGAGCGGGTAGGACAGGGAGATTACCGTCATCAGCTGCCCCATGATACGAGTGAAGAATTTAATCAGCTTAACAATGCCTTCAACCGAATGGTCATGGATCTTGACAGTCACCGGCGGTCCCGAGATTCCCTGCAGAGAATTGTCGAAACCATTATCGACCCATTGATTGTTGTGGACAAGCAGGGTCTGATTGTCCAAATCAATAATGCAGCGCTCAATCTTTTGTCTTCTGATCCTGCAAGAGTTATCAATCGACCCCTGTCTGATCTCTTTCCCAATACCCCTGTTGTCTTGCTGCGCGCTGAGTTTGCCGCTGGGCTTCTGACTGCCCATGTCGAAAACCTCGAAACGGTTATTCGTAACTCTCAAGGTCAAAATATCCCTGTTCTATTTTCTAGTGCCCCTTGTGGGAGAGAGAGTGATGAATTCGGGGTGGTTTGCATTATAAAGGATGTTACTGAGCTGATGGCGGTGCGAAATTCGCGCGAAAAAGCCTTGATTTTGGCTGAAGATGCACGACGCAGGATCGACGTGTTGTTGCGTTCAGTTCCTGATGGTTTGATAGTGACAAATGCTCTGGGCCAGATCCAGATGATAAACACACCAGCTGAAAAGTTGTTGGGAGATTGTTTCGAAAAAACAGTGCGGGATGTTGCTGTCCAGTTGTTGAAAGAATCAGGCGTAAGAAGTCGTGAGATCGATATTCCACTTGCAGGAAATGGAAACGGTGCTTTGAGGGTGGTTCAGGTCCATGCTTCTGAGGTTTACGACATTAAAGGGCTGGTTAGTGGGCTGGTGATGCTGCTGCGCGATGTCTCGCGTGAAAGAAGCATGGATCAGATGAAGAACGAATTTATTTCGACGGCAGCCCACGAACTGCGCACGCCATTGACATCGATTCTTGGATACAGTGAATTGATGCTTGATCCGGCGAATGAGGAACGCTTCAGTGCAGAAGAACAGCGGGGCTTTATGCAGGAAATATTGAGCCGCGCAGAAACTTTGGCGCGGATTATCGATGATCTGTTGAGCATCAGTCGGATTGAATCCGGGCAGCCACTCTCCCTTGAAATTTCACCGGTCGATATTTCGATTGTCATCGAAAGGGTTGTTCAGCAGTTTAAGCTGACCTCTAAAACGCACAATTATGAGCTCAGGTTGCCAAATGAACGAATGCTGGTTGATGTTGATTCTGGCAGGTTGCAGCAGGTGTTGGAAAACTTGTTGAGTAACGCAGTGAAATATTCGGAAGAAGATAGTCTGATTCGTGTCACTGGAGAGATGGATAGCGACAGTTATCAGATTATTATTGAAGATCAGGGCATTGGGATGCTTCCTGAGCAGCAGGCAAAGATCTTTGAAAAATTTTATCGGGTAGACTATAGCAATACGAAATCAAGTGGTCTTGGGATCGGCATGAGTATCGTGAAGCAAATTATTGACGGGCACGGTGGCACAATCGGCATTATCAGCAACTTAGGCGAAGGCACTCGTATTGAGCTCAGCTTACCATTACCCCGTTAGTCAAATCCCCCATTGTCACAATCAATTCTTCTTTTTGAAATTTACTGTAGAGAAGAATAGCTCTAGTTTATCTGAATAATCCCGCCATTTTTAATCTGCAGTTGAAAGAGAACTTTGTCTGCTTCCCCGGTGAAGTCAAAGCTGGTGGCCCCGGTAACCCCTGGATAGTTTTGTACCTCGGAGATGGCTTTACGCATGCTCGCTCGATCGGTTACGCCGGGACTGCTCAGTTGGGCAAAGAGGATATTGGCAGAATCAAAGGCTTGCGCTTCGAGAATCGATGGTTCTTCGCCATAGGTCTCTATATAAAGATCAATAAACTCTTTGACGAATGGGTAAGGGCTGTCCAGAAAGAAGCCATCGACAAAAACTGCGCCTTCAACGTAACGCCCAGCCAAGCGAAGAAGGTCTGGTGAGTTCCAGCCGTTAATCCCTAGTAAAGGCAGATCTTGAACGCCGTAGAAGGCAAGTTGCGGTGCGATCAGACCAATACGATCAGCATAGTCGGGAAGGAAGAGAGCGTCGAAAGTTGTTGATGGATACTCGGGATGATCCGGGATAAAAAGGTCATCAATTCGTTCTTCTTCGCTCTTTTGGCGGTAATCGACCTTTTCGCGCTTAGCAGGTTTTCCCATCAGATGTTGAATCTGGGCACGAAAATCGTTGGCATCTTCTGGGTAACTTTGTTCATCGATGACCAGCCCGCCTAATTTAAGAACCTCGTCAGAGAAGAGTTCTGCCATTTCGCGGCCGAGACGATTGTCGGGTGCAAGAACGCCGAAGGAATGCAGGCCTTTTTGCAAAATCGCGTAACGCGCCAGAGCTCGCACTTGGAGCCTTGTCGTTAACGAATTGCGAAAGATGTAAGGTCCGACCTGGGGTATGGATGCACGTTGGGAGAGTGCTAGTAGCGGTGTTTCATTCTGTTGAGCACTCACTGAGGCCGTGATCGCTGCTGCCCCGGTCAGCGGACCTAGAATCGCCATCACGCGCTCTTCGTTCGAGAGCGCGGTAGCTTCTTTGCGGGCTTTAGCCGGGTCACCTTCAGTGTCGCGATAGATAACCCGTAAAGGGGGGTTGTCAGAATTATTCAACTTTAAAGCGAGATCGATCCCACGTTTCACCAGAGAGCCGAAAGCTTCGTAACGGCCGCTCATTGGCAACAATACTCCGATGGCATCACGCTGTAACCAACTTCCTTGACTGAAACGGTCCATTAATTGTGCGGCTTCGTCGCGCCAAGGGAATGATATTTGGCTAGAGAGGATCTGCTGCAAATACTGAAGTGCTTTTTGCTGATCACTTTCAATCAGAGCCCTACGTGCAAGTTGCAGGCGCGCATCTTGACCGATCGGGCCTCTGTCGAACAGGAAACTCGCTTCACTCAGCAGCTCAGCATCAGTTTTTTCTTCCAGAATATAGTGGGCACGTTGTAATAATTTTTGACGATTGTTTGAGGCCGCAAGAGCTCGATGGTAAAAGTACAGGGCTCTTAGTGGGTCGCCAACTCGCTCATAGGCGAGAGCCATCCCCTCAAACAGATACTGCTGGTCAGCAGGGGCAAAGGTCTGGTTCGCGACCTTTTGCAGCTGTGTGAGACCCGCACTGTTTTCTCCTGCCATGATCAGGCTGTAGCCGATCAGCAAGTGGACTTCAGTCGTACGTTCTGTTTCCGCAATCCGATCTAGATAGAGCAGCGCATCAGCGAAGCGGTTCTGTGACAGAAAAATCCGACCGAGGAAGGTGTACGCTTTAGGGGTCAGGGATGAATCGTGATGACGCAGGACAAAACTGCGAAAGCGCGATAAGGCCAGAGATTGATCACCGGTTCTGTACGCCGATTCCGCCGCCGCAAAAGTCTCTTCAGCTGCCGCGCGTTGACCTGCCGCTTGTCCTGTGGCGGCAAAGGAGAACACAGGCACGCAGCTGATTGCGAGCAAAACAAGAACAATAATCCGAATCAGAGAAACTTTCATACCGAGATCCGTTGGTAGGGTGTTACGGCATCTCAGCCGAACAGTTCTTTTACCTTGTCGAAAAACCCCTTACCGAGCGGGTGGATATCTTCACCGCTAACGGCGGCGAATTCTTCAAGAAGCTCGCGCTGGCGTGTATCAAGTCTTGTTGGGACCTCGACACGTAGAATAACCATTTGATCGCCACGTCCATAGCCTTGAAGTGAGACGATCCCCTTACCGGACAGCTTGAATGTTTTGCCACTCTGGGTGCCAGCCGGTACTTTGAGGGCGATCTTCCCCTCGAGTGTCGGGACCTCAATTTCACAGCCGAGGGCCGCTTGTACGAAAGATATCGGCACCTCACAGATGACATCCTGTCCTTCACGTTCAAAGATAGGATGGGGTTCTACCGTGATGACAACATAGAGATCGCCGGGGGGGGCTCCCTGGCTTCCAGATTCACCTTCGCTGCTGAGTTTAAGCCGAGTGTCGGTCTCAACGCCAGCGGGAATTTTTAAGGACAGGCTACGTTTCTTTTTGATCAGACCTGAACCATGACAATCGGGGCAGGGATTAGCAATAATCTTACCTTCGCCACGACAGTCCGGACAGGGCCTTGTCATCGTGAAAAAACCCTGTTGGAAGCGAACCTGGCCAGCCCCGCGGCAGGTGTTACAAGATTGAACCTCAGTCCCTTTACGGGCACCCGAGCCGTCGCAGCTTTCACAGGCTTGTTTGCGCGGTAGTTGCAGAGTTTTTTCTGCACCAAAGGCAGCATCTTCAAAAGAGATTGTCAGGTTGTAGCGCAGGTCGTCACCACGGCGTCCACGGCTGCCACGTCGGGTGCCACCGCCGAAGACATCACCAAATATATCCCCGAAGATATCTTCGAAGGGGGAGCCACCAAAATCGAAACCACCGCTTGAAAATCCACCACTATTCATGCCAGCGTGACCGTACTGGTCATAGGTCGCACGTTTCTGGCCGTCGGAGAGGACAGCGTAGGCTTCGCTCAGTTCCTTAAATTTATCTTCTGCTACTTTATCCCCTGGATTTTTGTCCGGGTGGAATTTTATCGCCAGGCGACGATAGGCTTTCTTGATCTCGGTGTCACTCGCATTGCGGTTGACGTTGAGTATTTCGTAATAATCTCGTTTAGACAAAATCAATGATTCCTATAGCAGTCCGGCAGCAGATGCTGCCGGACTGGTTAATACTTAAAGTAGCCTAGCATGTGAACCTAATTAAATAGGTGCTGAGGTCCGATTATTTTTTATCGTCAGCAACATCTTCAAATTCAGCATCGACCACGCCGTCATCACTTTGAGAATCAGCATCCCCAGCATCAGCTTGAGAATCAGCATACATGGTTTCAGCCAGTTTGTGCGATGCTTGAGCCAGAGCTTCAGATTTCTGCTGAATAATAGCAGCATCGTCACCTTCCATGGCGGTTTTTAGCTCAGCCAAAGATGTTTCAATATTCCCTTTGGTTTCGCTGTCGATTTTTTCACTGTGTTCTTTGAGAGCTTTTTCTGTGGTGTAGATCAGACCATCAGCCTGGTTGCGGGCTTCAATCAGCTCGCGTTTTTTCTGATCATCGACAGCATGAGATTCAGCTTCAGTCACCATGCGATCGATCTCTTCCTGAGAGAGACCGCTCGATGCGGTAATCTGAATCGATTGCTCTTTACCGGTGCCCAGATCCTTGGCGGAGACATGTAGAATACCGTTGGCATCGATATCGAAGGTGACTTCGATCTGTGGTACGCCACGCGGTGCTGGTGGCAGACCGACCAGTTCGAAATTGCCGATTGTCTTGTTGTCGACCGACATTTCGCGTTCGCCCTGCAGAACATGGACAGAGACGGCAGGCTGATTGTCGGCTGCGGTCGAAAAGACCTGACTCTTTTTACAAGGGACAGTGGTGTTTTTTTCGATCAGCTTGGTCATGATGCCACCGAGGGTCTCGATGCCGAGTGACAGCGGTGTGACATCAAGCAGCAGTACGTCTTTGACTTCTCCGGTGAGAACCCCGCCCTGGATAGCAGCACCGATGGCAACGACCTCATCAGGATTAACTCCTTTGCTTGGGTCTTTACCGAAGATCTCTTTGACCTTCTGTTGCACGATCGGCATACGTGACATGCCGCCGACCAGCAGGACTTCATTGACATCGCTGGCCGAGAGGCCAGCATCCTTGATCGCCATGCGACAGGGTGCAATGAGTTTTTCAATCAGATCAGAGCAGATGCTTTCCAGCTTGGCACGGGAAAGTTTGATGTTGAGGTGTTTCGGACCGGTCTGGTCGGCCGTGATAAACGGCAGATTGATATCGGTCTCCATCGACGAGGAGAGTTCAATTTTGGCTTTCTCCGCCCCCTCTTTAAGGCGCTGTAGTGCCATTTTATCACCACGCAGATTGATCCCTTGATCTTTTTTGAATTCGTCAGCGACGTAATCGATGATCCGCTGATCGAAGTCTTCACCGCCCAAGAAGGTATCACCGTTGGTTGATTTGACCTCGAAGACACCGTCACCGAGTTCCAGAATCGAAATATCGAAGGTACCACCACCCAGGTCAAAGACCGCGATGGTCATCTCTTCTTTTTTATCAAGACCGTAAGCCAGTGCGGCAGCAGTCGGCTCGTTGATGATCCGCTGAATATTCAGACCGGCGATCTTACCAGCATCCTTGGTTGCTTGACGCTGTGAGTCGTTGAAGTAGGCCGGTACGGTGATGACTGCGTCAGTCACATCTTCGCCGAGATAGTCCTCAGCGGTTTGCTTCATTTTCTGCAGGATCATCGCCGAGATTTCTTGCGGGCTGTACCGCTTGTCGCGGGCCTCGACCCAGGCATCTCCATTGTCAGCTTTGATAATTGTGAACGGGCTGTTTTCCTGGTCTTTTTTGACTTGTTCGGTGTCGTACTTGCGTCCGATCAGACGTTTGATCGCAAATAGAGTGTTCTCCGGGTTGGTCACAGCTTGACGCTTGGCTTGCTGGCCGACCAGACGCTCACCACTCTCAGAGATGGCGACCATCGAAGGGGTCGTCCGCGCACCTTCCGAGTTGGCGATAACAACCGGCTCGCCCCCCTCCATAACCGACACACACGAGTTGGTGGTGCCGAGATCAATTCCGATAACTTTAGCCATGATTCTTCTCCTTTAAGTTTTTCGGGCCCTGAGGCCTGTTTTTCTTATGGGTTGTCCCGGTTATTCGCCAGTATCTTCAGTGGGCGCGGGAGTGTCGTTGTCTTCAGTGACTGGTTGCGGTGCTTTGGCCACCATGACCATCGCCGGACGTAACAAACGGCTATTCAGCAAGTAGCCTTTTTGTAATTCGTTGGCAACGTGGTTGGCTGGGAATTCATCAGTTTCCAGTTGGCCGACGGCTTGGTGGTGGGCCGGGTCGAACAATGTCCCCAGCGACGAAAGCGGCTCGACCCCGAATTTTTGCATCACGGCACTGAACTGTGAGAGGGTCATTTCCACCCCTTCCAGCAACCCGGCGCCATCCTCTTGAGATGACGCATGTTCAATTGCACGTTCAAGGTTGTCGATGACTGGCAATACCTCGCGCAGAATATTTTCATTGCCGTACTTTGCGATATCTTCTTTCTCGCGCTGAGTACGTTTACGCAGGTTATCCATCTCTGCTAAAGAGCGGAGATAAAGTTCCTGTTTATTGCGAGCTTCTTCCTGTGCCGCTTCTAGTTCTTCAGCGAGGTTATCCGTCTCGGTAGCTGGCTCTGAGAATGCTTCCTGTAAATCTGCAGGAATCTCAATTTCTGGCCCGAGATTGCTGGTTGCTGCTTCAATTTCAGCAAGCTCTGCTAAAGTCAGTTCTTCTTTAACGTCCTCTTTCTTCTTTTTAGCCACCTTCTGTGAGCTCCTTTTTCAAGATTCTCGATCGAGAAGTCGGCCAACAAGACTGGCCGTAAAATCGACAATCGGGATAACTTGCGAATAATTCATGCGAACTGGTCCGATGACGCCGAGAGTTCCGACAGCACCATTGTTGCCTGAAAAGGGGGAGGTTATCAGGCTACAGCCTTCAATTTTAGAATCTGTTGACTGACTGCCAATGAAAATCTGCACTCCACTGGCCGATTGACTTCTGTCGAGGAGTTCGATCAGTTGTTGTTTACTCTCCAGAGTTCGCATGATCTTCATCATCGAATCATGTGAGGTGAAATCAGGTTGTTCGAGCATGCGGGAGGTGCCAGCAACATAGACCTGTTCGGAAACATCTCCTTGTAGTGCTTTGTCAGATAGTTCAAAGGCTTGCATCTGTAATTTACTCAGACGGGTTTTTTCCTCACGCAGCTCAACTGCGATCCTCTCGCGAACCTGAGTAATGGTCATCCCCGGCAGCTGGTGATTCAGGTAGTTGGTGATCGATTCGAGTTCGCGTTGACTGAAGTCAATACCCGGTTCTATGACCTTGTTCTGCACCAAACCTGATTCAGATACAAAAATTACCAGCAGGCGGCCCTGCGAGAGTCGAATAAATTCGATTTGGCGAAAAATTGTCGAGTTGAAGCGCGGTGCCATGACCAGACCGGTATAGCTCGAGATGCCGGAGAGCAGATTGCCGACCTCCTGCATGATATCTTCCATGTTCTTGCCGGCAAAGCGAGAACCATCTTCGATATTGCTGCGGAACTCCTCTGACAAGTCGCGCACCTGCAATAGTGATTCAACGTAGTATTGATAGCCCTTGTCGGTCGGAATCCGGCCGGCAGAGGTGTGTGGTGAGGCGAGAAAGCCCATATCTTCAAGGTCGGCCATCACATTGCGCACCGTGGCCGGAGATAGGTCGAACGCGTGCCGTTTGGTGATAGCTCGGCTACCGATTGGTTCAGCAGTTTGAATATAATCCTCGACAATCGCTT
>JAJRRT010000088.1 GCA_024279255.1 Deltaproteobacteria bacterium | reverse complement strand
GCAAATTGAAAATAAATCCTTGCAAAGTGACGGCTGATGGGCTATCAAAGACCGCCCGATTTACCGGAATTCCCTTGACACAATTTAGTCCTTTTCTATAGTGTGTCGTTTTGCCCTAAGGTTGAATTAGTGCGCCTTTTATTTGAAAAAATTACAGAGACTGGTAGGGCTTACACACTTAGTCTGGCTGCTGCTGATTTGAATTGCATGCTGAGCCAGGCACAGGAAGATTCTGTAGGCCCGTTTGTCAGCGACGCTTTGGTCACATACCGTTTGTCGCGTGCAGACCGTAGGCTCATGCTGGAAGGTGAGATTGCTGCTGATTTAATTCTGCAATGTGGGCGTTGTCTGACTACTCTTCCTGAACGCTTGAATGAGCCATTCGCTATCACTTTGAACATTGTAGACGAAGAAGGTTCAACTGAGGAAGAGTTGGAGTTGGATGACGAACAGATTAATGGCATCACTCATGTAGAAGGTGAGGTTGATCTGTTGCCGGTCCTGCAGGAGCAACTTCTAATGGCCCTGCCTGTTTTTAGTTTATGTCGTGAAAACTGTTCTGGTCTTTGCCCTTATTGCGGAAGTGATCTGAATAGAAGTCGTTGTAGTTGTGAACCGAAGTATTTTAATAATCGCTTTGGGAAGTTGAAGGATCTAAAGCCAGGTCCATCGTAATGAATGAAAAGACGCTAGGCCCGGGAACATGCTTTGTTCTGGGACAGCTATCAAACAATGGCCATATTTAGGCCAGTTTTAAGGAGATACGAAAATGGCAGTACCGAAGAAAAAGACATCGAAATCAAAAAAGAATATGCGCCGCTCACATGACTCCATATCCGCACCAGGTATTTCTACCTGTTCCCAGTGCCAAGAGCCAAAACTCCCACATCGTGTTTGTGCTAATTGCGGTACATACAAGGGAAAAGAAATTCTCAGCGACACTAGTATCTGATAGATGACTTTTCTTTAAGTTATGACTATTAGAGTAGCAGTTGATGCGATGGGTGGGGATTTTGCTCCGGTTTCTGAAGTAGCCGGAGCAGTTGCTGCCTGTCAACGTTGGGGTTGTGATGTTGTTTTGGTTGGTGATGAGGTCATTCTCCAGGCCGAATTGGCAAAACATCAAACCGATGACTTGAAGATTTCGATTCAACACGCCAGCCAGGTTGTGGGGATGGAAGATTCAGCGTCGGATGCTGTTCGTAAAAAGAAAGACTCCTCAATTCGTGTTGCATTTGATCTAGTCAAGAGTGGTGTCGCTCATGCTGTTGTCAGCACTGGCAATTCAGGTGCAACTATGGCCGCCGGGATGTTCGTCCTCAGACGAGTCAAAGGCATAGATCGGCCTGCGATTGGAACACTGTTGCCGAATGTTAAAGGGATGACATTGGTGCTTGATATGGGCGCTAACGTTGATTGTAAGCCTTTAAATCTACAGCAGTTTGCTATCATGGGCAGTTTGTACATGCAGCATGTTGTCGGGATCAAGGCCCCTCGCATTGGTCTTCTTTCCAATGGTGAAGAGGTAAAAAAGGGGACTGAGTTAACTCGTGAAGCTCATCAGTTGCTGCTTGAGACCAAACTTAACTACGTCGGCAATGTGGAAGGTGGCGACGTTTTTAATGGTGCTGTTGATGTAGTCGTCTGTGATGGTTTTGTTGGTAATGTCCTGCTTAAAGTTTCCGAAGGACTGGCTGTCGCCATGACCAGCATGTTACGGTCTGAAATAGAAGGCCGTTTCCTGTCCAAGGTGGGAGCCTTGCTGAGTCGTAGCGCGTTTCGTGCTTTTAAGAAAAAAGTCGATCCTTGCGAGTATGGTGGAGCGCCTTTGTTGGGTCTCGCCGGGACAGGGGTTGTTTGTCATGGTAAGGCAACGCCTTTGGCAATCGAAATTGCCATTCGTCAAGCATACGAATTTGCCAGTATTAAAATTGAAGAGAAGCTTGCGCAATCAATCTAATTCCTGATCAATTTTATTTTCGGGCATGGTCAAAGGAGGCTCATTGTGATCAGAGCACGTATTACAGGTACCGGTTCTTATATGCCGGAACAGATACGGACTAACTTCGATATCGTGAAGATGGTCGATACCACGAACGACTGGATTGTCGCCAGAACTGGTATTGAGGAGCGTCGGATTGCTGCTGAGGGTGAGTATACCTCTGA
The DNA here is from genome assembly GCA_024279255.1 of Deltaproteobacteria bacterium. Lineage (GTDB taxonomy): Bacteria > Desulfobacterota > Desulfuromonadia > Desulfuromonadales > Geopsychrobacteraceae > Geopsychrobacter. The sequence goes on along the minus strand of JAJRRT010000088.1, from coordinate 2,647 downwards.
TATGGCGACTCGTGCAGCGGAGCGAGCTCTTGATATGGCTGGCGTCTCAGCCAGTGAGATTGATCTAATTGTGCTTGGCACTATTACTGGTGACTATCCTTGGCCAGCGACTGCTTGTATTGTGCAGCAAAACCTGGGTGCCAATAATGCGTATGCCTACGACATCTCCGCTGCTTGTACTGGTTTTGTTTATGCTTTGGGCTGTGCCAACGATTTTATTCAAAGTGGCCGTGGCAAGAAGGTCCTGGTCCTCGGTGCTGAAACCCTTAGCCGAATCATCGACTGGACCGACCGTAATACCTGTGTGCTCTTCGGTGACGGAGCCGGAGCCGTGGTTCTTGAGGCGACTGAAGATGGCGATTCAGGACTGCTTTCATCTCACATGCATTCCGATGGCAGCTACCTCGACCTGCTTTACCAACCCGGTTTTGGTACGCGTGTCATGCCAAATACTGAAAACTTCGACAAACGTACCCATTATCTGAAAATGCAGGGAAATGAAGTGTTTAAGGTGGCGGTACGTTCTCTGACCAGTGTCTCACTCGAAGCACTCGAAGCAAATGGACTTAGTGCCTCAGATGTTTCTCTCTTTATTCCTCACCAGGCCAATAAGCGAATTCTCGAAGCGACTGCCAAAAGAATCAAGCTGAATGATGATCAGGTTTATATAAATGTTCATAAGTACGGGAATACCTCAGGGGCCACTATTCCGGTTGCTATGGATGAGGCCAATCGTGCTGGTATGCTGAATACAGGTGATATCATTCTGTTGTCGGCTTTTGGTGGTGGATTTACTTGGGGTTCTGCCCTGATTCGGTGGTAGAAAATTGCTAGGGTATAAACGATGATAGCATTTCTTTTTCCAGGCCAGGGGTCACAGTATCCCGGTATGGGTAAACAATTAGTTGAGAATTTTGCACTGGCCCGTCAGACCTATGAGGAAGCTAGTGATGCCCTGGGCTTTGATATCGCTGCACTCTGTTTTGACGGGAGTGAGGATGACCTGCGACTTACCGCAAATACTCAACCAGCAATTTTGACCACCAGCATTGCTGCCTTACGTATTCTTGAGCAGGAGACCGGATTGACCCCTGGTTGTGCGGCAGGGCATTCGTTGGGAGAGTTTTCCGCCTTGGTCGCTGTCGGTGCGCTTAATTTCTCCGATGCGGTTAAAACTGTTCGTCAGCGCGGCACTTATATGCAGGATGCTGTTCCGGTTGGGGTCGGGGCAATGGCCGCTGTCATGGGGGTTGATCGCGAGTCACTAGAGCAGATCTGTCAGCGGGTCGCTGAAGGTGAGATCGTTGCGCCGGCAAACTTCAACAGTCCGGGACAGATCGTCATCGCCGGACACGCAACGGCAGTTGAACGCGCAATCGTGCTGGCTAAAGAGCAGGGGGCCAAGCGGGCAATGTTATTGCCGGTCAGTGCGCCTTTCCATTCAGCCTTGATGCAGCCAGCCGCTGAGCGCCTTGAAGAGACTCTTGCTCCGCTTGAAGTCGGGACTTTCCGGTGCCCGGTTATTGGTAATGTTGAGGCGAGTAGTTATTCGGAGCCACAACGGGTCAAAGATCTGCTGGTCAAACAGGTTTGCTCTGCTGTTCGGTGGGATGAGTCTGTTTTGGAAATGGATCGATGTGGCGTCAAACGTTTTGTCGAAATTGGTCCCGGCAAGGTACTCTGTGGCTTAGTTAAGCGCATTGTCAAGGGGAGCGATACCGAGCAGGTCGATTCGGTTGATACCCTTGCCAAGTTGACCATTTGATCCTTTTATTGACCTCTGATTCGTGGAGCAAATAATATGCTAGAAGGTAAAATTGCGATTGTCACAGGTGCTTCGCGCGGAATCGGGCGCTGTACTGCTCTGCAGCTTGCACAGAGTGGTGCTGATTTAATTGTTTGCGCCAGGTCTGAAGCACCGCTTAAAGAACTGGTCGTCGAAATTGAAGCCTTGGGGCGTAAGGCGCTTGCTGTTGTTGTAGATGTTGTCAACACCGATGATGTTAAAAACCTCATCAATCAAGCTCTTGCGACCTTTGGTCGAATTGATATTCTGGTTAACAATGCGGGGATTACTCGTGACGGGCTTTTGTTGCGCATGAAAGATGCTGATTGGGATGCTGTTCTTGATACCAATCTCAAAAGTGCTTTTTTGCTAACTCGTGCCGTAGCCAAGAGTATGAGCAAGCAACGCAGTGGGAGAATCATAAATATCTCGTCGGTTGTTGGTGAAATGGGTAACCCTGGTCAGGTTAATTATTGTGCCAGCAAGGCGGGACTGATTGGACTAACCAAGTCGGTCGCTCGTGAACTGGCGCGCCGGAATGTAACCGTCAATGCCGTAACTCCCGGCTTTATTGAAACCGATATGACCGAAGAACTTGATGAAAAGGCGCGATTGGATCTTGCCTCACAAATTCCACTCGGTCGTCTTGGAGACGCAGAAGACATCGCACATGCCGTCGTTTACCTCGCTTCGGACCGGGCCAGTTATATAACCGGTCAGGTTCTTGGTGTTAATGGTGGTATGTATATGTGAAACTGATCAATCGTAGATCAAACCTTATCTATCTGACCTTTTCAGGGTCCCAACAAAACAGGAGGAAAGCAAATGGCTTCTATTGAGGAACGTGTAAAGCAAATTGTT
>JAJRRT010000087.1 GCA_024279255.1 Deltaproteobacteria bacterium | reverse complement strand
GAGTGGCAGCTCGCGACAGAAGGACGCAACATCAAGAATCTGCATGATCTTGACATCAAGAGCATAAAACTTTTCAGCCAGCTCCTCGTGCTCATGAAATCGTTCGATAATTGAGGTTCGATTCATCGCCCCATCTCCATTAAAATAATTTGCAGAGATACCACAGCGCCTGTAAAAAATCCATTCTGCGAGCCTGTCGGACTTAACGGGCCGAAGTGGAAATTCGAGGTTTGAGATCTGATTTTGACTCGTTTGCAGCTTCATAACCATAGCTATGGGGTAAAAAGGAGCTGAAATATGGACCAAACTGCTGAATTTGCAGCCAGGTCATGGAAAGTTCGACAGGCTGCTAGGAGCCTGACCGACAATAGGACCGAAGCGAAAATTCAGAAGTTTGAGATCAGATTTTAGCTCGTTTGCAGGCTCATAGCCGTAGCTATGGGGCAAAAAGGAGCTGGAATATGGACCAAACTGCTGAATTTGCAGCCGGTTCTGAATTGTCGGACAGGCTCCTAGAGAAAAAAGTCCCGGCTTAATCATTTTTCAAGTATGATAAACGCCGTTCATCACTCTCGCACGAAGAGCAGGGCCACATGCGACTACTCGGCAAAATCATCTTCAGTAACCCTGTCATCGGCCTGCTCTTGACGCTGGTGATTCTGATCGCTTCGCTGACCGGCTGCCCGCCACTACAGAAGCTGGATCAGACGATATTTGACCAGCTGATCAGGCTGCGTAAACCAGCTGCGACTGATGCGGTGGTGATGGTTGCCATCGATCTGAAAAGTCGCCAGCAGTTGGGAGATACGCCCTGGTCACGCCGCCAACTGACGGAGCTTATCGAAGCCGTACAGCAGCAAAAACCTGCGGCAATCGGCTTAAGTACCCCGTTAAGCTTCCCCTCAAATGATCCGGAAGCTGACAGGGCGTTGGCCGACCGAGCCGGGAATCTGGTCCTGAGGCTTGAAAAGCAGAGTATCGCGCTTAGCAACAATCAGCTAAACAAGCTTAATTCATTGCCGCAGATCAAACAAATTCCAGCGGCCCGCGAATTATTACTCAGCCTGCGCAACCCGCTGCTCCTCTATCTTCCACAGCCAACAGTCCCCCTTCTACTCCCGCCGATGCCCGACTTGCTGAACAACGTACAGGCCGGGCATCTGCTGTTACAGAATGACGCTGATAGCTCCGTACGACAGTTGCCAATGTTACTCCCCTGGCAAGATCGTCTGATCCCCTCCTTGCCGCTGCAACTTTTACTCAAAGCCCGTGGTGAGAAACTGCAGGATCTCAGCTACGGTGCCCTTCCATTTCCTGGAAGTCTCAAGCTCGGCAACCTGGATCTCAAGCTCAGCAGTCACTACCAATTGCTCCTCGATCTTTCAGGCCGCCAATACAATTTGCAAAAAATCTCAGCAAGTGACCTGCTTCAGCAAAAACTTCCGCAAAACACACTGCGCAATCGCATTGTCATGATCGGAGAGGCTGCTCCAGTCAACTCACAAAACTTCGGTGCTCTTGAAGCAGCAACATTGGCGACCCTCAGCCTGATCAATGGTACGCCTCTCTATCAACCGGCCTGGGTCTGGCTACTCGAAACGCTGGTCCTGCTCTACTTCGGAATCTTCTGCTTTCTGTTGCTACCACGCCTTTCGGCCCGTTCCGGTTTTCTCGCCCTGCTGCTATTCTTGCTCACCTGGCTGATCGCCGCTTCAGCCAGTCTGGTTCTGAGTGGCGCCTGGTTTCAGGTCGCTCCGGCAATTATCCTTTCACTGCTCGGATTTCTACTCGTCCAATATAAGAGCCTGCGACATAAACTTTCAAACTCTACCACTGAGAACAACAAAACTCTCGGACTGACCTTTCAGGGCCAAGGCCTTCTCGATCAGGCTCTCGACCGTTTCTTGTGCTGCCCACCTGACTACAGCGGGATGAAAGAGATTCTCTACAATCTTGGTCTCGATTTCGAACGGAAACGGATGCCGCAAAAAGCACTCACCGTCTACCGGCACCTGCAAAAAGGGGGACGCTTCCGCGACCTCAAGCAGAGAATCCGTGATCTGAAGGATATGGAGAATACGGTCGTTATGGATACGGCGGGCACCATGGTCATCAACAAATCAGGAGAAAAACCGATTCTCGGCCGTTACCGCATTGAAAAAGTTCTCGGCCGTGGCGCAATGGGAACCGTCTACCTTGGCGTCGACCCCAAAATAAACCGACAGGTCGCAATTAAAACTCTGGACTATTCCCAGATCGAACCGGCTGAATTACCCGACGTCAAAGCACGTTTCTTTCGCGAGGCCGAAGCAGCAGGCAAGCTGAGTCACCCGCATATCGTTACCGTGTACGATGTTGGCGAAGAGGCTGATCTAGCCTATATGGCGATGGAGTTACTGGAGGGGGCTGATTTAAGTCAGTACTGCGATAAAAAGGAGCGGCTCGCACCACAAGATATTCTGGAGATCGGCGCTCAGATTGCCGGGGCTCTCGAATATGCCCACCTCAACGGTGTGGTGCATCGTGACATTAAACCAGCCAACATCATGCTTGCGAAAACAGGGCAGGTGAAGGTTGCAGATTTTGGCGTTGCGCGCGTCATCTCCAGCTCGCGAACCGAGACCGGAGTCGTGCTCGGCACACCAAGCTACATGTCTCCCGAACAGGTTGCGGGCAAAAAGGTCGATGGCCGGTCCGATCTCTTTTCGCTCGGCGTTGTTTTCTATGAGCTCTTAAGCGGTCAAAAACCCTTTGTCGCGGACAGCCTTGCGGCACTGATGTACAACATCTCCAATGCTAAATATCCCGATCTTGAAAGCATCTGCCCCGGGCTTCCGCAAGGCTTCTACCAAATCGTCGACAAATTGTTGAGTAAGGCTGTAAGCCGTCGCTATAAATCAGCTGACCTGCTGCAACGTGACATCTTCGATCTACTCGAAAGTATGGAGGGGAGATGAAACTCACTAGCTGCACCTTAACTGATGTCGGCCTGCGCCGCACCAATAATGAAGACTGCGTCTATGCCGATGACAGCAACGGCCTGTTCATCGTCGCTGACGGCATGGGTGGCCACGCGGCCGGTGAAGTAGCCAGTGCGATGGCAGTTGAAACCATCTGTAGCCTGTTTCCACCCCTGTCTTCTCTCCCTGCTGACGCCGCAAACAGTTTAAAGAAAGCATTTCTAACTGCAAGTCGCAGCATCCGCAAGGTGGCAAGCGTAGAAGACAGCAAACGTGGCATGGGGACCACTCTTTCGGTCCTGTACATTGAGGGAGAGACTGCCCACCTGGCCCATGTTGGCGACAGTCGTATCTATCGTCTGCGTGGCACTGACCTCGAGCAGTTGAGCATCGATCATTCGCTGGTTGCCGAGCAGCTACGTCTGGGACTTATCTCTGCCGAAGAAGCTCGCAGCTCCCAGATGCGCAACATCCTGCTACAGGCTGTGGGGCTAGAAGACAAGGTCGATATTTTTCTGCTGCGCCAACCCGTTTTGAGCGATGATCTGTTCCTGCTCTGCAGTGACGGGCTGAGCGACATGATTGATGATGACCAGATCTACGCTCTCTTACAACAGACAGGTTCCATTCAGCAAGCTGCGGAGCGACTTGTTGAGGCTGCCAAGGCTGCAGGCGGGCGTGACAATATCAGTATAGTTGTGGTAAAAATCGACGACTGAATCTTTGATTCACCTTTTCAGATCAGGAGAACGACATGTTGAAAATAGACCTGCAACTGGGTGACAAGCTGCTGGCATCTTTTGAATCAAACAACGACGATATCAGCATCGGCCGCAGCGACATGAACGACATCAAGATCGACAACCTCGCAGTTTCCGGCAATCATGCGCGGGTGCGCAAGGTTCTGAATGCCTACCTGATTGAAGACCTCAACAGCACCAACGGCACCTTCGTCAATGAAAAAAAGATCGAGCGCTACGAACTGCTCGACGGCGACCAGGTAACCATCGGCAAACATCGCCTGCTGTTTCACATCAGCAGCGACAAGAAGCAAGCGGAAGCCTTCGACGCCGACAAGACCATGATTCTGGACACCGAAAGACAGCGCGAACTGCTCGATAAAAACCGCTGAGAAAAGCTGTACAGCGCCTGATTTATACTTAGAGATACCCTGGCAACAATAAAAACGAAATGTGATACGGCCCAACCATTTAAAACCAGACGCGTACTCCGGCAACAAACTGGGTTTCGTCGATATCTGTTCCCTCTTCTCGAGCAAAGTCAGCCGTCTGACCGAAGAGCCGTGTCCAGTTCACCCCAATGTAAGGGGCAAATTCACGGCGTATTTCGTAACGTAGGCGCAGACCGGCTTCAATGTCGGAGAGTCCGGAGCCGGTTCCAGTATCCGGATCATTTTTACCATAGAGGTTCAGTTCCATATCGGGAACCAGAACCAGCTTCTGAGTCAGCATCATTTCGTATTCAACTTCAAGGCGGAACGCGCTGCGGCTATTCGAGCCAATGAATACGGCGCTGTCAATATCGAAGTAGTATGGAGCCAACCCTTTTAGTCCGACGGCCAGCCAGTCACGATTCGGTTGCGGGCGAATGTCGTGTCGCCAGCCGAGTTGCAGATCCCAATAGGGTGCGAGTGCGTGGCTGTAGAGCGCCTGTAATTCCATCTCTTCAATGTCGTTGTCAACATATTCACCGTCGGTCTTGAGCCAGAGTTTGTGCAGATCCTTGCCGATCCAGCCTTCAGCTTTCCAGACGAGAAGATTGTCACCATTCGAAACACGAAGCTCAAGTTGATCGACGGTCAACATTGTCAGCAGGGGATCATCGTTCATCCCCCCGGCAAGGGATATGGCAGGGAAGGTCAGAATCAGGATTAACAGGAAAATATGTTTGTTCATGGCTGCCCTTCGTTTCGCTCAAAGAATGATCTAAAGGCACTTCCTTTAATTTTATTGTTGTGCTGCGGCCAGCGTATTTCATGCTGTAAACAGAAACTCACTATCGCGACTACATATTAAAGTGTGACAAGTTGCGACCCAAAAGAAACTTCAATCGGCTCAGGAAATTCGCCCGATGGTAACTTGTCTATACGACCATCAAAAATCAAGGTTCCTGACCTTGGTAAGTCAACGTCTTCTCGTTGGCCTGCAAATGCAGGCATACTGAAAAATAGACTAAGCAAAACGGAAACAACGACCAATTTCAACTTCATGACACAAATCTCCAAGTATTAAGTTCAGTATTCTCAACGAACTTACGTTCAGGAGATATGCCAACGTAATCATTCCTGTATTTCCAAAAGGTTATATACTACAGCAGCTTATGGTAATTTACTTTGTGAAGAATATCCTCTATGGGCTCTGTAGAATAGTGGGTATTCCGGTTCCCCGGTCTTTCAACTGACGATCACCTTTCTGAACATCCCCAGCATGTGATAAAGCAGATGACAATGGTAGGCCCAACTGCCCATCGCATCAGCAGTGACCAGATAGCTAACCTTTGATCCTGGCTGCACAATGACCGTGTGTTTGCGCGGCAGCCGTTTGCCATCGCCGGTCTCCAATTCACTCCACATACCATGCAGATGCATCGGGTGATTCATCATGGTGTCGTTGACAAAAGTTATCCGCAATCGCTCACCATACTTAAATCTTAAGGGTTCCGCATCCGCATATTTAATGCCGTTTATTGACCACATGTAACGCGCCATGTTGCCAGTCAGATGGAGTTGAATTTCTCGCTCTGGTTCGCGTTGATCAATGGTTGGTGCGATATTGCGAAGATCAGCATAAGTCAGAACCTGGCGTCCGTTATCGCGCAGGCCGACGCCGGGATCATCCAAACGGAATTCCGGTTTTTGAGTGCGCATATCGACATGCGGGCCAAACTCCGTATGAGAATGGATAATTTTAGCGTTACTCCCCTGACCAGCAGAACCGGGTATAGCCATATCGTGGCTCATGCCAGATCCGGAATGATCCATGACCGATTTATTTTTATCACCGTTCATGTTGTGATTCATCCCGCTCATATTCATTCCCATGTCCTGGTGAGTCAGCAGAGGATAGGGATCAAGCACCGGGATATCGGCAGTAAGATTCGGGTCGGGAGTCAATGTGCCCCGGGTATAGCCCGTGCGGTCAAAGGCCTGGGCAAAGATGGTATAGGCGCGGTCAGCCTTCGGTTCCACGATGACATCGTAGGTCTCAGCAACGCCGATGCGGAATTCATCGACGCTTACGGGCTCGACATTCTGGCCATCCGCTGCAACTACCGTCATTTTCAGGTCCGGGATACGCACATCGAAAAAACTCATGGCTGAGCCGTTGATGATCCGCAAACGTATTTTCTCTCCGCGCTTGAACAGGCCGGTCCAGCCATCAGCAGGGGCCTTGCCGTTCATCAGGAAGGTGTAGGTATAACCGGTTACGTCGGACAGGTCCCGGTCACTCATGCGCATCCAGTTCCACATGCTGCGATCTGACCAGGTGCGGCTTAACCCTTTCTGCTGGATGTCGCGTACCAGATCAGCTGTTGTTCGCTCGGCAAAATTGTAATAACCACTCATTTTTTTGAGTTTTACGTAGATATTGGTCGGATCCTCATCGGACCAGTCTGAGAGCATGATGACATAATCGCGGTCGTAGCTAACAATGTCTGGTGTTTGCGGGTCGATAACGATCGCACCGTAGAGACCGCTTTGTTCCTGGAAGCCTGAGTGGCTATGATACCAGTAGGTTCCACTCTGTTTTACCTTGAACTGGTAGCGGAAAGTCTCCCCTGGCGCTATCCCGGAGAAGCTGATGTCCGGCACGCCATCCATTTCGGTCGGCAGGATCATCCCGTGCCAATGGATTGAACTCGCTTCTGCTAAATGGTTGGTCACATCCAGCGTAACGGTTTCGCCTTCTTTCCAACGCAGGATCGGGCCGGGAACGGAACCGTTGACTGCCGTGGCGAAGCGGCTTTTACCGGTAAAGTTGACAGGATGAGATGCGATGGCCAGTTTGAAATGGTTACCCTGCAGGATTGGCTGGCCAATAGATTGTTTTGCTGAGGCCAAGAGTGTTGCTGGCGACAAGCCAAGACCAAGTAAAGCACTACCCATGGCGACCCCTTTCACAAACTGGCGTCGCGGCATGTAGATCTCATCGAGATTGAAGTCAGGGCTTTTCTGTCTCATTGCCTGGTACCCCTTTAACACTTTGATCTGATATCGAGCCTATTGAGGGACTGAAAGTCTACTGCGTTTCAGCGGAATCCTTCTGTAGTCGGTATATGTAGTTCACCAGAGACCAGCGCTGAGTCGGTGCGAACTGTGTAAATGCTGGCATCCCGGTTTTCTTGATGCCATTGGCGATGATCCAGTATTTTTCCCCTGGTCCATAAATGGCGCTATGTTTTGTTTCGAGGAAATTTGCGGGTTGAGTTTTCATCGCGCTGGCAGCAGGGCCTTTTCCATCCCCTTTTTCACCATGACAGACACTGCAATTCTGCAAATAGAACTTCTCTCCTTGCTGCAGAGAGTCATCCGTCGGCATTAGCGGTGTCCGATCCATTATCCGGTATTCCTCGGGGATGTCTTTTTTTGCCGCCATCATGGCCTGCATGTGTTCAGACTTCTTGCCATCAGGGTTGTGCGCCTTTTTCCCATGGGCAAAAGCAAAACTGCTCAAGGCGATGAGCAGCAAAAGAATCAATATAGCGATTACACTTCTGCTGACAGGATCACTGACCAAGTTTATTTTCATCATAAAACCCTTCGAAACTCTCAGAAAATAAGAATATTTTATCATTTTCGGAAAACACCAGCCACTCCTAAGCCTATCAGGAAGCAGGGCATTGTCATCATTTCTCCCTGATTTTAATTCTTTGATCGCGAGCGTTAATATCTCAAATTATCGATTTTTCAAAAAAACTACTTTTCCGCTCACCAGCCTTGACTCTGGACCATAGTCCAGAGTTTATGGTTAGGGTGCAGGTTAGATAAACAGCTAAATCTAAGAGGAGAAATAAATGCTGCATTCATTGACAATCGGTAAGCTGGCCAAAAAATCTGACGTCTCTATCGACAGCATCAGATTTTATGAGCGTCGCGGACTTCTCTCCGAGCCACTACGGACAGAATCCAATTATCGAGTCTATTCGGAAGAAGCCGTTGCGCAACTGCGATTTATCAAGAAAGCACAAACACTTGGATTCTCCTTGGATGAAATCAAAGAGATTCTCAATTTGCAGCATAATCCAGCTGCTTCCAAGGCAGACATAAAAGCAAAAACAACCGAGAAGCTTAAGTCCATCCGCGAAAAGATTCAGGCACTAACCAAGATTCTCAAAGCATTGGAACAATTGGACGAAGCTTGTGACGGGCATGGACCAATTGAAGAATGTCCGATCCTTGCAGCATTGGCCGCAGATGACAGCCATGAATGCCATCATTGACAGTTGAAAGGGACCATTATGAATCCGACATTAGGTGACATCATCTGGTATCTGTTTCTCGGCGGTATGCTCATCATGATGATCAAAAATGGTGGCTGTTGTGGTGGGCATAAGAACAAGAAGCAGGAACAGGAAGCTGGCAGTAAGGATATTCAGAAAAAGTAACTTTTCGGTTTATCTCCAGCTTTGAAGTACGAGGTAAACATGACAACGATGGAGTGATCTTATGAATCTAATTGACGAAGCCAACCAACACTCTGCCTTGGCCACACCGATTGTCGATCCCGTGTGCGGGATGAGTACAGAGGACGAAATGGCCTTCAAACGCCACGAATATAATGGCAAAAGATATTATTTCTGCAGTGATCGTTGTCTGGAAAAGTTCCAACAGGCACCTGCGTCATTTGAACAAGGGGCTGAACAGAAGCTATCTGTGGCTACGCTGGAGGCGGATGCGATTTATTCCTGTCCGATGCATCCGGAAATTGAGCAAACAGGGCCAGGCCCCTGCCCCAAATGTGGCATGGCACTCGAACCTATTGGTATTATTCCAGCAGCAACCCGCACGGAATACCTTTGCCCGATGCACCCTGAGGTGGTTCAGGAAGAGCCCGGTAGTTGTCCCAAATGCGGCATGGCGCTGGAAAGCCGGGTTGTCACCCTTGAAGACCAGAGCAATCCGGAGTATGACGACATGCGGCGGCGCTTTGTTGTTGCGGCGACCCTCTCTTTCCCTCTGGTGCTGATAGCCATGCGCCAGATGTTACCGGGTGGTGATCTGATCGCCAGCCTGGCTTCGGACTCAACCTTCCACTGGCTTGAATTGCTCCTGTCGACCCCGGTAGTTCTCTGGGCGGGCTGGCCTTTCTACCAGCGTGCGGTTCAGTCGGTGACCAACCGCAGCCTGAACATGTTCACACTGATTGGGCTTGGGGTTTCGGTGGCGTACATCTACAGCTTGGTCGCAGTCTTTATGCCTGAGCTCTTTCCTGCCAGCATGCGTGACGCAAACGGTCTGGTCGGGGTGTATTTTGAAGCCGCCGCAGTGATTGTTGCGCTGATCCTGCTGGGGCAGGTTCTGGAACTGCGCGCACGTAGCCAGACCGGGGCCGCCATCAAAGCCTTGCTCGGGCTGGCACCCAAAACGGCGCGACGTGTGAATGACAATGGCGTGGAAGCAGATGTCCCGCTGGAACAGGTTGTGCCCGGCGATCTACTGCGTATCCGCCCCGGCGAGAAAGTACCCGTTGACGGTGTTGTCGTAGAAGGTACCAGCTTGGTCGATGAGTCGATGATCAGCGGTGAACCGATTCCGGTCAGCAAGCAGGCCGGAGAGAAGATGGTAGGAGCAACAGTTAACGGCACAGGAAGCCTGATCATGCGTGCCGAAAAAGTTGGCAGCGACACCCTGCTGGCGCGGATCGTCCAAATGGTCGCCGATGCCCAGCGTAGTCGTGCGCCAATTCAGAAGCTGGCTGACCAGGTATCAGGTTATTTCGTCCCGGTCGTTATCGGGATCGCCCTACTTACATTTCTGGTCTGGTTCTTCATTGGCCCTGAGCCGCGCCTCGCCTACGCCCTGATTGCATCGGTGTCGGTACTGATCATTGCCTGCCCATGCGCTCTGGGGCTGGCAACACCCATGTCGATTATGGTCGCCACTGGCAAAGGCGCGGGGATGGGGGTGCTCTTCAAAAATGCAGAGTCGATAGAGACCTTGCGTAAAATCAACACCCTGGTCATCGACAAGACCGGCACTCTAACCATGGGGAAACCAAAGCTAACCGCGGTCGTTTCAAACGACGCGAACAGCGAAGAAAATCTTCTGTCACTGGTCGCCTCACTCGAAAAGGGCAGTGAACACCCATTGGCGGCCGCAATTGTTGAGGGGGCCCATGAGCGCAACCTCCCCCTTGATCCAGTTGTCGACTTCCAATCTCATACCGGCATGGGCGTCTCCGGACAGGTCAAAGAGCAAAGGATTCTACTCGGCAACCGGAACCTACTGGAACAGTTCGGGGTTGATGTCGGAGCCTGGGCAGATTCGGCCGCTGAAATGCGTCACAAGGGGCAGACCGTGATCTTTGCAGCGATCGATGCGAGCGCGGCGGGCTTGATCGCCGTCGCCGATCCAATCAAGGAGACCACCCCCGAAGCAATTCGCCTGCTCCATGAAGAGGGCATTCGCATTGTCATGCTCACCGGCGACAATCGCGCGACCGCTGAAGCTGTCGCGGCAACACTCGACATCGATGAAGTCATCGCCGAGGTGTTGCCCGATGAAAAAGCGGCCGCAGTTAAAAAATATCAGGCCACAGGGCAACGAGTCGCCATGGCGGGTGACGGCATCAACGACGCACCGGCACTAGCTCAAGCCGAAGTCGGCATCGCAATGGGCACCGGAACTGACGTCGCCATGGAGTCGGCCGGCGTCACTCTGATCAAAGGCGACCTGACCGGAATTATCCGTGCGCGTAAACTCAGCCGCGCCACCATGTCCAACATCCGTCAAAATCTCTTCTTTGCCTTCATCTATAATGCGCTGGGCATTCCGCTGGCAGCAGGTGTTCTCTACCCCGTCTTTGGACTTCTGCTGAGTCCGGTGATCGCTGCGACCGCCATGAGCTTGAGTTCCGTCTCCGTAATCATGAATGCTCTAAGGTTAGGCGCCAGGAAGATAGATTAAGCAGACAGACAAGCTCTCTGTGACAGAGGTTTTGCTTAACGAAGAAAAGAGACCGAGATGAAAGAAATCATTGCTCATTCAGGCCCTTGGCCCCTTGCCGTGATCATGATTGTCATCGCATCCTGGATTTTCTATCGCTATTTTGCTCCAAAGACCTGGCGCGAATGGTCCAGCGCCGGGTTGGTACAGGCCTTTATTGTTGCTCTTTATGCCGAGATGTACGGTTTTCCGCTGACGATCTATTTTCTCGTGCGTTACTTCGGACTCGACAGCAAACATATAAACGCCAACCTCTGGTCATCGCTGCTGGGAATCGGCGAACTCGGCATGATGATATCCATGCTTCTTGGTTATGCCTTGCTGTTTGTCGGTATTGGGATTTTCATTCAGGGTTGGCGCGAACTTTACCGTGCGCGACAACAGAATCGACTTGTCACTGACGGTCTCTATCGCTTCGTCAGACATCCACAATATACGGGTTTGTTCATTGGACTCTTTGGTGAGGGGGTTGTTCATTGGCCGACACTTTTTTCTGTCGCGGTACTACCACTTATAGTTTTTGCGTATTTCCTACTGGCACGCAGTGAAGAAAAAAAAGTCATCGCGCAATTTGGTGACGAGTATCGAGCATATAGACAGCGGGTTCCGATGTTTATTCCGCGAAGAGGACAATGGGAAGATTTCATGAACGCACGCGAGTGATATTTAATCAACTGGGATTATTTCAAGAAGAATCTTGTCCTTTGGGGCTTACTTTAGAACCCACCTGACCTGCCAAGAAAAATCTGCTACCCTTTATTTGTGCCAATGTGAAAATTTGCACCTTATGGGAGGGTCTGATGCGCGCTCTGTTCTTAATTCTCTTAATTATATTTCTAGCAGCATTCTCTTCTGTACAAGTGGTCGCAGCTGAGTCCGGAAGGTGGTATTCCGCTGAGCAGGCTAAACAGGGCCGCGCCCTGTTTCAGACCAACTGTGCCGGATGTCACGGTGCAAAAGCTCAAGGAGTTGTGGTCGACTGGCGAAAACGTCTCTCGGATGGTTCATACCCGCCGCCGCCATTGAATGGTTCCGCCCATGCCTGGCACCACCCTCTATCCAGCCTTAAATGGACAGTAAAAGAAGGAAGCATCAACCGTGGCGGAAAAATGCCCGGCTTCAAATCGACCCTGTCAGGTCAGGACCAACTTGCGACAATCGCCTTCTTTCAAAGTTTCTGGGATGACCGGATATATTCTGGCTGGCTCAGTCGTGGTGGGTTAAGCAAATAACCAGAAAGCCGATCTTTAATATTCGAGATTGGCTTTCCTTGTTTTGAAGTATAAGAGATTTCAGGGCAACTAATCTGACAGACCGTCCATCTTCCACTCTTTGCGGATACCATCTTTCAGGTTTTGCGGTAAACGCACATGAGTCGATTGTAGTCCGTCAGGGTTGTTCACAATAATCACGACCCTTAAGCCAAGAACGGCCAACTCGAAATATCGAGTTGGCCGTTCTTGTTTATCTTACCTGTGTTGACTTCTAGGCAGTCAATCCCCGTGAATTAGTTCGGGTATTGTGCGTCGAGTTCTGTCTGTATCAATTGGTGCAATTGCTTATAGCCAAAGCTCAGGAGAGGCTTGCCATTGACAAAATACCCCGGAGTCTTCTGCACATTAAGTGATTTCACATCAGCCATGTCTTGTTCAATGATTTTTGCAATGGCAGGATCATGCATATCTTTCCTGATTTGCTCGACATCCACACCCGCCCTGGGAAGAACGTCCCATAACCTTTGCGGTTGATAGTTATGGTGGCTAGCCCAAACGTTCTGGGTTTTAAACATAACATCCAGGGTTTCCCAGAATTTCCCCTGCATTCTGGCGGCTTCAAGGATCTTGACAAAGTTATCGGCGCCATCGTGGAAAGGAGCATAACGAAGGACCAGTTTTATTTTACCGGGATTGGCAGCCATGATTTTCTTGATAAAGGGTTCAAAGGCGGCACAGGTTTCACAGGCCGGGTCCATGAACTCGACAATATAAACTTTTGCATCATCGCTGCCGAGTATCGGAGAGTGGTCTCTAACAAATAGCTCAGCATTTTTATCGGCCATGAAACCATATTTTTCAACCTGCTGATCTTGATAATAATTACTGCCGATAACAAAGGCTAAAATCAATATAAGACATGCAGATCCAACGAGTGCGTACTTCATTTAGAAGTCCTCTTCTTTATAATTAGTAATAGAGAGATTAAGGTAGCAAAAGCAAGAAAAGAGAGCATTGGGATCGATACAAAGCCGAACAACTCGATGTATTTTTCCGTACAGGAAACACCCTTCGAACAGGGTTGAATACTCTCCGGGATGATTCCGGCATACAACAGGGTGTGATAAAAAGCCGTCAGCCCGCCTGCTATTGCAAGGGGGAGAGCATATTTCACAACACTTTTATCAAAGGGGAATAACCCTGCACCCAGAATCAGGACAAGCGGAAATAAACAGATACGTTGATACCAGCACAAGACACAGGGCTCAAATTCCAAAACATAACTGAAGAAGAGGCTCCCTGTGGTGGACACACTGACTAACAACCAGCTTATAAAAAGCAGCGTCCAATTTGTATTGGTCGCCTGATCAGATTGAGACATATTGATAAATTCTCCAAAGTAAGGAGTTGATTAAGAGAAAAATCACGAAAAACAAACGCTATCCATCCGGAAGCTATCCTTGGACGGGAACCCACTGATAGAAAAACATGGTGAGTTGCGCCAGCAGATTGAACATAAGCATGACGCCGACAGCCATCAACATGACGCCGGTGCCGATTTCGACCAGGCGGATATGCTTGCGGAACCGTTTGAAAGCGGACAGAAATTGGTGAAAGAGCAGGCCCGAGAGCAAGAAAGGCACACCCAATCCCAGGGAATAGACGGCGAGTAATCCGACCCCTTCACCGACCTGACCGGAAGAGGCTGCCACCATCAAAATCGATGCGAGGATTGGACCGATACAGGGGGTCCACCCCGCGGCAAAGGCAACACCAACCACGAAGGTTCCGAAAAATCCACTCGGCTTCTTATGCAGGTGGACCCTCTTATCCCCAAGCAGAACCCCAAAATGAAACAATCCTGTCATATGGATGCCAAACAGGAAGATCAATAGCCCGCCGATCTTTTCAACCCACTCCAGCCCCTCACGCAGGTAGTACTGAATGTTACTCGAAGCGATTCCGGCAATAGCACCCAGTAAAATAAAAATTGCCGAAAAACCGGCAATGAAGCACAAAGAATGGAGCAGGACCGTCAGACGGACTTGAGCATTAGGGTGTGCCTCTTCAAGCTGGCTGAAGGACAGCCCGGTAATGTAGGTCAGGTACGAAGGGATCAGCGGCAACACGCAGGGCGAAGCAAAGGATAGAATCCCAGCGCTAAACGCAATCCAGTAGGTTATTTCAGATGCTTGTTGTAGCAATTTAGTTATCCTTTGATCAGGCCTTTAAAATAGGCAATCGTTTTCGTACTGGACCAGTCAAGGGGACCAACAATCTTTTGATCAATCGTCCCATCTTTGCGAATGACAAATGATTCTGGGAACTTATATACCCCGTAGAGGTTCTGTACGACCTCCTTATCATCGAAAAGAATCGGAAAGGAGTAGGGGGTCTTCTTCAGAAAATCAGGGACTACGGTTCGTCCCTTTTGTTCGGTATTGATCGCCAGCAGGACAAAATCCTCGCCAGCCATGACCTCATTGAGCCTCTCCATCGAAGGCATCTCTTCACGGCAGGGTGGACACCATGTCGCCCAGAAGTTCACCAGAACGACCTTGCCACGTAAAGCGGACAAAGAGACCAGCTTGCCCTCGGTATCTTCCAGTTGAAAATCAGGGGCCGTTTCACCAGCAACAACTGATGTCGTTGACGGGAGATTGGTCGTAATGTAGCCCACAAATCCAACCACCACGATTACAACAACTAATATGAGACTTCGCATAATGAACCCTTCTATTTCTCTGTCTTAAGTTTTTATCTTCATACGATGATACAGCCCCTTCCTGTATGGAATGGACTTGATAGAGACATCGAGGTTCCGCCATTCAATACGGCAGGAATGGTCTCGATCGATATTTTGTCTGTAGGGAGAGAATAACGAAATGATTTAATGCAAAAGGACAACTGTACGCAGGGCGGCCAGCGTCTGTCGGGGAGGTAATTGGTGAGTCAGTGAGGTGTTGCCCGAGTATTCAGCATTCAAGCATTTGGTCAGGGTGAATGAGAAATTGGGCGTATTGATGTCTGCTACTGTCGATTTACTTTTCAGGATATTCTGATTTGTGCGTGTGATAACGGAGGAATGCGCGGGGGAGTCAACGCAGGCACCCAGATCTGAGAAAAAAGTTAAGCTTGTGTTGAGCGCGTTTTCATAAGAAGAGTCATCTTCAGACTCAGAAAGACAGGGGAGCCAACAGGTGCCACTTAGATTGGATTCCAGATGGGAAGATGCTTCGGCATCCTTACACCAGAAAAACGTATTCCCGGTGCTGGTAATAAGCAACAGATAGAACAGAATAAAAAACCGTACTACCCATCTCATATGCGGAGAGCTTGTCGACATAAATTTAATACTGAGCCTTACGGTAGAACAAAGACGATAGAGTTATTAAACTAGAAGTATCTTCTCTTTTGTCAGGTTGAGTCAAGGGGCATCCCAGCTTTGTCTGGCTACTTACCCCACACCATTTCTTCCTGGCAGCCTGTCCAACGCCTGCAACAGACGCAGATTCTGCTCTTCTCCCAGCACTGCAAGCCGCAAGAAGCGGTCATCGAGCGGCTCAAAATCGCAACAACTGCGCAGCAGCAAACCCAGAGGCCGCAGCAGTTCGACAATTTCAGGTGCCCGGCACCAATGGTCCGGCAGGCGACAAAGCAGGTAGTTGGCTTCCCCGGCAAAAACGTCCCAGCCGAGCTGTTCCAGGCCGCGCTGTAGTTGGGCACGCAATTGCGGGATGAGCTGCAGGGTTTGAGTGCGGAATCTGTCAGACTTCAAACAAGCACAAGCGGCGGCAATCGCCAGAGTAGAAAGGGTCCAAGGCTCACGCGCAGCGGCCAACAACGCGACATCAGCAGCGGAACCAGCCAGATAGCCAACACGCAGGCCGGGAATAGCGTAAAACTTGGTCAGCGAACGCAGCAACAACAGATTTGAGCGTTCAGGAATCTGGTTGATCAGTGAGCGTTCCGGGCAAAAATCGACAAAGGCTTCGTCGACCAGCAGACGACAGTCCCCCAAGCGATCTACCAATTCAAGCAATTGCTGTGGAGCGATACCGACCCCACTTGGGTTACCGGGATTGGCCAACACCACCAGATCTGTCTGCGGCTGGATCGCCTCAAGAATATCAGCAACACGAAACTCAAAATCATCGTGCGGATCAAGGCTGAATAGATCAATCTGACAGCCGACCTGTTGCAACGCAGGCGCATACTCACCAAAACAGGGCTGAATCAACAAGGCGCGGCGCGGACGTAATACGCGCGGGATAAGATAGATCAGTTCGGTCGACCCACTCCCGGGAAGCAGGTTTTCTGATGGTAACTGATAAAAACGGGCCAGCTCAGTACGCAAGCTGGCAGCATCCAATTCAGGGTAGTCATTGATGCGGCTCAAAGCCTGTTGCAAAGCCTGCTGAACCACAAGAGGAACACCGAGCGGATTTATACTGGCCGAGAAATCGCAAATTTGCTCGCGGGACAGACCCAACTCGTGCATCGCACGATCAACACCACCACCATGGGTTTTCATGCGCAGACCCCGATCAACAACAGAGCTAACAACAGGCCGAGAGACGCAGAGACATAGAGCAATCGGATCATCTGCTGATAATGGTCAACCTTAATCGGCTCTTTGTCATCACCAAAGGTCGGTTTTTCTACGCGCTCACCAAAATAGACCGCAGATCCACCCAACTGCAGATTGAGCGCACCAGCCGCGGCGGCTTCGGGCCAACCCGCATTAGGGCTGGCATGCAGATGCGCGTCACGCCGCATGACTCTCCATGCGCCACGACCATCCCGGCCGGTAAGCCAGGCCGCAGCGACCAGCAGCAACGCGGCCAGACGGGCCGGAATCCAGTTGAGCAGATCATCAAGTTGTGCGGCGACGCGGCCAAAATGCAGATAACGTTCATTCTTGTATCCGACCATCGAATCCATGGTATTGACCGCTTTATAGAGCAACGCGGCAACCGGCCCGCCGAGACACAGATAAAAGAGAGGAGCAATCACTCCATCCGACGCATTCTCAGCGACTGTTTCGATCGTCGCTCTTAAAATATCTTCTTCTTCAAGCTGAGCGGTCTCACGACCGACAATCATCGACAACGCCAGTCGTGCAGAACCGAGATCCCCTTCCTTAAGTGCTTCAATCACGACCTTTGATTCCAGATGCAGGCTGCGTAACGCTAGACAACTGGCTGCCAGCCACAGTGCAAGGAGAGCCTGCAACCAGCCAACAAAACGTCCGGCCAGATCAAGAATCACGAGGCTTGAAACCCCGGTAATCGACAGAACCGCGAGGACTAATAATAATCCGGCGAGAACTTCATCCTTGACGCTGTCACGTAAGAGATCTTCCAGGCGCGTAACTAGACGGCCAATCCAAACGATCGGATGTGGCCAGTTACGTGGATCTGCAAAGATCAGGTCAAATATGAATGCTGCAGCCAGCAATTCGGCACTCATCCTTTAGCCCCTTGAGGGATCAGCCAGGAGAAGATTTTTTGCATATCGAGATGAGCTTCAAGGTGATCGGCAAGTTTATCAATCTCAAGGTCCAGATTATAGCCAGGAACCGAACGACCTGCCGCACCGCGCCTTAGCGGGGCGAGAACCGCCACCCGCAGTTCATCATTGTCGAAGATGCCATGCAGATAGCTTCCCCAGATGCGGCCGTCGGCCGAGACAGCACCGTCCTCGATGGCAACCTCTTCTCCTGAGCGTTGCACAATCCGTAACAGTGGACGACTGGTCGAGCCATATTCGGTGTTTCCGGCGTGAATTTCATAACCGCTCAACTCAGCCAGCCCACCAAACCCGGCAACTGCCGCTGAGGGTTGCAGACGCGCGCGCACCTGATGGGTCTGCTTTTCAGGACAAAGAGTCGTTTCAATATCGAGCAGACCGAGACCAGCACCGGCGGTCGCTTCTGATTCAACCTTTTCGGGATCTAAAATCTGCCTTCCCAGCAACTGCAAACCACCGCAAATGCCGATCAACTTGCCACCACTTTCAGAAAATGACTGAATCGCTTCGAACAACCCGCTGGTTTTGAGAAAATTGAGATCGGCTAAAGTGCTTTTAGTCCCGGGGAGGATTAGCAGGTCGAGGTTGTTCAGCTGCTGTGGCTGTTCAACATAAATCAGCTCGACGTCTTCTTCACGTGCCAGAGCATCGAAATCGGTATGGTTCGAAATACGCGACAGACGGACCACTCCGATCCGTACTGTGCCACCGCCACGACCACCAGTATGGCGCAGTTCGAACCCGAGGGAATCTTCGGCAGGCAGATCAAGCTTGAGGTACGGAACCACACCGAGGACTGGTAACCCGGTTCGGTCTTCCAGAAGAGAAATCCCACTGTCAAGCAGTCTGGCATCACCGCGAAAACGGTTAATGATAATACCGCGCAACTGCTTGCGTTCAGCTGGAGTCAATAATTCAATCGTGCCGAGAATGCTGGCGAAAACACCGCCGCGTTCAATATCGGCAACCAAAATACCGACAGCGGAAGCCATCTCTGCAGCCTTCAGATTCGTGAAATCATGGGCGCGCAGGTTGATCTCGGCGATACTCCCGGCCCCTTCTAGCACCACCATTTCAACCTGAGAGGAAAGACGGCGATAGGATTCCTTCACCTTGGTGAAAGCCTGATCCTTGAACTGGTGATACTCACGCACCCCCATATTGCCGACCGGTCTCCCCTGCACGATCACCTGTGAACCAGTCTCGCTGTTCGGTTTAAGCAGGATCGGGTTCATATCGACATGTGGCTCAAGGCCACAGGCCGCCGCCTGCAACGCCTGGGCACGGCCAATTTCCCCACCACCCGGTGTCACCGCAGAATTATTCGCCATGTTCTGCGCCTTGAAGGGCGCAACCAGATAACCACGGCTTTTCAAAATCCGACACAACCCGGCGCTGATCACAGTCTTGCCGACATCGGAACCAGTACCGCCGATAAACAGGGCGGACGCTAATGATTCGTCCCGCTTCCCGCTTCCCGTTTCACGTTTCTTGGCATAACCACGTGGCGTGACTATCCGCCCCTGATCATCAAGCTGCGTACTGCTGTTACCGATAATCACCACCGAAAACATGTCGATTTCGGCTTCGAGCATCTGACCCAGTGTAGTCACACAGACCTCTTCGCCCGCGCGGCAGGCGTTGCGCACAATACCGACTGGCGTTTGCGGAGAGCGATGACGCAGCAGAATGTCGCGCGCCTCACCAATCTGGGTGGTGCGACCACGACTCTTCGGGTTGTAGAGGGAAATGACGAAATCGGCGCGTCCGGCAGCATCGAGTCGTTGCTTGATCAACCCCCAGTCGGTCAACAGATCAGAGAGTGAAATCACCGAAAAATCGTGCATCAAGGGGGCACCGAGCCGTGCCGCTGCGCCCTGAACTGCAGAAATCCCGGGAACAATTTCAACTTCAACCTCTGCCGGTCCTTCAAGCTGCTGAAGCTCAAGAACCAGCCCGGCCATACCGTAGATTCCCGCATCGCCACTGCAGACCAATGATACAACTGCACCTTGATCAGCACGACGTAAGGCCTCGCGACAACGTTCTGTCTCCTGGCGCATGCCGGTGGAGAAGGTCTCTTTATCGACGATCAGATCTCTGATCAAATCGAGATAAACCTGATAACCGCTGACAATCGTCGAAGTTGCAATGGCGGCAAGCGCCGCCGGGGTCATATGTTGGGCGTCACCCGGACCGAGGCCGATGACGAATAATTTTTTTTGCATTTGATACCAGTCTTTTCTTGCAGCTTAAATCACAGATTCTTAACTATTTCGGCCACAGCCACTGTCACGTTGCCATTCTTCTTTTTCTTCACCATCAAGCGACCACCATCAGATGCTTTAAGAGCCGCCGGTTCACAAACACCTTTAGCACCTACCGCATTTTGTACATATTCAGAAGCCGGTGTTGGTGCGTCGATCGCATTGAGTTCATCGGCGCTAAAGAAATGGAGCGGCAACCGATGCTGCTCAGCGAACGCCAACAAGCCGACTTCATCCTGCTTGGCGTCAATACTTGCAATAGCACCAATACTGGCAAAGGCAAGAAATGCGTCCCTTAAAGTTTGACGGACCACCATATCAATCTCGGCGGCAGTGGTGTCACGATTACAACCGATGCCGACCGCCAGATTACGCGGACGCAGGGCAAGTAAGTTTGATTGGTCGTTCAACTGGGGCAGGTAACGATTGCTGACAAAAACAAAACCCTCGGCAGTCTGCTCTAAGGCTGATGCGAAACTACGGACGACATTCACGGAAGAAATATTCTGGTAGGCGCCCGCTACAAAACCTTCTGAATCTGCCAAGACGATCGGTTGCTGATCGAGCAGCAGGCTGTTCAGAAGTTTGATCCGCGTCAGTGGTTCAACCGCCATATTGCATTGACGAGCCACTTCATCAAAGGCGGGTAAGTGATTGACATCAGTCGCGGTGGTAATGATAGCTTGGCCACCAAGGATCTCAGCCACTTCGGTTGCCAGTTCGTTGGCTCCACCGAGATGCCCAGAGAGCAGGCTGATCGCATGCTGCCCAGCCTCATCACAGACCACCACTGCGGCATCCTGATCTTTGGTTTTGAGATGTGGAGCGAGCAGACGGACCACAATACCAGTCGCCATAATGCAGATCAGCCCGTCAGCCCGCGTAAAGAGTCGCGGGAGCAGGTCGGCCAGTCTTTCATTGTAATAGTTGGACGAATCCGCTTGGCGGAACCTTTCGGGCAACCAGAGTTCGGCCTCTTCGACCTGGTCGTGAAGTCTTCTGGCGAGGCTGACACCTCCGGTGGTGATGGCGATGATTGCTAGGGTCATGGTTTGGTTGGCTCGACTTATTCTTACTTGGAATGAAATCGTCGGGTTGCGCCCCGACAGGCGCCCAAACTTTTGTCCGTCCAAAAGTTTGGATCAAAATACGCCCCGAACTCCTTGCCCGCTCTTGGCGGGTTCCCTCCGCTTCATGCCGATCTTGAGCTCACTCGGAAACTCGCCTGCGGCTCAGACATCCTCGTTCGAATTCCTCAAAATCTCTATTCCGCTACGGCTGCGTCACACGGGAGAGAGGTTAATCCGTTGATGATTTATCCCGATAACCATGGGCAAAATCAGGATCATAGAGCTTCGACTTTTCAGGGACACCCTGCTGGCGTGCCTTTAAAACCTCACCTATCAGAATGAGCGCCTGACGCGTGATTCCGGCCTCGGCAACTTTTTCAGCAATATCTGACAGCGTCCCTTCAACAACCTTCTCATCAGGCCAACTCGCGCGATAGACGACCGCGACCGGGGTCTGTGGGATGAACACCCCACCGGCCAACAACTCTTCCACCAGTTTATCCATCATCCCTACCGACAGATAGAGACAAATAGTACCGCCGATCCGCGCGATGTTACGCAGGGCTTCACTGTCCGGGACTGGAGTCCGCCCGGCAAGACGTGTCAGAACCAGAGTTTGTGAAACACCGGGGAGAGTCAGCTCCTGCTTAAGGCTGGCGGCCGCAGCGAAGGTCGCAGTCACCCCGGGGATTACGCGGTAAGAGATCTCTGCGGCATCCAACGCTTCCATCTGCTCCTGAATCGCTCCGTAGAGCGTCGGATCGCCAGTATGCAAGCGCACCACTTTTTGCCCGGCCTTGGCACCGGCAATCAGAAGTTCGAGGACCTGGTCAAGGTTGAGCGGAGCACTGTCATGAATTTCACATTTTTTGTGACACTCTTCAAGCAGGGCCGGGTTAACCAAAGAACCGGCATAGACCACCAGATCGGCCTGTTGCAGTGCTCTCAGTCCCTTGAGTGTAATCAGTTCCGGGTCACCAGGACCTGCACCGACAAACAGCACTTCACCTGGCAATATTGATATTCCTGTCATACTTATTTCCAAATATCTTTGATGGCTAAGCCATCATTCTTTAACTGCCGTGAGGATGTAGACGGGGTTGTAAGCCTCAAACATCTTGTAACTGGTCAGGGGGCGAGTGCGGGCAATATTGACCGTTACGACTTCAACTTCGTAGCCGGCATTGCCAAAGAATTCGTTGGCCGCTGTCAGAGTATCCA
This sequence comes from Deltaproteobacteria bacterium, assembly GCA_024279255.1. Taxonomy (GTDB): domain Bacteria; phylum Desulfobacterota; class Desulfuromonadia; order Desulfuromonadales; family Geopsychrobacteraceae; genus Geopsychrobacter. Next base: position 959 of record JAJRRT010000087.1, on the reverse strand, counting down.
GGGTAATGGCATTGAGTACGATTCGCCCCCCCGCCGCCAGACGCTGATCAACTAACGCGAGTATCTCCCACAAATGTCCACCTGAGCCGCCGATAAAGACCCGATCTGGATCTGGCAGATCCTCAAGACATCGCGGAGCGTCGCCCTCGACCAACTGCACGTTGCGGGCCTTGAACTTTTGCAGATTCTGCTTGATAAAACGCCGACATTCTTCGTTGCGCTCAATGGCAAAGATTCGACCGTTAGGAAGCAGGTGATCGGCTTCGATCGAAATTGAGCCCGACCCGGCACCAACATCCCAAAGACACATATCGTGACGCAGCTTAAGCTTAGCCAGGGTCACGACCCGAATCTCCTCTTTGGTGATCAGTTTCTTGACGGTCAGGAATTCATCGTCAGGGATACCGAGGGTCGGTACATAGGCCTGTTCTCCCTCATCAAACTCGCGGATCAACAACAGAACATTGAGCGGTGCCGCTTCAATTTCAGCGAGATCGGTAATATTGGTGATGCGGATCCGTTCATCTTTTGTGCCCAGATTTTCACACAGATAGGCTCGATAGCCGCTGCAGCCGCGATCGAGCAGAGCCTTTGCAATCTCGGCCGGAGTGTTAATCTCATCGGTCAGAATTGCAGCTTTATCGTTTGCGATAATACGGTCGATCGATTTTGCCAGACCACGGCCATGCACCGATATAAAAACGGCATCGTCCCAAGGTTCACGGATTTTGGCGAAGGCATATTGAACAGAGGTCACGTTAGGCAGAAACTCAAGCAGCATATCGGGCAGGTTACGCAGCAGGTAACGTCCGATACCAAAAAAGAGGGGATCGCCTGAAGCGAGAACTACGGTGCGCCCCTGATGCCGCTGAAGAGTTTCGACCAGATCTCCCAGATTCTTGTCGATACTCATGCTTTCACCGACAAAATCAGGAAAGAGCGCCAGCAGTCGCTCACTG
>JAJRRT010000086.1 GCA_024279255.1 Deltaproteobacteria bacterium | reverse complement strand
GTTGCTGGCGTAGAGGCGTTGACCGATATCCAGATCATCCAGCACCTGCATAATCAAGGCACCGACCCCGCCGCTTAAGGCGACCACCGAGATGCTGCCCGGCTTGGGGAAGGTAAAGGTAAAGTTACAATAAGCATTCAGCTCAGGGTCGGAATTGATAATCCCCTGGCAGTTGGGACCGAACAGGCGAATCCCGTACTTTTTGGCATTGGCCAGAAACTCTTCCTGCAGCCTGGCCCCTTCTTCGCCCATCTCGCTGAACCCGGCCGAGTTGATAATGACTGCTTTGACCCCTTTTTGACCACACTCCTCAATGGCTTGGGGAACCAGTTGGCTGGGGATAATGATGTGCGCCAGGTCGACCGGACCGGGAATATCCAGGATGCTCGGATAGGCTTTGATCCCACAGACCTCGGATGCCTTGGAGTTGACCGGATAGATCTCCCCCTTGTAGCCATAAGTCTGAAGGTTGCGGATGATGACGTTGCCGATCGAGAGTTCTTTGGTCGAAGCTCCGATCAGGGCAACTGCTTTGGGTTTAAACAGGGCGTCTAGCATCTCTTACCTCTCCTCAAGTTGCTCGATAAAAGCTTCAACATTGGTGCGGGTCTGTTCGTCGGAAACGCAGCGTAGATCATTAAGATCGCCGGAAATCACCAAGCTTGGAATGCCGGTCTCCTTCTCCAGGCGCTGAGGCATACCGTAGCGGCTGTTCGAATTGCATGGGCAGGTCTTGGCATCATGGTAGATGATGCCGTCGATCTTGAATTTCTTCAGCATCTCCTTGATGTACTGTTCTTTATAGGTGTCGGAGCGAACAATAAATAGACCAAGGTAGGCTTTGGCCATACTGCGGATCGGCTGCTCTACATCGAAGTCGGGGAAGACCCAGCTGCTGCAGTAGGTAGAGACCAGTACGCTGGCCTGCAGTTCTGCGAACAGTTCGGAGTGCTGACGTAAGCGACCCCAGACCGGCATCCCCTCCCAATAGATCCGATGCTTTTCGTTATCGACCGCACCGACTCCGTCAGTGACCCGCTGTTGCAGCTCACTGAGCAGTAGTTTGTAGTAATCGATCGCCTGCTGGGTCCCCCGCAACACGACGGCAGGGCCCATGTGGATGGTGGCATCGAAGAAGCTAAGCGGAGCCGGAGTGCTGGCGGCACTTTCGAGGACCTGTCGCCAGAGCTCGGTGCACTCACGCGAGAGTGCTACGGTATCGCGTAGCTTCTGCTCGTCCAGTTTCTGCCCGGCGATCTCTTCCAGGGTCGGAATCAGCGCTTCGATCTGCCTGGTCACATCGTCAATCAGGATATCGCTGACATCGGTAAAGTTTTTTGGTGAGGTAATGCCGATGCAGGGGACATCCAGTTCCTTTGCATACCAGGCGAACCAGTCTTGTACGTCGCGGCACTGGTTGGTGTTATAGACCAATACATCAGGACGGGGCGGAGCCTCAATCCCTGGGTAGGCCTTGGCCAGCGGCGATACCCCTTTCAGGTAGGCACCTATATCAGCAGTCAGGTACGAGCAGATGTCGGGTGAATAGCCGATGGTGTTGGCTTCCGGGATCAACTCGGTGGCCATACGAGTGGCGCCGAGCATAGCAGCATGATTCTCCGGAAAGTGAACTGCGAAGCCCATCGCTCTCAGCAGTTCTGCCGGCCCGACGCTGGTGCACCAGGCGACCTTGCGATCTGTCGCTTTTGTCGCGTCATTCAGATCGTAGAAGTAGTCGGACATGATTTTCATCATCTGCCCGGTTGCTTCGATCTTCTTTCTTTGCGGTTGCTTCTCTTGTGCCATGATCTCTCCCTAAGCGTCTTTATTCAGTCGATCTCAGGTCAGCCGTGAGTGTGGGCAGCGCCAGACTCCAATGGTTATCTCTTGTTGGACTCTTCCCGGGCATAAAGGGCTGCGCCGATAGCGCCGGTTAATTGCGGAAACTCCGGCAGCAGCACCGGCCGACCGATCAGTTCCTCGGTCATTTCCACCATGTAGGGGTTGTGGGCTACCACTCCGCCACATAAAACGACTTTTTCAGTCAGGGAATCCATCTCCAGTACACGTTGAATCATGGAGTAGAAAATCCCTTTGATGATGTCGGCAACCGGCTTGCCGTGACGGATGTTCTCAAGGACCTCGGTCGCTGAAAAAACCGTACAGTAACTGCCGAGTTTGATCATCTCAGTGGCCTGGCGAGCCAGATTGTTCATCTCTTCCAGGGGGATATCGAGGCGACTCGACATCTCTTCGAGAAAGGCTCCGGTGCCGGCAGCGCATTTACGGTTCATTTTGAAGCTGTCGCGCCGGCCCTCGGCATCGAGCTTGATGATCTTGTTGTCCTGACCGCCGATGTCGATGATGGTGAGTTCTCCGGCAAAACTGTGGTGGCAACCTTTAGCGTGACAACCGATTTCGGTTTTAGTTTTTTCGGTAACAAAGGCGACATTGTTACGGCCATAACCTGTGGCGACGGCGTCGGCAATATCTTTTTGATTGGCGTCAGCCATCTCCAAGGCGCTGTCGAGGCAGAGGGCAGCGGTTACGCCAAAATCGATACCAGATTTTCTGACTGTATGACCGAGCAATACACCCTGACGGTTGATAACCGCTACCTTGGTGCGTGATGCTCCCATATCTAGTCCGACATAAACTGGCTGTGCCATGCGTCTCTCAGTCTCCGTTGGCCGGGCGTGTAATGTATCGCCCATCTCAAATGTTCCGCTCGGGCTTAATAAGTTGCTGCTTCTGCTTCGATCGTTCTGACCAGATTGACGAGTCGGGGGCCGATGTCGTCTTCGAGCATATGTTGGCGCAATACAAAGGATGGTGCATTACAGTTGAATGTCAGAAGTCGTGAGCCCGCGATCGGCAGCATCGGTACGCCTACTGCGTTGACATCGCTACGCCAGCCCCCGATCGACATGCAGAAGCCGCGGTCATTGTAATCGCGCAAGGCTTGTTCGATCCCGGCCTTATGCTTTGACCACTCATCAGGATCCCGTTGCCGAATGTTGTCCATCAGCTTCTCGCGCTCGTCTTGCGGCAGGCCGCAAAGCAGAGCTCTTCCCATGGCGGTTGTGGCAATCGGGACCCGAGTGCCTGGTTCGCGGCGTAAGGAGACAGTGGCATCAGCACTGTATCTTCCGTCGAGGTAGATCATGCCATGACGATCGCGGGTGCCAACTGAAACCACAGTGTGCGAATAGTCAGCCAGTTCCTGCATCAGGGGACGGGCGATTTTCAGAACATCCATGTTGGTCAGTAATGAAAAGCCGAGGGAGAGAACTCCCGTACCGAGTTGGTACTTGCCGAGCTTTTCATCGTGATAGAGATAGCCCATACGGGTCAGGGTATAGGTCAGACGGGAGACGGTCGGCTTCGGTAGCCCGGTCCGCAGGGCAATGTCCTGATTTCCCAGATGACGATCTCTGGGTCTGAAGCAACGCAGAACCTCGAGCCCACGCGCCAAAGCCGTTACGAATTGACGGTCCTTGCCGCTCTCTTCAAGAGAATCGAGCCCATCCATTGCAATGAGTCCTGCCTTGCTGCCCCCATTCTCCAGTGCGGTGTTATCATTCATGGATTCATTTCTCCGGGCTGACCATTGCTGTCTAGACTCTTCAGTGAAAATTGTATCGGAACATTCTCCATAAATTTTCTTCCGGAGTATGCTTCTGCTTTTAACATCTATAGAAAAAGTGGGGGGCTTGTCAAGAAATAAAACAATGTTTTTTGAAAGTTAGTTTCGCAGTGCAAAACTAAACATGATTGAGATATTGATTTTGCCAGTATTGAACCACTGTTGTTGTCTGGTCTTGCGCGCTGTTAGATATATTTTTAACATATGAAAACAGTATGTTAGACATATTAGCATAATCCATTGATCTTTTATGAAGAAAATTATTTACAAACAGCGTGTTTGTCGGATAAGATTCTTTTTAGCGAAACATTATTCCGCACTGCGAAATATGGTGACGACTTATAGAATTTAGCTGTCATGCGACTTGCCTGTGAGTGTTTTTGAATGTGGCTTCCAGCTTTTTTATAGTCTCTGTATCTATTACCCTAAATCATTAAAAGAAGGGCAGACGAATGAAACCGATTACAACTGTAGGCGTCGTTGGCGCCGGAACAATGGGCTCAGCGATTGCTCAACACTTTGTCATGAAGGGACTGCCGGTCATACTCGTTGACCAGAAGCAGGAGTTCCTGGATCGGGGGGTTGGCTATATGCGTGAATCCCTGAGCGAGGCATTGGAACGAAGGTTGATCGATCAGCAGACCTTTGACCAGATCCTCGGGCGTCTGCACTGTACGACCGATCAGACCGAGCTAGCCAAAGCCGACCTGGTGGTTGAGGCAATCTTTGAAAACCTTGAGGTCAAAAAGGGGCTGTTCGCCGAATTGGAGAAAGTCGTCGGTCCTGACTGTATCCTCGCCAGCAACACATCATCTTTTTTGATCAGTGAAATTGCCGCCGACCTGAAGACGCCTGAGCGGGTGGTCGGGGTTCATTATTTCTTTCATGCGGCCAAGAACAAGCTGGTCGAGTTGATCCCCGGTGAAAAGTCAGCACCCGAGATCGTTGCCGCTCTGGAGAATTTTTATACCTATTATGACAAGACCCCGATCCTGGTTAAAGATGCTCCGGGTTTTGCGGTCAATCGCTTTTTTGTCCCCTGGTTGAACGAAGCGGCCCGTCTCTATGAAGAAGGATTCGGCAGTATCGTTTTTATCGATCAGGTCGCCTGTGATGTTTTCGGTGTCGGAATGGGGCCCTTTGCCCTGATGAACGCGACCGGTGTGCCGATCGCCATGCACGCCGCCGATGGTCTTGCCACAGAACTGAATGCATTCTACGGCCCGGCAAAGGTCCTTTGTCAGCAGGTCGAAGCGAAGCAGGACTGGAACCTTGACGACGACCAACACCTCAATAATGGTTCCGACCAGCTTGAGGTTGTAACCCGCCGTTTGGTCGGGGCCAGCCTTGGAGTTGCTGCGCAAATGGTCGATGAGGGGGTGGTTGATGCGACCGCCACCGATCTGGGTGCCCGTGCCGGTTTGCGCTGGCCCGTTGGTCCCTTTGAGCTCCTTGAAAAACTGGGTTCAGCACAGGTTAAAGAGATGGTCGAGATACTCTTTTCGGCCTGGGATCTTCCGGTGCCGGGCTGTCTGGTGGACAGTGCAAAAGCGCAGAGTTTGAAACTTGAATGGGTGAAGACCGAGGTTGTCGGTAAGACCGGCTTTATCATTTTTGATCTGCCTGACCGGATGAACCCGCTCGGTGAGCAGGTCATGACACAACTTAATCGCTGCGTTGATGAACTCAATGCCAGAGACGACATCGATAAAATCTTTATTCATGGCAAAGGCAAGGCCTTTATCGCCGGGGCTGACATCAAGTTTTTCCTCGATGCCATGGCCGCTGATGATCTGCAGCGTATTCAAGCTTTCACCGATTTCGGTCAGCAGGTGCTGAATAAAATCGCGGCCTCCAGCAAGGCCACCTACGCCTATCTTGACGGACTGACCCTGGGAGGTGGATTGGAACTCGCTTTGGCCTGTGATTACCGTATCGGCACCAAGAAATCGGTACTGGCATTCCCGGAGACCGGTATCGGTATCTACCCTGGCCTCGGCGGCACCCAGCGTGCCAGCCGCCTGATCGGCGTTGCTCGCGCCAAGCAGTTGATCGCCAGCGGTCAATTCGTCAATGCGAAGATCGCCTATGCTTTTGGTCTGGTTGACCTGATCATCGACCCGGTCTTGGATTGGCGCGATTTAGCAGATGTCTCTCTGGAAAAGGCCCAGGCCGGGCGCACCGAGATGACAGCGGATGAGGCTGAGTTTGCTGCCTTTGATGGCGATCTTAATCATCCGTTGCTCAGTCGCGAAGGGTTTGAAAAGCAGGCCAAGGGCCTGAGCCGCAAAGCCCCGTTGGCACTGAAAATTGCTATGAGTCTGATCGATAAAGGGATTGCTCTCGATCTACAGTCTGGATTACAGCTGGAACTTGATGGCTTGAAACATATCTTCGCCACCGAGGACGCCCTGAGTGGACTTTCGAGTATTATCAACGGCCAGAAACCGAATTTCACCGGCAAGTAAATAGCCAAGGAGTTACACATCATGAACGCAAGCGTAAAGGGTTTTCGCGATCAACAGGTTGGCAGCGGCGCGCTGTTTGAAGATGTTTATCTGATCGAAGGAAAACGTACCCCCTTCGGTAAATATACCGGCAGCCTCTCAACAGTCTCTCCTACCGACCTCGGCATCTTTGCCAGTCGCGCAGCGATTGAGGCCTCCGGTGTTCCTGCCAGTGACATCGATCAAACCATCGTCGCCAATATCGGCCAGGCGAGCGCCGACAGCTTCTTTCTCCCGCGACATATCGCACTCTACGCCGGGGCACCCTTGCAGAGTACTGCGTTGTTAACCCAACGTATTTGTGGTTCAGGGATGGAGTTGCTCGGTCAGGCTGCAGAGCAGATCGCTCTCGGCAAGGCCAATCTGGTTCTCGGTTGCGGGACCGATACCATGAGTCGCTTTCCGCTTGCCTCCTATTCCGCCCGGCAAGGTTTCCAATTGGGTCGGCCCGAGTTTGTCGATCTGCTCTGGGAGGCCTTGAACGATACCGCTGCCGTCCCGATGGGCTGCACGGCAGACAACTTAGCGAAGCAATACAACCTGAGCCGAGAAGAAGTGGATGCGTTCTCAATGCGCAGCCAGGAACGTTACGCCGCAGCGTTGGCTGCGGGATTCTTCGCACAGGAGATCGTACCAGTAGACCCTAAGGGGGTTCTGGAGATGGCTGATTACAAGCCGCGTAAGTATCGTTTGAACGGCCGTGAAGCAATCAGTAATGATGAGCATCCACGTCAGACGACCCTGGAGAAATTGGCTAAGCTCCCCTATGTGTTCAGTAAAGAGGGTCCAACCACTGCAGGCAGCGCCTCAGGCATTGTCGATGGCGCGGCCGCGTTGATGGTGGCATCGGGCGACTATGTTCGGGCGCATGGACTGAAGCCCTTAGGGAAAATTCGTGGTTTTGCCGCGACCGGCGTAAGGCCCGACATTATGGGGATCGGTCCGGCTCCGTCGATCCGTCTGTTGCTTGGACAGTTGGGGATGGAAATCGGAGACATCGACTGCTTTGAAATCAACGAGGCTTTCTCTGCTCAGTGTCTGGCAGTGGCCAAAGAGCTGCAACTTGATCAGGATAAGCTCAACGTTAATGGTGGCGCCATCGCCATCGGTCACCCTCTGGGAGCGACCGGTGTACGCCTGACACTGACCTGTCTGAAAACCCTGCGCCGCGATAACAAACAATTAGGAATCGCCTCCGCATGTATCGGTGGTGGGCAGGGGATCGCCCTGGCCGTGGAGGCCTGCTGATGGCAACTGCAGCAGGGGGGCTATCTGGTCCTGTGGTACTGATCACCGGTGCCGGGCAGGGAATAGGAGCTGCAATCACCCGCCGCTTTGCTGAGCAGGGGGCAAGGTTGGCTCTGGTTGACGTCAACGCTGAGCAATTGAAGCAGTTGACCGATAGCCTCGCC
>JAJRRT010000085.1 GCA_024279255.1 Deltaproteobacteria bacterium | reverse complement strand
TGATGGTTCTCTGGCTTTTCATCTGCAGTCAGTGCAGAAGGAGACCCGCAGGTATGAGAACGTTTTTCAGTCGGTCGCACGGATGATACTGGCTGATAAGATTGAGAAGGTCGTGGTCAATGGCCGGACGACCTACGATTTCAAGTTGTTTCGGCATGGGTCCAAGCATGCGATTGGCATGTATGACGAGCTGAACAGCTTTGTCAGTTTCGTCAAGGATGCTTCCGAAGGGGGTAGTTCCAAGGAGATGGCCTTTGTTCTGGTCGGTGAACCGGGCAACGGTAAAACCTTCTTCGTCGAGTACCTCTGTACCTGTTACCGCAATTTTCTGCAGCAGGAGGGGAATCGCAAGTTCAGCTTCCGTTTCACCGGGCTGGAAAAGCTCGGGAGCTACGGCAAAATTGATAAGGTCGAGTCTCAGACCTATGAAGACCCAATGATCCTGGCGATGAATCTGGGTGAAACCCAGGATCAGAGTCGGCAAATATTGGTAGATGAATTCGGCTTCAAATCCAAGGATCTTGACAAGTACTGGGAAAATTACCGACCGATGGGGGCCTGCAGCAGTTATATCTTCAACGATCTGCGCAACCATTATGACGGCAAGCTGGCAGACATCCTCAAGGCGATCGATATTTTCCCGGTCCCGCTCACCGAGAGTCTGGGTACCGTGACCGGCAAGTATGCCGCCAAGGATAAAATTACCTCCAGCGCCGTTGATCTGCTGGGGGAAGAATCGATTCAGCGCCTGCTCCATATCAGTGACACCAACAATCCCTACCGTTTTGACCTGCGACGCGGCGCACTGGCCAGGGTGGCTGGCGGCGGTATTCATTTTTCGGATGAGATCTACAAGAACAAAAAAGATCTGGTTCAGGTCTACCTCGGGGTTATCCAGAACCGCACGATCGAGATCGATGGTTATAAATGGCCGATTGATACCCTGATTATCGCGACCAGTAACAATTCTGAGTTTAACCGCTTCCTCGCCGAAAAAGAGGAGGCGCCGATCATCGACCGTTGCCGAGTCTGCTATGTCTCGCATAACACCAACTATCACTTGCAGGCACAGCTGACCGATTATGCGATCGGCAGCGATACGAAAACCACCCTGAACCAGGAGCTGCTGCATCAGGATCCTAATTTGAATTATGCCGCTTCGGTGACTTCGGTACTGACGCGTCTACCCCGTTCAGAAAAACTGACTCCGATTGAAACCATGAAGCTGGCTGCTGGTGAAGTCGCCGGTGAAAAGAGTATCAAGACCCTGGCCGAGGTGATCGACACCCTTAATCAGGAGCCGGATATCACCAAACGCTTCGGCCAAAAAGGGTTGGGACAGCGCAATCTCGGCCGTGCTATCCAGTTGATGGTCGAAAGCAGCGAGACCAATGAAGGCCAGTGCATGTTCGCCTTCGATATCTTCGGGACCATTGAGCGGATTGTTCTCGACTATGTGACCGATGCCAATGATCGCGCCAAGTTTCAGGAGGACATTAAGATTGCGCGCAGCCTCTACCGTGAGCGGGTGATGACCGAAATGTTCAATGCCTACATGGATGAACCGCAGGCGATCCGCAAAGATGTGATGAACTACGTCAACATGATCATCGGCATTGATGCTGAGAATCTTGGTCCTGACAAGATGTGGAAATATCGTGATCCGCAGAGCGGGGAGCTCAAGGCTCTCAAGATGGATCAGCGCTTTATTCAGAGCGTCGAAGAGCGTCTCGGCCTGAAAACTGAAGAACAACGTGAGACCTTCCGCACTTCGGTGCGTAAAATATATGGCCAGAAGATCTCACTCGAGGCCGACTACGATTTCATGGATAACCTCGAACTGGTCAAGGCGGTCACCGATGTACGCCTCAAGAGTGACATCGCCGGAGCAGGTTCGTTGGTCGGCGCCCTCGCCAATCGCACCAATGAAGAGAACCAGAAACTCTACGACCGCATGATTGAGACGATGCTCGGCCAGCTCGGCTATTGCCGGACCTGCGCACAAAAGACGATCGAGTATTTCTGTACCCAGGAGGATGAAGGTTAATCAGGCAGACTCCCAGGAGAATCTATGAACCGCAATGAACTCTATCAACGTCTGCAGGCCGCTGGCCTGACGGAGCGGCAGCAGCAGAACATTGCCGCCGAGATGGATGATTGCGGCGACCATTCTGTGCCTGTTCCCAGGGCTCAGCCCATCCCGCTGAATGATCTCTATGGACCCAACGATTTAAGTTGTCTGCAGGATATGCGGGTCAATTCTGCATCTTTCAATATCCGCACCCTCGATCAGTTGATTGACCGTGACAAGCTGCGCGAACTTGATGGTTTCCCGCGTAAAATAAGAATCGGGCGTATGGTCCGCCCCGGACGTAACTCTGAGGGCAAGGTGGTGGTGATTCCGACCACCGTTGAAGAGAAGTTTATCCACGATAACCGCTTCGATCAAAAGCAAGAGGGAGAGAGCAGTGGTGGCGGCAGCGGAGAGGGTGAAGAGGGTGAGGTGATCGGTGAGCAGCCGGTGCGCCCCGAAGGTGAAGGGGAAGGGACCGGTGCTGGCAAGGGGAAAGGCGCCGATCATGACATGGAGTCGAACGCCTATGATCTCGGTCGCGTTCTGACCGAGAAGTTTCAATTGCCGAACCTCAAGGAGAAAGGCACAAAACGGTCGTTGACGCGCTACACCTATGACCTGACTGATAAAAACCGTGGTTTTGGTCAGGTGCTGGATAAAAAAGCGACTCTACTGCAGGTCTTAAAAACCAATCTCGCGCTGGGAAACCTGAGTCCAGACGGTGAGATCGATACCACCAAACTGCTGATTGCTCCGCGTGACAAGATCTATCGAATCCTCTCGCGCGAAAAGGATTATGAATCTCAGGCGCTGGTCTTCTTTGTTCGGGATTATTCTGGATCAATGGCCGGTAAGGCCACCGAGCTGATCGTCACTCAGCACGTGTTGATCTATAGCTGGCTGCTATATCAGTATTCAGGTCAGGTCGAGACCCGCTTTATACTTCACGACACCGAGGCGAAGGAGGTCGAGGATTTTCACAGTTACTACAACTCACGGGTCGCAGGTGGTACCCAGGTGGCTGCTGCCTATCGGATGGTTAACCAGTTGGTTAAGAAGGATTCCCTCGATCGCGACTACAACATTTATATCTTTCACGGCACCGATGGTGATGACTGGGACCGTGAAGGGCGTGAGACTATCCCTGAATTGAAAACGATGCTCAGCTACGCCTCAAGGGTTGGAATTACCATCGCCGAGCACTCTTATGGCACCAGTGGCAACACTGAGGTTCAGAGCTACTTGAATAAATCAGGGCTCCTCGATCAGGCCCGAGATATGCTGCGTCTGGACAATATGTCAGAGAATGAAGGTGAGGATCGGATCATAGAAGGGATCCGAAAACTGATTTCGGAGTGAGGTGAAGAAGCGAGAGGTGAGAGGTGAGAACGGATGTAACTCTTTAGCAGAAAGGAACAGGGAGTGAGGGGTTTTTCGTCGAATCAAGAAAGCTGAATGAAGGCGCAGAAGGTGTAGCGATAGCTACTCCGACAAGCCTGAGTGATAGCTGACGCAGAGTTGGCGGAAAAGAACCACTCCCATCATCATGGAGCTGATTAGTCAACAGACCAAAGCAATCATGGAAGGGTGCAAAGAACGTGCTCGCGCTGTCGGTCTGCGTTTTGAGGATGAGACTCTCGAATACGTGGTGACAAACCGCGACATGCTCGAACTGACTCCTAAAGTCATGATTCCAACCCTCTATGATTATTGGGTTCATGATGTTGAGGTTCTGCGCGAAAAGGGCAAGTACGAACTTTACCCCAGTAATCCCTACGAGACCGTTATCAACACCCGCCCGGCGATCTCCTTCTATAACGATAATAACCCTGACTGGCTTAACGTGATGATCTTCTATCATGTTCTGGCCCACATCGATTTTTTTCAGAACAATCTCTATTTTCGCCATACCTGGGATTATGACCTGGCGGGCCAGGCTTTGGCCGATAAACGCCTGATCGCACGCTTGCGTAGTGAGCATGGACGTTGGGTCGATTACGTGATCGAGTTTGCGCGGGGGATCGATAACCTGGTTGATTTCCACGGAGAGCTTTCAACTCTGCATCGCGGTAAAAAGGACTGCAGCGCGCGCCTCGATTTCTTTTTTGATGTTTTTTTACAACAACAGCGTCCAGTGAGTACCAGCGAGTACATGAAAGAGGTTGAGGCGTACAATCTGGCGTGTCGAGACTTCGGAGATTTGGGGGAACAAAGTTTTTTTACTGAGATGGTGAGGAAGTATCCTGAGTTTGAAGCGGCTTTTGAAAAGCATCAAGGGGGGAAAAAGCAAAAAAAATCTGATTTGTTGCAGTTTCTGATCGACCATTCCCCGATGCTGAATAGCGAAGAGAACCTGTGGATGAAATCGGTGCTGCAGGTCGTGCGCTCGACATCGATCTATTTTCAGCCGCAGATCCGCACAAAGATTATGAATGAAGGCTGGGCCAGCTATTGGCATGAAACCCTCTTTATGCAGGATGATCGTATCCGCGGGCATGAAATCTCCTTCGCTCGGGTTAATGCCAGTGTCACGGCCATGCCAAGGGTCGGACTGAATCCCTATGCCTTGGGGATGCGCCTATTCTACTTTATTGAAGAGGCCGCAAATCGTGGTTGTTACACGCATGATTACCGGCGTTTAAGGGACATGGAGCTGAAGCGTCATTATGACAAAAAGCTTGGTAAGGGGCGTGAGTATATTTTTGATGTGCGCGAAAATTACAGTGATTTCACATTTCTTAACAGCTTTGTTGATCAGGATTTTGTGGATCACAATCAACTCTTTGTCGCTGGAAAGCGTCTCAATGAAGAGCGGATGACCTGGCAGTATTATGTCAAGAGTCGCCATGCCGACGATTATCAGCAGATGCTGTTTGACAGCCTCTACCACCCACCGAAGATTGTTATTGATGAGGCGAAGTCGCAAGAGGGTGTGCTCTATCTCAACCATAATATTGAGGGGAAACCGCTGGTCCAGGAATATATTGCCAATACCATGCTTGGCATTGAATTCCTTTGGGGCGGAACGGTCTGCCTTGAGACCAGTGAGGCTGAAGTTAATACCGAGGACAAGGAGGAGGTGACGCCCGAAATGATCAGTTGGTCGCGCGTGCGTTATCAGATGAAGGAGCGAAAACTGGAACGGACAGTTCTTTAACCAGTTGAGGCAAGCGGATTATGAATAATATCGACTCTGCACTCAGTCATTTTGATCGTCAGCATGGCAGCCAGGATCGCGGCGCTCCGATCAGTTTTGATGCCTATCTCCAGCGGGTGGTCAAGGACCCTGAAAAGGGAATTCGTAACATTTTTCAAGTCTTCCACGATATGGTCGAACACCTGGTTTCGCCCGGAGTCGATGAATACGCGGGTGACCCAGAGTCGATTAATTTTACTGACCATGACACCAGTCGACTCTTTGTTGATGGTGCCGATTCCCCCTTCTTTGCGGACCGACTTTTCTCGAATCGTCTGGTGAAGCTGGCGGAGAACTTTCGTCATGGGTCACTGCAGAATAAAATCTATATTTTTGTCGGCCCACATGGCTGTGGCAAGAGTACCTTTCTCGACAATTTGCTTGCAAAGCTTGAGCAGTACACAAATTCTGAAGAAGGTCGTACCTACGAAACCTTGTGGCGTCTCGACCGTAAAATACTGGCCAGCTTTAGCGAACAGGAGAGCGGAAAATTTTTGAATCGGCTTTCTGGCCTTTTGGACGAATATGAGTTCAAGCAGACAGATCTGATAGACGCACAACAGTTGATGCAGGGGGACGAAGATTATGTTGAGATTCCCTGTCCGAGTCACGACAGCCCGCTCCTGATGATTCCCAAGGAATTCCGCCGCGCTTTTATTGATGATCTGTTCGAAAATGATCAGGCCAAGTGGAAGATTTTCACCGAAAAACAGTACGACTGGCTCTTCAACGAACCCCCCTGTACAATCTGTAACTCCCTTTATCTGTCGCTGCTTGAAAGGCTTAAATCTCCCGCCAAGGTTCTTGAAATGCTCTTTGCCAGACCTTATCGTTTTGATCGACGCCTGGGTGAGGGAATCAGTGTTTATAACCCGGGAGATAGAATCATTAAGCGGAATGTTCTCGATAACAACATGCTACAGAATCGCATTGACAGCCTGCTGCGTGACAGTAACAGAGTGCACTATCTCTTCTCTAACTTCGCCAAAACGAATAATGGCGTCTACGCCTTGATGGATATTAAAGGGCATAACGTTGAACGACTTCATGAACTGCACAATATTATCAGTGAAGGGGTTCATAAGGTTGAATATATTGAAGAGAATGTGGCTTCACTCTTTCTGGCATTGATGAATCCGGAAGATCGGGTCAGGCTTGACGAAGTCCCTTCATTGATCGACCGTATCGAGTTGATCAATATCCCTTATGTGCTCGATCTGCGCACTGAGGTCGAAATTTATCGCAACAATTTTGGCCGCCATATTGAGGATAGTTTCTTACCTCGTGTGTTGCATAATTTTGCACGGATTATCATTTCGACCCGGCTATCTAAAGATTCATCTGCAATGAAAGAATGGATTGGTGACCCCGAAAAGTACAGCAGTTACTGTGACAGCAACTTGCAGTTGTTGAAGATGGAGATCTACACCGGCAATATCCCTGAATGGTTGAATGAAGAGGATCGCAAGAAGCTCAATGCCAAGTGTCGTCGACAAATCATCGCCGAGTCAGAGGCAGAAGGGGTCGATGGTTTTTCGGGGCGTGATTCGATTAAAATCTTTCGTGAACTCTACGGCAGCAAGGCCCGCGAAGGTTCCTTGATCGATATGAAGAGCCTCTGCAGCTTTTTTGAAAGCCGCGAAGAATGGCAAAAGATGATTCCAGATGGATTTCTCGACTCGCTTCGCAGAATGTATAATTACACCATTCTGCAAGAGGTCAAAGAGGCCCTCTATTACTTTAATGAAGAGCAGATTGAAAAAGAGATTAAGAATTACCTGTTTGCCATCAATTTTGAATCTGGAAGTCAGGTGGTCTGTCCTTACACCGGTGATCATTTGGACGTTGGCGAAGATCTTTTTGCGGCAATAGAGCGTTGTCTGGTGAGTAGCAGTTCTGATACGCAGACCAGGCTTCGGTTCCGTAAGTCGACGCAAAAACAGTATGCCTCACAGGCCCTGACTCAGGAGTTGATTCTGGCGGGACGGACCCTTGAGGAGACCAAGCTCTATCACAGCTTACATGAACGCTATGTCCATTATCTGAAAGAGAAGGTGCTTGATCCGATCCTTAAAAATGATAATTTCAGACGGGCGATCAAGGATCTGGAGGGGGAGAACTTTCGAACTTACGACAAGAAGGTTCGCGATGACGTGACCTTTTTGATAAACAACCTCTGTGAAAGGTTTAGTTACACCCGTCAGGGCGCGCGTGAGGTTGCACTCTATTTGATCGACAACAAGATTTCCGATGTTTTTTCTTCAGAGTAGAAAAGGCCAGTGAAAATATCACTGGCCCTTGGTTGTAGCAGAGAGTAGCGGGGCTCAACCGCAATGCCCACCGTCCTGCGGTTTTATGTTTTTTTCGCGACCTAGACGACTCATCAGCGCCAGTATCAGACCCAGAGTAATAAAGGCTCCCGGGGGCAGGATCATCAGCAGCATCGGCTGATAGGAAGCGCCGAACAGGTCGAAGCCGAGGATTGCACCGGAGCCGAATATTTCGCGAACCGCTCCGAGCATGAATAGTGCGAGGGTGAAACCGAGGCCCATCCCTAAGCCATCTGCGGCGGAGCGACTGACGGGGTTCTTCGAGGCAAAGGCTTCGGCCCGGCCGAGAATAAGGCAGTTGACTACGATCAGTGGGATGAAGATGCCCAGGGCTTGATAGAGGTCGTAAACCCAGGCCTCCATACACAGCTGCACAACAGTGACGAAGGTCGCAATGATAATGATAAAGGCCGGGATGCGGACTCCCGAAGGGATGACTTTACGCATCAAGGCGACAACAATATTCGAGCAAACCAGAACGAAGGTTGTTGCCAGCCCCATTCCCAGTCCGTTTTCGGCGCTGGTGGTGACCGCCAGAACCGGGCACATGCCGAGCAGCAGTTTGAAGACGGCATTCTCTTGCCAGATCCCCTTGCTGAAATCACGTATCATGCTCATTTGACCCCTCCTTGCGGTGCCGGAATTACCTGCGGTACCAGAATCTCCACCTTATGCTCCCGGTAGAATTCAAGGCCTTTTTTGACTGCGCCGACAATCGCTCGTGGTGAAATGGTAGCTCCGGTAATCTGATCAAACTCGCCGCCATCCTTTTTGACTCGCCAGTCGATATTGTCGAGGTCTTTCCCTTTGAACTGATCCTTGAACAGGGCGTCGGTGATTTTGCTGCCGAGGCCGGGAGTTTCAGCGTGGGTCAGTATTTCAATGCCGATGATCTGGCCATCGGGTTTAACTCCGACCATTATGAAAATATTGCCGCTGTAACCATCCGGGGCGACGACCTTGAAAGCGGTGCCGACCAGTTGCTCGGCCTTGCGGCCACGGTAGAAAATGACCTGGATCGGTTTGCCCTTCTTGTCGACGCCGTTTTCCAATGTGGCAGTATCGGTGTCGGGACTGTTGGTGTATTCCGGCAGGACAGCGCTTAAAGCTTTGAGCATCTGCAGTCTGCGCTGTTCTTTGATCGGTTCACGGGTGGCGGTTTCAACCTGTGAAAGGATCAGCCCGGCAATTCCGGCGATTAAGGTCAGGGCCAGCAGCAGGCGGAGAATATCTTTCATATCTTAAGCCTTAGCCTCGGTCTGCCCATAGATCTTGGGGTGGCAGAAGCGATCGATAAGTGGAGTTGCAGCGTTCATCAACAGGATGGCGAAGGAGACCCCTTCCGGGTATCCGCCGAAGAGGCGAATCAGCACCGTCAACAGGCCGCAGCCGAATCCGAAGATCAGCATCCCTTTGTCTGTGACCGGCGAGGTGACCATATCTGTGGCCATGAAAAAGGCGCCCATCAGCAGACCACCTGTCAGCAGATGGAAGAGCGGGTTCGGGTATTTTTCCGGAGAAACGGCCCAGAATATAGCGCCGATCACCAGGACCGTGCCGATAAAGGCGACCGGAATATGCCAGCTGATAACCTTTTTAAAGAGCAGATAAAGACCACCGAGCAGTAAGGCTATTGCCGAAACTTCACCCAGGCTTCCAGCCATGTTGCCGGTAAAATAGTTAAGAAATCCACTGTGAGCCAGTTCAGGGAGTTTGCCGGTCAGCATCACCGCAGTCTTCATCTCGCCGAGCGGGGTTGCTGCTGTGACCGCATCCAGGCCTGAACCGAGGGGGGCGGGCGCTGTCCAACTGGTCATCTGGACCGGGAAGGAGATCAGCAGAATCACGCGTGCCACCAGTGCCGGATTGAACGGATTATAGCCGAGACCACCGTAGACCTGCTTACCGATAAATATTGCGATCGCAGCCCCGAACAGCGCCAGCCACCAGGATGATGACGGTGGCATGTTTAGCGCGAGCAGAACGCCGGTGAGTGCCGCCGAACCATCGGCCAGGGTCAAAGGTTTATTCATCAGTTTGCAGCTGAGCGCCTCAAATCCCATGCACCCGAGCGTACAGATCAACAGCACACTGAGAGCCGGCAGGCCGAAGAAATAGATCGACAGAGCTGTTGCAGGCAGCAAAGCGTAGATGACTTTGCGCATCACCTTGTCGGTGGTTTCGCCGCTGTGGATATGGGGCGATGATGACAGATAGAGTCGATTTTCCACGTCAGATCGTCCTTTTTTTCGCCAGAATGGCGGCTTT
>JAJRRT010000084.1 GCA_024279255.1 Deltaproteobacteria bacterium | reverse complement strand
TTGGCGATAGCCGTTCCAACCGCTTTAGCAGCTTCGACATTTCCTTTAGATTTCAGTGAACCTGCAACATCCTTGCTTAGAGTCGAAGCTGCAGCTAACGTAAAACCGTTGGCATCTTCGATGATCTGGGCATAGATATGGCCAGCACTGCGGTAAACCGAAAGGCGCGGACGCTCTGGGGTACCGGTTATTTTTTTCCGAACACGCGCCTGACGTTTAAGCCGGGCGAGTCGCCTATTCTGCGCAACATTCACGACAAAACTCCTTATCTATTACTTACCGGTTTTGCCGGCTTTGCGCATGATGCGCTCCTCAGCGTACTTGATACCTTTACCCTTGTAAGGCTCAGGCCTGCGGAAGGAACGAATCTTTGCGGCCACAGAACCGACCAATTGCTTATCAATACCCTTGATAGTCAAACGAGTCTGTTTTTCGACTTCAATCTCGATCCCCTTGGGGATTTCATAAACAACAGGGTGCGAAAAACCAAGGCTCAAGGTCAGCACTGAGCCACTAAGCTCCGCACGATAACCGACACCGTTGATTTCCAGTATACGGGCAAACCCGTCACTAACACCAATAACCATATTATTGATCAGTGAACGACTAAGACCGTGAAGTGCACTGTCCTGCTTAGTATCGCTTGGACGAGAAACAACAATTTGTTCCGCCTCAACAGCAATAATAATTCGCTCAGGCAGTAGCTGCTTCAAGCTGCCCTTTTTTCCCTGAACACTGATTTCATTGCCACTCAGTGAAACCTTGACACCTGAGGGGATGGCAATGGGAAGTTTTCCTATTCTTGACATGGTGAAGCTCCTTACGTTCTCTACTAGAATCTGCTTACCAGATGGTGCAGATTACTTCCCCACCAACCTGCTCACGGCGGGCGGCAACATCATCCAGTACCCCTTTCGAGGTCGAAAGGATCGAACAACCATGGCCATTCTTGACCTGAGGAATTTCACCCTGACCGACATATACACGGCACCCTGGACTGGAAACTCGTTTGATCTCATGAATGACATGAGTCTGGTTCTCATCGTATTTCAGATAAATACGGAGAACACCCTGCTTGTTGTCATTGATGGTTTTGTAGTTTTTGATAAAACCTTGTTCCTTAAGAACGTCACTGATAGCAACCTTGACGTTACTGGAAGGCATATCAAGCTTGGCGTGCTTAGCCATTCCGGCATTACGGATACGCGTCAGCAAATCCGCGATCGGATCGGTCATCGACATGGGTGGAGCTCCTTCTTCGCGCTGTTACCAGCTGGACTTGACCACACCAGGGAGTTTCCCTTCGTTGGCCAGTTTCCGCAGACAAATTCTGCACATATTGAACTTACGATAATAAGCACGCGGG
The DNA here is from genome assembly GCA_024279255.1 of Deltaproteobacteria bacterium. Taxonomy (GTDB): domain Bacteria; phylum Desulfobacterota; class Desulfuromonadia; order Desulfuromonadales; family Geopsychrobacteraceae; genus Geopsychrobacter. Next base: position 716 of record JAJRRT010000084.1, on the reverse strand, counting down.
CGGCCGCATAATGGGCAACGGTTATACTCACGAACCTGAAACTTTTTCGGCCCTTTGGCCTTGGCGATCATCGACTTCTTTGCCACAACTATCCTCCGCTAGCCTATACTTATTTCCGGAACGGCATACCCATACCAGCGAGTAGGGCGCGCCCTTCCTCGTCAGTCTTGGCAGTCGTTACTATTGTGATATTCATCCCGGAGACCTTAGCAATCGTATCAATATCGACCTCTGGAAAAATCAATTGCTCACTGATGCCCATAGTGTAGTTACCACGACCATCAAAAGCTTTTCCTGAAATTCCCTTGAAGTCACGCACTCGAGGAAGAGCAACGTTAATCAGACGATCAAGAAATTCCCAAGCACGGTCTTGACGCAAGGTAACGCATGTTCCGATTGGCATCTCTTCACGTAGCTTAAAACCGGCGATAGACCGCTTAGCGCGGGTTATAACGGCTTTCTGACCAGTGATTGCAGCCAACTCCTCTACTGCAGACTCAAGCAGTTTTGGATTCTGAATTGCTTCACCCAGCCCCATATTGAGAACAACCTTCTCAATTTTGGGAACTTCCATGACATTCCGGTACTGGAACTCTTTCATCAGCGCAGGAACTTGTTCCTGCTGATATGCCTGTTTTAACCTGGCCATCAAACTCTCCGTTTACTTATCTACGATTTCGTTACATTTTTTGCAGTAACGAACTCTGCTGTCATCT
>JAJRRT010000083.1 GCA_024279255.1 Deltaproteobacteria bacterium | reverse complement strand
AGATGGGGCGATGAATCGAACCTCAATTATCGAACGATTTCATGAGCACGAGGAGCTGGCTGAAAAGTTTTATGCTCTTGATGTCAAGATCATGCAGATTCTTGATGTTGCGTCCTTCTGTCGCGAGCTGCCACTCCACGTCGCCGAACTGTTTGATGTGCCGCACGCCTGGCTGTCGATCATTGAAGATTCGAAAGCTGCGCGCTTTGTGCGTGGTAAAGGAGAAACCGTTCTGGTGGCGCGGGATATTTTTTCCCAGCTGGTGCCGAATTCGGATCACCCTCTGGTTCTTAATGATGAGCTGAACGCTTACTTTCGGCTGTTACCATCCTCACGTCGGGAGCATTTCAAGTCGCTGGCGATGGTCCCGCTGCATCTCGATGGTGAGCTGGTTGGTAGCCTCAACCAGGCCGACCCTGACCCGCGTCGCTTTAATCCAAACTACAACACAACTCATCTGGAGCGTCTCGCAGTCAAGCTCTCTCTTGGCTTGTCGAACGTTGTTGCACACGAACAGGTCCAGCATCTGGCCTATCACGATCACTTAACCTCTTTGCCTAATCGGCGTGCGATGGAACGTCTTCTCGTCGCCGAACTGGCCAGAGTTGAACGCTATGGGGGCGAGTTGACGGTGGCGTTTATTGATCTCGATCATTTCAAAGGGGTCAATGATACCTATGGTCATGACTATGGTGACGCACTCTTGCAATATCTGGCCGATGGTCTCCGCAAAATGTGTCGCCAGAGTGATTTTGCCACCCGACTGGCTGGCGATGAATTTGTGCTGATTCTGCCACAGACCGAGGTCGCGAAAGCTTTGGAGCTGTTGGCGCGGATAGAAACCGAATTTACGAGTCGCCCATTAAAGTTTCAAGGGGAGACTCTGGAGGTAAAGATCAGTTACGGGGTCGCTTCATCAGCTGAACATCTTAATATCTCCGATCTCCTTAAACTTGCAGATAGCCGCCTTTATGAATCCAAAAGACGTAAAAAGTCCGTTAGACAATAAGCCATTGTTGATGCTGGCCCCGATGCAAGGGCTGACGAACCGTGTGTTACGCCAGTGGTTTATCGATCATGTTGCGCCCGATATGGTTTTCACTGAGTTTATGCGGGTTCAGACTCGCAGCCGCAAACGGGTGACAAAGAGCGACCTGTCCGAAGTCAACAGCCACAACGGGCAGACCCCGCTGGTTGCACAGATGATCGGTCACGGAGAAGAGCCACTGTGCGAAGCGGCCGAAGGTTTACAATTAGCCGGCGCACAGCACCTTAACCTGAATCTGGGCTGCCCCTACGGGCGGATGTTGAGTGGTGCAACCGGCGGTGAATTATTACGAGAACCGGTCAAACTTGCGGCCCTGTTGCGAAAACTGCGCGCCCAGATCAAGGTCGATTTTTCGATCAAATGTCGCGCAGGGTATAGTGATCCCCGCCAGATTTTCGAACTTTTAACAATCTTCGCCGATTGTGGTGTCGACTGGCTGATTCTGCATCCGCGCACCGTTGAACAGCGGTATGGTGGCGCGGCTGATCATCAGTTGACCGCCGAGGTCGCAGCAAGCTGTCCGCTACCGTTGATCGCTAATGGTGATATCAACGATGTGGAAACCGGCCTTGAGATCCTCAAAATACCTGGGCTCTCGGGGCTGATGCTGGGTCGCGGTGCTTTGGCCGATCCCTTTCTGTTCAATCGGCTGCGCGAGGGAGATGCGCAACCACTGACAGAGGGAGAACGGAGGGCTCGTTTACAGAGCTATATCGGTGATCTGCTCCCCGGTTATCTCGAGCACTTTTGTGGCGAACGGCAGGCGCTGATGAAGTTGAAGGATCTGTTGAATTTCATTCCCGATCCCGAAAGGCAGCGGGTGCTGGGGAAGATGAAGCGCGCGCAGAGTCTGGAGAAATTTCGGGGATTGCTGCAGGAACTTTGAGTGTGATAGTCGTAGTTATTCTCCGTGTGACGCAGCCGGGGTGGAATAGAGGCTTTGAGGAATTCGAGCGAGGATGCCTGAGCGGCAGGCGAGTTTTCGAGTGAGCTCAAAACCGGCATGCAGCGCAGGGAACCCGCCAAGGCGAGCAAGGAGTTCTGGCGTATTTCTTTGCTTACTTTCTCGTCGCGCAACAAGATGAGTAAGGCGTCTGTCGGGTCGCAACCCGACGATCTTGCTCTTAATAAGTTCCAACTGAAAAAGGAGAAACCTTAAATGCTAGAAATCCTACGTCAGCGCCGCAGTGTCCGCGATTTTACAGATAAGCCGATAACGAAAGAAACCATCGACGCTCTGTACGAAGCCGTCCTGCGTGCCCCAACTTCCCGCAATCGTCAGCCCTGGCAGTTCATTTTTGTTGAACAAAAGGGGCTGATCGAAGATCTGGCTAAGAGTAAATCCCACGGCACGCGCTTTCTCGAAAGCGCTCAGCTTGCGCTGGTTATTGTTGCTGATCCTGAGGTCAGCGACGTCTGGGTTGAAGACTGTTCAATCGCCGCGATTGTCGCCCAGTTGGCAGCAGAGGAGCTGGGGCTGAAAAGCTGTTGGGGGCAGTTACGCTTGCGGCCGCATGATGATCAAACTTCGGCCAGTGGCTATGTGTGCGAGCTGCTCGATATCCCTGCAAGCATGGAAGTACCAATCATCATTGGCTTCGGCTATCCGCAGGAACTCCCCAAGGGCCATGAACGTGAAGAACTGCCTTGGGAGAAGCTCCACCGCAACCGGTTTGGCGCTTAACTTCCGTTGACATACCGACTGTCGTTGTTCAGTTTCTGGAGTCTTACCGGTCGCGTTCCAGAACTCGGTAGAGCAATGCTGAGGTCAGATAGAGGTCATACTGGGCGTTGACCTGCAGGTTGCGTGCTCTGGTTAAAAGAAACTGCGCATCAAGCAGGTCGACGGTGGTCGCCTGTTGCTGTGCAAAACGATTTTCAGTAACCCGGTAGTTCTCTTCGGCTTGGGTGATCCCGGTTTGAGCTTCCTGCAAACGTCCCTGGGCGATACGGGCGTTTTGCAGGGTCGTCTGCAATTGCAGAAGCAGGCTTGCTTTGGTGTCGCGTAGCAGGGCTGCTGCCGAACGTCGGCGGGCCTCAGCGGCGGAGACGGCCTTACTGCTGGCGAAGCCGTCAAACAGGTTCCAATTAGCACTGAGCAATAGCCGATTATCATCATCGAAACTGTGGTCTCGGCCGGTAGGCGAGAGGGAGTCTCCATATTCCTCATGACGAGCTGACAGGTCGATGCTTGGCAGGAATTCCCCCTTACTGGCCTGACGATCAAGAACTGCGGCTTTCAGTTGATGACGTAGATAGTTCAGTTCACTGCGATGATCAAACAGCCGCTGACGATAATCATCCACAGTGGACCAGTCACTGTGGAGCTGACTGTTAATACTCTCTTCCGTCAACTTTTCTGAATCCGGCAAACGATTACCGACCATCCGTTCCAGTTGCCGGCGGGTGATCTGCAGATTTCCTTCAGCCTGCAGCAGGTTTTGACGGGCACTTGAGAGTTCTACTTCGACCCGCAGCAAATCGTTACGGGCGATCACTCCATACTTGAGTTGCAGGTCGGCATCCCGTTTCTGACGTAGAAGAAGCTCGACTCCTTCGGTCGCGGTCGCGACCGAACTTACGGCGCGCAGCACCTCAATGTACGCCTGGCGGGTTTCCAGAATAATATCGGCGATGATCCCCTGAAGCTGGTATTCGGCTGCAGTGACTCGCTGTTTTGCGGCCTGATGGCTGCGGTAGTCGGTGAGGCCGTTGAACAGGTTGAGCGAAGCGCCCAGCGCCAGGGTGGAGCTCTCCTTACCAAAGAGGAAGGGATCCTGGTCGCTTTTACTGTAATCATAACTTAGATCGATGCTCGGGAGAAAAGCTGCGCGGGTCGAGCCCACAGTCGCCTGGTTCTGGTCGAGGTCGGCGCGGAACTGTTCAATCCGTTGGTGGTTCTGCAGGGCAGCCTGTACTGCTTCGTCCATTGTCAGGGCCAACAGCTGCGAGGCCGGGGAAAACAGGCTGAGCAGCATGGCAAGAATCAGGTATTTCATCAATTTTCCTCCTGCGTCTCTTTGCGCTTTTCCATGCGGATAACAAATATCAGGATCGCCGGAATGACGAAGACGGTGAAGATCGTCGAGACCGCCAGACCTCCAAGGATAACGCTGCCCAGTCCGCGATAGAGCTCGGATCCGGCACCGGGGATCAGCACCAGCGGCAGCATACCGCAGATACTGGTGGTGGCACTCATGTAGATGGGGCGCAGACGACTGCGGGTCGACTCGAGGACCGCTTCCTGATAGTCCATGCCACCGTCGTGAAAATTGTTCAGAGCCTGATGGACAATCAGGATCGCGTTGTTGACCACTACACCAACCAGAATGACGAAGCCGAGCATGGTCAAAACGTCCATCGGTTGCGGGACGATGAAGATATTCAACAGCTTCAGGCCGATAAAACCACCGGCCCCAGCCAGCGGAACGGTCAGCATGATAATCAGCGGATAAACGAAGTTACCGAACAGCGAGGCCATCAACAGATAAGCGATTAGGATTGCCAGTAGAAAATTCCACTGCAGCACTTCGCGGGTCTCGACCAGTTTGTCGGCAGCGCCGCTCATGGCGACCTGCAGACCGTCGAGAAGCCCCATGCCGCGGACCTGCGGAATAATCTGTTGCTCGATGATTTCCATCGCGGTCTGCAGCGGCATCGATTTCGGCGGGGTGATCTGCAAGGTGACGGTTCTGGCCCGTTCCAGGTGACGGATTAGAGCCATCCCCGTAGTTTGTTCCAGATTGGCCAGAGAGGAAATCGGTAATACTTTACCGCCCGGGGTAGCCAGATTCGCATGATACAGGTCCTGCGGGGTGGAGATCGCACTGTCATCCGCTTTGAGAATCAGGTCGACCTTCTTTTTTCCGTCCTGCTTATAATCACCGATCACCCGGCCGTCCATCAGAACATCCAAAGCAACACCCAGATCACGGGTTGACATGCCGTTGGCGCGCAGGCGGTCGCGATCCGGTACAATCCGTGTTTCCGGGTAAGTCAGTTCAATAGTTGGTATCGGGCGGACCTGGGCGCCTTGCAATTGACCACGGATCATGCCGAACATGGTTCCGGATGCAGCAACAATTTTGTTTAAATCACTGCCGCTTATATTCAGTTTGATCGCCCGTCCCTCACCCAATCCCGATTCGAAGACGCCGGGTTGCAGACTGACACCGTACATGCCCGGAATGCTGTAGATCAGGCGGGTAAAGAAGGGCAGCAATTCTCCGGCACGATCCCAGTGCTCACTGATGGCACCAGCGATCATGAAGCCTTCGGAACCGACATAGAACATATTCTTGATCGCAGGGACATCATCAACATCGGCACCGATGTGCGGTGTGGCCATCTCAAAAAAGCGCTCACCGATTTCGACCCGTTCTGAGGTGGAGAGACCAGGTGGCGGAACCAGGATATTCAGAACCAGGTTGCGGTTGCCCTGCGGCAGGTATTCCATCTTCGGGGTCAAGAGCCAGACCGACGCACCAGCCAGGCCGATCAGCAGGGCGATGGTGGCAATCCGGGTCTTCCAGTTGCGGATCGAGAGGGCGACAAGGGCCATTAGTCCGCTTGATAACTGACTGCCGATATGATCAATGAAGGGAAGGCTCTTGGTGCTCTTGCTCTCTTTGCCGCGAAACAGTTTGTAGGAAAACATCGGGATCACCGAGACCGAAACGAACAGGCTCAGTGAGACGGCGGCGACCACAGCGATGGCGATGTCGCGGAATAGTTGCCCTGCTTCCTCCTGAATAAAGACCACCGGTAAGAAGACCGCAACCGTGGTGATCGTCGAGGCGAGCACCGCGCCCCAGACTTCTTTCGTTCCATCCAGGGCGGCATCGAAGGCCTTTTTGCCCATCTGCCTGTGGCGATCGATATTCTCGATGACGACAATCGCATTATCAACCAGCATGCCGACGGCAAAGGCGATTCCGGCCAGACTGACGACATTTAAATTGCGGCCGAGCAGGTCGAGAAAAATAAAGGTGCCGATAATACTGACCGGGATGGCTGTGGCGACGACAATTGTGGCTCGTACGCTCCTTAAAAACAGCAACAGCACACCGACGGCCAGCAAGCCGCCGAGCATGATGTTCTGTTTAATCTGGTCGATCGCGCCGTTGATATAGAAGCGTTGGTCGTAGACCCACTCGAGATAGAGACCTTTAGGTGCCAGGATGTTTTCGTTCAACCACTTATAGCGGGCTTCAACCAGATTGGACATTTCGAGGATATTGGTCCCCGCTTCTGGCCGCACACCGATGGCCATGCCGGGGGTGCCGTTGTGCAGAACGACCGAGTTTTTCTTGGCGTAGTCTGGCCGGATTTCAGCCAGTTCGCCGAGCAGAACCCGTTGTTGACCGGTAGAGCGCAAGACCACTGCGCTGATTTCTTCGGGGGATTTAAATTCTCCGATGGTGCGGATGCGGAAATCGCGCCGTCCAACCCCGAGTGTTCCGGCGGAGATGTTGATGTTTTCATTCTGAATGGCGGCGATGACATCATTGATTGTCAAACCATAGGATGCCAATTTTTCAGCGTTGATGATGACATGCATCTCTTCTTCGGTGCCGCTGCCGACAAACAGGTCGGAGACTCCCTTGACCCGTTCAATATGTTGGCGAACCTCATCTTCAAAAAAAGTTTTGTAGTTCTGGATCGATTGCTCATTTCCCTCGGAGGTTTTCAGGATCATCCAGATCACTGGTGACGCGGTGGCTCCAGAGGCGTTGACCACCGGGTTGTCTACTCCGGCGGGGTAGGAAGGGACTTCGTTGATTTTGTTGGTAACGCGTAGCAAGGCTTGCTCAACGCTGGTCCCGACCTTGAAGCGCAGGGTTACGCTCCCCTGACTGTTGCGCGCTTCGCTCTCCATTTCGATCAGGTCGGGCAGCCCTTTCAGAGTGCTCTCCTGTTCCTCTATGATTTCCCGCTCTATCTCGTAGGGTGTTGCACCACGCCAGGTTGTTTTAACCTGAATCTCCGGTTCGATGACTGTCGGGCTGAGCTGGTAAGGGAGCCGAGTCAGGCTGATCAGCCCAAACATCAACACCATAATGATTCCGGCCAGTACGGTGACTGGTTTGAGAATCGAAAAACGGATGATATCCATGTGTAATCCTTAGGTATCTATATCTGTTTATATCCGGAAACTATGCCAGTACTTAGTTCGGAGTTTCCGGATGAACACTATCTAGAATCTGATCGACTGTTTATCACGAATCCGTTCATTCCCCTTGACGACGACCTGTTGACCGGCGGCGAGCCCTTCTCCATTAACGGCGATCTGCATGCCCTCATAGCCAAGAATCTCGACTGTGACCATTTTGGCTTTGCCATCAACCGCGAGAAACAGAATGTCTTTCCCGGCCTGTTTGAGTACGGCGTCTCTAGGTACCAGCAGGCTGTCAAGTTTAGGTCCGTTCGGAAGCAGAGCACGAGCTTCCATACCCTGGATCAGCCCCTTGGCATTTTTAAGTTTTAATTTTACAGTGAATGTCCGAGTTGCCAGGTCGCCCTGGGGGATGAAATTGATGAAGCTGGCCCGATAGTTTTTTCCATCACTCTGCACGGAGATTTGTTGGCCCTGTTGCAGGTAGCTGAGCAACTTTTGCGGAACCTCGACATGCACCTCAAGGGTCTGGTCATCTGCGATGACTGCGACCTGACCTCCGGTGGGTACCCATTCCCCTTGTTCGGTCAGTTTGCTTTGTACAAGTCCACTGAAAGGGGCTGGAATGGTGCTTTTTTTGAGTTCCAGCTGTTGGCGATCGAGTGCGGCCTTGAGGGCTTCAGTGCGCTTTTCTAAGCCAAGCACGCTGTAATAGTTGTCGTCATAGAGTGATTCGGAGACAGATTTTTCCTCGTAGAGTGCCTTGATCCGCTGCAGATCTTTGCGTGCCCGTTCCAATTCAACTAGCGCCTGTTCGTAACTGGCACGCGTGCCATCAAGGCTGACCCTCAGCAGATCACTGCGCATAGTCAGCAGAGGTTGCCCAGCCTTGACCCGTGCTCCCTCACTGAAATGAATCTTCTCCACAATCCCGGAAATTTCCGAGGCGACCCGCGAAACTCGGCCGTAGTAGATCGTACCTACCAGCTCGACTAGTGGCTCTGCTGTCCCCTTGTTGATGTCCGTGACTTCGACTAGCATTGGCGGTGGCCCCTGAGGTTTCTTGGCCTCTTCAGCCAAGATCTGTGTCGGTAGCAATACCAGCAATAGAATGCAGAGTGCCTTAGTCAAAGGGTATGTTTGCATGTTGTCTCCTGTTTCATTCTTAAATAGGATATTTGAAAATTTCGCAGTTATTCTTTGTTGTTCAATTGGCAGATCAGTCTTGATTAGCAACGTATTGTTACGAATCTATATTTTTATGGCATCCCAGCAGCTTTCTGAAAATTTCTGTAGAAGGTCATCATTCAGTTCGATAAAGCCCGATTGGATATTTCTGACCAGAAAGATAATCGGGCCGAAGGCCAGAGAATGGATCATCGGGACCGGAAGATTCTTGAGTGTTTTTCCTCGGCCTTCAGACAGAAGCTTGGAAAGAGGTTTTTCCTGGTCAGGACAAAGACAGGCATCGGCATCTTCCAGAAACTTTTCTCGCATTTTATCGATGCCGTAGGGTGAGTTGAAGTACTGTTCAAGAAATTTGAATTCAAGAGGGTTGTCAGCCAAATATCGGACTAAAATTTTGATCAGTTGAATGAACAGGTCACGATTGGTCAAATCTTCAGTAATCCCTGTGGCCAGCGCGAGATGCATCTTCTCTTCGAGACGGGCGTGGATGGCATGAATCAGCTCATCCTTGTCGGTGAAGTAGCGGTAGATACTGCCGACTCCGACTCCGGCTTTTTTAGCTATCTGCGAGATCGGTGTGCCGTGGAACCCCTGTTCAGCAATCAGTTCCAGGGCTGCGGTTGCAACGGCACGACATTTATCTGTTTCTTCGATGGCCATGGTGGAGATCTCCAAAGGGAATGAACGTTCATTCCCTGCTTATAGTTCCAGCTCTGTTCTAATGTCAAGTCGTGGGTAATAAAAGGCCGTCTCTCATATGAAGGACGGCCTTTTATTGTTCCATCACGCTAGAAAAACTATGGATTCTTTCTTGAAATGTGCAGGCTAGTTATCCCGCCGTAGATGTAGGTTTTTGGGTAACGCTAAAAAAGGCTTCGCTGATAAGCTTGGTCAGTTGTTGAGCCGGTGCAAAATCAGGCTCTATGGCCAGGGCTTTTTCACAGTCGCTCAGAGCCTTGGAGTAGAGCTGAATTTCAAAGTATGTCTGGGCTCTGCCGAAATATCCTTCAAAGTTGGAAGGGTCAATGCTCAAGGCTTGATTGTAATCTTCGATAGAGTGATCGAACTCCTTCAACATCCGATAGGCGAGCGCCCGATTGGCCAGACCTCTGAAGCTCTCCGCGTCAAAATGAAGCGCTTCTGAAAAATCTCTGCTGGCCTGTTTAAACTCTCCTCTGGAAAAATATGCCATGCCACGGTGGTTATAGACCATCGCCTTGATCGGCGTCTCCAGATTCATCTTTAGCAATTGACCATAGAGATCAATCGCGGTTTTCAGGTCGTTTTGGCTGTGAGCATTCAAAGCCGCAAGCATAGTTTTTTCCAACCCGCTTGCCAATGAATACGGTATTGGACCGATCTGCCTTGCCGGGACTGCGTCTAGCCCGGTCTGATGGCTAAGGGTGGTCTCTTGATCAAGCAGAGTCTCCTCTATGCTTTCACGGCGTTTGCGACCGCGGTGCCTGATTTCCTTCTGGTAGTCGCGAATTTCCTGAAAGATCAGATCCGAGAGGGTCAGGCTGGCGTTAAGTGATGCCAGCTTTCTTTTGATAGATTCGTTGGGCAAGGTGATATCCGACTTGTAGACCAGTTCATGTTCCACTTCGGCCCAGGCATCCTGCAGGATGGTGCGTAACTGGATTTCGCAGACATCGTCGCAAAAGGGAACCGATTCATCAGGAGAGGAGTCTTTAAGCTTGAGCAGCAGATGCACGGAATCGTAGCCGAATTCACGGAAGGAATTTTGCCCGCCGCCTTTTCTTTCCGCTTCGATGATCTGGAAGTGCTTAGTGAGCAGAGCCTCGATCATGTCTAAATCTTCAAGGAAAGGGCAGATAATTCTCAGCCCGAGCAGATCTGTAATACGCCCGGAAGTGCCACTCGCTTGAACTTTTTGCAGCTTGCCAAAATAATTTTTAAAGCGCTTGACCCTGTATTTGATGGTTGGTGTGTATCCGTGAGCTTCCAGCAGAGAGCTGACTTTCCGGTAGATATCCGACAGCACCTCGTCATAGTCGGGGCGCCGGAGATCGTAGCTTATCTGTAGCTCGGTGCGATCTGGGATCGGGTTGTTAGCCGCCATCGGTCACCTCCTGTGAACTTGTAATTCTACCATTTTTTTGAGTAAGCATGAGAAGTCATAAAAGCGCTGAAATCTTGCATTAGACAACATTTTGATTTGTAGGGAATTCCTTATTGAAAAATCGTTGTTGGGGGTTGATTTCTCGGTTCATCTGAGTGAAAGTGTCACGCTTGTAAGCTAAATCTGTTCCCTGTGTCGCTTAAGCGGCATCATTTTCAAATACGGAGAAAAATATGTCAGTAGCAGCAGAAGGCAACAAGGTTAAGGTTCATTATACCGGGACATTCGATGATGGTGAGACCTTTGATAGTTCGCAAGGTCAAGATCCTCTTGAATTTGAAGTTGGCGGTGGCCAGGTGATTCCAGGTTTTGAGCAGGCTGTCGTCGGCATGAAGGTTGGTGAGTCAAAGAAGGTCAGGATATCAGAGACTGATGCTTATGGTTCTCACAACCCTGAGATGGTCATTGAGTCCAGTCTCGCACAGTTTGAAGAGGGGATGACCCCGGAAGTTGGTCAGCAGTTTCAAACTGAGATGGAAGATGGTCAGCCGGTGTTATTGACCATTGTTGAAGTTGATGGGGACAAGGTCATCATGGATGCCAATCATCCGATGGCTGGCAAGGATCTGAACTTCGAGATTGAACTGGTTGAGATCGCCGGTTAAATTCTGATTTAGTTTTTGAAATGAAAACAGTCGCAAGGGAGATCTCTTGCGGCTGTTTTTCGTTTGAGCATTCACTGAGCTATCCTGATCGGCTATGCTGAGCCAATGCGTAAAATTATTCACATCGATATGGATGCTTTTTTTGCAGCGGTTGAACAGCGTGACAATGCAGATTTACGCGGACGTCCGGTGGTGGTCGGTGGCGATCCGGGCGGTCGCGGGGTGGTCGCAACCTGTTCTTACGAGGCTCGTGCGTTCGGTATACATTCGGCGATGTCTGCTGCGCGGGCCTATCGGCTCTGTCCTCAAGCGATCTTTGTCCGTCCCCGTTTTGATGCTTACCGCGAGGCGTCGCGGCAGGTGCGGAAGATTTTTCTCGATTGTACTGATCTGGTGGAACCTTTGTCACTTGACGAAGCCTACCTTGATGTGACCGAAAATAAAATGGGGAACCCGTCTGCGACCCGAATTGCTCAGGAAATCAGAAAGAGAATATTCAGTGAAACCGGATTAACAGCTTCGGGTGGAGTTTCTTATAACAAGTTTCTTGCCAAGGTCGCTTCGGACGTCAATAAGCCGAACGGTTTAACCCTAGTAACGCCGGAACAGGCGGCGGTCTTTATTGCTGCTTTACCGGTGCGACGTTTTCATGGTGTAGGGCAGGTGACTGAAAAAAGGATGCAACGGCTCGGAATTTTTACTGGTGACGACTTGCTCAAGCACAGCCTTGACGTCTTGCAAAATCACTTTGGTAGCAGTGGACGCTACTATTATCAGATTGCACGCGGCATTGATGAGCGGCCCGTGGTCCCGAACCGCATCCGTAAATCGATCGGTAAGGAGACCACTTTGGCCGAGGATCTTGCTGATCAGGCACAAATGTTGACGATTTTGGGACGTCAGGCCGAGCAAATAGCGACTCTGCTTCAGCAGAGCGATAGCGCTGCTCATTGTTTGACTCTCAAGGTTCGCTATGCTGATTTCCAAACCCTGACGCGTAGTCGGACCCTTCCTGCTCCCTTTAGTGAGGCTGCAGAGATGCTGGGGATTGCGGAGGAGTTGATGAAAAAAACCGCTGCCGGACGACAGTCTGTGCGTTTGCTCGGTTTAACTGTCAGTCAGTTCGAACAGGATATTCCTGTCGTTGATCCCTTGCAACTGGAACTTCCGTTCCCCCTGAACTCTTCGTGAAATCTAGGAGACTGTCAGACTATTCGGGCCTTAGCGAAAATTTGGTCTCAAACAGCCGAATTTGTAGTTGGTTCATGGATAGTCCGACAGCCTCCCAGACTCTTTATCTTCTTGCCATTTACTGTCGGGCTGTTGATAATCGGAGCCCTTTTGGACTGCATTAGTATTGGACCGTGAATGAAGCGTTTTAAGATCGAACTGCGCGGGGAAAACTTTCTTCTTAATCTAGATGGGGAACCACGGAAGTTCGGGTTTCACCTAAGCCGTTACTTACGCGCCGTTGATGAAGCAACTGCTGAGAAAACGGCATCAATTCTGGTGCGGCAAATCCCGGCATTGAAGCAAGGAGTGCGCAACAACAGCGTAGACCCACCGCGAATTTGCTTACAGCAGATCAGTGAGGTCAATCCGTTGCTCTTTGCTCTGCTACACAAGCGCCAAAAGTTCGAACTTCTTGTTGAGGAAGATCCCTTTCACGGATAAACACGCGCCAGAAATTCAGCCACGCAGGCTGTTTTTATCTCACTCTCACAATGGTTAGCAGATAGCTGTCTGTACACCATTCTTGACTTCCTCTGCGGCCCTTTGTGAGTCGATGTGGATTCATTATCGATCACCCGTACCCCTTGCGAAATCATTGATTCGTTGTTGATTGATCTCGAACCAGGGTCCGACATGGATCTCCTGTTTGAGTATTGGGGTGATAAACTCATGGAATTTTTAGATCGTACTCAAATTTCAGCCTTCAGGAAGTTTAGAACTTCGGCGGGATGATCTGCTGCATTTTTGACCTTCGGCCAGTGCTTGATGACTGTTCCCTGAGGGTCGATAATTATCGTTGAGCGAATACAGCCGATGCCGACTTTTCCATAGAGCTTTTTTTCTCCCCAGGCCCCGTAGATTTGCATCATGCTTGTTTCGGGGTCAGACAGAAGAACAAAGGGCAGGTTGAATTTGGCAATAAACTTGTCGTGGGAGGCCAAATTGTCTTTGCTGACGCCAAGAATGACGGTATCAAGATCATCAAAGTCATTCTTGAGCTCACGAAAGCCGCAGGATTCTTTAGTGCATCCGGGAGTGTCGTCACGGGGATAGAAGTAGATCACCAGCGTTTTCCCGCGGTAATCCTGCAAGCTGTGTGTTTGACCATCACTGCCCTGTAATTTGAAATCGGAAGCTTGACTGCCTTCACGATGTGCCATGGCTATCTCCTTGTGGTGGAACACAATCCTCGAACTTTGTCTGTATCGGTGTGACGTGGATTGCTGAAGTTAAGACTTATGCTTGAATCTCCTGAGTTATCGCCCCTCAGGGTCGAGGAGCAGGGCGTCCAGCTTGGCGAGCTTTACATCAATGGCAGCAGCAACCTCCTTTTCGCCGAACATCCAGGTCAGCTGGCCGACCATTAATGTCACATCGGCCAATTCAGCGATGATGTCACTCCGCTTTGTCTTGCCGCGTTCAAAGTGTTTGAGAGCTGTGATCAGTTCTGCACATTCTTCAACCATCTGTTCGTATTGGGCTTTTTCGCCCCATTTCTCTAGCGTGGCACGATAGATGTTGCTGCGGTTCATCAATCTCTCCTGTCTGAAAATAATATTGATAATAACAGGTTTCACCATAAGGGATATGGGGCTTTTTTGACAGCAGAAGAGGAGAGCCATATACTCCGTTGAGTAGAAAATGTACATTCTCTTCTCGGGAGGTCACTGAACATGCACAGCGATATTGAGAGTTGGATCAACAAGATTGAAGTTTTTGGCAAGGAGAACCTGGAAGAGATTCTTCATCTTCTGACGGGAGCCATTCAGCAAATTTCGGGACGTGGTCATTGCCGGATTTACCTTGAGGATCTCACTGAAGGCGCACTCAGCTGTATGGGAGCTGTCGGTGGTGATATTGAAAGGGTGCGACAGACAACTTTCGCAATCAATGATGATAATTTTCTGGTCTCACGGGTTTACCAGCAGCAAGAGGAGGCGAGCTGTGAAAATCTGGCCGATTCGCCAGAGGATATGCCGGTTGCTGATGGGCCTGGAGGGGGGAGCTATTTCCTGCCGTTGGTTCATCGCGGGCGCTCAATCGGTGTGGTTTGTCTTGATCGTGGTCGCCCGCGTGAATTCCCACGTGAGAAGCTTCTGCAGCAACTGAGACGTCTGTTGTCGACAGTCGCACCGATCCTTGATCGTGCTCGGCGTTATCATCAACAAGTGGTGCTTTCACATCATGTTGATGAAGCAAAAAAACGTGAAGCTGCTCTTTTTATGGTGCGCTCTGCCGCGCGCTTGATCGATCGCGTGGCGCTGGCTTCGGTACTGATGCCGACCACATCGGATATTGATGGTGAACGGACGATGGAAATTCTAGCCGCTTACTCAAAGGAACCAGAGGCAAGGCGCTTATACG
This sequence comes from Deltaproteobacteria bacterium, assembly GCA_024279255.1. Lineage (GTDB taxonomy): Bacteria > Desulfobacterota > Desulfuromonadia > Desulfuromonadales > Geopsychrobacteraceae > Geopsychrobacter. The sequence goes on along the minus strand of JAJRRT010000083.1, from coordinate 20,996 downwards.
AACAGGAGCAACGGATCAATCTGAGCCCTGGAGAATCTTTGTTGTCGCGCTTTATTGATCGTGCGGGAGTGATCTCTGATGATAGTCTGCTTTCACCACTCTATATCCCTGATCTGGCTGATCAGTCATTGCAAAAGCAGTATTTGACAGAGGAGTTGGGGTTACGCTCGCTCTATATGGTGCCGCGCTTTGATAGTCGCACCCGGCGGGTCATCTGCCTGGTTCACTACTATACCAAGGAAAAATATCAGTTCACCCCATTTGAGCGAGGCCTTCTTGAGGCACATGCAGAGATGGCTCAGCAAGTGGTGCAACAGATTGGTGATGAGCACCTTGAGGTGCAGATCCTCTCTGAGATCAGTGATCTGTTGCAGCAGCCTTCGGACGGACTGCAGGCGTTCCTGCACCGAGTCCTTTCCAAGGCGACGCGGTTGATTGGCGCCGATACCGGTAGTATTGGATTGGCCCGTGAATTTGATGGCGAGCGCTGGTTACTGGTCGAAGATGCCGAAGGGGAGTTGGTTGGTGCTAAAAGTAAGGACTGGCTGAAAAAGTACATTCCACCAATCCGCATCGGCGGTGAAGAATTGCCCGTTGAAGAGCGTAGCCTCACCGGTCTGGCAGCGGCGACGGCGCGGCCGGCCGTGATCAACAATACCCGGGAAGAGATGGTGCGTGGCGGGTTCTATTCAGAGGTTACCGAGACAGTGCGTAGTGAATTGGCCGTGCCCGTCATTTATGCCGGTGAGGTCCTGGCCGTTATTTGTGTCGACAGCCTGCGGCCCAACTATTTTACCGGTGAGCATCGACGGATTCTGCAGATTATCGAACGGATGATCAGTCGACACCTTTTAAGTTTACAGCATATAGAACGGTTGACTGGTGAGATTGATCGATTGAGTCAGGATGTTGATTATCGCGATCCTAGTGTTTCGTCATACCGGTTAGGAAATATCATCGGCAATTCGCCTAAGTCGCAACAGATCATCGAGACGATTCAGTATCTGGCGCCGCCACTTTGCCAGCGACTCTCGCTCTGGAAGACACAACGCGTTCCCGAGCAGGCAGATATTCTTGGTCTTCCCTCGGTTTTGATTACCGGCCGTACAGGATCGGGCAAGGAATTTCTTTTTAATAATTTCTACTCTCGCTTGAATGAACTTTTCCGTGAGCGATATCCCGGCAGCTCGCTTCCTCTTAAGAAAACAAATATCGCTGCATACAGCGGCGAGCTGACCTACTCGGAGTTGTTTGGTCATAAACGCGGGGCCTTTACCGGGGCGCATGTCGATCGTCGCGGTATTCTTGAAGAGGCTGATGGTGGGGTCGTTTTTCTTGATGAGATTGGTGATGCTGACCCCAAAACGCAGGTGCAGTTATTGCGTTTTCTTGACAGTGGAGAGTTTGTCCGCCTGGGGGAAAACACCACCCGCCATGCACAGGTTTTACTGGTTGCTGGTACGAACCGTGACCTGCGACAGTTGATAGCTGAGGGTCTCTTCCGTGAAGATCTTTATCATCGTTTGTCAGAGCTGATCATTCAAGTCCCAAGCCTTAACGAGCGACGTGAAGATATCCCTGACCTTGCAGTTCACTTTCTTGGTCGACTCGCTCAGGTGTATCGTCCCGAAGAGGTTGCGGCTGGACGTATCCCGGTGTTGAATACTGCAGCAAAAGAAATGTTGTCCAAGCACCATTATACCGGCAATATGCGAGAATTACGCAGTATCCTGCTGCGTGCCATGCTCTACAGTGGTTTGCGTATCGGTGGGACCGATATCGACCAGGCCATTCTTCAGCAAATGGAGGCCCCGGTCGGTGTCGAGAAACCGAGTCTCGAACAGCTCAATCAGCAGGCAGCTACGACCATTGTTCAGCGGATACTTGGAGGGCAGGGTGATTTCTGGAGTGAGGTTTATCAGCCTTATTCGAACAAAGAGTTGACGCGTGAAGGAGTGGTTGAGGTGATTGAGCAGATGAGGCGACGGGGGGCAGTCAGTATGCCGAAGCTGGCTAAAATTTTAATTGCCTGTAAGCCGGATACCGAGCCGAAGCAGTTTTATCGTTTTAAAAATTTTCTCTATAAAACAGTGAGGATTTAGCGAGGTCAGACGGTACTTACTTGAGGGTTTATCCCGCCATCTTGGATTCTTTCAACTCTTGCATGCGGAGATCAAAGCAGTCGGGACAGGCCCCGTGACTGAATTCTGCATCAAGCTTATCGTTGATATACGATTGTAGATCGTTCCAATCCCCCTGATCATCCCGGATTTTGTTGCAGTAACTGCAGATCGGAAGAATTCCCTGTAAGGTTTTGACCTTGGCAAGGGCCTGCTCAAGTTCGACATTTTTTTTTTCAATATTAAGTCGAGCGCTGTCAGCCTCCTTGATTCTTCGCCAGGAAAATAACAACAGACAGATGCTGAGAACGACAAGGGTCGAGAGGAGTTCATCAATTTCGTACTCTTCATGGCGCTGAGAAAAATCGACGATTAACTCTAGTACGTCGAAAGTGCTGAACAGGAGGAATGAAACCACCAGGGTTGCGATTATGATGATTAAATCTTTGAGGATTCTATCGGACTGGGACAACATGAAATTATTCCTTTTATACCCTTTCGGACCTTAAAGCTTCTCCCCCCCCTATGAGAATTTGTTACTGAACTTTTGAAAGTTAAAACCGCTAGCTTGATCTGAAGTTGTTACAGCATAATTGATGTTATCAAAAAATATAATATTTCTAATATTAAGACGTTTCGAACTCCTGTAGCAACTGATCTACCAGCGGGCGTTGTGCCTTTTCCCAGGGGCCGACGACAACAAGATGCAGCTGAGTTGTTGTGAACAGCTCACAACATAGCTTCTGGATTTGTGCATGTTCAATGGCTTTGACCTCGGCGCGATCTTGTTCAAGGGTGCGGAGGCAATTGGCTTGCAGGCCCCAGCCGTATCGCACAGTCATTGCTTCAGGCTGATCGAGTGAAAATTCAATGTCATACAAATAGCTGGTCCGTGCGGCTTCGAGGGCTGCAGCTTCGGGTGGTTTTTCGCACAGTCGCTTCAGGACATCAAGGGTCTCCTTTAGTGCGGGGACAAGGTTTTTGGGTGCTATGGCAAGATCGATACTGAAGTAACCGGTGTCTGACAACATTGAGCAGTTCGCCTCGACGGCGTAGGTCAGACCGCACTCTTCACGGAGTCTTTGCGGTAAAAGCGCGCTTCCGCCCCAGCTGAGAAGGCGGCGGATCAGACTGTATTGAAGTGGACGAGTATCGCTGCGACCCGCCATTGGAAAAGCGAGCTGCAGACTGATTTGTGAATCGGAATCGAAGGTCCACTGTTGATGCGGGCCTGGGTTGTGGGGGAGGGCCTCATTCGCCTGTAAGGGTTCTCCTCCTTGCCAATCGCCGAAAAATTCCTTCACCGTAGCAAGTACACTGTTTCTTTCGATTGCCCCGCTACAGGCGATGACTGTGTTTTGAGGCACATAGTTTTGTTGATGAAAATTTCGAAGTGAAGCAAGGTCGATTCTATGAAGGGAATGATCGCTGCCGATCAGCGGCATGGACAACGGTTGGCCTGGCCAGAGCAGGGCTGCCATCAGGTTGTCAGGGTTGGTTTGAGCCCCCTGCTCGTTGAAATCTTCACGGGCTTCTTCGATGATGATGCGTCGTTCGATTTCAAGATCGTTGAATAATGGATTGCGGAACATCTCGGCAAATATTTTAATTCCCGTTGCGGCATGTGTGGGGTGAATACGAGTGTGATAACAGGTGCTTTCGGCATCGGTTGAAGCGTTGACCGCGCCACCAATCGCCTCGAAGGCGCGCTCAATGGCACTGCTGTTGGGATACTGTCCTGCGCCGCGAAACAACATATGTTCCAGAAAATGAGAAATTCCAGAGATTTCTTCAGATTCATAGCGACCGCCAGTACCGAAGTAGCAAATCAGTTCTGCATTATACAGGTGGGGCATCTCGACAGTGACCAGTCGCAGGCCGTTGGCAAGGGTGTCTATGTGGTATTCGGGCATAGTCTCACTAATGGTGGGGGTGGATAATCTCGCGGCCACCGCTTGGGTGGCCGATACGTCTGGCAAGGTAAAACAGGTGCAGCAGAAAAGCCAGCAGAAAGAGCAAGGTCAGCTCCCCCGGAATTGGGCCCACGCGGGCATGTGTGAGGAAGTCTTGCCAGTTTTCCACGCTCTGTGGATGGCTGGCCAACTTGAGGACCCAGCCTGCGGTCATAACCAGAAAAAGGTAGATATAGTTGGCGCGCAGACGTTTGTTGATGGCATCGACCAGCGACATTTTATACTGCGGAAAACGCAAATCTGAAGCGAGTTCGGCGCGCCAGAAGATACCTTCTTCTCCGAGAGGATCGACCGGAAGTGTCCCCTGGCTCAAGACCGAGTAGATCATGTTTTGGTTCATCAGCCGAACTCGATATTCGTAGGCGTCATAAAAGCGAAAGCGCCGTGCTTCAATAAATAGCAGCAGATAGAGGATGGTCAGGCCGAACAGAAAGAAGAGATGGGGAATCTCAGGATGACTGAAACCGAAACCGAGAAAGGCTGCGGTGCTGGCAACCGCCCAGTTGGTGGTGCGATCAAGGCGCTCACGCCAAGCGAGGCTGCGCTGAACTTCTGCGCGGTAGTAATGAACAAGGATCGTAATCGACTCGCTGCGGGTTAACTTCTCTTCGATCATGGTTGTCTCCAGCCTGTCAGTGCTGTGCTGACCGACTGGAGACATTATACCATCTGGGATGGAATCCGAGGGGCGAGGCGGGAAACGCGAAAGGACAAATCTCTGAAATACAGGTCTTTTCTCACTTCTCGTCTCTCGTCTTCAGCCTTTCAGAAGTCGCGCCGCTTCTTTCGCGTGGTAGGTGATGATCAGATCGGCACCGGCGCGCTTCATACTGAGCAGGGTCTCCAAGATGAGGCGGTCTTCGTCGATCCAGTCATTGGCGGCGGCAGCTTTAATCATGCTGTATTCGCCTGAAACGTTGTAGCAGACCAGAGGCAGATCAAAGTTGTCGCGCAAGTCCCGAATGATGTCGAGATAGGCGAGTGCTGGCTTGACCATTAAAAAATCGGCACACTCCTGTACATCGAGTTGGGCTTCACGGAGTGCTTCGCGGCGGTTGGCCGGGTCCATCTGGTAGGAGCGGCGGTCGCCGAATTGCGGTGTCGAGTCGGCGGCTTCGCGGAAGGGACCGTAGTAAGCGCTAGCGTATTTGACGGCGTAGCTCATGATCGGAATATGCTCAAAACCATTTTCGTCGAGTATGTCGCGGATCGCCTCAATCCGGCCGTCCATCATGTCGGATGGCGCGATGATATCGGCCCCGGCCTGAGCGTGACTGAGGGCTTCAGCGGCCAGCAGTTTGAGGGTCTCATCATTGTCGACATCACCATCTTTAATCACACCACAGTGACCGTGGTCGGTGTATTCACACATGCAGACATCGGTGATGACGGTCAGTTCTGGGACCGCTTCTTTGATGGCACGTACCGTGTTCTGGATGATGCCATGTTCGCAATAGGCATCCAGACCGACCGGGTCCTTGGTCTCGGGGATACCGAACAGAATTACGGCCGGAATACCGAGAGCATGGACTTCTTTGGCCTCGGCGACGATATGCTCAATCGACTGCTGGTAGATGCCAGGCATCGAGGGGATCTCTTTTTTGATCTTCTCGCCAAAAGCGGAGAACATTGGATAGATCATGTCTTCGACACGCAGATGAGTTTCACGGATCATGCTGCGCAGGTTAGCGTTGCGGCGCAGACGACGAGCACGATAAGCTGGGAAATACATGTTCAGACTCCTTCGTTGGAGAGTTTGGTTGTCGATTCAGCAGTCATGCTTTTGCGCAAGCCTGCGAGGGCATCAGCAGGTGAGGCGAGAAGTAAGAGGTGAGAGTTAACCTGAACATCGGAATGTGGTCTTTTCGCGCTTCGCGCCTCACACTTCACTGGTCTGGTAGTACTCAATCATTGCCGCGACCAGATCGTCAAGTGTCGACTTCTCTGGTTCGAGAGCAACTTCGAAATCATGTTTACGGATGGCTTCCGAGGTCAAGGGACCAATCGAGAAGAAAGCGGTCTCTTTTTTTAGCTGGTGCAATTCTTCACCGAACATGGCGTGCAGGTTGTCGAATGTTGAAGAGGAACTGAAGCAGATCGCATCGAGTTCATCGGCATCCAGCAGGTGACGGATCATCTCCTGCTTCCCCTCGGGAGCGAGGGTCCGGTAGACGATGGGAGAATCGACCTGAGCGCCAGCTTTGCTCAGGCTGTCAGGAATCAGGTTGCGTGCAATTTCGGTCCGAGGGTAGAGATAGCGTTTGCTGCTGACTCCACGACTCAGGAGCTCATTGACAACCCCTTCGGCGCGGTAGTCATTCGGAACAAAATCGGGTTTTAGACCACGTTTTTCGATCGCCTTGGCAGTCTTGGGGCCGACAGCAATGATCTCGACGCCAGACAGTGCCCGCAGGTCGAGGCCCTTGATATTCATCCGCTCGAAGAAAGCATCCACGCCGTTGGCCGAGGTCAAAATAAGACCCTCATAGCTTCCGAGTCGCTTCAAGGCCTCGTCACAGGGTTGCCAGTCGGTGGGGGGGGCGATCTCGATGGTCGGAATGCAGATTGTCTCGGCCCCTTGAGCTTGCAAGAGGGCGACAAAGCTGGCGGCCTGGGCGTAGGGGCGGGTGATCAGGAAACGGCGGCCGAAGAGCGGCAGGTTGTCGTACCAGCGTAATTCTTCGCGGTAGCGCACCACCTCACCAATGATAATCACCGCCGGAGGTTCAATCTTTGCGGCAGCGACCAGGGCAGCTATCTCATCGAGCCGCCCGGTCAGGGTTTTTTGACGTGGCAGGGTCGCCCACTGTACGACTGCAACCGGAGTATCGGCTGAGCGGCCATGCTCAATCAGCTTTGCGCTGATCATCTTCAGGTTAGTCATCCCCATGTAAAAAATCAGGGTGCCAAGGCCGGTCGCCAGCTTCTCCCAGTCGAGGCTCGATAGTTTGCGATCGGGGCGTTCGTGGCCAGTCAGCAGGGCAAGACTGGTGGTAATGTCACGGTGTGTCAGTGGGATTCCAGCGTAAGCGGCCGCGGCAAATCCGGCGGTGACACCGGGGACAACCTCGAAGGAAATATTTTGTTTGTGCAGCAGGCTGGCTTCTTCGCCACCCCGTCCGAAGACATAGGGGTCGCCACCTTTAAGGCGCGCGACATTCAACCCGGCCGTAGCCTTGTCGACGAGAAGTTGGTTGATTTCTTCTTGCGGAAGACTGTGATTGCCCCGGCTCTTGCCGACATAAATTCGCTCAGCATCTTGTTTTGCATAGCCAAGCAATACCGGGTTGGCCAGATAATCGTAGATGATGACATCAGCCAGTGCCAAGCAGTCGCGGCCTTTGATAGTCAAAAGACCTGGATCTCCCGGTCCGGCACCAATCAGATAAACCTTGCCGGGCTTCAACCCTTGTCGCCTCCGTTATCACTGAAAGTTTCGCAGCCATAGACTTCATTGAGGATTGGGCCTGCACCTGCTTCAAGCATCTGCTTGGCGAGGGCGACACCGGTCGCTTCGGCATCGGCGATGGCACAGGTTACAGTCCTTTTGATGACTTGTTGACCGTTGCAACTCGAAACAAGAGCGGTCAGTTCGAGTTGATCTCCTTCTACGGTACCGAAGGCTGCGATTGGGACCTGACAACCACCTTCCAGTGTTGCAAGTACCGCACGTTCGGCGATGACTGCTGCGGCTGTTTCAGGGTGGTTGAAAAAATCGATCAGAGCATTGATTTCGTCATCAGCCAGGCGACTTTCCAGCCCCAAGGCTCCCTGCCCGATAGCCGGCAGGCAGGTTTTTGGGTCAAGATAAGCACCAATTTGATCACCGAAGCCAAGACGATGCATGCCAGCGGCAGCCAGGACGACAGCGTCAAGTTTGTCATCGACGAGCTTACTGATTCGGGTCTGTACGTTGCCGCGGATATCGAGCATCTGCAAGTCGGGGCGCAGGCTGAGTAGTTGAGCTTTCCGGCGTAGAGAACTTGTGCCGATGCGACCGCCTTGCGGGATGTCATCGAGACTTTTACAGCCCTCATTAAGAACCAGAATATCGCGCGGGTCTTCACGCTCGGTGATACAGCGCAGGCCGGTCCCTTCAGGGAAGAAAGTCGGGACATCCTTCATCGAATGAACAGCAATGTCGATTTCATTGCGTAGCATGGCTTCCTGAATCTCTTTAACGAAGAGTCCTTTGCCGCCAACCATGGCCAGGGGCACATCAAGGATCTTGTCTCCCTGGGTTTTGATTTTTGTCAGAGTGACTTCAAGATCGGGATAGCGTTTTTCGAGCTCATCCTTGACCCAGTTGGCCTGCCATAGTGCAAGGGCGCTGGCGCGGGTGCCGATGCGCAGAAGTTGTTTTGCCATGGGGAATGCTCCTTTAATTTTTCGAGCCGGGGTTGTCGGTTGGGTCTGGGTTTTCGGCAACCGGCGCTGGCAGATCGAAAAGGGTGCGGACGGCATCAATATAAATATTGCCGTCTTCACTGTTCTGGGCGTTTTTGAGGATTGATGTCGGTTGATGCAGGATCTTGTTGATAATAGCACGTGTTAGCGCATCAATCGATTTTGCAGTTTTGTCATCTGCAGATAAATTTGAGAGAGTTTTTTGTACTTCACTCTGGCGTAGATCTTCCAGCTTTTGGCGCAAAGAGACAATCGTCGGTTTAACTTCAAGGGTCGATAACCAGCGGTAGAACTGAAGAATCTCTTCTTCAATAATCGTTTCGGCTTTGTCGGCTTCTTTTTTACGCTCTTTCAGATTGGCCTGTACGACACCCTGAAGGTCATCGACATCGTAGAGATAGACGTTGTCGATCTTATTCACCTTGGGTTCAATGTCACGCGGGACAGCAATATCGATGATAAACATCGGTTTGTTGCGTCGCAATTTGATGACTTCGGTGAGCTTTTTCGCTTCCAATACATAGCCGGGCGCGCCTGTCGACGAAAGGACAATGTCGGCCTGATGCAGTTGGTCTTGAAAATTGTCGAAAGCAACAGCGCGTCCGTTGAATTCAGCCGCCAGTTTCTCTGCGCGGGAGAAGGTGCGGTTGGTGACCAGGACTTCGGCGATGCCGTTATTGATGAAGTGACGAGCGGCCAGTTCACACATCTCACCGGCACCAATCAGCATGACCGTTTTGTTTTCGAGTTTGTCAAAGATCTTGCGTGCAAGCTCAACAGCGGCAAAAGAGACCGAGACCGCATTGCTGGCAATCGCGGTTTCGGTCCGAACTCGTTTGGCAACTGAAAAGGCCTTGTGCATAAAACGATTGAGGATCAGACCGGCAGTTTTGAACTCGCTGGCGTAACCGTAGGCCGTTTTGATCTGGCCGAGGATCTGTGGTTCGCCAATGATCATCGAATCGAGACTGGCGGAGACTCGTAAGACGTGACGGATGGCATCTTCACCGCGCAGGTCGTAGAGATGTTCATCAATCTTATCGAAATCCAGTTCATGGAAATCGGCTAGAAAATGCCGCAACTGCGCAACTGCACGCTCAGGGTCGCGGCTGGTGGCATAGAGTTCAACCCGGTTGCAGGTCGAGACAATGAGTGCTTCACTGACGGACTCTAGTGCCAGCATTTTATGGAGAGGGTCCGCCATCGCCGTTGGCGAGAAGGCGACCTTTTCTCTGATTTCTACCGGGGCTGTTTTATGGCTAAGCCCCACGACCAGTATATTCATATTCGAAGTCCGAATCTAAATTCTGTCTAGGGTTTGCCGATCAGGGCATCGAAAGTATGCATACCGTTGAGAAACAGGTTTGCACCCAGAAATGTGAAGAGCAGGCAGGCAAAGCCAATGATGGCAAAGATAGCTGCTCGGCGGCCACGCCAGCCGATACTCATCCGTCCATGGAGTAGGGCGGCATAAACAAACCAGGTCATGAGAGCCCATGTCTCTTTCGGGTCCCAACTCCAGTAAGTCCCCCAGACCGACTCAGCCCAGGCCGCACCGCTTATGATCCCCAACGTCATGAGTGGAAAGCCAAAGGAGAGCGCACGATAATTGATGTTGTCGAGGGTGTCGAGAGATGGCAGCCGATAGTAGAGGGTTGAGAAGCGTTTGCTTTTAAGCATTCGATCCTGCAACAGGTACATGATCCCGGCGCCGAAGGCCAAGGCAAAGGCTGCGTTACCTAAAAATGCGAAGGTGACATGTAGCGGAAACCACCATGAGTTGAGTGCCGGGTTGAGCGGTTCAACAGCGTTGGGCGCAATCCCACTGCCAAGCATGGTGATAACTGCGAGGCCGCTGGAGAAGGCTCCCATGACCGATAAACGGTAGCGTAGATCGAAGAAAAGAAAAAGCGCTACAAGACACCAGGCAAAGAATGAGAGTGACTCGTGTAAGTTCGTAACCGGGGTGTGACCGACACGAATGAACTCTACGACAAATCCAACCAGTTGCACCAGAGCCCCGCCTAGAAGGGACCAGCGTGCGATTTTACCAAGGTTCTCTTTGCGCCCGACGACCTGTATCAGGTAGAGAATGGTTGCAACCAGATAGCAGATCAGAACGATTTTGAAGAGGATGATGTGAGCGCTCATGACGTCCCTTCGGGAAGAGAAAACTGCAGGTTTTTCAGTGAAAAACCCGCGCCGAAATGTTTGAGAAGCAGCCGGTCAATACCAGCCATGTCGGATTGCTCAAGATACTCAAACAACCCTTGTTCGATTAGTAATAGCAAAACCTGTTGATTGTATGGAATCTGTTGCTGTTCAGTCAATACCTTTCGGCGAATCGCTGCGGCTAACTCAGTTGCTGTTTGCCAGACAGGGGGGACTCTTTCGGCTAATAAATCGCGTAAAACTGAAGCCATGGCTGGGCTCTCTCCTCCCGTAGATACCGAAAAAGAGAGGGGTGGCCGCAGTAGCCGTGCCGGAGTAATGAAGTCAGAGTTCTCTGCACTATCGACCCGGCAGCAAAGAATTCCAATTGTGGCGGCATCTTCGGCAACGCGTGCATTGACCAGTGAATCGTTGGTTGCGGCAAAAATCAAGCATGCTGACCTTAGGTCTGTCGACCGGTAGTCGCGTTTGTAATGTGTCAGTTGTGGGTGCAATGGGATGTCAGACAAGAACGCGGGGTCGATAATGTTGATTTTTGCACCGGCTGCGAGCAGGTTTGGTATTTTTCGCATCGCGATACGGCCAGCACCGATTATTACGACTAGTTGATTTTTCAGGCGTAGCTCGACCGTGTATCCAGTTACTGAACCGATTTTTGAGTCGCCTGGATTTTCATAATCAGACGCCAAATAGTTCCCCTTCGACAAGCTCACAGATTAGATGACCACAAATCAAACCAAGTTCGGCTAGTCTTGCTGGAGATTCTCCTTGAAGCTCGAGACTTAGTGCCGGGTGTCCTTCCTTTTGGACCCCTGCTTTGTTGGGGGGACCAATCAGGACCAGTGATCGGGAATCTTCGATCTGATCAATCAGGTGACTGATCTGTGGAGAGGGGTTTTCATTACAGAAGATCAACAGCATATGTTCGCGTTCGCTATAGATCCGATATTCGCGCGTCAGGATCTCTTGGGGCTGTTGATCGGCAAGCAGGGCGGCAGTAAATATGGGGTCAGTGCCAAGGGAGACCGCTGGAAGTGGTGGTCGTTCGAAGCCGAGGCGATGTGAGAAAGCAGTTGCAGTCTGTTGTGCGATCGCTTGGAGAGGACCATTGCCAGCGAGGATCAACTGTCCTCCGCGGGTGAATATCTCAGCCATTTGATGGCTGATTTTTATCAGAGTTTCTTCCTGCGTGGCAGCGAGTTCGGCAACCATTGAGTTGATCTGGTGACAGCTGTTTGAAAGTCGTTCCTGCATATTCTTTTTCATCCTCTCTTCCCCAAATTATTCCCAATGATAGGGGGGAGATGAAAGACTGTCAAGAAAGCTGAATGGCCTCACAAATCTTGATTTTTTTGTTGGATCCTTTATAGTGGGGAACATTCGTAATATTGAATTCATCCGCGCATTATAAAAGGAGATAGGTCAATGGCAGGAGATAAGGTGCTCGAATTTACCGATGATAACTTTGACGCAGAGGTGCTCCAGTCCTCTGAACCGGTACTGGTCGATTTTTGGGCGACTTGGTGCGCTCCCTGCAAGGCTATTGCTCCGGTCATAGATGAGTTGGCCGCGACTTACGATGGGCGGATTAAGATCGGCAAGGTTAATGTCGATGAAAATCAGGCGACGCCAGGACAGTTTGGGGTTCGTGGTATTCCGACTCTGATTCTGTTCAAGGACGGCCAGGTTGTAGATCAATTGGTTGGGGCGGTTCCGCGCAACCAGCTTGAAGGGTTGCTCGAGAAGGCGTTATAAGGACTTATTCAAGGCATAAAGACAAAAGAGGCCTCGGGGTGTTAAACTTCGGGGCCTCTTTATGTCTGGTGTGTCTGGAGCAACAATTCAGTTTTGAATCTTGTTCAATAACGTTTCTATCTGCTCTTGTTGTGTCGACGTGAGACGAGTTTTTTTCAACTTCTTGATAAGAATCTGTTTCCCTTGTCTGGCAGATTGCATTTCTTGATCGGCTTGGATGATTGTATTGCGAAAACCGTAACGTTTACTACGGAGTGCATTCTTACGCTTCAGGATCGCACTTTCATAGGAATTAACAAGCTTTTCCGCCTGTAAAACTGCGCTTTCCGCCTTGCGCTTACGTTGACTGATCGTCTGTTGTTCCTGGCGTACGGCTCTTTCAAAGCTGTTATTGCTCTGGCTGGTTTGTCCTGCAGGGGGGACATAATTGACTTTTCCTGGGTCTTTCGGGTCACTGATATCCGCTTTGTAACGACATTCTTCTGGCAGGTTCATCAGATTGTCAGCGACATGGAGGCGACCCTTACTATCTCGGCATGAATAGTTTTCAGCCGCCGAGGTGTTTAGAAGTGAGGCCACCAGGATGCTGAGAGTTAAAATGAAATATTTCATCTGGTCTGTTCCTTCTCAGGTTTTAAACCTGCAGAATAGGCTCCTACTCCATTTTAGCCGCTGAGTTTTCTATCGGCAACAGCCTTACGAATGTTTTTGGCTGTTGAGGAGCAGGGTGACTGGACCATCATTGATTAATTCAACCTGCATGTCTGCCTGAAACTGGCCTGTCTCGACCTGAATTCCCAATTGTCGAAGTTGTTCAATGAAGTGTTGGTAGAGTGGAATTGCCTGGGCGGGCAGTGCTGCCTGAGAAAAACCAGGCCGTCGTCCTTTGCGACAGTCTCCAAGCAAGGTAAATTGTGAGACAATCAGGGCTGCCCCGCCGGTCTCAAGCAGAGATAGATTCATCTTACCTGTATCATCATTGAAGATTCTTAGACCGACCGATTTGACTGCCAAATATTCGGCATCAGCCATGCTGTCCTGTTTTTCGATCCCTAGCAGGATAAGCAATCCTTCAGCGATCTGAGCAATCTGCTGGCCCTCGACATGAACCCTGGCTCGGTTAACACGCTGGATCACGGCTTTCATTATTTTAGATCTCCTCACGACTCAGCTTACGCAGCAGGGTCAGGGTGAGCAGGTCGTCACGATGCTCGGGCCCGCTTGGAGTCTCGATGATTTTTGGAATTCCCGTCAAACGGGAGTCGCGCAGCAGGGCATGGAAGCCCTGCTCACCAATTTCACCTTGTCCGATAAGCTGGTGCCGATCGACTCGTGAGCCGCAACCTTTTTTGCTGTCGTTGAGATGAAACAGGGCCAGTTTGTCCAGGCCTATCTGTTTTTCGAACTCTTCGAGGACAGTATTGACAGCGTTCAGGCTGCGCAGGTCGTATCCTGCGGCAAAAACGTGGCAACTGTCGAAACAAACAGCCAGGTTCCCTTTTCGACAGTCAGCAATGATCTCCGCCAGATGTTCAAAGCGCCAACCAAGATTTGTCCCTTGTCCAGCAGTGGTCTCAAGCAGAATGCGTACTCTGTCGCCAGACCGCTCCCGAGCCTGGTCAATGGCTTTGCTGATCTGTTTTAACCCCGCAGCTTCGCCACTTCCAAGGTGGGCACCGGGATGCATCACCAAGTCATCAATGCCGAGTGTCATGCAGCGCTCAATTTCATCACTGAAGGCATCGACTGAGCGCTGCCAGCTCTGTTGATCGGGGCTGGCGAGGTTGATCAGATAACTATCATGGACGGCAATATAGCCGATAGAAGATATGCTGCGTGCGTTTTTGAAACGTTCGACCGCTTCTTGATCAAGAGGTGGAGATTGCCAGCGACTGGCATTTTTACTGAAGATCTGCATGGCGCCAAGCTGAAGGCTTTCGGCACGGGCGACACTTTTATCTATTCCTCCGGCGATGGAAACGTGGCATCCGAACAGCTGTTGTGTCTTCATGATTTTGAGTTCTGCGTGCCGCGTGATTTGAGCCAGGGCCCGATCTCAGCCGGGCGTGCAAAATGTGCGTCGATAAAGCTGCCTGTCTGTTCAGGGCCAACCAGGAGCGTGGTCATGCCGAAATCTTTGGCAGTTTTCAGGTTGGCTAGTGAGTCTTCGATCATAGCGCAATCCTTACCCTGCAAGCCGAGTCGATTAAGAACTTGTTGGTAGGGTAAGGGGCTCGGCTTCGGTTGGTAGTCCGCAATACGGATGTCAAAGATTTCATCAAAATACTGGCGAACCCCCAAGGCTGTTGTGACTTGTTCGGCATGCTGGCGTGAGCCGTTAGTGAAGACGAAGCAAGGTTCGTCGATATTTTTGAGTGTCTCAATTAACTCGACGTCAGGCGTGAGACGTTGGCCGATATCGAAGCGATGAACATATTCTAGATATTCTTCGGCATCGGTACTGTAATGACGGATTAACCCCTGCAGGGTTGCTCCGTACTCTTGCCAGTACTGGCGCCGCAATGTGTCGACCTGCTCCTCGGCGATGCCGACCACTTCTTGCATATAGCGGTTGATGCGTACGTCAATCAGGGCAAACAGGTTTTTCTCTGCCGGGTAGAGGGTGTTGTCGAGGTCGAAGAGTAAGGCTTTCATGTCGACTCCGACGGGTAGTTGCCACTGAAGACCTCGGCTGCCGGGCCGGTCAGGTAAATACAGTTATCTTCTGCCCATTCGAGTTCAAGCAGGCCGCCACTCAGTCGATTTGTGATTTTTCGTCCGGTCCGTCCGCTCAAAGCAGCGGCCACGGTTACGGCTGAGGCGCCGGTGCCACAGGCCAGGGTTTCCCCGGCACCCCGCTCCCAGGTGCGTTGGCGCAGTTCACAATCAGAGATGATGCTGACAAATTCAACATTTGTACGCTGTGGGAAGAGTGGATGGTTTTCAATCAGTGGTCCTATCTCGGTGACCGGAAAATTTTCGCAGTCATCGACGAAAATAACGCAGTGAGGGTTACCCATTGACAGGCACCAGGCTTTGAAGGTTTGACTGCCCGCTTGCAGAGTAATTTCCAGTGCCTCAGCGTTTGGGTCACCAGTCATTGGCAGATCACCGCGGCGTAGGCGCGGCTGCCCCATATTGACGCGAACTTTTACAACTTGGTTGTTGCCGTCACAGAACATTTGCACCGGCATGAGTCCGGCGGCGGTTTCTATCCGTATTTCGAGTCGATCGACTAAACCATGGTCCCAGGCATACTTGGAGACGCAGCGGATACCATTGCCACACATTTCGGCTTCTGAGCCATCGGCGTTGAACATCTGCATTCGCAGGTCGGCCTTGTCTGATGGCAGGATCAGAATCAGTCCATCTGAGCCAATGCCAAAATGACGGTCGCTGACAGCGATCGCAAGTTGAGCCGGATGAGTTATCTGCTCCTTGAATCCATCGATATAGACATAATCGTTACCAGCGCCGTGCATTTTTGTAAATCGCATGGACAAGGCTCCTTGAGTGTTGTCGTGAGTGAAAATCCTCTGC
This sequence comes from Deltaproteobacteria bacterium, assembly GCA_024279255.1. GTDB lineage: Bacteria > Desulfobacterota > Desulfuromonadia > Desulfuromonadales > Geopsychrobacteraceae > Geopsychrobacter. The sequence continues at coordinate 5,029 of JAJRRT010000083.1, read as the reverse complement.
TATTATAAACGGGTGTTGCGTTCTGCGACAACTGCAAAGCAATGGCGCAAGGATGAAAGGGAGAATTTAGCGAATGGCTTACAATCTGAAAACAAAAATTTGGCAAACCGGAGCTCTCGAATGGTGGGGCATGATCGAAGGTGGTGATCTGTTTTTGGGGAGCCGCGAATTTCCGCAACCCCCAGACGAAGGGGATGAGTGGCTTGTCAAGGCAACTGGAGACAGATTCAAGATTATTGAAGGTGAGATTTGTCGCATTGGTCATGAGGAGCCGCAAGCGTGGTAGCGCTGGAGGTGTTGCAGATAGAAGCCGGGCAGATGGATAACTTTGCCTATCTTGTGTTCTGCGCACAGACGCGTAAGGCGGTGGTGGTTGACCCGTCTTTAGCGCCTCAGGCTGTGCTCGGAGCGGCCCATGAAAATCAGCTTGAAATTGTCGGCCTGCTCAATACCCATGGCCATCATGATCATATTGCGGGTAATGGTGAAATTCTGGCTGCGGCCAGTGTGCCGCATTGGGGGCATCCACTCGACTTGCCAGATGCTGATCAGCAATTGCTCGAAGGGACTGAGGTGCCTGTTGGAGAAAGCTCTATTCGAGTGATGCATACGCCAGGACACACGCCGGGGTCGGTTGTATTGCAGACTGGAGCGGGGATGATTACTGGAGATACTCTGTTTGTTGGGCGCTGTGGGCGGGCCGATCTGCCGGGGAGTGATGTTGATCTGTTGTATGACAGCCTGCAACGGCTCAAAAAGTTAGAGAAAAACCTTAACGTATATCCGGGGCACGATTATGGAGTGCGACCAGTCTCTACGCTTGGGGAAGAGTTGCAGGAGAACGAATTTTTAAAGGCGGCCGACCGGACCAGTTTTATCCGTTTGCGGATGGGCTGACATTGTCTGGGATGCTTGATAGCAAAAGGGTGCCATTGCATGTTTGCAGTGGCACCCTTTTGTATTGGGGTCATTCTCGATGAGATCTTTTAGTTTTTGTCGGGATTCTCAAAATCAATTCCGTCGAGGGAAAAATCCTCTTCAGTTTCGGCGAAGATATCAGCCGCAGGATCATCATCGGCATCAAATCCGAATTCAGCCGGGCTATCTGAGGTGGTTTTAGCCGGTTTAGTTGCAGGAAGGTCCGGTTCTGTTTCGTCAAAGGAGAAGTCGTCAGTGACGGTTTCTTTTTTGACGGAAATATTTTCGTCAGCTAGTTGCTGATCGAGGGGGACGGGTTCTGCCTCTGCTTCAGGGGAGGGGAGAGCCTCTTCGATGTCATCCTCTGAAGAGACTTCTTCAAAGAGTTCATCGAAGGCGAGATTCTCGTCGTCGTCGCTGTCTCCCATGAAGTCGAAGCCGAAATCATCAACATCGGCTGCGCCGCCACCGCCAAAATCGTCAATAGCAACAGCAGCGGTTGCCGTTGCTACAATTTCTTCGGTGCTGGTTGATACGGTTTCTGTTGGCATCTCAGAGAGCAGGATGCTTTGAATGTTGAAGCGGGCCTTGTGCTCGGTCAGGTCCTTACTGCATTTCTTGCAGCTATCGAGATAATCGAAGCTGTTATATCCGCACTTTGGACATTTCATGACAAGTCCTTCCCCTTTTTTCTGGATGAAGATCCGCTCACATTTGAGACAAAATCTCCATAAATATATTGTAAAATCGACAGGATGGCAAGTCCGGCGGTTTCGGTACGTAAAATTCTTGGGCCGAGGCGTACCAGCTTAAAGCCAGCGGATAGTGCCTGAGTCGCTTCTGCAGCGGAAAACCCGCCTTCAGGGCCGACGAGCAGACTAATTGATGAGGGTGGCTTGTCAGGCAGAAGTTGGGGGAGCGGGTCACTGGCCTCCTCCCAAAGCATTAGCTTGAGTTCTCCTGTTGCACTCTCTAGTGCGGCGTTCAGATTATCGCTGATTTTGATTTCAGGGGCAAAGGGTTGGCCGCATTGTCGACAAGCCTCAAGAAGAATCTTCTGCCAGCGCTCGATGCGGGATATTTTCTTGGATTCTGAAATCTTGACAATTGTGCGCTCGCTTGGGGTGAGAACAAATCGCGACAACCCGAGCTCGGTGCCTTTTTGTAAGATCATATCCAACTTCTCGCCCTTAGCTAGCCCTTGTATCAGTTCTATTTGTAGCAAAGGCGGGTCAAGCTGAGAGAGCTTCTCGACGCGTGCCATTTTGCCGCCGGGCTCCAGGACGCAGACCGCCACTGAGCCATTGCCATCGAAAAGTTCAAAGCGGCTTCCGTGCTGTTGGCGCAATACCGTTGACTGGTGGCGTATGATGTCGGCAGGGAGCTCGATTATTGAGCCAATAGTCTCCGGAAAGTTCGGGGCATAGAAACGTCGCATGTTCAGCGGCGCCGCCAAATGAGACAGATCCATTCATCCTGCTGGGTGATATTCAGCAGGTCGAGAGGTTGGTGCGCGAAACCGTTACAAACCATATCCTCCTTTTCCTTGAGTATTCCTGAGAGGAAAAGGTAACCACCGGGAGCCAAGTGAGCAACCAACTGGTCGGCCAGACGAAGATTCTCTTCGGCCAGGATATTGGCGACGACGACATCGTAGCAGCCGGGAAGCTGTTCAAGCGGATCGCTTGTGATCTGGATCGCTTGAGCTAGATTGTTTTTGCGACAGTTTTCTGTTGCGACTTCGCAGGCGAGGGGATCGATGTCGCAGGCTAGAATATTTTTTGATCCAAGTGCGGCAGCGGCCATCGCAAGGATGCCAGACCCTGTGCCGACATCAAGCAAGCTTCGCGGTGCCTCTCCACGATCAAAGAGTTCAACAATGGCCTCAAGGCAGAGCAGGGTGGTGCCATGGCTGCCGGTACCAAATGCCATGCCTGGGTCGAGTTCGAGCACCTTCTCATTCGGGCTTGGAATGTAGTTTTCCCAGCTTGGTCTGATGATCAGTCGCTGGCCGATCCGCATCGTTGTAAAGTGCTGTTTCCAGCCATCGGCCCAATCCTCCTGACGAACTTGTTGCTTTGCTCCAAGCTGAAAATTACGCCCCGGAAAAATAGGGCGGAAACTTTCGAGGATCTGCTCAATTTGAATCTGAAGTTGTGGTAAATCCGATTCTGCTGGGAAGTAAGCCTGTAATTGCAAATCAGCCTTAGGGTCAAATTCATCGTCTGGGACAGTGAATGTGTCCAGCTCACGTTTTTCGACCAGTGTTCCAGCGCAACCTAAACCCGAGAGTTCATCGCAAACAAGGTCAACTGCTGGAGCGGGGACTGTAATTTCGAGAAGAATCCATTCGTCATTTTTCATGGCTTTTTAATATCACTCGGGGGGAGTTAAAGGCAACTCTAGATTAGAGGTTGAGGTTTACGGGATAGTTTTCTGCCAGTTATTGACAGGCGCATTGCTTTTTCTTTTTTGAAAATGAGAAAAACTTGAGATTGATGGTTGACAACAAGCAGGTTTTCTGGCTCAATTCTGAGGTCCGGCCAATGAGAACAGGATAGTGTTTGCGTTAAAAAATGCACTATATGGTTGTTGCTGGTTCAGTTTTAATCATTAATAAATTATTAGGATTGCTTGCGAAGGCGGTTTCTCTCTGCTAGAGTAATACAGTTCTTTCATGAGGATTGCTTATGGTTTCGCCCTGGGAGGTTTTTCTACTTTCTGATTCAACGGGTGAAACGGCCGAAAGTATGGTTCAGGCCGCTTTGAGCCAATTCCATGAAAAGCCTGCTGTTCTGCGACGATTTAGCAATGTGCGCAGTAAAAATCAGATTTACGAGATTCTTGATCAGGCACTGGCATCTCAGGCGCTGGTTGTTTTTACTTTGGTCAACAGTGAATTGGCTCAAATGGCCTACGAGGAATGTGATGCTCTTGGACTGGCGTGCCATGATTTGTTGACTCCACTGTTACGGCGACTCGCCGAGCAGTTAGGCCATTCTCCGCAGGAGATGCCTGGATTGCTGCACGGGATGGACGAGGAGTATTTTCGTCGAATCGACGCGGTTGAGTTTACGGTTAAGCACGATGATGGGCAGGAGTGTCGAAACCTGCACAAGGCGGATATTGTTTTAGCGGGGGTGTCGCGATCGAGCAAGACACCGGTTTCGATCTATCTTGCGCATCGAGGGTGGAAGGTTGCCAACGTACCGATTGTTGCAGGCATCGACCCTCCACCAGAGTTGCTTAAGGTTGATCCGTCCAGAGTCGCGGGTTTGATTATAGAACCACAGCGGTTGCATGAGATGCGTGCCGCGCGGTTGGTAAATATGGGGCAAAATCCACGTACTGAATATGCTGATTATGAGCGAATCGAAGAAGAAATTCGGGCAGCGCGGAGACTTTTTCGCAAGCAACGCTGGACAATTATTGATGTTTCTACAAAAGCGATTGAAGAGACTGCAAACGAAATTCTACATAAACTGAAACTTAACCGAATCTGATGGTCTGGATCAGTTGGTAATCTCTCCAGATCATCCCCACAGGAGTTAGAGCTATGCGAATTTTAGTTGTAGAAGATGAAAAGAAGGTTGCCAGCTTTATTAAGCGAGGACTGGAAGAAGAAGAATTTGGAGTCGATGTTGCGTATGACGGTGAAGAAGGGGTCTATATGGCAGAGAATACCGCATATGACCTGATTCTTATGGATGTCATGTTGCCCAAGAAAGATGGCCTGACCGCTATCCGGGAACTGCGCTCCAAACAGGTCAAAACACCGATCCTCTGTCTGACTGCCAGGGATACTGTCGATGACATCGTCTCGGGTCTCGATATCGGGAGTGATGATTATCTGACGAAACCGTTTGCCTTTGCAGAACTGGTTGCTCGGGTACGTGCCTTGATCCGTCGCGGTTCTCAGGATCGTGGTGCTGAACTTTATTTCGGTGAAATGAGACTTGACCCGGTGACGCACAAGGTTTGGCGCGAAGGGAAAGAGATCGATCTGACGGCCAAGGAATATGCGTTACTTGAATACTTTATGCGTAGCCCGAATCAGGTTCTTACTCGGACAATGATTGCAGAGCATGTCTGGGATTATACCTTCGACAGT
>JAJRRT010000082.1 GCA_024279255.1 Deltaproteobacteria bacterium | reverse complement strand
CAGTCACCTGAATCAGTCGTACGTCTGATGCCCCTGGGAGGGCTGGGTGAAATAGGCCTGAACATGATGGCTCTTGAAACAGAAGGGAAGATCCTGCTGATCGATTGCGGCCTTATGTTTCCAGAGGCCTACATGTTAGGGGTCGATCTGGTTTTACCTGATGTCAAGATGCTTGAAGAGCGGGCCTGCGATATCGTCGGGTTGGTTTTGACACATGGTCATGAGGACCACATCGGTGCCATCCCTTTTCTCTGGCATAAGCTTGGTTGTCCCAAGATCTACGGGACCCGACTGACCCTTGGCCTGCTCCATAACAAACTCAAGGAGCATGATTTAGAGTCTGAGGTTGAACTCGAAACCGTCGTTCCACGTCAAACTGTTGAGCTTGCCCCATTTAGCGTCGAGCCATTTCGCGCCGCCCATTCGATCGTTGATGGCGTCGGCTACGCGATTCGAACCCCGGCCGGAACAGTGGTGCACACCGGCGATTTCAAGATCGACCAGACTCCGGTAGATGGAGAGAAAACCGACTTGGCGCGACTGGCTGAATGGGGTGAAGAGGGGGTTTTGTTGCTGCTGGCCGATTCGACCAATGTTGAAAATGGCGGTTATACCCTTTCTGAAGCGACTGTTGGCAAGGCCTTTGCCGAGATCTTTCCGACTTGCCATCAACGGGTTATCGTTTCGACCTTCTCTTCAAATATCCATCGTATTCAGCAGGTGTTCGATGCCGCAGTTGCGCACGACCGTAAGATCTTTGTTAATGGACGCAGTATGGTATCGAACATCGCTATCGCCCGCCAGCTTGGTTATCTGCGGGCGAACGATGAACAGTTTATCAATCTGCGCGATATGCGTGATATGCCGCCAGAAAAGGTGCTGATTCTCACGACCGGTAGTCAGGGTGAACCGCTCAGCTCTCTGATGCGAATCGCGCTGGGGGATCATAAGCAGATTGAACTTGTAGAGGGAGATAGCGTCATCCTCTCCTCTAAGTTTATTCCCGGAAATGAAAAGGCGATTTCTGACCTGATCAACAAACTTTATCGCCGGGGTGCTGAAGTCTTTTATGAGAAAACCAGTGAAATACATGTCTCTGGACATGCCAGCTGTGAAGAATTGAAGCTGGTCCACAATCTGGTGCGGCCCCGTTATTTCGTGCCGGTCCATGGGGAGTATCGGCATCTGGTTAAACATCGTCAGTTGGCAATCGAACTGGGAATGGCTCCGCAGAACACGATGGTTCTTGAAAATGGTCAGTCATTATCGGTCAGCGCTGCCGGACTCGAATTGGGTGAAACATTCGAAAAGGGTCGGGTCTTTGTTGATGGCAAAGGGGTCGGTGATGTCGGGAAAATGGAATTGCGTGATCGCCGTCATCTGGCCAATCATGGTTTGGTTATTGCCATGTTGGCGATTAACCAGAGTACCGGCGAGGTTGTTTACGGCCCAGAACTGTTTACGCGTGGCTTTATCCCCGAGGAGGAACAGGTCAGTGAGCAACTTCTCGAAGAAGCCCGCCAGCAACTGCGTGATCTACTGACAGAACAAAGCCTGGCGGCCGTCACAGACTGGGAAGAGTTGCGTGTCAATGTTCGCAAGACTTTACGTCGCCTGTTTAATCGCAATCTTGCTCGGCGGCCGTTGATTCTGCCGCTGGTTCTTGAGCTTTAGGGATAGATTTGGACCGGCAGCTTTGCACTCCTACTGTTTGTTATTTGGTCGTGTCATTGTGGCCACCTCGTTTCTGTAAGTTAAGTTGATGGACAAGGATATTTGATGAATAAGCAAGCTCCCGAAATTCCGACTGAGAGTCGTATGCGTAAGGAGATCCTCGGCCTGATCTGGTTGGCCACAGGCTTGTTTCTGCTGCTCTGTCTTGGTTCCTATAGCAATTCTGACCCCTCATTCAATAATAGTCTGCACCCGGCCGATATCCAAAATTTTGGTGGAGTTTTCGGGGCTCATTTTGCAGATCTTCTCTATCAAATTTTTGGTCTGACGGCACTGCTCTTTCCGTTGGCTTGCCTGAATTTAGCCTGGCGCTGGCTAAAGTTTCGCGAGGTTCATCTGCACTGGCAGAGAGCCGGAGCCTTTCTGATGTTACAGATTTCTCTGGCCGGATTGTTGGCGCTCAAGCTGCAGCATGTCGAACTCCTGGACAGTCGGATTGGCGAGGCTGGAGGTGCTGTTGGGCGTGTTCTGGTGCGACTTTTATCGAGTTATCTCAATTTGAGTGGTGCCGCAGTCGTCCTGACCGTCTTTTTTCTGGTCGCACTTATTATTTCGACCCGCTTCAGCCTGGTCCTCTTTATCGATGGCATTCTGGAGCGGTTCGGCCGGCGTCTTGAAATGCGTCGCGAAAAGCGTATGGCTCGCACTGAAAAGGCGATAAAGCGCGAACCGGAAATCCACACTGCGGTACTTTTGCCGCAGGAGCCAAAATCCTTGCCTGCTCCACGTAAGCCTGGGAAAACAACCAGGAAAAAAACGAAAGACGAGGATAATCAGGTTGCATTCTCTTTCCTTGAAGCCGACGGGACTTATCATCAGCCCCCGGTTTCGTTGCTAGACCATGATGGTGAGCTTGCAGCACCGGTCGATCGCGACAGCCTGACGATGGCAGCTCGGATGCTGGAGCAGAAATTACTCGATTTTGGTGTTGAGGGAGAAATTGTCGAGGTCAAACCGGGCCCGGTCGTCACCATGTATGAGTTCGCTCCAGCCGCCGGTATCAAGGTTAATAAGATTTCCAACCTGCAGGATGATCTGGCGATGGCGATGCAAGCGGTTTCGATCCGGATCGTCGCGCCGATTCCTGGTCGTGGCGTAGTCGGTATTGAGATTCCCAATAAGCAACGCCAGATCGTCTATTTAAAAGAGATTATCGAGTCAACAGATTTTCAGCGCACCGGCGGCAAACTGCCGATGGCTCTCGGAGTCGATATCTTTGGTCAGACCGTGGTCTCCGATCTGGCCAAGATGCCGCACCTTCTGGTCGCCGGATCGACCGGCAGCGGAAAGTCGGTTTCGATCAATACGATGATCCTTTCGCTGCTCTACAGGGCGACTCCCGAGGACGTGCGCCTGATCATGATCGACCCCAAAATGCTGGAGCTGTCGATCTATGAGGGGATACCCCACCTGCTGTTGCCGGTCGTAACTGAACCCAAAAAAGCTAATCTGGCGCTGGCTTGGGCTGTCCGTGAAATGGAGCGGCGCTATCAATTGATGGCCGACAAAGGTGTGCGTAATATTGATGGATATAACCGCAAGCTGGTTAAGGAATCGAAAGACGCCGATGCTGCCGCAGCGCTGGCGGAACTTGAGGATACGATTATCCTGACGGCTGAAGATATGCTCGAGGCAGAAGCAGAATTACCACCGGTGCCCGAGCCTGAGGAAGAACTGGAACACGGTCATATCCCGCATATCGTTATTATCGTCGATGAGCTGGCCGACCTGATGATGGTTGCCGGACGAGATATCGAAGAGTCGATCGCGCGCCTCGCGCAGATGGCGCGCGCCGCCGGTATCCACCTGATTCTCGCCACCCAGCGGCCGAGTGTCGATGTCATTACGGGTCTGATCAAGGCTAACTTCCCGACGCGGATCTCCTTCAAGGTTTTCTCGCGGATCGATTCACGCACCATTCTTGACTCGATGGGTGCCGAGGCACTGCTCGGGATGGGTGATATGCTCTTCTTGCCACCTGGAGTTGGTTATCTGCAGCGGGTTCATGGGGCTTTTGTCTCAGAGCTTGAGGTGCAGCGGGTTGTTGAATTTCTGACCAAACAGGGTCGTCCTGAATATGATAAATCGATTCTGACCGCACCGCCAGAAGCCAAAAATGCCGCTGGTGAAGATGATGAAGGCTACGATGAGCATTGGGATACGGCGATGCAGATCGTTTCTGAATCGCGGCAGGCCTCGATTTCGATGCTGCAGCGCCGCCTGCGGGTCGGCTATAACCGTGCCGCGCGGATGATCGAGAAAATGGAGTCCGAGGGGATCGTCGGGCCCTCTGATGGTAGTGGTAAACCCCGTGAAGTCTTGATCGGGCGAATCGAATAGAATTTGAGGTTAAAATATTTAAGTACTGAATCACGGGGACCATCCAAAGACAGAGTAATCCTGAGCTTAAGGAAGTGCTATAATTAGTCATCCAATAATGGCCCATAACTCGGAGGTTGTATGTCAGAAATTGTGAAAGACGAATGTAAAGATCCCGCAGAACATCACCAGCATATCTGCCAATTGCGGAAACAGGGTCGAGATGAGGAAGTGTCGGCCTTGATGAGTGACCCCGGTCATATCTGTCTGAATTGCAATGCCGTTGCCAAACAATCTAAAAATGTTTGTAATCCGAGCCCGTTTGCCAGGGCGTAGATTTAGTTCAAGAGAAATATAAAAATGAAGCATGGATTGAGTTGTGGCCACCTGATTACCGGGTGGCCATAGTTTTTTAGCTCTGTTAGTGAATTAAGTTGATTTTGATTCTCTCTGACCCTGGTCTCAAAACTCTTTAGGCAAGAGAGATTTGCCGAAACCACTTACCAGTTGACGAATTAAGAGATACGTCCCACCCGGGTTCGTGGGTGTATCAGGGCTCTCGATAAGCCAGATGTGAAACAGCCACCTCAGAAATGGGATGGCTGTTCTTGCTTTGCAGGGTATTCAGGAATGTTAGATCCGCTCTGATTTTAGGCTCTGAAAACAATGTGACACAAAATCCAAGACGCTTGTCTCGGTCAAAACTTACTACTGTTGAAAGACAGGAGGAAACAGTGTAAGCGACTCTTCAAATGTTAAATCCTGAATCATGCAATGCACTAGATCCATATGGTTAGTCCTTAAACTTACCAACAGGGGGCTTTTCCCTTTTCCCGAAAGCGAATGTAACAGCATCTGCAGGGCATGATTCTATGCAGTTACCACAGGAAAAGCAGTCCGGTATTACAATTTTGTTTCTTTTAAGAATCGCCTCCATAACCGGGCTGGGACATGCCTTACTGCAGGCATGACAGGAAATACATTTATCGTAATCAACTTTAATTCTGTAAAGGCTGAGCTTCTCAAAAAGCCAGCCGGTGAGCCCGAAAGGACAAAAGAGTTGACACCAAGGGCGATAGGTATAAAGGCTTAAAACCAATGACCCCAAAATAAATATCCACCCGATAACACTAATTTTCATTGGCTTAAAAATTTTGAATGGATCAATTTCGTGAGTGATGTCGTATGCCCAAACAAAAGCGACCCAGACAAGTGTGATAAGAAACAAAACACGGATACTATTACTTATCACGAAAGGAATTTTAAACTGTGGCAGGCTACCCCGCTCTGTATCTTTGTTGTTACGATTTAGTCTGAAGATAAAATCTTGGAGAGTCCCGAGTTGGCACCCCCAAGAACAGATAAATTTGTTTGCTAGAATAACCGTTAGTATGAAGATGGAAAAAGCCATCATCCGCGGCCCAAAGATGACTCCTTTGGAAGCGTAAAGGACAATGGCATCTTTGACTGTCCCCATCGGGCTGGGATCTGCCCCCAAAACAACTCCAAAAATGATAAATCCCATCCCATAGAGAACGAATCTGGTTTTTTTAGTAATCATTTTTTTCAACAGCAGCACGAAGCAGACAATCATGAACAAAAACCAGAGTGCAAACTTCAACGGGATTTTGAGCCAGTTCTTCGTGGCATCCTCAGTTGCTAGCGCATTTTTCTTGTTTACTTTGATCGTTATCTGTTCAAGCGACATGCCGAAAGCGGCAATCAACTCCTGCATTTGATCTGGTGATTCTAGGTTGAAAACTTCTTTTAGAAGAGGCTTGGAGAGAGAGTTTATTTGACCAAATTCAGCAACCGTCATTTCTGCCGTTGCTCTAAGCTGAATATCATCAGCAATAATTTCCTCTTTTTCTCCCCACATACTCACAGAGATGATAGAGAAGATAACTACAAATGCGATGGTTATTAGAAGTGTTCCCCATGTCTTCATATGTACAATGCTTTCAGTTAAAGTTTTTCAGGAGAATCGATCATATTTTGATTTTTGCCACTTTCCAATAACCTAATTTTTTCAACCATTATTGATAATCCGGACGTTGGCAAAATTTAGTAAATTTGGAAGGGATATAGGGGACAGGTCTCAACAAATGACAAAACTGTTGAAGTTGAGACCTTTCCCTTCATTGCGCGCAAAGAAAATGAAGTCAGTTTTCAGACTGAAGGCCAACGGATTAAAGAATTAGCTATCGGACAACTGAATAGCCGCGCTTTGCCCAGTCAGAAATCCCGTAACGCAGGTTGTAGATCTTCTTGAATCCACCTTCAATTAACAAACGCGAGGCAACGGTACTACGATTGCCGGTGGCACAGTAGATCAAAATGTCCTGATTTTTGTAGTTTTCCAATTTCTGAATATTCTGCTGTAGCATCTGCACCGGCAGCAAATTTGCCCCCTCAATATAGCCTTGCCGGAACTCTCCCTGGGTTCTGACGTCCAAAATCAAAGGGTTGGTATTCTGTAAAATCCTATCCGCCTGCTCCGCGGACAACTCGGTGTAGGATGCTGCCGTGTATTCGATCACCTTGATGGTACCGCTGACCATTCCAGCTGTGAAGTCATAGCTGCCGGGCTTTTTCATCTTAATGTATGCCCGTTCTCCCTCTACGGCCGGAAAGGTCTTTTCAATCTTCAGCTCGGGGATCACAAGGGCAAAGCGACTCAGCCCACCAAGTGATGGCTGGATGTAGTCACCGCGATAGATAACAAAATTATTTGATTGTCCTGGCACAATCGTCAGAACGCGCAGGCCGTCAACGATCTTACCGGAAATTTCCGGTTCACTGACCACTTGCGCAACAGTATTTTGAACAATAAGGCAGCTCAACAACGCCGCTAGCAACAGGCTGATAGTTTTCCGTGTCATCGTCATCTCCTAGACAGTTTAAATTTATCTATATATATTGTTGCATGTTGTCTGATGTCAAGTTTTACCTCATCCCGTTTTTCGTAAGTTATGGAGACTTTCCGGCCTCACGTAGTAAATCCTGTCAGTCCGTTTATCAAATATCCTGACACAAGGGTTCGTGTATATCTAAAGGACTTTTGGCAGAGGCTGATTATCCGATAAATCACCATCAATAACACGCGAAGAGCCCACGGTTACCATATCGTGGGCTCTTCCTGTATTACGCTGTATTTAGCACAAACTGCTGCAATGTTCTCTGTGGAGCTGATAGACCGAAGACCTACTAAGTCCATAGTGCTCGGCTATCTCAACTTTGATACACCCTGGAGCTTCAAAATCTCTAACAAGCTGACAAATTTCTTCTTTGCTCAGTTTAGGCTTTGCACCAAATTGTACACCTCTGGCATAGTTTTTTCTCGACCCTCGCGTGATCGCTCTCGAATCAGACCACGCTCAAATTCACCGATTGATGCCAGGATATTAAACTGTAGTCGGCCATAGATTGTTGTCGTATCGATGCCTTGATCAAGTACGATCAGGTCAACATTCTTCTCTTCTAGTCGCTGAACGATAATTGAAAGATCGACAACTGACCGGGCAAGGCGATCCAGTTTGGTAACAACAAAGACATCTTCATCTCGAATAAAATCTAGCGCCTTCTGTAATTCTATCCGAAGCTTTTTTGAACCTGCGGACGCTTTTTCATAAAAGACTCGATCGCAATCTGCAAGTTTATCCAGTTGCACATCTAGCCTCTGCCCTAGACTATTGACTCGCGCATATCCAACTCTCATTCCCATGATGACCTCCTCTGCAAAAGGTTTCAGTGCAGAGTTTATTCTAAGGTAAATCGCTAGAACTAACTGTCTGGCTCAGAATGCAGGAGTTTTAAGAACTGAGGCGACAACTATCAAGACACCCACCGCTATGGAGAAATTAAACAATGCAAATGGCCGAACTTTTTCATAAAAATATCTTTGTTGATGTCCTGAGTTCAGGGCTTCTTAAGTTCATCGATATTCAGATCCATCTTTTTCGCCCGGCGTCGCCACAGGCGGCGGGCCAGTTGCTGCATATCGACCTCTTCATCCCCTTCGTCGACAATTTCCAGTCCCAGCAGGGTCTCCAGCAGATCCTCCAGAGTCAGCAGTCCCTTGAGTCCGCCATACTCATCGACCACCAGCATGATATGCGCCCGCAGTCGCATGAATTCGTCAAACGCCTGCGACAGTGACATGCTTGCCAGCAGCGCAGGCAGTGAGCGGCAGTACTTCTTTAACGGGCTGTCGGTATTACCGCGGGCCTGCGCAAGGAGCAGGTCGTCGCGCAGGACAAACCCGGTGACCTGGTCCTGGTTTTCAGCATAGATCGGAATCCGCGAAAAGCGCACCTGCTCATACTTGTGAAAGAACTCTTCGACGCGCAGCTCTTCCGGCAGCGAGAAAACCACCGTGCGCGGTGTCATCGCATTGGCAATCTCGGTTTTACGCAGCCGCAACAGGTTTTTCAGGATCTTCGATTCCTGCTCATCCAACTGCCCCTCTTTGACACTCACTTCAGCCATGGCGACAAATTCTCTGCGGCTGAAACCGGTCAGGGTCGGGCCATGGATCAACCCCTTGGTGAGCAGCTCGGAGAGTTTGACAAAGGGGTAGAGGAACCAGACCAGCCCTTTCAGCGCAAAAGCGGTCTGCGGTGCCAGTTGCCGCCAGTAATGTGCGCCGAGGGTTTTCGGGATGATCTCGGAGAAAACCAGAATCAACAGGGTCAGAATTGCCGAAGCGAACCCTACGTAGGTGCTACCGAAGACCTTCGCCGCCTGCGCTCCGGCTCCCGCTGCCCCGACCGTGTGGGCGATGGTGTTCAGGGTCAGGATTGCCGCCAGCGGTTTGTTAATGTCGGCTTTCAGCTTGCGCAGCAGCTTGCCCGAGCTTTTCCCGTCTTTTTCCAGTAGGGCGATATGGGCGGTGGTGACACTCAATATTACCGCCTCGGCGATGGAACAGAAAAAGGAGAAAACCAGGGCAATCAGGATGTAGGTGATCAATAGCAGCATAGAGGCCCATCAATTAGTGAAAGCTGAATTGTCGCATGCTTTTCAAGAAGAGGCAGGCAGCGAAGTGGGGTTGCTGGCCCGCAGGAACTCCCGCAGCACGATGGCGTAATTATAACACGTGGAATCAACCCACCCGTTGCACTAGCGAGTTGAATCCACGGAGTTTTGAGATCGAAATCATGGTTGGTTAGTAACTGTTTCTTCACGCTGAGGTATGGTTACTCAGGCATGATAAATAGCACCTTGCAAATTAGGGATGGCCATTCTTGCTTTGCACCATCAATCAGACATTAAAAACCCTCGGTCAACTGATCGGAGGTTTTTAGTGTTTATCAGGATATGTAAATCACTCTAGAAAAACGATCCGTAGAGAGGGGTGTCCAACAAAGACCTTTTTAGTCTAATATAATCACGAATCGTTTTAACTAGAGGGACTATTATGTTCATTGGTCATTTTGGTGTCGGATTTGGAGCCAAAGCGCTCAGGCCAAAGATCTCCCTCGGCACCCTGTTTCTTGCAGCTCAATTTATAGATCTTCTCTGGCCAACTTTGCTACTTATTGGTCTTGAATATGTCGAAATTACGCCGGGCATAACGCTGGTCACGCCTCTAGATTTTGTCAGTTATCCCATCTCCCACAGCCTGCTTCTCGTTTGTCTCTGGGGCCTTCTTTTTGCCATTGGTTATTGGTTGGTCCGCAAAGATGTAAAGGGGGCGACTATTCTTGGCGTCTGTGTTATCAGCCATTGGATGCTTGATCTCATCGTCCACCGACCGGACTTACCCTTATATCCGGGTGACTCTCCACTACTGGGTTTAGGTTTATGGAATTCTCTGAGCGGTTCTCTTATCCTCGAAGGATTGATTTTTGGGGTTGGTGTCTTTTTTTATCTTCGAACCACCCGCGCAAAAAATAGAACCGGAAGCTATGCCTTCTGGACCCTTGTGGTATTTCTGGTTCTGCTTTATGTGGGGAATGTGTTTGGTCCGCCGCCACCTAGCACTGTTGCTATCGCCTGGGCAGGTCACCTGCAATGGCTGTTTGTCGTTTGGGGCTACTGGATTGATCGCAACCGTTCCATCCGTGCATGAGAAAAATGTAGATAGAATAAAATTCACAAATGGCTGTTGTGATCAACAGAACTGTCGAGACATCCAACGTCAACGCAACGACCTTGAGACAGCATTGCCAGAATTTTCTATAGGAGTAAAAAGATGACCATCCTTGTGGTTGGAGCCAGTGGGGCAACCGGTAGACTGCTTGTTGAGCATCTGCTAAATCGCGGGCATAGCGTTAAAATCATTGTGCGGTCACCAGACAGTGTCCCCGCAAACGTTAAGAACCATGAAAACTTATCAATAACCCACGCCAGCGTTCTGGATTTTAGCGATGCCGAGTTAACCCAACAGGCCAACGGCTGCGATGCGGTTGCTTCCTGCCTGGGACATAATCTGAACTTGAAGGGGATTTATGGCCAACCGCGTAGGCTTGTGACTGAGGCCATCCGCCGATTATGCGGTGCCATCAAGGAAAACAAACCAGCAAAGCCAGTCAAATTTGTGCTCATGAACACCACAGGTAACAGCAACCGAGATCTTATTGAACCAATTTCATTTGCCCAGAAGTGTGTCATCGGTCTTCTCCGCCTGATACTGCCACCGCACGTGGACAACGAACAGGCTGCGGATTATCTGCGGACTCAGGTTAGCCAAAAAGATGGCGTGATCGAATGGGTCGCAGTGCGCCCTGACGGTTTGATTGATGAAAGCGAGGTTACCAAATATGAAGTACACCCTTCACCAACTCGAAGTGCGATCTTTGACGCAGGCAAGGTCAGCCGCATTAACGTTGGCCATTTCATGGCGGACTTGATCACCGATGCTGAAACTTGGGATATGTGGAAGGGTCAGATGCCAGTGATCTACAACAGGGAAAAGTCATAATAAAGAAAGGTGGCGGGGCGGAATCTATAATTCCCATAAATCTGTCCAACCTTCTAAAAAGGTTGGCAGTCTTATGAATGACCATCTGCAATACAAAGAACGGCCCACCTGAAAGTCTAGTAGGGCCGTTCTTATTAGTTGTCCCATCCTGCCGTCCTGCATTGCCTTAGGACTACTAGCACAATCATCATCAAGCGGTTCGTCTCAAAACTTTCAAGTTATGATATCTGAGAAAATAAGCCTAATGCATAATTTGTTTTACAATACCTAGCGTATCGCGGCGTTTCAGGTGCGTAACATTTCTTTTAGATATCAACTTTATTCCCTGACAGGGTCGAGTTTTTTGGGTTAGAAGTTCTCTCGTTTTAGTGATCGATAAAGTATGGCCCGACAGACTTCAAATTTCTAAAAAGTAGTATCAGTAGGTATTGGTCAATTCGATTCGGGAGCTGGTAGAGGTGGAATCTTTGCTGGAGTTTTCTTGATGAGTTCATTCAGGACACTGGTCGCGTAACTGCCGCGCGGCAGACAAAATTCGACTTGCAAGTCGCTGCCAATCTCTGTTGTGGTGATGGCGCTGATCGGCACCCGCAGGGCGCGCCTTTCACCAGTCATCGTCAGCCCGCCGCTTATTTTCCAGTTCTCGGGCCGTAATCCAAATTGTTTAAGTAATGCTCGTTCGTTGTTACCAGGACCCTGTTCTGCCAGTTTGATTTTTGAACCGAAGAGTGGTGCCGTCGGGCTGATCTCAAAGTGATCGGCGCGGGGCTGTTCGTTTTTCGGGTCATCGACCAGGAAGCAGGCGCCGTTGGCATGTTTGATTGCCAGATCACCAGCTTGCAAGCATCCCAGGTTTGGCAATCTCTGCTGGAGAAGCTGGTCGAATAACCAGGATTGCAAGGCTGAAAGATAGAGGCGTAACATCGGCTTAGGCAGGGCCAGAACCGCTGCTTTAGGCGACCTCCCTTTAGTTATCATTTCGATCAAGTTTTTTTCGTTGCTCATCTTTGCCGGGAGTTGGCGGGCGGCAGAGGAGAGGTTCCCCGCACGAAAGAGTTGTGCCGCATGCTGCCATTTAGAATTTTCAATTTGCAGTGGGTCGCCGATAAATTCCCGACAAAATTCAGTGTATTTTCCATTCAGAAGAAAATTACCGAGAAGGTGTGAATTGCCAAGTAATCCGTAGCGCTGTTCACCAAAGCGATTCGGCACTCCCTGTCTTTCAAAGCGCTGCAGGATCAGGTCGGATTTTTGCTTGGCCTGCGGGTCTGGTTTGCGGATGAGTAAGCGGAAACGGTTGCCCGCGAGGTGGCCGAGACGAAGCTTGTTGTCATGGCGGTTGGTCGCCAGAATCTGACATTGAAGTTGATCCAAGCGTGCCAAACGTTGCGCGCAGTTTGCCGGGACAGAGATCCACTGCCGCGTGATCGCCTGGGCATCCTTGAGCCCGGCATAACCAATTTCACGTGCTGATAAATTGAGGCTGGCAGCAACCTGACGCAGCATCTCGGGGGTAGACAGTCCACGTTTTTCAATCAGCAGATAGAGGTGTTCACCCTGGCCACTGCAGGGGTAAAGAGGGAGCTCCTCAACAAAAAAGTCTTCGGGGCAGAGCTTGTAACCGCCACCAATCCCCGGAAGATCCCCGGTACTCCAGTTCATCAGCTCTCCTTGACCCAACGCATGCGAAAACCCTTCTCCGGCATCGGTGGTGGCGCAGCGGTATAGCCCGGTTGGCGCTTGAAGTGACAGTAGTAAATCGGTTGTCCCAGATCGAGAAAACGCCGCATATACTTGGAAACAGGGTAGTCCCCCAAGTCATGAACATAGGCACTATCATGACAGTTATCGAAGCCCGGCTCCACCTGTAACAGTTCACTGACCTCAATGCCGTAGTCGACAAAATCGGTGCTGAAGTTGAAATTGCCCCCCTCTTCGAGGCAGTAGAGGCTAATTTTAAGAAAATCGGTATTGACCAGACGCCGCTTGCGATGGCGTTTTTTCGGCCAGGGATCGGGGCAGTTGATATAAATAGCTCGCAGGCTTTGGGGTTTGACGTGGCGTAACAGCAGTGACCGAGCCTCTGTACGCAAAACACGCACGTTGGTTAAGCCCGCATCGTCTATGCGGCGGCTGGTTTGATCACAACCCCGATTGAAGATGTCGATGGCGATAAAATTCTGCTCTGGATGCCTCTTCGCGAGTTGAGCGATAAAATCGCCGATACCACAGCCGATCTCGAGATTAAGGGGCTGTGGGTAGCTGAAGAGTTCCTGCAGGTCGTCGATCTTTTCCAGTCTGGCTTCGGGGACATAACAGGCTGAGGTTATCAGGGTCATACGTTGGGTCATGGAAATGGTTCTTTCAGGCAGTCAGAGTTATTTGCGATTGGCCAAAAAACGGCTCAGTAGCTTAAGCTGTTCAATTGAAGTGGTTTGGTAGGAGGGCATAAATTTATCCTCCGCGTCCAGTTTTCTGGGTGGTCGTTGAAGTTTTTGCAGTATTTCAGCTTCACTTAATTTCAGGCCAATGCGATCAAGAGAATTCGCCAGATTCGAACCACTTTTGTTGAAATCATGGCAGGCTCTACAACCGAGGGCGATGAACAGGCGTTGGGCCTGCTGATGTTGATCTTTAGTCAGTGGCTCGGCATGTAGTCCGTTGGAAAGGATAAGTAGTAAAAATATGAAAAAAACAGGTTTCATCTCTTAAATTCTCCCAAAATTTATACTTCAAAGAGCAAGATACCTGTGCTGGCGAGGATTTGCAACGGGTTGAAATCGGTTGCAATGTCTATCACTGCCCATTAAGCTGAAGCTGTATATAGTGTTTGATCGAAATTTGAAATTTCCGATCTAAATTAGCGGAGAAATAAGATGAATCTTCATAGGGGCAATGATGCAGATCCCAATTAGTCGTCGCGCACAAGTTGTTTCGCCTTTTCTAGCAATGGAAGTGATGGAGAAGGCAAAGAGTCTCGAAGCTGTCGGACGAGACGTTATCTATCTTTGTCTGGGTGAACCTGATTTCCCAACCCCGCCAGCAGTCGTTGCCGCCACACGTCAGGCACTTGAGGATGGCGCCACCTCCTATACACATTCTTTGGGTCTTGCCGAGTTGCGGGGTGAAATCGTCAAGCACTACCGTCAGCGTTACGCTGTCAGCATCGAGCCGGAACAGGTTTTGGTCAGTAACGGGACAAGTCCATTGATGTTGCTCCTCTTTTCGATGCTACTTGAAGAAGGGGACGAGCTGATTTTACCCGACCCCGGGTACTCCTGTTATCCAAACTTTGTCCGTTTTGCAGGGGGAACCCCGGTATTGCTGCGAACAGATCCGGATAACGGGTTTCAGCCCCGGTTCGCTGAGGTCGAAACTGTTATCAGCGACCGGACTCGTGGCCTGCTGATTAATTCACCTTCAAATCCCGCCGGGTCGGTATTGAGTGGCGCTGAACTTGAGTCGTTGGCACAGCTGCCAATTCCGATTATCTCAGATGAAATCTATCATGGACTGACCTATGAGGGGGACGAGCATTCAATTCTCGAATATACTCAGGATGCTTTTGTGCTGGGTGGTTTTTCAAAATCCTATGCCATGACGGGTTGGCGGCTCGGTTTTTTGATTTCACCGAAGAGTTGTGTCCGTCCTTTGCAAGCCCTGCATCAAAATTTTATGATCTGTGCCAACCATTTTGTTCAGATAGGTGGATTGGCTGCCCTGCAACATTGCAGTGCTGATGTTGAACGGATGCGGCGCCTTTATGACCTCCGTCGTCGTCAGTTGGTCCGCCAGTTGCGTGAATTGGGCTTCGGTATCCCATTTATGCCGAAAGGTGCTTTCTACGTGTTGGCCGATGCCCGACATATTGATGGCGACTCGATGCGTTTGTCGCTCGATATTCTGGAGAAGACCGGAGTCGCATTGACCCCCGGTATCGATTTTGGTGAAGGCGCTGAAGGGTTTTTAAGGTTTTCATACTCGAGCCCGCTCGAAGAAATTGACGAAGCTCTGCAAAGAATTGCCCTGTATCTGAATGAGCGCGGGTATCTGCCTACGCCCTGAAACCCTCTGTAACTGCTGGAGAATTTACATGCTTATTGTCATGCACCATCATGCAACCGATGAACAGATACTGGCGGTCAAAAACACCGTAGAGGCTATGGGACTGCGAGCTGAACCAATTCCTGGCAGCATGCGGACCGCCATTGGCGTGCTCGATAATCAGGGTTATGTCGAGGATTCCGCGATTCGTGAGCTCCCCGGCGTGCGTGAAGTGATTCATGTTAGCAAACCGTACAAACTGGTTTCGCGTGATTTTCATCCGCAGGGGACAGTGGTCGATGTTGGCGGGGTTAAGGTCGGTGATGGGCAGAAGGCCGTGATGATGGCTGGGCCCTGTTCAATCGAAACCGAAGAGCAGATGCATACTGCGGCACAGCAGGTAAAGGCGGCAGGAGGGCATATTCTGCGAGGTGGGGCATTTAAGCCGCGGACCGGGCCGCACAGTTTCCAGGGGTTGGGTGTTGCAGGACTGAAGTTTTTGCGCGATGCTGGTCGTGCCGTCGGACTCCCTGTCGTGACCGAAGTGATGCGCATTGAGCAACTTGATGTGATCTGTGAGCATGCCGATATGCTGCAGATTGGCGCCCGCAATATGCAAAATTTTGATCTGCTCAAAGAGGTCGGCAAACGAAGTCATCCGGTCTTATTGAAACGTGGGATGAGCGCAACTATCGAAGAATTTCTGGCTGCTGCTGAGTACATCATTGCTGAGGGGAACAGTCAGGTGGTCCTGTGTGAACGGGGGATCCGCACCTTCGAAAAAGCGACACGAAACACCCTGGACCTGTCGGTGGTACCATTGATTCGCAGCCTGAGTCACTTGCCGATCATTGTCGATCCTAGCCACGCGACCGGGATGCGGCCTTTGGTGCCGGTGATGGCCCGCGCCGCTCTTGTCGCAGGAGCACATGGTTTGATGGTCGAGATGCATCCTGAGCCAGAGAAGGCGCTCTGTGACGGTGCTCAGAGTCTTGATCCTGCAGGCTTTGAAAAATTGATGGGAGAGCTGAACCGTATCGAAGTTTTTCTGGCGGAACTTGATGGCTGAGTCCGTTCTAAAGGATCTTGCATTGCGGTACTTTCAGAGTGTATGGTAGCTGACTAAATGAGTAAACTATATGGCATGTCATTCTGCACATGCGCAAATAAAATCTGAAAACGGAGGTCATTTTTCTCATGGAAAACAGCATTTATGTTGCCGATAAGCTTCATTGGGTTGGTGTACGCCATCCCGACCTTAAGGTCTTCGACGATCTTTTCCCGACCCATAACGGCACGACCTATAACAGTTATCTGGTGCAGGGCACGAAAATGACGGTTTTGATCGATGCTGTCAAAGAGCCTTTTTCTGAGGAATTTTTTCGCAAGATCGAAGAACATGTTTCTTTGGATAAGATCGACGCAGTTGTGGTTAGCCATACCGAGCCCGATCATTCGGGAGCGATTGTTCATCTGCTAGATAAAAATCCAGATTTGATTGTCTATTGTTCCAAGGCAGGAGAAAATTTTCTTAAGCAACTACTCAATCGGGATTTTAAAAGCCATATTGTTACAGAAGGCGAAGAGCTTGATCTCGGAGGGCGCACCCTGCGTTTTGTGCTTGCGCCCTATCTGCATTGGCCCGACACGATCTTTTCCTATTTGGTTGAAGATGAAATCCTCTTCCCTTGCGATGCATTTGGCGCACATTACTGCTCTGATCGTCTGTTTGATGATGAAATTTCAGAGTTTTACACCGATTTCCATTTCTACTTCGATTGCATCATGCGCCCCTTCAAAGACAAGGTCCGTGACGCGCTGGCCAAGATTAAAGATTTGCCGATCCGGATGGTCTGCCCCTCGCATGGTCCTGTCCGGCGCTCGACAGGGGACTTTGCGATTGAGTCTTATGCACGCTGGTCGGTAGCACCGCCGGAGGGAGGTAAGCCGAAGGCGCTGCTCGCGGTCCTCTCTTCCCATGGTAATACGCGAGATATGGCGGATGTCATCAAGGCTGAACTAGAATCCCAGGGACTTGAGGTTTTCAATTTTGCTTTAAGCGGTATGCGCGACGATGACTATCGGAATGCCCTTGAGCAGGCCGACGTATTGGTGATCGGTACGCCGACGATTCAACGTGATGCGCCACCTCATGTCTGGCACGCTCTGTCAATGATCTCTTCGGTGACGCCCAAGAATAAGCTTGCTGCGGTCTTTGGGTCTTTCGGATGGAGTGGCGAAGCGGTCAAAATGGTCGAGCAGCGTCTGGCGGGACTCAAATACAAACTGGCCGCTGATGGAATTTCGTTCCGTTTTACCCCGACTGCCGAGAATCTGGAAGGCTGTCGTCTGTTTGCCGAACAAATTGCGGGTACGGTTTTGACTGAGGAGTAAGACGAAGACATCTTTCTCCAAAGAACTCGATTTCTCTTTTATAAGTCTCCGGTCTAATGTGGCCGGGGGCTTTTTTGTGTTTTTTTTAATATTTTAAAAATCTTTAACTGATTGTTGTCGCAGGTGAAAATTGAAATTCGGTGAAGTCGTCTTCACATAAAAGGTCTAATGTGAAGACTCTTGGTCTTGAATCATTAAAATTGTCTGTTAGTCTATCCTTGTTGTTTAACTGGTCTGTGCCTCTGCCTCTGTGCAGGCTGGAGGAGAATATTACTATTGAGGTGGGTTTTAGCCCGAAACGGGTGTCCGGTATCTATCGGTCATTCCTCTTGTTCATGAAAGGAGCAAGACTGATGAAGAAGACTTTTGTTGTCTGTGCCATGGCGGCGTTAATGATGTTTATCGGTGTTGGAGTCGCATCTGCATCTGATTACGTGGGATCTGAGCAGTGCGCCAGTTGCCACGAGGAGCAGTTTAACTACTGGCAGGCGAGTGGTCACCCCTACAAAATCCGCAAGGCATCCAAGGTTCGCTATTCCGGAATCCCACTGCCTTCCGGTTATGTCTGGTCCGACATCTCTTACGTGATCGGTGGTGCCAATAAGAAAGCTCGTTTCATCGGTCTCGATGGCTATATTATCACCGCCGCCAAGGATGGCAGTGAACTCAAGACCCAGTACAACATGCAGGACGGCAGCTGGTCTTTCTATCATAAAGGCGAGAAGAAGCCTTACAAGTGCGGTCCCTGTCATATGACCAACTACAAGAAGGGTGGCAATCAAGACGGTATGCCGGGCATGATCGGTACCTGGTCTGAAAGTGGCATCGGATGCGAAGAGTGCCACGGTCCAGGAGAAGATCATATTGCCGCACCTTCAAAGGCGACGATCAAGATCGATAGTAGTTCAGATGCCTGTGCCAAGTGTCACCAGCGCGGTGGTACCGGTCCCATGCCTCCGGCTAAAGGTGGCTTCATCAAGCATCATGAGCAGATCAACGAGTTGCGTGTCGGTTCGCACAAAGACCTGAGCTGCATGGAATGCCACAACCCGCACCAGCGTGCCATTCTTGCTGAAGGGAATTGCGCCAAGTGTCACGAAGATGAAGCAGCTAAGTATGCCAAGTCAATTCATGGCAAGACCAATATTGATTGTATCGAATGCCACATGCCGCGTGCTTCCAAATCAGCGATCAAGACTGGCCTGTTTGCCGGTGATGTGCGCACCCACATCTTCAAGATCAACCCCAAGGCTGATGGCAAGCTGATCTACACCAAAGAGATAGATGGCAAGAAGAAGATGTTTGCTGCCGGTGCCGTCAGTCTTGACTATGTCTGTCTTAACTGCCACCAGTCGCGTGATATGAAGTGGGCGGCAAAGAAGGCCAAAAAGATTCACTGATTGTTGTCAGACTGAAATTTGTTGATACTACTAGAGGCTGTTCCCTGTTTAGGGAGCAGCCTTTTTTTTGTAAAGGAGAGTGTATTAACGCAAGCGCAATCTGGCTAATTCGCTTATGATGAGGGCCACTATGATAGATATACAGTTAATCTTCCCACTCTATCTTTTCTACGGTATGGCTTTTTTCGCGATCGGGGTGTCGATCACCTCGCGGGATACAAGCGTCAGCAGTCTTATGATTGCAAGACCACTGCGTTATTTTTCCCTGTTTGCCTACAGCCATGCCCTACTGGAGTGGTATACACTCTATCTGATTCTCTACTCTGCAGTGTTTAGTGTAGCGGTACTCCCCTGGATAAACTTTACCAAACTTGTGTTGGTTACAGTCTCTTTTGGATTTCTGCTGCAGTTTGGCATTTCTCTTCTGCGCCGTGCTTATCCTGGAGGGCGTAATTGGTTCTTTTTGATCCCACTGCTGCTGGTGATACTTGTTTTTGTCAGCTTGCCACTCCATGATAACTTCTTAAGTGGTTTTCCCTTCGGCACCGCTGATATTCGTATTCGCTACCTGATTGGATTCCCAAGTGCTCTGATTGCAAGTTTCAGCTTGGTTCTCTATTCACGGACAGTGCGTCACATCAGTCGTAAGGGCGCACTCAACTTTGCCGGAGCAGGATTTGCACTTGCCTGTTATGGCATATTGACCGGAATTGTCCCTTCCGGGTCGATGCTGCCGATGATAAATACCCCGGTTGAACTATTGCGTGGTATATCCGCTTTTGTGATTCTGTATTTTGTGATGAATGCTCTGCATACATTCGATGTTGAGCGCAAAATGGTTATAGAAGAACGCCTGCAGCGTTTTGCCAAGGCCGAAAAACTCAGTTCGCTGGGAAAACTCGCTTTTGGAGTGGCGCATGAAATCAATAACCCTCTGACGAACGTTTCTCTCACGGTCGAACTGTTGAAGGGAGAGTTGGGAAAAACTGGGGAACTGTCCGATCCCAGGGCAAAACGATTCGCAACAATAGAGCGAAATCTGGGACGTGCCTCAAAAATTGCCAGTGAGTTACTTTTTTTCTCAACCGATAAAGATACTGATTATCAGCCGGCAGATCTCAATGAATTGATTAACGGGACCTTGGAACTCCTTGGTGCCAGGCGCAAAGATTATCAGATCGAGCTAAAGCTGCAGCCGTTGCCATTAATATCTGTCATTCCATGGAAAGTTGAGGAGGTCTTTTTGAACGTGCTCAGCAATGCCATTGAAGTTCTTGACGATAACGGAATCATTCAGATTGAATCACAGGTAGAGACAGACCAGATTCTGGTCAGAATCACTGATAACGGTCCTGGTATTGCCGGGGCCGATCTGCCTTTTGTGCTTGACCCCTTCTTTACCACCAAGGAGGTTGGCAAAGGGACTGGACTTGGGTTGTCGATCTGTTTCGGTATTATGGAGATGCACGGCGGTAAGATTGAAGTTGTCAATTCTCCAGATCAGGGCACCGAGGTGTCGCTGACTTTTCAAGCAAAAGAAGGGGATTATGACTAGGATACTGATCGTTGATGATGATCGTGATATGCAGGAGAATATCGCCGAAATCCTTGGCGCTGAAGGATTCTCCGTGGCGATCGCGAACGATGGCGAAGAAGCGCTGGAGTTTCTGGGTGAAAATGAGTTCGATCTGGTTTTGCTCGATCTGATTATGCCCGGTTTAGGGGGGATGGATCTGTTGCCATCCGTGAAGCGCTTAAACCCACGAGCTCAAATCATTATGATAACCGCTTTTTCAACTGTGGAAAATGCAGTGAAAGCGATGCAGCGTGGTGCCAGTGACTATATTGCCAAACCGTTTAAAATCGGTGAGCTGCTGGTCGCGGTGAAAATGTGTCTGGAAGAAGCGCGGTTTCAAGCCTGTAAGGCTATTCTGGATATGGACGATACCTTCGGCAGCTTGGCCCATGCCATTCGAAGGCAAATTCTGTTACTGCTCAAGCAGACGGGCAGGGCCCGTTTCATGGAAATAACGCGCAAACTTGATATCGAAGACCATACAAAGATGAATTTTCACCTGAAGGTGCTTAAAGACGCCGGTTTGATCAAGCAGAATGCCCACAAGCTCTACGTGTTGACTCCTGAGGGAGAGAAAGTCATTGAGTGCCTGAATGCTGTGGTCAAAGGGCTTTCGGGTTGATGTTTTAGTGATACTGCAAAAGTTGAAATTCGACGGTAGCTGTGAAAGAATCCCGAGCGTCCTTCCCCTTTCCCCTGGTTAATACATGCCTGAGCTGATTGCCGACATTGCTGTGTTTGCCCCCTTGCGACAGCTTTTTTCCTACCGGGTCGACGAGTCTATGCGCGAACTTATCAAGCCGGGTCAGGGTGTGCGTGTCCCCTTCGGAAGGCGTCGTATCGGTGGCGTGGTTGTCGCGTTGCGTTCCGGATCGAGTGAACGGCTTAAGGATGTTAGTGAGCTGATCGCTCAGGAAACTTTACTCGACCCGCCCTTACTTGAACTCTGTTGCTGGGCTGCTGACTATTACCGTTATCCGGTCGGTATGGCTCTGCGTTCTGCGCTGCCCGGCGGTCTGACCTCTGAGGGATCAGGTGTCGCCATTCTCAGTGATTTCCTCTATCGATCAGCAGAGGGCTCTGAACTGCCCAGAGGCCGCAAACAGCGTGAAATCCTCGATTTTATCCGTGACGCGGGTGAAGTGACATTGACTCAGTTACGTGAAAATTTCGCGACTCCCCATGCGGTCCTCGAACGATTGGTTGAACAGGGCTTTCTCGAAAAAAAACAGATTGAAAAACTTCGTGATCCGTTTCTCTCTGATCCGGTCAGTGCTGATGCGCCGTTGGAATTAACGAATGAACAACAGGTCGCATTTGAGCGACTGCAGCAGGCTGTTAACGCAAAGTCCTTCAGCCCATTTTTACTGCAGGGCGTGACCGGTAGTGGCAAAACAGAGGTTTACCTGCAGGCGATTGCCGAAGTTTTGCAACTAAACCGTCAAGGTTTGGTTCTAGTCCCCGAAATTGCACTGACACCACAGCTGGTCGGACGTTTCAGGGCACGGTTCGAAGCTGACGGCTACCGTATCGCCGTTCTCCACTCCGGCCTGTCAGATGGCGAACGTTTTGATTCATGGCGGCAGATTTCCCGTGGTGATATCGATATTGTGATCGGGGCTCGATCGGCTATCTTTGCGCCACTGCAAAAGCCGGGATTGATTATCGTCGATGAAGAGCACGAGAGTAGTTACAAGCAGGGAGAAGGCTTTCGTTACAATGCGCGTGATTTAGCACTGTTGCGCGGACAGAAAGTTGGCTGCCCGGTCCTGCTCGGTAGTGCCACTCCATCTCTCGGTAGCGCATTTAGGTGTGCCAGTGGTCAGATGGAGAAACTCGAATTGACTCGGCGCGCTCATGCTGGCGAACTACCCAAGGTTGATCTGGTCAATTTGAGTGGTCACCCGCCCGAGCAGTTGATATCGACCCAGCTTCAAGAAGGGATTTCAACGACTCTGAGCGCAGGTCAGCAGGTGCTGTTGTTGCTCAACCGGCGCGGATTTTCGCCTTTTCTACTCTGTGCAGATTGTGGACAGACCTTTCGTTGCCCAAATTGTGAAATTACCCTGACCTACCACCAAAAAGCGCAGCATCTGCGCTGCCATTACTGTGATTACAGTATTATGCCACCAGTGGCCTGTCCGCGTTGTGAGGGGCATCGGCTTGAGCCTGAAGGCTTCGGGACCGAGCGTTTGGAGCAGGAGATTGCTGAGCTTTTCCCTGCAGCACGAATAGCACGCATGGACCGTGATACCACCAGTCGTAAAGGCGCCCATCAAAAAATAGTGCGCAAGATGCTTGCTGGCCAGGTCGATATTCTGGTCGGCACACAGATGATTGCCAAGGGACACGATTTTCCAGGGGTCGCACTGGTTGGGGTGCTCGCCAGCGATGCGGTGTTGAATCTGCCCGATTTTCGCGCGGCTGAACGGGCCTTCTCTCTTCTGACGCAGGTTGCTGGTCGCGCCGGGCGTACCGGAGGTGGGCGGGTGTTGATTCAGACCTATAGTCCCGACCACTATGCGTTGGAATGTGCCGCTGCTCAAGACTACGCAACCTTCTATGAACAGGAAATTCTTTTTCGCCAGGAGTTGGGCTATCCTCCGGTAGGTCATCTGGCAAATCTGGTTTTCTCCGGGATCGGTGAACAGAAGGTCCAAAAAGTCGCTGAAGCATTGACCGCCTACCTGTTTGATGTGGGAGGTCCGGTTGAAATTCTGGGCCCCAGCCCATGTCCGCTATTTCGTTTACGCGGGAAACATCGCGTGCAGATTCTCCTTAAAGCTGAAAAACGATCACAGCTCAAGCGTTTACTCGATTATGTTGAACACTGGAAGGTACCGACGGGGGTTAGTTTGACTATCGATGTTGATCCGCTCGATATGTTTTAAGAGAGGTATTCCTTGGGGCTTGGGGCTGCTTCTGCTGGTTCCAGTTCATCGCTTCGTTTATACTACTGAAATCTATAGAAATAGGGAGTCAGAATGAAGTTGTTCCATCTATTGCTTTTGTTGCTCTTGCTGTTTGGCGGCTGTGTTCCGGCGCCAACACCACCAGTCGTAAAATCAGAACCCTTACGCCGTACTGATTTTGGCGAACTGCCAATGTGGCAGGAGAGTACACCCTCTGCGGCACTCGAAACCTTCCTGAATAGTTGTCGCGCAATCTCCAAACGGGAGGAGTGGGTACAGGTTTGTAACGAGGCACTCTTTATTTCGTCGGGAGATGAACAGGCTGCGCGTCAGTTCTTTGAAAATTTCTTTACCCCTTGGCAGTTGATTAATGAAGATGGTAGCGAGACTGGGATTATCACTGGTTATTATGTGCCCGAGATGGCGGGGAGCCGGACTCCCGATGATACTTACAAATACCCGCTTTACGCTCAGCCAGATGATCTGCTGACGATCGATCTGGGTGAAGTCTACCCTGAACTGACCGACTATCGACTGCGTGGTCGCGTTGATGGGAATCGGGTGATTCCCTATTTTGAGCGCGGTGAGATCGATGGAACGACCAGGCCGTTGGCAGGTAACGAGCTTTTCTGGGTCGCTGACCCGGTGGAATCTTTTTTCCTGCACATCCAGGGAAGCGGACGTATTCTTCTGCCTGACGGCGAGAAGGTGATGCTCAACTATGCCAATCAGAATGGCCACCCCTATCATTCGATCGGTAAACTTCTGCTGGAGCGTAACGCCATGAGCCGCGACCAGATGTCGATGCAGAATATTCGTCGCTGGGTGAATGAAAATCCCGAGGCGGGGCGAAAATTGCTGGATGAAAACCCTAGTTATATCTTTTTTCGTGAGCTTGAAGCTGGCGTTGAATCGCCGCCGGGAGCCTTGGGAATTCCTCTGTCGGCGGAGCGAAGTCTAGCGGTTGATCGTCGCGCCATCCCTCTTGGAGCACCGGTCTTTCTTGCGGCCAGCTGGCCGAATACAGAAAAACCACTGAATCGTCTGATGGTCGCTCAGGATACCGGCGGGGCGATTAAGGGTCGGGTCCGGGCTGATTTTTTCTGGGGGATGGGGGCTGATGCCGGAGCCCTTGCCGGGCGAATGAAACAACAGGGCCGGCTGTGGGTCCTTTTGCCGAGATCTATGCAGCTGGCAATGGGGACAGTTTCATCAACTCGCTGATAATAAAATCCATGGAGAGGTCATGCTGAATAAAATTGTTTTGTTGTTTTTGTTATTGGTCGCTCTGCATAGCCCTGTCATTGCTGCGCGGCGCATCGATATGGGGGAGCGTTTCCCTGAGATCGCGCTGACACAACCGCTACAGGCTCAGGAACGGAGCTATCTGGGGTTGCCCTCAGGAGAAACCTTTACCTTCAGCCAGGTTGACGGAGAGGTCGTGCTGGTCGAGATCCTCAATGTGCTCTGCCCGCATTGTCAGAAGCAGACACTGCCCTACAATAACCTGTTTCAGATGATTGAAGATGACCCACAAACGCGTGGCAAGATTCTTATGCTCGGGGTTGCGGTTGGCAATTCAGATCTGCAGATTGAAGATTTTATTGATATTTACGACGTTGATTTCCCGATTGTCTCCGACCGCAGCTTCAGGTTGCATACGGCCGTCGGCGGAGGTCCAACCCCCTTTTCTATCTATCTGCGCAGAGATCCTGGTAATCCCTCGGTGGTTACCGGCACCCATCTAGGTGAAGACAAAGATATGGCAGATCTTTTCTCTTATCTAAAAGAGACACTCCTGCTGCCAGTTAGTGAATTTGCCGGGTTGCCGGTTGATGAGGGTTCTGAGGACACGACAGTTGAGGCTTTTTTACCCCCTGAATTGATGGCTGAACGAATCAGGAAGAGTTTTGCAGTGTTTGGTTCTGTGACAAAATTTGAAGCTCTGGAGTTACCTAGCCAACGAAAGGTTTATCGGGCGCTGGTCGGTGAACGGCTACTATTTGCCGAGGTGTTGGCTCGCTCCGCGATCTGTGATGTCTGTCACAATGTCCATTTCTACTATCTGTTTGATGGACAGGGCAAAATTGTCGCTTTTGAAGCTCTGCATCTGACCCGTTATGGAAATATCGACTGGACGCAGGAAGAGACGGCGCAAATGCACAAACGCGTGGTTGGTGGCTATCTGACCACTCCCTGGAACTTCGACCCTCAGGTCGATGCAATTTCGCGTGCGACCATGACTTCGGCGATTATCTTCAATAGCCTTGAGCAGGGGACCATGCTGATGAAAGAACTGGAGAAGCTTGAGTACTTGAAGATGAAGGTAAAATGAAATCACACTCACTAGTTATTGGCTACCTCCTATGGATTTTCGGTTTTATCGGTGCCCACCGTTTTTATTATGGGCGACCGATCAGCGGGACGATCTATTTCTTTACTCTGGGACTGTTTTTTATCGGTTGGCTGGTCGATCTGTTATTGATCCCCGGGATGCAAGAGACCGCTGACGATATCTTCGTACAGGGGCCACTTGATTATGATCTGGCCTGGATACTTCTAACCTTCCTTGGTGTCTTTGGTGTCCATCGTTTCTATCAACAAAAATGGTTGTCGGGGCTGGTCTACTTATTGACAGGTGGTGTCTTTTTGCTGGGGATTATTTACGATTACTGGACTCTAAATGAGCAGATCTCCGAGGTAAACTGCGAAGGAGCCCTTTGATAACGGCCTCTATTCAGTACACTTTTATCGGGGCTCTGTTTGATTAAACTTCCAATGACTTACAATCGGTCATTGAACTTATGTAGGTGTTAAGAATGAAAATTTGGATTGATGGTGATGCCTGTCCGCGTGTAATCAAAGAAGTTCTTTATCGGGCCGCAGAAAAGCGCCAGATTGAACTGATATTAGTGGCAAACCGTTCTATGGCGATGCCACGCTCAGCATATATCAGTAGTCTGAAGGTTGGTGCCGGGCCTGATGTCGCTGATGCCGAGATTGTCCGTCTGCTTGAGGCTGGGGATCTTGTCGTAACCGCTGATATTCCGTTGGCGGCGTTGGTGATAGAGAAGGGCGGGGCGGCAATCGATCCACGTGGCGAAATTTATACCCCAGAGAATATCGGTGCGCGCCTCTCGATGCGAAATTTTATGGAAGAGCTGCGTAATAATGGTGTCGAAACGGGCGGTCCCGCGGGGTTCAATGCTGCTGATCGTCAGGCTTTTGCGAATCAACTTGATCGCTCATTGACCAGCGCCCTTAAAAATTAGATCTCCTGGCCAGCGTATTTTTTTCCTGCAGCTAACCATTGTCCAAGATTGTTGGCCAGTTCCTGATTGTTGCCATGCAGAAAGCGATTTTGAAAAATCGCGTCGTCACCAAAGACCAGAACCTCACCTCGTGCTATCCGATTTCCTACCAGAACACCGAAGGCCTGTATCACATCACCCGGAGTCTGACGATTGTCGCCAGACAGGTCCACCCAGGAACGGCTACTAGTGTAGGCCAGGATTTTTCCACTGGCGGTGATCGGCCGTACCGGCCAGGAGCCGTAGAGTGAAAAGTTCTTGAGGCCAAGAGTCAGGCTGTGGGGTTGCAAGATGCTGGTTCTGAAGTTGAGAGGATCATTATCGATGACTTCTTGTTTCTCTCGAATCACACGATTAGCAACATCTACTCCAAGCCGCTGCAGCAGCGACAGAACCGGTGAGCCAATGTGGATCATGACAGTCAACCGGCCGCCTCGTTCGATAAAGCTATGGATCTCTGCAATTTCTGATTCCGCAAAAGGTTTAAATGCGCCAGATATAACCAGAGCATCGGTGTTGTCGAGAAGATCTGCGGTTAACGGGTGGTTGGTACTTGAAACTTCGAACCCCTGATTAACAAAGATGCGAGCCAGTTTAGAAAGATGTAGATCTGAATCTTTCTCAATAACGAAGGCCTGACCATGCCCCTGGTCAAAGAGAACTCGAGGGTGAGAAGCAAAGGTTGGAACACTGGAAAGAAAAAGCAACAAAAGAGCGATCAGGATTGGCATCGGAACCTCACGAATCTATGACTAAAGATGTCATCTATCCTCTGCGCGATTCTTCTTCCTGTCAAGTTTTCTGCCCCAGAATTTTCCACAGATCAATCCAAGGTACTTGTTGAGAGGGTTGTTGCGCTGCAAAAAACCGATAAAGTGTGGTTTGCGAACGCCGAGCAGACTGAGCTCATTGATGATATGAGGATGGGGTGATAGTTCCATTCCAGTGCGAAAGGTGTCAATCGCGGCTCGTCGATCCCCTTCGAGCAACAGGATGCGTCCAAGATTCAGGTAGTGAAAGAGGTTTTCTGGATCGCTTTCAATTAACTGGACACAGGTTCTGTGCCCAGATTTTATCTGCCCGCGTTCGCGAGCCATGCAGTAAGCAAGGCATGACTGGATTGTCGGGGTTGATTCAATTTCAGCAGCATTCTCAAAGAGAGCCAGAGCCTTTAATGGTTCGCTCTGTCCAAGGGCTTCAATCCCCGCTTGAGTTAGACTCTTTAATTCCGACTGTGTCATGACACCCCTTTAGCTAAAAGTTTAACTCTTTTGAACGTATTTTTCGATCTTTTGTAAAACTTCTTCAACGCTGAGGCCGTCGATCTGAATATCTACATCGGCAAAACGTCTGTAAAATTTGGCTCGTTCATCGTAAAGGTCAGCAAAGCTCTGCCCTACAGGCATTAAGATTCCGCGATCACCCATGTCTGCAATGCGATCTGTGAGTTGGGCTAGAGAAATATTCAGATAGATCCGTTGACCAAGATTTTTCAAGTGTGCCATGCCAGATTCAGAGTAGATGACTGAACCGCCGGTGGCGATGACCGTACTCTCACAGTTCAGAGAAAGCAGCATCTGTTCTTCGGCTTTGCGGAAGCTATCTAAACCTTTCAAGGTGATGAGTTGCTGGAGGCGCAGACGCTCTTGCCGCTGCAATAAAAGGTCGGTGTCAACAAAATCGAAACCAAGCTGTTTGGCTAGCAGAACGCCGACGGTACTTTTTCCCGCCCCGGGCATGCCAATTAAAATCACATTATCTGTCATGTCTCACCCTGCTTGTTTGTGGAAGAAATATATTTGCTGGCGGTGCCGAGTAAAAGCCAGCCGCCGATGAACATGATTGAGATTGAAGAGATTCCAAGACGGGTCGCAGTCGTTTCAGCCAGGCCGGCGCGATGAGCAATCAGGCCGGTTATCGCAATCAATGCGGGACCTAAAATAGCAGCAAACTTGCCAACCATGTTGTAGAAACCAAAGAATTCGGCACTTTTTTCTGGCGGGATCATGTTGGCAAATGTAGCACGTGACAGTGCCTGTACTCCACCTTGTACCAGGCCGATGGTGACTGCCATGATGTAAAATTCAAGTTCTGTCCGCATAAATGCGGCATATAAAGTGACGCAC
Organism: Deltaproteobacteria bacterium; assembly: GCA_024279255.1. Lineage (GTDB taxonomy): Bacteria > Desulfobacterota > Desulfuromonadia > Desulfuromonadales > Geopsychrobacteraceae > Geopsychrobacter. Next base: position 1,322 of record JAJRRT010000082.1, on the reverse strand, counting down.
AGGTAAACAATAATCGCAATGCGGATTGAGCGGATAGCTCCGATTCGGTTGGAGAGCCAACCAAAGAAGAGGGCTGCCGGAAAACCGACAAATTGGGTGATGAGAAGAGCTGTGATCAAGGCGTTTGAATCAAATCCGAGAGAAAGGCCGTAATCAACCGCCATCTTTATGATGGTGTAGACGCCATCGATATAGAGCCAGTAAGCGAGCAGGAAAATCAAAATCGGACGGTAGCTTCGGATATCCCTGAAGGTTGTGGCCAGCTGCTTGAATGCATCGCGAACTAAACTAAATTCAAGGCGCTGGTTATTTCTTTTTTTGTGATCGGAGAACTGGATTGGTAAACCGAAGACAATCCACCAGAGGCCAACCGATAAAAAAGAGAGTTGCACTGCCTGAGAGGGGCCACTCAACCCAAAGAACGATGGATTCAGGGTCATGGCTACATTTAGAGTAAAGAGCAGTCCTCCGCCAAGATAGCCCGCTGAATAAGCAAAGGTCGAAACGAACTCTCGATGTGGCGGAGGGGCAATTTCAACAAGCAATGAGTCGTAAAAGAGGTTTGACCCGATAAATCCGATAGTGCCAAGCATGTAGATGAGGACAGCCAGTTGCCAGTTTCCCTGGCCGACAAAGAAAAGTGCACAGGAGAAGCTGGCTCCCAATAAGGTGAAGAAGAGCAGAAAATGTCTTTTATGAATCCCGCGATCTGAAATTGCACCTAGTATCGGAGCCAGAAGTGCGATGAGTAAACCTGCTGCTGCGTTGGTGAATCCGAGGCGAGCGGTGCTGAGGGTCGCATCGCTGCCGACACTCCAGAATTGTTTGAAGAATACCGGGAAGAAACCGGCCATTATTGTCGTGGCAAATGCAGAATTACCCCAGTCGTAAAGTGCATATGAGACTGTTTTGCGGTTGATAAATGCAGGCAAAGGCATAGTTGTTTCATCTTGTGAAAAGAAAAAGGGTCAGGCAATTTTGCCTGACCCTTTTTCAAATTGGTACAGTCTTACGGTCCGGATCAGGCCTTGCGAATGTTTGCAGCTTGAGGACCCTTGCCACCTTCAACTACTTCGAAAGTAACGCGCTCACCTTCGGCGAGGGATTTGAAGCCCTCGGCCTCAATGGCAGAAAAATGGGCAAAGACATCGGGCCCCCCATCCTGCTCAATAAATCCGAAGCCTTTGGAATCGTTAAACCATTTTACAGTACCTTCTGCCATCTTTTTGCTCCTTTGCGTTTCCGTATTCTATCGGAAACCAGTGCCGTACAGAGACGCTGGATATTGACTTAACCACTACGGCTAACAGAGTCGTAGTGGT
>JAJRRT010000081.1 GCA_024279255.1 Deltaproteobacteria bacterium | reverse complement strand
CTGGTGCACAGTCAGGTGTCGGTGCTGGTTGGAATGTAGTCACACCTTGGTAATGGGGTTGAATCAAATCAGTAACTTTAGCGATCAGGAGATTGTTATGAAAAAGTACATGAAGCCGAAAGTGGTAGGGAGCAGCAACGTTCATCCCTGCTGAAAACAAAGTTAAATAGGCAAGTATGATCCCCAGGGGTCGGGAATTATTCCCGGCCCCTGTTTTTTATGACAGTTATCAGTAGCAAACGCGGTTGGCAAGATTTGCCACTCCATAGAAACCGTCAGGCAAAGAGAAGCACACCGACGGTCGGGAGATGGCCGGCTTTTCCTTCCGTTTCAATCTTAGACAAGAAAAATATTTCTTCCACAATGTATAATCTGGAAATGATACGTGATTTTTAACTTGAGCTCGCGACAGCCTGCTTTCATAATGAAGGTTATGGTCGTGAAATCTTATATGAAAAACCTGTTGGCCTTTGGATGCGGCCTGCTGTTCTTAGCTCTCCTTGAGGCAGGCTTGATGCTTGCCGGTGTGGAGCCTTTAGCTGACGAAGACCCTTTTGTTGGCTTTGCCGGTACGAGTCCCCTTTTTATTGAAGAGAGTCCTGGTCACTACGAGCTCAACCCGGTGAAGGCGAGTTACTTCAATGCACCTCAATCCTTTGTCAACCCGAAGCCCTCAGGTGTTTTTCGAATTGTTGTCTTAGGCGGCTCCACGACCTACGGCCGTCCTTATCTGCAGAATACTTCTTTTGGAGCCTGGCTCGAAAAATTAATCGAGCAGTATTCTGTCAATACAGAAATTGAAGTCATCAATGCCGGTGGCATCTCCTACGCCAGTTACCGCGTTCGCAAGCTGATGCAGGAGTTGGTCGCTTATGAGCCTGATCTGTTTGTGCTCTACTCTGGCCACAATGAATTCCTCGAAGCAAGAACCTTTGCGAACTTGCGTGAGGAACAGCAGGAAATACGGCTGGTCCGCCGGTTGGTTCATCATTCACGACTCTATTCCGTACTGGCCCGGCTGTTGAGCTCTGCTGGCAGGGTAACGTTGGGTGAGGATGTTGCCGCCACACTGGAGCAGATTGGTGGGCCGGAGCTGTATCATCGTGACCCTGAATTCCGCGCGGGGGTAATCAGGCAGTATGAATATGAAATTGGCGAGATGGTGCGCCTGTGCAAGGCGCGGTCTATCCCGCTGGTACTGGCGACATTGCCGGTCAATCTGTCCGGGATTTCGCCGTTTAAGTCGCAGCATGCCGCTCAGCTGGACCGCGACAGTTTGAAGCGTTGGGAGAGCTTATTTGCGCAAGGTGAGGCCGCTTTGGAAAGAGGGGAGGCTGAGCTGGCTTTGTCTGCTTTTGCTCAGGCTGAAACCATTGATGATGGTTATGCCTTGCTCCACTATCGCAAGGGACAAGCCTATGAACAGACTGATAACCTGACCAAGGCTTATGAATCATTTGACCGCGCCCGTCAGGAAGATATTGTGCCCTTGCGGGCTCTTAATGAATTTAATCAGGCGCTGCGCTCAACTGCGACCTCCGCAGGAGTGCCGCTGGCTGACGTTGAAAAATTCTATTTACGTGTCTCCTCCGGTAGAGTCCCTGGCAATAACCTCTTTGTCGATCATGTACATCCTTCTATCGAGGGTCAGCAACTGATCGCCTGGGTGGTTTTGAATGCTGCCACCAACGCCGATCTTTTACCCCTTGATGCGTCGACCTGGCAGCAATCAATGACAGAGGCGCGTGATTTTTTGCGACGTGAACTGGATGCTATTCCTGAGCGCTATCAGGCGAAGGGACACGGAGGGGTTGGGCGACTCTATTTCTGGGCCGGGAAATACCCTGAGGCCTATGTTTCTTTGCTGCATGCCTGGGAAAACATTAAAGATAATCCTGAGATGGCTCGACAACTTGGGCAGCTTGAGTTGGTCCGTGGTGATGCTGAGCAGGCTCTTGTTTACCTTGATGCCGCTGAGCGTCTGGAGCCCGGCAATAGTAACGTGATAATGGCTCGAGCTGCCGCATTAAGTCTTTCTGGCCGAGCCGAGGAGGCCCTCGAGCTGTTGCTGCGCTCCGAAGCGCCGAAAGGTGATAAGGCTGCTGGTTTTAACTACACCCTGGGTCAAATCATGATGAAGTTGGCAAGACCCGCTGCCGCCGTCGGCTATTTTGATCAGGCCGTATCTGGCGCTCCAATGGTCGCGACTTACCGGTTAAAATTGGCCGAAGCCCAGAAGCGGACCGGACGCCAACAGGACGCTCAGGCGACCTATAGGGACTATCTTGCTCTGCTTGAAAATCCGGAGACTGTCGTCTCCCCTGAGCAATGGCTGGAGCTGCCCTGATGGCAAAGCATATACTGGGTATTTCCGCTTATTACCACGATAGCGCAGCCTGTCTGCTGCGGGATGGGGAAATTGTCGCTGCCGCTCAAGAGGAGCGCTTCAGCCGCATCAAGCAGGATGCCGGATTTCCGACCCAGGCGGTGCAATATTGCCTTGATGCCGCTGGCATCACCAGTGATCAGCTTGAATACGTGGTTTTTTATGAGAAACCCTTTCTGCGCTTTGAACGGTTGCTCGAGACCTATCTGGCTTTTGCCCCGCGCGGTTTCCGCCAGTTTCTGACTGCTATTCCGGTCTGGTTGAAGGAAAAAATCTGGATCAAGGAGACCATCCGCAAAAAACTCGGTTTTTCAGGGCCGATTCTTTTCCCCGAACACCATGAATCCCATGTTGCGGCGGCATTTTTTCCATCTCCTTTCAACGAGGCTGCAATCCTGACCCTCGATGGGGTGGGTGAGTGGGCGACTGCTAGCTATGGGATCGGCCGGAACAACCAAATCGAGATGAAGAGAGAGATCCGTTTTCCGCATAGCCTGGGTCTGCTCTATTCTGCTTTCACCTATTACACCGGATTCAAGGTCAACTCGGGTGAGTACAAGCTGATGGGGCTGGCGCCCTATGGTGAACCGATCTATGTCGATACCATTTATGAGCACTTGATTGATCTCAAAGAAGATGGCTCTTTCCGCCTGAATCTCGATTATTTCGATTACTGCACCGGTCTAACCATGACCAATGCGCGCTTCGACCGCTTGTTTGGCGGACCGCCGCGTCAGGCCGAGGCAGCGATCGGCCAGCGGGAGATGGATCTGGCCGCATCTATCCAGCAGATCACAGAGGAGATCATGTTGCGCATGGCGCGGCATATCCATACCGAAACCGGGATGAAAAACCTTTGTCTCGCTGGAGGGGTGGCACTGAATTGTGTAGCCAATGGGCGTTTGTTGCGTGAAGGGCCGTTTGACAATATCTGGATACAGCCAGCTGCCGGAGATGCTGGTGGCGCCTTGGGTGCGGCCTTGTTCTCCTGGCACCAGTACCTGAATCAGCCTAGAGAGAGAGCCGACAGGCAAGATGAAATGCAGGGCGCTTACCTTGGTCCAGAGTTCAATCCTGAGGAGATTCAGCAGACCCTTGATGCGGAAGGCGCTGTATATCAGAAGTTGGACAAGGAGCAGCTGATAACAGACGTTGCCCGGTTACTGGCTGAAGAACAGGTAGTCGGTTGGTTTCAGGGCCGGATGGAGTTTGGTCCGCGGGCGCTGGGTAATCGAAGTATTCTGGCCGACGCGCGCTCGCCGCGCATGCAACGTCAGGTGAATCTTAAAATAAAATTTCGCGAAGGGTTCAGGCCCTTTGCGCCGATGGTGCTGGAAGAGCAGGCCGCAAAATGGTTCGATCTTCAGGTGCCGAGTCCCTATATGTTATTGGTTGCACAGGTCCATGCTGATCAGTTATCTGTCCTTACGCAAGAAGAGTCAGTGCGGGCAGGCTTGGGCATGTTGGATGTCTCCCGTTCAACAATCCCGGCGGTGACCCATGTCGATAACTCGGCGCGTATTCAGACGATTAGCGGAGAGACAAATCCCATGATGCAGCGTTTGTTGAGCGAATTCGAAACCCGGACCGGCTGTCCGGTACTGGTCAATACTTCGTTCAATGTGCGCGGCGAACCGGTTGTCTGTACGCCGCAGGATGGTCTGCGCTGTTTTCTGGCGACCGATATCGACTGTTTGGCCATCGGTCCCTTTTTGTTGAAAAAGAAAGACCAGCCAGCCGAACTGCTCGATCGCTACCCGCGAGGTGCCAAGGCATTGGATTAGTTATGCAGAGACTAAATAACAAAGAAGTTTCCCTTAAAGAGTTGCGTCAGGTCGGTTGTGGATTCGGTCTGCTGTTCTGCCTGTTCGGCGGCTTGTTGATCTGGAAAAGTCAGAATTGGGGTGCCATGTTTTTTGTGGTCGGTCCTCTACTGACCCTGGCTTTCTGGTTTGCCTGGCCAGGGGTACGCCCATTTTTCCGGATATGGATGGCTTTTGCCACGCTGATGTCGCGGGTGATGACAGCTGTTCTTCTCAGTATTCTCTACTTTCTTGTTCTGACCCCGATCTCTTTGCTGGGCCGACTTTTCGGGCAGAAGTTTGTCGAGCGCAAGATCGATAGATCCCGGGCCAGTTACTGGGAGCCGCGTTCTGGGTCAGGTGCTCCTGAACGCTGCGAGAAACAATCTTGAACGAAGGTGCAAAAAAGCTGCTGGCCAGAGTCAGTCTGGTGCTGTTCGGCCTGCTGTTGTTGTTAGTGGCGGAAGGTCTGTTGCGGCTGGTCTGGACCCCGTCGCCGCTTACCGAAGAGAACCTGACCGCAGTGGCGATCGATCCCTTTGCGCTTGAAGGGAAGACGGCGCAGCTGAAAAAATCCTATCGCGCCGCCTTTCGATCACAAAGCTTTGCCGTACCGAAAGAGAGCGGGACCTTTCGGATCTTCTGTCTGGGCGGGTCCACCACTTTGGGCTATCCTTATGCGGCCGATGTCGCCTGGCCGGCCGGGCTTGAACGGCGTCTGCGCCAGCTTTTCCCGCAACGCCGGACTGAAGTCATCAATCTCGGCGGGACATCCTACGGGAGTTCGCGGACCCTGGCACTGCTTCGGGGAGTTCTGAAGTATCAGCCCGATCTCATTGTTGTTGCCACCGGTGATGCTGAGTTTGTCGAAGACTCTTTTCGGGTTGCAATCGAGAGCCGCAGACCAGCTGCCGGGATACTGCAAAAGCTGTATCTTTCCCGCGCCCTGATAGCCATGCTTCCCAAGCCCCAAAGGGTTGTAACCATCGATGCTGATGATCAGGCTGCGGCTGGATTCCTGTTTGCTCCTGCTCCTGCAGGGACGGTTTATCGGGTCGATCCGATCCGACGCAGAGAAGTGAATGCCCGGTTTAGGAAGAACATGGGCCAGATTATTCAGCTTGCTGATCACGAGAATATCCCTCTGCTGCTGGGAACCCTGCCGGCCAATATCGTCGATTGGCCACCCGACCCTGATAGTCGTTTGCCTCGCGATCCCAAAAAACGTCGGACATGGCAGGATTTGGTTGCTGTGGGAGATGAAAAAAAACAGGCCGGGCAGTTTGCTGCAGCCCTTGCTGAGTACGAGATGGCAGCCGGTATCTGGTCCGAAAATGCGAGCTTCAGCTTTGACTTTGGACAGCTGTTGCGTGCAAACGGAGAGGAACAACGGGCCAAAGAGGAACTGTTGAAGGCAGTAGCCCTTGATCCGGCCCCGGTTAGGGCGACCAGATTTGTAAATCGGACAATCCGTGAACTGGCTCGCGCGCCGGTCTTACTTGCCGACAGCGTTCATGCTTTTGAGGCTCTGGCGGCCGATCAACTCGTCGGTGAGGACTTGATTCTCGACTATGCTCACCCGACACCGCGGGGTCATGTTGAGATCGCCGCCGTTGTTCTTGATACGATGACGCGTCTCGGGACTCAATGGCAGGTCGATGCTGGAACGGCTGCGAGGGTGCATGCTGTTGAGTTGAACAGGGCTGAAACTGCTGCATCTGAAGTCAGTTCTGACCTCAACTTTGTCCTCGGACAGATCTTTGAACGTAAAGGTTTGAGTGCCCAGGCAGAATCGATGTATCGCCAGGCGCTGGCACAGAATGCCGAGGGGCCTTTTGCCCGGCTCAACCTGGCCAGAATCCTGGCCGCCAGAGGAGCCTTGATCGAGGCCCTCGAGCAGGCCAACAGAGTTGTCTCAGCTTATCCCGAACTAACGGAGACATATGCCTTGCTCGGTTACATTTATGAGAATCTCGGCACGCCGATTGATGCAATCGACTGGTATCGCAAAGCCTTGACCGCCGGTGAGCAATCTCCCGGTCTGTTTCTTTCTCTGGGCCGACTGCTGTTGGCAGAGCGACAGCCCGATCAGGCCATGGTGGTCTTTAGCGAGGGCTTAAAAAACTTCCCGGCGAATTGCCAGGTCGCCTCATGGCTCGGACGCGCTGCAGAAAGCTCTCCCAGCAGACAAGATGAGGCCGTGCAGATCTATCGGGCTCAACTTCTCGCGGACCCTGATTGCCAGTTGGCAGCAGAAAATCTTGGAATTTTATTGATGAATCAGCAGCGCTGGCAGGAGGCCAAGGTCGTATTTAAAAAAGCCTTGTCGGGCAGACGGCCGTTGGCCAGGCACTATCTGAATCTTGGCTACGTTTATCTTGAAGGTTTAAGGGATCAGGCTGCCGCCAGAAGATATTTTATAAGGTATCAGCAGCTTGAGCCAACTGACTTGTCTGTCGTTCCACCCGCATTTCGTAAAAGCCGGCAACCGCTGGAGGGAGCCCAGTGAAGTCACCTGTTCTGGTAAAACTCATTGCCATCGGCTTGGGCATTATGATCTTCTGGGGCGCGACTGAGCTCGCCTGCCGGGTGGTTTTTTCGACTGTCGTCTCCTACGATGTGGAGATGTGGCGTTACGCACGCCGGGTCAAGATGACCGGCCGGACCCCGGGCCTGCGTTTTGAACATCGTCCCGACGTCAGGGCGCAGTTAATGGGGGTCGTGGTTGCAACCAACTCCGATGGCCTGCGCGAGCGCGAAATTTCTCGAGATAAGTCTGAAGGGACAGTGCGTATCGCCGTCGTTGGAGATTCGATCACCTTTGGCTGGGGAGTGCCCCAGAATCAGACCTATGTCAGGCAACTTGAGGAGATACTGAATGTCGAGCAGCCGGTCGAAGGTCAGCACAGGTACGAAACTCTGAATTTTGGTGTAGGTAACTATGCGATCTCGGATGTGGCGAATATGCTTGAGTACAAGGCCTTGTCCTATCATCCGGATCTGATAATTTACGGGGCTTTTTTGAACGATGCCGAGAGTGCTGATGTTGCTGTGAGCAGTCCCTGGATCTTGCACCATTCGCTCTCTGCCGTCTGGCTTTGGGGTCGCGTCGACCGGTTGTTAAGGATGCTTGGTCTGCGTGAAGATTACCTGAACTATTATCTCGATCTATATAAGGAGGGTGGTGCGGGGCAACGCTTGGTGCGTGATGAAATGCAGAGGATGGCAAGGCTGTGTGCTGAGAAAGGAATTCCGCTGATAGTTGCGTTCTTGCCGGAATTACATACACATTTGGACGATCCCTTTTCGATAGTCACGCAGGTTTATCGGCAGGAGGCGCTTGACGTCGGTGCTATCTTTGTTGACCTCCGGCAGGGATTGCCTGACAATGGAAGGGAGACATTCTGGGTGAGCGCAGATGATGCCCATCCGAATGCTAGGGCTATGGCGCTCTATGCTCCCAGAATTGTAGAGAAAATCCCCTGGTCTCGGGTCTTCGGAGGGCAGGGACGTGGATCTACCCATTAGAAAGGTTGGGAATGAAGCTCGAAATCGTACGTGAATTACTTCACTTTCTGCTTGAGAACAAAAAATGGTGGCTTGGGACAGTCGTTGTTTTACTGCTGGCCTTGAGCCTGCTGCTTGTTTTGACCGAAGGCTCTGTTCTGGCACCCTTTATTTATGCTCTTTTCTGATACGACAACTTTTGGGGATACGGCTATTTTGCTTTGGGTTCCGAAAAAGGGAAATCGTTGATTACGAACCTGAATCCCACCGACTTTGACTTGAAATCTCGTTGAGCCCAGTCACGCGTCGTTGAGCTCTTCAATTCTGTAGTTTCAGGCACCGCCGCGATATACCTTTTCCCGAGTTTCACTATCTAGACGCGCGCTGCCGTCTGTTGGTGCCATTGCATCCCCGCGGTGCCAGTTGTCGAGAGACCGTTCCGCAACATCATGAATTCCCCAGGGCTCTGGCTTGAACGAACCGACAGATGCAGCCCTTCTGTTTTCCCATTGGCTGCCACATTCAGCACAGTTTTCCATTCTTTTAGAAAATATTTTCCGCATAGAGGGGGACTTTTGTCTTGGTTGTTGCTGAAATCAGTTTTGTGAATTTGAACAATGACTCCGTTGCTTGAATTCGGACCCTTTAAAAAATACTGTAAATAAAGGGTGTTAATACTGGAATCTCGGCAAGTAAAATGAAGAGAATCATCAACAGAAGAATAACAACTAATGGTGCCAGAAAGTATTTTTTCTGCTCAATCAGAAATCCGATTAGTTCTTTTATGATAGACCAACGGCCCATGCCTTTCAGTCTCTTTTCGAAGCAGGAAGTTGGTTGGCTGCTGCGATCATCTTCTCGAGTTGCGTGGGCATTTCCGAATCGTAAACGTCTGACCAGGGCAGGGCGCTGAGTTTAAGGAGTAACTCAAGGGCCTTGGTGCGATGGCCAAGCTGTAGTTGGATGTCGGCCGTTGCCAACTTAATCAGCGGGTTGGCGGGGAAATAGACCGCAGCTTTATCGAGCATTTCGAGGGCCGCAAGCGGTTTGCCTTTTTTCATGGCGACATTGGATAGATTTTGATATTCCATGGCGTAAATAGAATCGAGGGCGGCCGTTTTTTCAAGGAGGGCAAGTGCTTCATCTGTCATTTTCAGTTCACGATGTATTGAATACAGCGCAAACAGTACCGAGGGATCATCCGGGGAGATCTCTTTCATGGATAAAAGATGCTTAAGGATTTCATCGTCTCGAAAAAAGCTAGCCAGAAAAAGGCTCTGCTGGCGGTGGAACCAGAACTTTGACAATGGCGCTTTCAATAAAGACGGATCTTTAAGTAGTTTTTTCAGGTCCTGCCCAAGAAAACGGACGGTTAGAGGAATTGTGCCACCAAGATTCGATGAAGAAAGTGTTACTGATAGTGCCGGGATGTTTGATTCTTTAATATTGCTCAACTGGGTTGCTACCAGCGGATAAAGTGGGGTTTTGATCTCGTTGATATAGAGTGGCTCAAAAAAGCTCAGATCGAAGTGGACAACAGCTGGTTCATTTATGTGCAGTGATTCAGTTCCTGGAATCACTTTAAAAGCCGTACCGCGGAGTTCTCCGGAAAATCCGTTTGTATCCAGGAGGAATTTTTCTGTTTCCTCAGCGCTGGCAAATCCAGCAGCCTGAATCTGTTGTTTGAAAAACTCAAGGGTTTGAGCAAGATCCTCCGAGGCCTGTGGAAGAACCCAGATGACCCGGGAGAAGAAATTAGCCTCGATCGCCGCACTCAACGCCATATCATGTAGCAGTACAGGATTGGCTGAGATGTCAACGCTGAGTGTTTTTACTTCTGCTGGTGTGCCTTTTCGTGCGATATCTCGTGCCCGAGATTGCAGAGGCTCAGGTATTGGCATCAGAAAGGGGTTGTTGCTGAAGAGGACCAGTGTTGGTTTAGTGTCTGCGGTTTTCCGCCATATGGGGAGTGCTTCGGTAGCCGTTTCGACCAGAGATGCCTCGATCGGCTCCTGCAATAGCTTGAACGGTTTTATCTCAAGATTTGAGAGTGGTTTCTGCAAGGTGACCTTAGGGGCAGTTTCTGGTTTGTCTTGTGGTTGCTGTTCGCAGCCGGCCAGCAGGATGGCGCAGAGGGCCAGCAGAAGGTATCTGAACATGGAGCTCTCCTTGTTTGTGAGGTCGGCGGAGATTATAGCTGTTTACAGCAGAAGGGGGAAGGTATAAAGCCCCTGAGTATAGTTAATCGGTCTATATCTAGTTTGGGTTGTGGCTGCCAGGCTGGTCGGCTACTCAGGATCTCGTGGCTAACAAGGATTTTAGAATGAAGGGCATTTTGCAATAAGGCAGGTGAGGAGGGAAGGAGTCAGTTCAGGGAAATAACCTCATAGTTTTGCTCGATAACGGGTCTGAATTCAGGTGATATGCACTGCCACTCGAGCAGATCTACAGTAATCGCCAGATCCGACTCTGCAAAAGCATCCTTAAGTGCTTCGAGTCGGCGCCAATCGAGAGGCTTGCCACTCACCAGGGCCAGATCAAGATCAGAGTTGGTGGTCGCTTTCCCGGTGACACGTGATCCGAAGGCGCGAACCTCGCAGTCTGGAACCTGTTTTTGCAGGATCTCAATGACCATACGCAGAGCTTCAGGGCAGAGGGTCGGCCACCAGTCCATAGCGTGTGGCCAGACGAAATAGCTCCTTGCGCGTGCCGGGATGATCAGCATCTTCTGGGGTACGGTTTTCGCGAATCCAGCGCTGGATAAACTTCCAACATTGTTCATATGCTACTTTAGAGTTTTGGATCACTCCGGCTCGAACTGTATCGCGTAAATCTACACTCCGCGCATCCATGTTTGCTTTTTCCGGGGATTCTAGCAGAAGATTGGAGTCGTGGCAGAAAGAAGCATTCAGGCTCAGAATACGTTTGGCTCTAGGTTGAAAAAGGTTTGGATTGTCTCCATGTCACCAATCAATCGACCTTGATACTATGCACGGATGTCGACCTTTTGCAGTTGGTGCCGATGATTGTCAATGGTCGTCAGTTGCTCGAAACTCAAGCGGTGGCGTCCGCTGCGGAATTTCTTACGAGTTTCGGCATCCTAAAAAGAATAGCAAATTCTGATTTATTGATTGACTGGTTTATATTTTGCATCTCCAACAACAGTCTGTAAATTTTTAACAGAATAGTGGAAATCTGCCGTGAAAAGAAGTAAACTTTCAAGCTAGATTCCGTTTTATAACCGAATGACAACGGTTTTACTCTCAACCGCAACACAATGGAGGCAACAATGAAAAAGTACATGAAGCCTAAGGTCGTGGGTAGCAGCAACGTTCACCCCTGCTAAGGCAAAAAGAACAGCATGAAGTGGCTTAAGGTCGGGTTTTCCCGGCCTTTTGTCGTTTGTGCTAGAATGCCAGCTCAGGAATGTGTTTTTTGGGAGGATTAAGATTCTATGCGTCGATCATTTTTGTTGTTGAGTATATTACTATTGTTGGCTTCGGTTTCCTATGCCGGGCTGACCCCTGTTTCAGGTAAGGTCGCGGTCAATAGTAACGGAAAATCCGGGATTAAAATAAGCGCCTGGCCTCTGGCGTCAACCAGCTTTACTGGGACTGCTCCCTACATATCAGCGCCTTCTGCAGCCGATGGATCGTTTTCTCTGGAGGTTAATCCTGGCGAGTATTACTTTATTGCTGAGGGTGAATCCTATTTCGGTTATTACGGTCGTAATCCCGTTAATGTAGCCAAGAGTGGATTTTCTGAACTCAAACTGAATCTATCTTTAAAGAAACCACAGCTTCCCGAAGGTGAGCCCTTTGTGGAGACTGGTGCGTTCGGTCAGGCCAGTCTGAATGGAAAACCTCTCTCTGGAGTCGTCTTGGCCGTTTATACCGACCTGAATACTCAGTTGAAGGGGATGGGGTTTGGTATGAGTGTCCCTTCTGACGGGAGAGGTTACTTTGAAGTTCCGCTGGGGGCCGGTACATATTTCCTGGTCGCCCGAAAACGCAATAACGGCCAGTATTCCGGGCCCTTAAGGGCTGGAGATTTTTTCGGCTATTACGCGGGGAATCCTTTGGTTCTCAAGGCTGGAGAAATCGCGCGTATCGGCATTGATATGGTTGAAGTGCCGCAAAAAATTGAACGTTTGGCGGCGACAATGTTCGGCCAGACCAGTGTGCAAGGACGTGTTTTGAACGCAGTGGGGTCACCGGTCGCTGGCGTGCGTGTTCTGCTCTACAGCGATAGTATGATGCTGAATCGACCACTCTATGTATCACAGCCGTCGAACGCCAAGGGGGAATATGTACTGAGCTTCCCTAAAGGGGGGACATATTTTCTAGCTGCACGTAACAAGTTAGGAGGTGCTCCTGGGCCGGGGGAACTCTATGGACGTTATACGGGGAGTCAGGACAGTTCGGTCCGGATCAGGACCGGAAAGTCGTTGTCGGGGATCGATATGTTGGTTGAAGAGATGTGGTAGCATCAGGGACTGGAGGCTGGAAGCGAGAGACATGAAAAAGCATAAAGACCCCAGTGGCGATTGCTACCGGGGTCTTCGTTTAGGTTATGCTTAGATTCGCATTTCTCGCTTCTAGTTTCTCACTTCTAGCTTCCAGCATCTTTTTTACTCACTTCAGTGATTTTAATATCATCAATAATGACCGGGTTGCGATCCTGTGCGCCGTCGCGGAAGAAGAGCAGATGAATCATTCTTGTTTGAGGACCAGTAGTAAAGGTAAAACTTTGTGTCTGTTTCTCGACTTTACCGCTTAGCTTGATCCCTTGTTGGGTACCAACCTGATGTTCTTTGGCCAGTGTTTCTGAAAATTGTTCTCCTCTCCAGAGAAATTCTTTGAATTCAAGAACACCGATACCAGCGCTTGCCTCTTCAGTGAGGTCGCAGCTCATGAGTGCTTTGACCTCATAGCTGGTCTCGGGGCTGACGGCGATTGGTGAGAAGACGCTGACCGAATCGAGCCCTTTAATGGCACGAAAGCCGAAGGAGGTGTTGGGTTCAGTTTCGGTCCCTGTTTGGAGCGGGCCCGAGGTTCGTGTCAGATGATCTATATATGTCAGCCAGAACTGAAATCCTTTTCCGTCGTCAGCTTCAGGTTGGAAGGCACCGACGCGAGGAAAGAGAGAGATTTGCGGGGTCGCTTGAAAGTCTTCGTACAGGGGCGGTGTCGGGGGCGTCTGCTCTTCCGCTACGCTGTTTTCAGGGATGCTTTGGGGTTCTTTCACGGCATCTTCAACTTGCTCGGGTGTTTCTACTTTTGGAGCCTGCTCCTGCTCCTCAGTCGTTTGAGATTGGCAGCCTGCAAGACTGAGAATAATGAGTAGGATTGTCAGAAATTTCATTTGTATCTCCTGTGGAGTTTTCCTGCCAGCATCGATCACATTGAAAATAATTTTACATTTTATTGGTTGGGAAGACCATTGTCGAGGACTGATTGTATGTAGGGCAGAAGTTTGGGTCTCTGCCTATCGCAACCGGGGATAAATATAATGACGTAAACTGGCCCTTCTGTTAGGATCTGCTCGAATATTAAGGGTTAAATATGGTCGGTGCTGAAGGTGAAAAGGTATCGGTTCCTTGACGCTCGTACCGCCCTGTCTCAGCTGATGATTTATATTGAAAAGAAGAGCTGAACAGGCGATTTACCTCTTTAAACTCTCTTAGTTTTATAATCTATAAGGTCCATTATTTTGTTTCTTTGGCGTTTTTTCAGTTCTGTTAAGCTAACCATCTCCTTGTTGCTGGGAATGGCGCTGGTCGCGATCCCTGCTACGGTGATCAAGCCCGATATGGGGCGCTATGAGGTTTTTTATCAGACCCCATGGTTCCGGGCGCTGTTGTTTTTGTTGGCGGTTAACCTGCTGGTTTGTACCATCCGTACTATTGGCCGAAATCTACATGACCGGCGTCGCTTTGATGAGCAGTTGACGCGGTTACCAGATTCGGCGCTTCCGCTGCAGAATTCTTCTCTTGATAGTTTACAATCAACGCTTAAAAAACTTGGTTATCGTGGAGATCAAACCGGGAACCGGTTATGGGCCAGGCGGGGTCGTACCGGGCGTTGGGGTTCGACTCTGGTTCACTGCAGTTTGCTGGCGATCATGCTTGGTGCCATTCTTGGAGAGACCGGCTTTGTCGGTACAATTAACACCTACCTGAATGATGAGAACCGCAGTTACTTCGACTGGGATAGCGAGAGTGACAAGCAGCTCGGCTTTGCCATGCGTGTCGACCGTTTCGAGCTTCAGTATTATCCGATTACCCTCCGCTTCGATCTGGTTGACCCGGCGGAAGGGGTAATGATTACGACATTTACCGGGCTTGAGGGAGAATCGTTAAGTCTGGCTGGTGGCCGCTGGAAATTGCTGGTAAAGCGGTTCAATCCAGATGAAAAGGTGCTGACTCTCGGAATTTTTCGGCAGGGCGAATATGTTGATGATTATCTAGTGTTTGCAGAGGATGAACGTTTTGGGCTGTTGAAAAATCCCGGATTTCAGGTCAAGAACGTACAATTTCGTGATCCAATTCTGAAACAGATGGAGAGCGATGTTGTGATTCTTGAACATGGACAAATCGTCAAAAGAGGGACGATTCGGGTCAATGAACCCTTGACCTGGCGCGGGGTGTCGATTTATCAGACGGCATATTCACGTGACAAATTCGGGCTGTGGGCTACCGGTTTTCAACTCTCGAAAGATCCGGGGGAAGTGCTTGTCTGGATCGCGTCGATTTTGTTGATTCTCGGGTTGACTGCGGCCTTTGCCATTCCCTATCGCGCGGTAGGTATCCGGCGTTATGAAGATTCATTCTATCTGTTGCCGCTGCATGGTTTTCGCGGTGAGATTGGTGAGGATCAGATAGCGAAGATTGCGCATGAGCTAGATCTATCTATTTCTGAATAAAATCAATACCTGCCGGGGTGGCGGCCCCGGTCGCCGTGAAGCGAGCCGCGAAATCTCAGCGTGAATAATTGCGATAAACCCCAGTCTAAACTATCTTGACATTATCAAAGTTGGTTTGACAACAGGGATATATTTCAAGAGTCCATCACATCGTAGACATGTTCTTTAAGTGTTTTG
>JAJRRT010000080.1 GCA_024279255.1 Deltaproteobacteria bacterium | reverse complement strand
GCTCTTGACGTTATCCCCGACAGAGTTGCACGGATTGTCGTGAATGAGAAAACCGGGACTATTGTTATGGGGAGCGATGTGCGGATCTCGACCGTAGCGGTTTCGCATGGCAACCTGAACCTGGTGATTAGTGAATCAGCGGCGGTTTCCCAGCCAAACGCTTTTGGAGAAGGTGACACTGTCGTTGTTCCAGAGACCTCGGTTAAGGTCAGCGAGGATAAAGGGAATCTGATCGTGATGAGAATGGGGGTAAGTATCGGTGAGGTCGCCAGTGCCCTGAATGCAATTGGGGCGAGCCCGCGTGATCTGATCGCTATTTTCCAGGCGATTAAGGCTTCTGGTGCGCTCTATGCCGAGCTGGTGGTGCTATAGGAGACTGACGGACTAGTTATGAACCAGCTGCAAAATTGCCTATTTGGCCCATATCCCAGCTCCTTTTCGACCAATAGCTACGGCTATTGGTTCTCAACCGAGCCGAAATCTGACCTCAAACAGTCAAGTTTTCGCTTTGGTTCAAATAGTCGGACAGGCTCCTAAAGATGAAGATTGACGCCCAGGCCAGAATGCTTGTAACACAAGCTTTGCAGAGCTCCGATTCCGCAGCGAGTTCTGATAAGCAGAGGATGAAGCAGACCGCGCAAGATTTTGAAGCGATCTTCATTCAGCAGGTCTTTAAGGGGATGCGCCAAACCGTTCCGGAAGGAGGCTTGTTACCGCGCGGCCAAGCTGAAGAAATCTACTCCGATTTACAGGATATGGAGGCCGCGAAACAGCTTACAGGTCATGGGGGAATAGGCTTGACTGAAATGCTGCTGGAGCAGATGCAAAAGACTGATAACTAGTTTGGGAATAACAACATCAAACCCGGACTGCGGAGCAGATCCGGGGCAATAGCCAGGAGGGCGACATGCTTGTTTTGACACGCAAAGAGGGTGAAGGGATCGTCATTGGCGACGATATTCAAATTACGATTGTTGAACTCAAGGGTGGCGGAGTAAGGATCGGGATCGATGCGCCACGCACAATCAAGGTACACCGTCTTGAAGTATATGAACGGATTATTCAGGAGAACAGGGACGCGACCCAATGGGATATCAACGATCTTGACAGCTTGAGTCAGAGTCTTTTGCCGGAGAAAAAAATATGAAAAAAATCATGTCCCGTTTTGGTGAAATTGAATACGATCCGAAAAAAACGCTCAGTTTTCCAGAGGGGTTGATCGGTTTTGAGCACCTGCATGAATTCGTGGTGATCCCGAGTAGTAAAGAAGGCCTTCTCTTCTGGATACAGAGTGTCGATGATGCACAAATCGCTTTTGTGCTGACCGATCCGACCAATTTCTTTCTCGATTACAAGGTGGTTCCCGATCAGAATGAGTGTGCCAAGCTCGGACTCGAAAATCCGGAGGAATGCCTCAGCTTGTCGGTGGTGACTGTTCACCCCGACAAAAAAATCACTCTCAATCTGCAGGCGCCAATTCTTTACTCAACTGAAAAATGCCGTGGGCTGCAGGTTATCCTGGAGAAGACCAAGTACCAAAGTCGCACTCCTTTGCCTGAGGTTAAACCTGCGCCAGAGAGGGCCGAGGCTGTGTCTGCTAAAAGGTAAGTATATCCTCTCCCCTTTTCACAAAAAAAGCTCCTCTGCCATTAATGACAGAGGGGCTTTTTTGTGCATTCTGTATTGATAAACTTCTTCGCCCTTGTCTGCTGACCCGCGATCTTTTAGACTCACACAAAAATCGTAATTTATCCAACTGGAGAACATATGGAAATCGACATGAATAGATTGAGCCGACTGCTCATAAATCGCACCGACAAAATCGAAGCGATAGTGGCTGGGAGTGGCTATCTACCCAAAACCGTGATCGGCGTCGCCACCTTTTTACTCGATAATGATGGGAATTATGATCTGTTGACTGCTAAGCAGCAGGTCACCTTTGACAAGTTCTTGAAACCACTCTTGGAAAAGCCTTCCCGGTAGCCAACCTCTTTGATCGTCACCATTCTCCCCTCATCAATAGGCCAAGGTTGATTTCGCGGCCCATAGGTGAGCTGCCACCAGGGCTCGCCAGGGGGAGAACTCTGCCAGGCATGTTTGTGCCTCCGCCTCAGCAATCTTCTCCTTGCGATCGAGCAGCAGCTGCAACCCGCGCCGTACCGCAACATCGCCATGCAGTGAGCCGTCGAGCCAGCCGAAGCCGCGCAGCAGGGTATAGTTGAGCGTCCAGGGGCCGATGCCGCGCACGTCCAGAAGTTTTGCTTGGATCTCTTCAATCGGAAGGGCCGTTTCCCAGCTGTCGAGGGGCAACTGGCCGGTAATGACCAGTTCGGAGAGGGTGAGCAGGGTGCGGGTTTTACTCGCGGAGAAGCCCGCCTGGCGCAGAATCTCCTCAGAAAGTCCGGCGATCTGTGCGGCACCCGGATAGCAGAGCAACCCTGACGAGTGTTGCAAGGCAGTCGTGGTGATCAACCGGCGACGGATCGAGACCGCCGCGCTGACGCTGATCTGCTGCCCGGTAACCGCCCAGGTTAGCGCCTCGAACGGGGTCGCAGTGACCGCCACCCGCAATCCACTTTGTCTGGCGAGAAGGTTGCCGAGTAACGGATGGTCGCGATAGTGGTGCTCGAAGACCTCGACCCCCTGATTCAGACCGAGCATCCGGGTCGCCATCGCTTCCAGGCGGCCCGCGCTGTCGGGTAAGGCTTCTCCATCTACGTTGAGTTCGGCGACTGCCTGTTCGGATCGAAAGTGGACACTGAGGCAGGCGGGCAGATCGTCCCAGAGCAGACCCTTCTCGAAGCTGTTCTCACGGACTCTCTCGGAGAGAGCCTGCGAATCACGGCGATGAAAGGCGAGGATGTCGTTGGGTCTATAAGCTGCGGGAAGCGGTATTGAACAGGTAAGGCGTAAACTCATGTCGGGCACTCCCTGAGTAAAAAGTCTGTAGCGTTTATCTTAGCCGTGTTTCCGTGCCATGCGCTAGCCAGCAAAGGCGCTCTCGGTGCCCGACAGTGGTAACCGCCTCCAGAATCTGTAGATCTTCAACCTGATAGATCAGCCACCGTCAATATTTACTTGATCATAGTGGATAACCAGATTAGGGTTTATTTTTTTGGATCTATTGGAGGGTGGAATGGTAGGCAGTTCAGGTTTAAGCAAATCTCTAAGTATCAAGGGCAGCCCATGCCTTGAAGCACTTTCTCTCCAGAAGAATCTCTCTGACTTTAAATTCTCCCCGCAACCTGACCTTGAGGTTCAGTTCCTTTTCTGTCATTAAGCAGTGGTGAGGTCAGAAAGTTTATAAATCTTAAATAAGTAATAAAATCGAAAAGTTGCAACCTTGAAGTTCCAATTTGGAACCTCAAGATTGTGCAAGGCTTTAAAGGAGGGGAGATGACCCAGATAGATTTAATTCGGGTAGAGCGTTCGATTCGCATCGTTCGTGGGGATAAGGTTATTTTTGATGAGGATTTGGCCGAACTGTACGGGATTGAGACTAAGAAATTGATACAGGCGGTTAAGAGAAACCTCGACAGGTTCCCGGCCGACTTCATGTTTCACCTGACAAATCAGGAGTTTAAAGACTTGAGGTCACAAATTGTGACCTCAAGTCAGTGGGGCGGCAGACGCACTCCGCCTTATGCTTTTTCCGAACAAGGCGTGGCGATGCTTTCCAGTGTGTTGCACAGTCCCCGCGCGGTTCAGGTCAATATCGAAATCATGCGGACCTTTGTGCGGTTGCGCAGGATTTTGGCTTCAAATGCCGAGTTGGCAGAACGGCTTGAGCAGCTGGAAATGAAGTACGATGACCAGTTTAGAGTGGTGTTCGATGCTATCCGTCAGATGATGCGGTCGGATGTGTCGGAGAAAGAACCGATTGGTTTTAAGGTTAAGGAAGAGGCTGGGAGTTATCGGTAGGGTTCGGGATGTTGAACGTTGATACCTATTGTTTTTAAGGAAAAAACTTGCAAGTTTGCAAGCCCTGCTTTTCCTGAAATCACTTATCAAAAGCCAACGGCAGATTTGACCCCTTTGGCCCTTTTGAACTGATCGAGCAATTGCTCGCGTTGATCCCTGAGGGTGGTTGTGTGCTGACCTACAACCAGACCTTCGAAAAGGGGGTGCTACGCAACCTTGCTGAACTGTTCCCTGACTTGAAAGAGGCTATCGATGTGCGGCTGGAGAGCGTGCGCGACCTGATGGTTCCGTTCCGCAAGCGGGATGTTTACCGTTGGCAGATGCGCGGTTCCTATTCGATCAAAGAGGTACTTCCGGCGATGGTTCCTGATCTTTCTTATTCGGGGATGGATATTGCCGACGGAATGGCGGCGATGCAGGCGTATCACGATATGTGCGCGTTAGAACCAGGGGCGAAGTTGGACCGGTTGCGTGCGGCGATGCTGGAGTATTGCCGGTTGGATACATTGGCGATGGTTAGGATATTGGGCGAGTTGGGGCGAGTTGAAAGTTGAATTAAGAGAGTTAAATAACTTTTTCTGAGGGTGGAATATGATACATAAAATTGAACGTCTTGCTTCAATCGGAAAGTTTAAAAATTTTCAAGCAACTGGTGATGTGGCGTTTAAAAAAATAACTTTATTTTACGGCGATAACGGTGGCGGTAAAACAACTTTAACATCTATTTTTCGTTCATTAACCACTGACGACCCAGCACTTGTTGCTCAAAGGGTTTCAATAAACCAAACAACTCCACAAGCCGCACAAATTATTCAAAGAAATGCTTCAGGTGACACACACCACACTTTTAATGCAACAGGTTGGACTGCCCCGTTCCCTGATATTGAAATATTTGACATTCACTTTGTAAACGAAAATATTTATTCGGGTTTTGACTTTAATGATGAACATAAAAAGCAGCTTCATCAGTTTGTAATCGGTGCTCAAGGAGTAGCCATTCAAGAGCAGATTGAACAAAATAAAATTGACAAAACAGCATCCAGGCAAAATCAAAACGTTATTGAGCAACAATTAATTCAGCAAGTCGGGAATGATTTGACTTCTAGCTTAATAACACCTTTCCTTGCAATTCCAACTGCGCAGGCAACTATTATTGACCAATTAATTGCAACTGCAGAAACCAAACTTGTAAATGCCAACGCAAATACTCTAATACAAACACTTCAGCCTCTCTCCCAGCTTACTCACATTGCTTCTGGCATTGACTTTGATTCTCTAATTAATGATTTGCAAACAACTTCCCAAGCTCTCCAAAATACAGCAATGCAAACTTTATTTACCACTCATTGTCAAAATTTGGCTGCTAATTTAATTGAAGGTCCTGAAAATTGGCTACAAAAAGGTTTTTCTTTCATAGGGAGTAGGCAGGCGACTTCTACTTCCAATAATCAAGATCCACTTTCTTGTCCATTTTGCAAGCAACCAATTGATACCGCCACTGATATTTTTCAGGCATACGCCCTTAAGTTCAATGTTGCCTTCAATTCACTGGTTCAGAAGGTTAAAGCTCACCTAAGCGCCCTTCAAACGTTCAACTTAGATGTGGCGATTCAATCTTTTGAAAATAGAAATCAATTAAATACAGGTCATATTTCATCGTGGGCTGCACATCTGCCAAGTACAGTCCAACCACCAACTTTTGATATTATTTCTGATGAAACGATTTTTAGGGAAAAGTTTCAAGCTCTCTTATCAATAGTTCAACAAAAACTCCAAAACCCCTCTGTTGCAGTTGCCACTGATGCCGCCACTGATTTTCAATCTTCTTTACAAACGATAAATGCAAATATTGATACCTATAACCAAACCATTAATAATTACAACACCTCAATAACCGCTTTTCGTTCAACTATTCAAACCGTAGCCAGTGCACAAACTGAAGTTGACAGTTTGAAAAGAATTAAGAAGCGTTTTGAGGCAGCAATTGTGACACTTTGCAATCAGTTAGTAGCAGAGAAGGTTAATCTTAGAACGTTAGAAACTGCATATCGATTGTTAGTTCAACAGCAACAAACAGCAGTGACTGGGTTTTTTAATAGTTATAGAACTCAAATCAATCATTATTTGGATACTGTATTTAAGACACCTTTCAAAATAGAGGATGTAGTTCATGTCCCTCCTCGTGGTAGGGCAACACAAAGTAAAATAGGTTACAAGTTAACCATTGAAGGCCAAGATATTTCTTTTGATCCAAATCAACCGAACAGTGTTAAAGGCTGCCTCAGTGAAGGAGACAGGAGCACAATTGCATTAGCATTCTTCCTTTCTAAATTGGATATTGATCCAAATACAAGTAGCAAGATTTTAGTTTTTGACGATCCTTTATCAAGTTTTGATAGCAATAGACGGATGTATACTGTTCAAATAATTAAAGATTTATTCCCTAATATTAAGCAAATAATAGTTCTTAGCCATAATGAATATTTTCTGCATGAATTATCAAAATGCTTTGCACCTAGCGAGAAAAAAACTTTACGCATAATTGAAGATTTTATAGCTAGGGCCTCTGTAATTGAACCTTTAGTTCTGGAATCTTTGGTTGAGAATGGTTACTTCAGGCATATAAAAGAACTGGAGAATTTCTTGCGAAGCCCTGATCTGATGAAGAAAGAAATTGTCTTGGGATGGTTGCGCAATGTACTTGAGGCGCATCTTCGATTTAAGTTTTACAGACAATTAAGTGGTTTGGCAGCAAACAATCAAACATTTGGGAACCTAATAAGAACGTTAATAAGCCAAAATGTGATTTTTAGAAACAATCCAAATAGGACGAATATTATTTCCAAACTTAGTCTTATTAATGGCGTTTCGTGTAGGTCCCACCATGGGGAACCAATTCCTGACTATGCAGTTTTGGGATCGAATCCAAATACAATGAATGTAGTCGAACTTGCAAATTTAGTGACTGATACAATAAATCTCATTGACAACGAATTGTGAAAAATTAGAGACACTTCCCCGTTTCTTGGCCTTCAGAAATGATGCATCACAATATGAGGCATAGCCACCTAGTTATGCCTCATATTGTGATGCAATAACCTATGCATTCTCTCCCCTTGAACCTCAAGGAATGATCCTATAGACTCGGGCCATCCTTAAACCGAACGAGCAATTAATGCGCATCCTTCATACCTCAGACTGGCATCTCGGACGTCAGTTTCATAATCTCTCCCTGCTCGCTGACCAGCGCCATGTTCTGGATCAGATCGTCGCCATTGTGCGTGATCAACGGGTCGATGTGGTGGTGGTGGCTGGCGATATCTATGATCGCTCGGTCCCTCCGGCGGCGGCGGTGGAATTGCTCGATGAAACAGTTCATCGCATCTGTCATGAACTGCAGGTTCCGGTGATCCTCATTGCCGGGAATCACGATGGTCCGCAGCGCTTGGCTTTTGCTTCGCGTCAACTGGCCGGGGCCGGACTGCACGTTGCGGGTCCGCTGTGGGACGTGCCACAACCCATTATTATTTCGGGAGATGCTGGCGACGTGGCCTTTTACCCGATCCCTTATGCCGAGCCTGCCACCGTGCGCCAAGTACACGGTGTCGAAGTGTCAAGTCATGACGAAGCGATGGCCTACTTACTGGATCAGGTGCGGCAGGATAACGGGTCGGATCGTCCATGCGTGGTGATTGCTCACTGCTTCTTAGCTGGTGGCGAGGTCTCAGAGTCGGAACGACCGCTCTCGATTGGTGGAGCCGAACATGTGGCGTCGCAGCATTTCAGCGATTTTTCCTACACCGCCCTTGGGCACCTGCACGGGCCTCAGTTTCGAGGGACGCAGCAGATCCGTTACTCTGGTTCGCCGCTCAAATACTCCTTCTCAGAGGAACATCAGCGCAAGGCGGTCACTCTGGTCGAGCTGGATGCGCAAGGCAAGGCAAGTGTCGAACAGATCCCGCTGCTGCCGCTGCACGACATGCGGATCCTCGAAGGTTCGCTTGTCGAGCTTCTGGCGGCCGGTGTCAATGATCTGCATCGCGAAGATTATCTGCTGATCCGTCTTACCGACACCCACGCCATCCTCGATGTGATGAGTAAATTGCGTGAGGTTTACCCTAATGTGCTGCACCTGGAGCGCCCCGGGTTGATGGCCAGAGGGGAGGGGCTTGAGGTAAACCGCGACCGATTGAAAAAGGGCGAGCTGGCAATGTTTGAAGATTTCTTCGGCCAGGTCTCAGGCGAAGCCTTGAGCGAGAAACAGCGGGAGATTGTCGCCGCGACCCTCGAAACCCTGCACCGGGAGGAGAGTTAATGCGCCCCCTCTCCCTGACTATGACCGCCTTTGGCCCCTTTGCCGGTAGCGAAACGATCCGTTTTGCCGAGCTGGGAGAAAACCCGTTATTTCTCATCAACGGCCCCACTGGCTCGGGTAAAACCACCATCCTCGATGCTATCTGTTTTGCCCTCTACGGTAAGACGACCGGCGACGAGCGCGAAGGTGCCCAGATGCGCTGCGACCTGGCCGCGTCGGACATCCTCACCGAGTTGACCTTTGAATTCGAACTCGCCGGACGCAGCTTCCGTATCCGCCGCATGCCGGAACAGCAGCGGCCCAAGACGCGCGGTGAAGGGACCACCACCCAGTCCCCGGAAGCACAATTGTTCGAGCTGCTGGCTGAGGGGAAAGAAAACCTGATTGTCGCCAGCAAAGTCAGTGAGGCGACCCGCGAGATCGAGGAGTTGACCGGTCTTTCTGTCGAGCAGTTTCGGCAGGTGATGGTGCTGCCACAGGGGAAGTTTCGTCAGTTGTTGATGGCCGACTCCAGTGAGCGCGAGAAAATTTTCAGTCAGCTTTTTCAGACCCGTATCTACAAACGACTGGAGGAGAGTCTCAAGGCCAAGGCTGCGGAGATTCGTCGCGAGCGCGAACGCCAGCTGCAGTTGCAGCAGGGGATGCTGGAAGGCGCGAGCCTGGAGAGTGTCGAAGCGTTGGGAAATGAGCTGGCGGAACTTGAACCGGCAGAGAAAACCGCCCGGGATGGCAAGACCCAAAAAGAAGAGAGTTTTGTTACCGCAGACAAGGCTTACGAACAAGCCAAGGCGTTGCTGGCCGAGTTTGTCCAGCTGGATGCAACCTCTGCCAAGCTGAAGGGACATGATCAGGAAAAGGAGCAGACGGACAGGGAGCGAAAAAGTCTGCAAAGAGCGGAGCAGGCAGGTAAACTGCAACCTTTGATCAACGAGTGTTCCCGCTGTGCAGCTGAGTTGACCGCAGCTCAAAAGGTCTTCTCTCAGTCCACCACCAGACAGGAAGCTGCCGGAAAGTCATTGGCAGGGGCGTTCGATAATCAGTCCGAGTCGAAAAAATTGCAGCAGTCGCTTGACCAGGCTAGGCAGCAGACAGCCCAACTTGAAGGCTATCGGATCAGGGCCGATAAACTGACGACGGCTCGCCAGGTTTTTCAGGCCGCCATCCTGGCGACGGAGCAGTCCGAACTGTTGCTGAACTTCAAGCTGCTGGCCGACCAATACCTCTGCCTGCATGAACTTGAACAACTCACCAAGGATTGGGAGCGACAGGAGCTGCTGATCCAAGAAAAGCAGGAACGGGAAACGTCACTGCGGCAGACCTTTGCAAAACTCGAGCAGCAGGCCAAGGAACTGGAACTTGCCTGGCACCAAGGGCAGGCGGCGATCCTCGCCGCAGAATTGAGAGCAGGCGACCCCTGCCCGGTCTGCGGTAGCTGCGAGCATCCGTCCCCGGTAAGGACCGGTCTGCGGCTCCCGAACCAACAGGATGTCGAGCTGGCCAGGCAACAGACCAGGGACGCCTTCACGGCTATCGGGACGGCACAGAAACAAACCTCCGAAGAGGTGGAAAAACTACGCGACTTGGAGAGGCGCATCACGACCCGGCAGGAGTCGGTCGATGCTGCGAACTCTCTTCCTGAGCTGAAGGTTCAGATCGGTGCCTTGCAGAACCGGTCGGTCGAGCTGGCATTTACCCTTCCTGACCGGCATCAGGTTGCCAAACTCGACACCGAGTCTTTACGAAAGCAGCTTGAAAACAAGAAAGGGGCCTTATCTGAAGCAAAGGCCCAAAGGGACGCTGCAGAACGAGAACTGCCCGAGAACTATTGCGAACCCGGAGCCTTGAACCAGGCCATCGCGCAGGAACTCAAACAGATCGAACAACTTGAGCGACAGATCGAAACGCTGGCAACGGCCTACCAGAAGGCACAGAATGAGATGGCAGCGGCCGCTACGGCACTAGCTTCTGCCGAAGAACAGCAGGCGAAAACAGAAAAGACCCTGGCGCAGGCCCTGAACAACTGGAATACGGCGCTGGGGGACAGTTCCTTTGCCGACGAGGCGGAATTTCAAGCGGCTTTGCTTGACGAAGAAAGCAGTGCAGCGCTTAAGAAAAAGGTTGACGATTTCGATGCCACCGGCCAGCGGCTATCTGGCGCCCTGCAACAGTTGCAGAAGCAGCTGCAAAACAAACAGCGCCCCGCCCTGGACCTGCTTGAAGCCCAGCGCAACAGTGCGGAGGAGGAGAGAACCCGGGCGGTCGAAGTCTGGCTGCAACTCGATAAACGCCTCAGTCTGTTACAGGATACAGGCAAGAAGCTGCAGAAGGCTGCCGCCGAACGTGCCGAACTCGACCGACAATATGCGGTCATCGGCACCCTGAGCGACGTGGCCAATGGCCAGACCGGCAACAAGGTTAGCCTGCAACGTTTCGTCCTTAGTGTACTGCTTGATGACGTGCTGGTCGAGGCCAGTCACCGTCTCAACCTGATGAGCAAGGGACGCTATCAACTGTTGCGTAAGGAGGATCGGGCCAAGGGGAATAAGGCCTCGGGGCTGGAGTTGGAAGTCGAAGACGCCTACACCGGCAAAGTGCGGCCGGTGGCGACGCTCTCCGGGGGCGAAAGTTTCATGGCCGCTCTCGCCCTGGCTCTCGGCCTGTCTGATGTTGTACAGGCTTATGCAGGTGGTATTCGCCTCGATACCCTGTTCATCGATGAGGGATTCGGGAGTCTCGATGCAGAATCCCTCGATTTGGCCATCCGGACCCTGATTGACTTGCAGTCGGCCGGTCGTATGGTCGGTATCATCTCCCACGTGGCCGAACTCAAAGAGCAGTTGTCCCTGAGAATTGACGTTTTCAGCGGCCGTGAGGGGAGCAGCCTCCGGGTTATCACACCCTGAATCTCTCAACATCTGAAAGGGCCGATGGCAGACAGTCTTCGGCCCTAGTTTTTGCCCCTATCTCAGGGTTA
The DNA here is from genome assembly GCA_024279255.1 of Deltaproteobacteria bacterium. Taxonomy (GTDB): domain Bacteria; phylum Desulfobacterota; class Desulfuromonadia; order Desulfuromonadales; family Geopsychrobacteraceae; genus Geopsychrobacter. The sequence goes on along the minus strand of JAJRRT010000080.1, from coordinate 57,550 downwards.
ACGATCGGAGTCAGAGACTCATGCCTCGCCTAAAGCACCAACCGCCGGACTAATTCTGACCCCGTCGCCGACAGCAGCCCGAACAGTAAAATCCATAAACCATTACGGATCAGCGCATACTTGCGGGTCAGTCGGAACCTCCCCAGGTAGTAAATTTCGTGAATATAGGCGTCGTAGAGTTTCTGTTTGTCGGTAATTGTCTCCATAAACTGCTTGCTGAATTCCTCTTCATCCAGTTCCGCAAAGGAGCGGAAGTAAAACAGATTGGTGCGTCCGGTGGCATGCCATGGCGGGATGATCGCTAAAATCGATAACACCACTGCCATGAGTCCGCTCCCCGCTAACAACAACACGGTTGCCAGATGTAACTGTTCATACTGGGTCAGGGTGATGGTGATGATCAACGATGACGCGGTAAGGATCATCGAGGCTTTTGAATCGGCCATCTTGTTCAGATCCATGTGCTTGCTCAAATTGGCGCGCAGGGCATTGCTGGCGAGCAGGCGGGGGATCAGCGGTTCTTCGACAGGGGTCTGGTTCATAATAGGTCCTATGTGCGCGGATTCAAATGTTGGGATTTCTTCCCAAATATTCATATGTTGTCGTAAACGTAACCATTGCGGTTTTATTTTTGCACCCATTCTCATTAACCCTGCAAAGAAAAAACCATAAAAAGTCTTTCAAAATAGGAAGTTATATCGATCTGATCCGAGTGGCAAGCTCTTTGCTATACTCACTCCTGTTGTGTGTCTGTTTTTCGATGAACAGGTTCTGGCGTTAGCTTTTCTCTCAAATGGCGGAGTTTTGTATGAAAAAACAGCCTGATGCAGAATATTCGGCCTTTCCCAGGACAGACCGGCGCAGGGGTGATCGTATTGACTCTCGCTGTCATGACATAACGTTTCTGCGTTCATCCTTACCACTACTGTCGCCAAAACGGCTGTTAATCATGATGGCGGTCTCGATCTTCCTCTCCGAAGCCATTATCATGTTCATGCTGGCCTACGTGCCGGGGATGCCAATTTATTTCGAGGCCTTGCTTGATGCGGCGGGCCTGTTGATCATTCTTTCTCCCACTTTCTATTTCTTTCACTATCGACCATTGATGACCCACTACCAGGATCGTACTAAGATTGTTGAGCAGCTATGCCACAGCGAGGAGCGACTCAACTTGGCGTTAAATGCTGTCAACGATGGGCTCTGGGACTGGAATGTGCTGACCGGCGAGGTCTATTCCAGTGACCGTTCATCGACCATGCTCGGTTTTCAACCTGGCGAAATTGATGACAGGATTGACTCTTGGGGCAAGAGGTTACACCCTGACGATCGTGAGGAAGTTGACCGTCTGTTCAAGAAGCACCTCGATGGAGATAGCGATTTCTACAGTGCCGAGCATCGTTTGCGCCACAAGGATGGGCACTATATCTGGGTTATGTCCCGTGGGCAGGTCGTATCGCGTAGCCTCAATAATTGGCCGCGTCGGATGCTTGGCACCTATACCGATATCACTCAGCGTAAGCAGGCAGAAGAAGCGCTGCGCCGTAGCGAGGAGGATATCCGTACTTTGTCGCGCAAGATGATACATAGCTCAGAAGAAGAGAAGAAGCATCTCGCTCAGGACCTGCATGATGAGTTTGGCCAGGTTCTCTGTGCTTTTCAGTTGGGGGTTGAAATGCTCCGGGATCATAACTATGGTCCTCCTGAGCAATATGAGCCTCAGTGTAACAGGTTGTTGTCGATGGTCGAGCGCCTTGAAATTGATCTGCGCCACATGTGTGATCATCTGCGCCCGGTCATACTCGATGACTTGGGCCTGATGCCTGCGCTTAATTGGCATCTGGATCAATTTGCCGCTCAGTACCCCAAGATTGACACCCGCTTTTGTGGGATCGAGCAGAAAGTTTACCTGCCACATGAAAAAGAGATCGCTTTCTATCGCATCTGCCAGGAGGCTCTCAATAATATCGGTAAGTATGCTGAAGCCAGCCGGGTTTCAGTTGAGCTGCAGTTGAGCGGGGAAGAGCTGCTGTTGTCTGTCTGCGATAATGGAATCGGCTTCAACGAAGAGGTGATACGGCGCAAACCGGGTGGCTGGGGGCTGGGCCTGCTCGGTATGCGTGAGCGTGCCGCCGCAGTTGGAGGCAATTTGTTTATCGACAGCGCCCTAGGTGTCGGTACGGAAATAAAGGTTGCTCTGCCGGTTGAGCCGGTTGAAGAACATCTATTTGTGGAGGCTTACGCATGAGCACAATAAGAATTGCTCTGGCCGATGATCATGCCCTGATGCGTGAAGGGATGGTTCTGCTGTTGCAAAGCCAGGCCGACATGGAGGTGGTGGGGCAGGCGAGTGACGGAGTTGAGGCCTTGGAGACAGCCCGCAAGTGTAAGCCTGACGTAATGTTGATGGATATCGGTATGCCGCGCATGAATGGCCTGGAAGCCCTCGAGTTGATTCGGCAGTCAGTCCCTGATACTGGCGTGGTGATTTTGTCGCGTTACGAGAAAGAAGCCTATGTACATCAGGCCCTTAAGGCGGGTGCGTTAGGTTATGTTGTCAAAGGAGCGCCCAGCGCCGATATGCTCGAAGCGGTTCGCGCCGCAGCTGCGGGCAAGTATTATCTGAGTTCACAGGTTCAAGCTTCGGTGATTGGAAGCTACGTTGAAGATCGTCGTTCAGGGGCAAGACATGGTGAACAGATCGAAAGTCTGTCTGATCGAGAGAAGCAAGTTTTTCACTTGATCGTACAAGGCAACACCAGCCATCAGATTGCAGATGTCCTCTGTATCAGTTCCAAAACGGTCGATAAACATCGCGCCAATATCGGACGCAAAATTGGCACAGATAACCCGGTGCAGATGGTACAATATGCCTTGCGAACCGGACTGCTAGATTCCGATTTCTGGGAAGAATAAAGTTCGTGCTTCAGGTAAGGATGTAGTCCGTCTGGAAATATGACTAAAAAAGTAGGGATTTGCGTAGTGCCTTTGCGCAGTTCACCCATTGTATGGTGGCGTTGATTGAGTCAAACTAGAGTCATGATTAGAGTTATTCAGTGTGCAACGTTCCTGTAAGGTGGGGTGAAGGAGAATGAATATGCGTTATCTATACTGGTTCATGGTGCCCGTCCTTTTAACTGTCTTGGCTGTCAGTACGGTTTCTGTTGCGACGATCGTTCTGGTTGGAGCTGTCAGTACTTGAGTTCGCATATTTCGGCCTGACTTTGTTCTGATATAGGCCCTCCAAGGCTTATCCGCTTTATAAATACTGTGTAATTGCTGTGACTTCTGGTAGAATTGCTATGCTAAAGTTATTCGTTTGTTTCTTCCGGATAGCAGATTGCCTGATTGCTGAAGCGATCGATCCTTCTTCCGGTTTGATTGTCCCGATAAGGAGCAGAAGGTGACATTGGCTTTTCTAAAACATCTACTCCCTTCCATTTTGTTTATCTTTACCCTGAGTGCCTGCGTCATGCCTGGAGGCGGGACCCCTGTCAAATTCGACTCGATAAATTCACAAGAGGTAGTCCTTTCTCCCTACTATCTGGGTAACCCCGCTCAGGGTGGCGATCACGCTTGGTATATGAAGCTGAAGATTTCAGACCGGGTGCCTGTTGCAGGTTTTCTGAAACCGAATCAGATGCTGACCGAAAGTCTGACGCGCGCGATATTTGCCTTGAAGCCAGCCTCCGGGAAGGTGCTTTTATCTTCTGCGGGTATACCAACCAAAGGGTGTGAAGGTTTGTACTCTGCACAGATCTCTATCCAGCCTGAAGGTGGCATCAAAGGCTCTTTATCTTTCAGTAATTACTCTGACGACTGTTCTATGGTGCTGAACGGGCAGGTTCCCTTTGCGGGGGAAATGGATATGGCTTCTGGAGAGACGGAGATCGAGTTGCAGCTTCCCCCCTTAGCTGCGCGACTGGCCGAAAAAAAGCTGCAACTGACAGGAAGTTTGGAGCTCACATTCAACGCGTTTAAAGGTGAAAAGCAGCTCGTGCTTAATCGGTCGACCATGATTATGGCCGACGAAACCGGTCCGCGCATCAGGCTCAGTCCTGTAACTTTCAGCTGGGACCGGCGAGGTAAATTCCTGGATGAGGCCTTGGATGGTCAGTTCGTGGTTGAACCTTATGGGGTCGTGCACCTTGAGACCACCAGTCCACTTCAGATCCGTCATGACGGCAAGAATCCGATTAAGGGTGCCTTGAGGTTTCACGGTGATAATGGCAGCTGGATCAGACTGTATTTTGCTAAAGAGGGACTTCCTGGGTTTTTCCGTCTTGATGGCGATGATGGTTTTGAGACCATCGGACAACTATAAAACGGATTTTCGCGCATGCTCAAACAGAACCCTGAAAGCAAAGGTGTAAATAAAATTCTGAAATTGATGCTCAAGTTTTTGTTGTTGAGTTGGCTCTTGTTGTTCAGCGTCGCTTTTGGCCACGCTGTTGAGACAGAGAATGGGAGCATGCTTGAGACCCTGATTGAAGACGCTGTCGCTAAGAATCCTCAACTCATTTCGGCAGCTCAAGAAGCCGCGCGTTACAAGACTCGGATTGCTTTGGTCGAAAAACTCACTGATCCGATTCTGGCCTTCTATTATCTCGATTTTCCAGTAGCAAATATGAGTAAGGGATGGTCGGCACGCGAGAATGAGGAGAGGGATGCTCCGTCAGTCATGGTTGAGGTCAAGAGTGCTCCAGGCAGTGTCCTGACAGGGCTCGACATGGTTGAAAATCAGGCCCTCTGGTATCAATATCTTTATGAAGATCTGGTTTTGACAGTCACCAGCCAGGTCCGGCAGAAATTTTATCTGCTCTATTTTCTCGACAAGATTATCGGCTTGAATGAACAAAACCTGGCAACTCTGGACAGTTTGATCGAGGTCAGTAGTTCCAGCTATTCCGTTGGTAAAGTGCGGCAGAAAGAAGTGTTGCGTGCCCAGATAGAGCGCTACCAGCTGCAAGCTGAGCTGATTCGTCTACGCCAGAAACGGCTCAGCACAGAAAGTCGTTTAAGTTATCTGACGGGGCAATCTCCGGGCGGAGAACTGATACCGGTTTTTGTCGGAGAATTGTCAAGCGACAACCTGCCGAAAACCATTTATTCCGTAACGAACCTGATTTCGGGTCTCTATACGCACAAGCCCCTGATTAAGGGTTATCAAGCCCTGGGTGGTCGTTTCAAGGCAATGCGCAGCATGGTGAAGATGTACTTCAATCGTGAAGTACAGGATGAGGCGAGTTTTGAAGCTGACAGCGGGTTTCGGTCGATCGCGGCGAAAGGGAAAGATTATTTCCTTGGGCTGATGTCTGATCTGCATACCACAAACGGAGACCTCGAAAAAAATCGCGAATTAGCCAGATTGTACGGCAAAGTCATCATACCGCAGGGGCGTCAGTTTTTTGAGGTCTCTCTGGCCGACTTTCGAGTTGGTCGTGCTGAGTTCGCGGTGGTCTTGAATTCTCTACTCGACCTGAACCGGGATCAGAATCTGTATTATCAGGCGCTTGCTGATTATATGGTTGATTTTGCAAGGCTTGAAGAACTCAGCGGTGTGTCACTGAACTGAGTTATTGTACGTTGAATCTCTATCAGGATTGAATGCATGAAATTTTTAACTGCGCTCTCTATTCTCTTTCTCCTCAACGGTTTTTTGGGCTTGAATTCCGTTCCGGATATTTTCGTCACTTCCGCCTGGGCTGAAGAGGCCCACCAGCAGTACACCTGTGGCATGCATCCGTTGGTGATCACTGAAGAGGCAGGGCTCTGCCCGATCTGTCATATGGAACTGACACCGCTGCATGAGAAGGGCCATGTCGAAAATGGTGATCGCAGGGTGATCGAAGTTGATCAAGTGACCCAGCAGAGGATGGGGGTTCGTACTGCGGTTGCCAGCTTGCGTACGCTCTATCACAACATTCAGACTGTTGGCCTGGTCTCCTATGAGGAGCCGTTGCAGCAGGCTATAAACAGCAAGATTTCTGGTTGGGTCGAAAAGCTATATATCAACGAAACCGGAATGACGGTTACGGCTGGTGAGCCTCTGCTTGAAATCTACAGCCCGAATCTTGTCGCTGCCCAGGAAGAGCTTCTCCTGGCCATGCATAGCCGTGAAGTGATGGAAGAGAGTGGCTTTGAGGGGGCTCTTGAGGATGCGGAGCGTCTGCTCGAAGCATCGCGTCGTCGTCTGCAACTCTGGGATATTCAGTCGGAACAGATTGAAAGGTTGGAGGAGACCGAGGAGGTCAAAAAGACTCTGACTCTCTATGCTCCAGTGTCCGGGGTGGTTTCGAGTAAACAGGTGCGAGTCGGAGAATATATTGAGGCAGGAAAAGAGCTGCTAGAGATTTCAAATATATCAAACCTCTGGGTTAATGCGCATATTTATGAGTATGAAATTCCCTGGGTGAAAGTTGGCCAGCAGGCACTGGTCAGCTTCCCATTCCTAGAAGAACCGATCAGCGGCACTGTTAGTACCATTTATCCCTATTTTGAGCAAAGAACCCGCACCGTCAAGGCGCGAATCGATCTGGATAACAAAGACTTAACTCTTAAGCCGGATATGTATGCAGATGTCGTTATCAGGACAGCACCCGTAGCGCAGGCCTTGAGCGTGCCGACTGAGGCGGTGTTATTTACCGGCAAGCGGGAAACCGTTTTTATCGCCCTAGGTGAAGGTCGTTTTGAGCCGCGAACGGTTACGGTCGGGTTGCAGGACGAGGGCGGTTTTATCGAAATTAAAGCCGGGATCGCTGAGGGAGAAGAGGTCGTGACCTCGGCTCAGTTTATGCTCGATTCCGAAAGTAAACTACGTGAAGTTGTCGAAAAAATGCGGAATCCGCATTCTGAAGAAGAGGGCGACCCGGAAAGTCTGTTTTAACTCAACCAGCGAGCCGAATAGATGCTTGAAAAGCTGATCGATTGGTCGATAAATAATAAGTTCGTGGTGATTCTGCTGACTCTGTTCACAATTGTCGCCGGAATTTACAGCCTCCAGAACACCCCGATTGATGCCATTCCTGACCCTTCAGATGTCCAGGTCATAATCTACACCGAATACTCTGGTCAAGCTCCGCAAGTCGTTGAAGATCAGGTGACATATCCCTTAACCTCCCAGATGCTCTCTGTACCGCATGCCAAGGTGGTGCGCGGCTATTCATTTTTTGGTTACTCCTTTGTTTATCTCGTTTTTGAGGATGGGACAGATATTTACTGGGCGCGTTCTCGCGTTCTCGAATATCTGGATCAGGCCGCTGCAAAGTTGCCTCAGGGGGTTTCTCCGAGCCTCGGGCCAGACGCGACTGGAGTCGGCTGGATTTATGAGTATGCCCTGCAGAGTGATCGTCATGATCTGCAAGAGTTAAGGTCGATTCAGGACTGGTACCTGCGCTATCAATTGACCGCAGTCGAAGGCGTGGCGGAGGTCGCGAGCATCGGTGGGTTTGTTAAGCAATATCAGGTCTCAATCAATCCGAATCGACTAAGCTCTTATAATTTATCCATTTCGCAAGTTCGTCGAGCAATTCAAGATAGCAACAATGATGTCGGTGGCCGCCTGCTCGAAATGGGTGAAACCGAGTATATGATCCGTGGCCGTGGTTATATCCGTAGCGTCGATGATATCGAACAGATTGCGGTTGGAAATGATCGGAACGGCACGCCAATTCTGGTTCGAGATTTGGGGCGAGTCGCTCTGGGCCCGGAATTGAGGCGTGGCATTGCTGAGCTAAATGGTGAAGGAGAGGCCGTCGGCGGCATTATTGTTATGCGCTACGGAGAGAATGCGCGCAACACGATTGCTCGGGTTAAAGCCAAGATCGAGTCTATTCAGACGGGCCTGCCGGAGGGAGTGAAGATCGTTCCGGTCTATGATCGTTCAAACCTGATCGATCGGGCGGTCTGGACATTAAAAACGAAGGTTCTGGAAGAGAGTCTCGTTGTTGCTTTGATTACGGCCCTCTTTCTGTTCCATCTGCCGAGTGCCATGGTTGCGATAGTGACTTTACCAATCGCGATTCTGATGGCTTTTGTCATTATGTATCTGCAGGGGATCAATTCGAACATCATGAGCCTTGGTGGTATCGCGATTGCGATCGGGACCATGATAGATGCTGCGATCATCATGACCGAAAACGCACACAAGCATCTGGAACGTGATCGCGGGAAAAAACCACACTGGCAGATTATTACAGAGTCTGCCAAAGAGGTCGGCCCGACCCTCTTCTTTTCATTGCTGGTGATCACCGTCAGCTTTATTCCGATCTTTGCCCTGCAGGAACAATCTGGACGACTTTTTAAACCCCTCGCCTACACCAAGACCTACGCCATGGCGGCGGCAGCCCTGTTGTCAGTGACTCTGGTGCCCATTTTGATGGGGTGGTTCATCCGTGGCAAGATCAGATCTGAAACAACAAACCCTCTCAATCGTTTCTTTATTCGGATTTACCACCCGCTGGTCGATTTTGTCCTGAAGAGACGCTGGCCGACACTGCTGGTTGCTCTGTTTGTGATGCTGTCAATTGCCTGGCCTCTTGCGTTAGCCTCCCGCCCTCTCGGCTCAGAGTTCATGCCCGCGCTCTATGAAGGCGACCTGCTCTACATGCCGACGACCCTGCCGGGGATATCCACAACCAAGGCCCGTGAGCTGTTGCAGCAGACCGATCAGATTATTGCATCTTTCCCTGAGGTTGAAAGAGTCTTCGGTAAGGCTGGCCGGGCCGAAACCGCGACCGATCCGGCGCCATTGTCGATGCTTGAAACCACGATCATGCTCAAGCCGGAATCGGAGTGGCGCAACGTCTATCAGGAACGGTTTTATTCGGATTGGCCCGATTGGCTTGGCTTCGTCAAGGTTCCACTCAGCTGGATCTGGTCGGATCATCCGCGCATCGATATCGATGGACTCATCCGTGAACTTGACCGTGAAATTCAGTTCCCGGGGTTAACCAACGCCTGGACTATGCCGATCCGCGCCAGAATCGACATGTTATCGACGGGGATCAAGACGCCGGTCGGGATTAAGGTCATGGGCGATGATCTCGAAGTTCTTTCCGATATCGGTGTAGAGCTTGAGGCCCTGATGCGCAAACAACCCGGAACTCTCACGGCTATTTCAGAGCGTGTTGTTGGCGGCTATTACCTAGATTTTGAAGTGAATCGTCGTGCTGCGGCGCGCTATGGACTTACAATCGGCGAAGTGCAGGAGATTGTTCAAACGGCCATCGGCGGGGTAAATGTGACCCAGACCGTTGAAGGGCTTGAGCGCTACACGGTTAATCTGAGATACCAGCGAGATTTCCGTGACGATCTCGCTTCACTCAAACGGATTCTGGTCCCCTTGAGTGACAGAGTCAGCGTTCACCACGTCCCGATCTCACAGCTGGCAGACCTGAAGCTTGTTCAGGGCCCGCCAATGATAAAGAGTGAAAATGCACGACAAACGGCTTGGGTCTATGTTGACTTAAGAGATATGGATGTCGGGACTTTTGTCTCAAGGGCAAAGCAAGTTGTTGCTGAAAACATTGAACTGCCAGAAGGCTACAGCATTGTCTGGAGTGGCCAGTATGAATATCTTGAGGCGGCCCAAAAACGTTTTCAATTGATAATTCCGCTGACGCTGCTGCTGATCTTGTTGATTATTTATCTGAGTACCCGTTCGCTGATCAAGACCGGCATCGTACTTTTGGCCGTCCCATTTTCGCTGGTCGGTGCCTTTTGGATTCTCTATCTGCTCGGTTATCACCTGTCGGTGGCCGCCTGGGTCGGGATTATCGCTCTGGCCGGCCTTGATGCCGAGACCGGCGTGGTGATGCTGCTTTATCTTGATCAAGCGCATCGTCTTTGGGGTGAGCAGGGCCGATTGAACAATCGTGGTGACCTGGTACAGGCCATTCATCATGGGGCCGTGCGACGGGTCAGACCGAAGATTATGACAATTATGGTGATTATCGCCGGCCTGTTGCCGATCATGTGGAGTCATGGCACAGGAGCGGATGTTATGAAGCGGATTGCCGCGCCGATGATCGGTGGAGTGATGACTTCTGGGATCATGGAACTACTTATCTATCCGGTCATCTATTATTTGTGGCGGGGTCGCTCACTTCGGCCTGAACTGACACCAAGCTCTGAGCATTCAATTGAGGAATAATGGTTGCTATCTTAAGTCATATTTTGACTGAATTGAGTTAGAATTGCAGACATTTGCATATAGGATAGAATCTATAGTGTTGAAAATAAAGGGCTGCATCGATCATCTCAGGCTGTCATTAGCCGTGAATCATTATTCAAGATGAATTGTTCTTTGCTTTAGCTAACCCTTCGATTTAAAACAAATTTCACAAGTAGCAAATCCCCCCCCCCCAATGCGCAATATGCGCATAGACGCTTCTCCTTCAATAGATTACAAATTAAGTCAGAATTCAAGAGGTCACCGTGGCCTCATCCTACTTGTTCCACGAAATGTAAGTTACTCAACACAAGATGGAGGCGGAAAAAATGAAACGAAATACGCTGCAACATCTGATAAGAAAGGGTGGCTGGTTATGGTCAACCCTGATTCTTATTGGAACTCTCTGGGCCTCAACAGCCCTCGCTGTCCCCTTGCCAGGGGGCACTCTCGATCCATTGACCATCCCCAAGTATGTTCAGCCGCTGGTCATTCCACCTGTCATGCCGACTGCCACTGTGCAGCCGACCGTCCTTGATGCTGCTGGAAACCCTGTCGCTGTTCCAGCTGCCAAGTACAACATCGCCATGCGTCAGTTCCAGCAGCAGATCCTGCCTGGTGGTGCTTGGAATCTAGTTAACGGTCGTACCGATGGCTTCCCGGCAACCCCGATCTGGAGTTACGGACCGGCTGAAATCGATCCTGTTGCTGTGGCTGCCGCTATATCTCCTCTGCCCCTGAATGCGAATAACGACCTGGGTCTGCCTGCGTTTCCAACAGGTTACTTTAACTACCCAGCATTCACACTCGAGGAAACCTCGAATGTCGCGAACTCAGTTCGCTGGATCAACGATCTGAGGGACCCCAATAACGATAATGCTTACCGGCCGCACCTGTTGACCGGCACCGTTGATCAGACCCTGCACTGGGCCAACCCTACAAATGCCGGTTGTACCAATACGCTTCAGTCTCCTCAGACCGACTGCGCGACCACGGATCCTGCGCCTTACACCGGGCCCGTTCCGATTGTAACCCACGTTCATGGTGCTCATGTTAACGCTGAGTCTGATGGCTACCCTGAGGCCTGGTGGCTTCCTGCTGCAACCGATATTCCTGCTGGCTTTGCTACAGAAGGTACTCTTTATACCCAGAATATTAATGGTTTGGCTCAAACAGCTGGCACACCTAACGATGCTCTCAATGATATTGACCCGGTTCCAGGTGCTGCATTCTACTCCTATGAAAACACGCAGCCTGCAACCACGATCTGGTACCACGATCATGCCCTCGGAATGACCCGTCTTAACGTTTATGCCGGTCCTGCTGGTTTCTACCTGATCCGTGGTGGCGTCAATGATGGTGGTATGGACGTCCTTAAGGGGGGCCCTGCTGTTCTGCCTGGTCCTGCTCCAATCGCTGGCGAAGATCCAAACTTTGTTTCGGCTGACCGCTCAAAACTGCGTGAGATTCCGATTGTTATTCAAGACCGTTCCTTTAACGCGGACGGCAGCTTGTTTTACCCAACTGGCCGTGCCTTCTTCGACGGTTTTACTGGGCCCTATGTTGGTACTGGTGATTCCGATATCAACCCGATCTGGAACCCTGAAGCATTCTTCAATACCATGGTTGTTAATGGGACCACCTGGCCGAAACTTGATGTTGCTCCTGCCAAGTACCGTTTCCGCTTGTTGAATGGTAGCAACTCACGTTTCATTAACCTGGCCATGTTCACCGTCGATCCACTGACCGGCGCAACCACTCCTGTCGAACTGCCTTTCTATCAGATTGGTGGCGATCAGGGTTTCCTGCCGACCCCGGTTGAAATTCGTACCGGATTCATTACTCCGGTGAATACCAATGCCGTGGCTCAGATTGGTGTTGAAATTGCCGCTGTGACTGCTGGCATCAACAAGGAAATTATTGCGGTAACGGCTGCCCTCAACAAGGACATTGCCAAACTGCAAGCCAAACTGGCCGCAACAACTAAGCCGAAGAAAATTGCAAAACTTCAGCAAAAAATTGCCAAGCTGCAGACCAAATTGACGAACAAGGTCGCCAAGAAGAACCTCAAACTTGCAGCCAAGATTGCCAAACTTCAGGCCAAGGCGGCGGCCAAGGCGGTTAAGAAGCTTCTGCCAGCGCCCGATCCGATGCAGGCTCTGTTGATGGCTCCGGCCGAGCGCGCTGATACCATCGTTGATTTCAGCGGTCTTCCTGCTGGTACCATCGTGCGCATGATCAACACTGCTCCTGATGCTCCTTTCGGTGGCTTCCCGGATATCCCGGCTGATCCGCAAACCTCCGGCCAGGTCATGCAGTTTGTTGTTAACCAACCGACATTGGCATCTGATGCTCTGACGACTTCAGCGTTCGCGCTGGTTCCGAATGCCGAAGTCTATGACCCCGCAGCTCCGAATGCACAAACCGGTGCCACAACGACGGTTGTTGCTACTCCGCGGGTTCTGAGCCTCAACGAAGAAGAGTCGTTCCAGGTGTGTGTCAACATCACACCTGCTGGTACAATCGGAACCACTCGCTTGACCTTCGCGACACACAACCCCAACATTGTTGCTGACTGTGCTGCTGCTGGTCTCGTACCTCAGGCACCGAAGGCTGCTCTGCTTGGATTGATAAAGCCTGATGCAACCGGTGCCCTTGCTGGTGTTCCACTGTTGTGGAAAGATCCTCTCACCGAGAACCCTGCTCTGGACTCTACAGAGTACTGGGACTTCTACAACCTGACGGTTGACGGACACCCGATCCACATGCACCTGGTGCGCTATAAGATCATTCATCGTCAAGTGTTTGATCCCCTCAGCCCGACTTTCGCAGCACTTGGTCCTATCATCCCTGCCCTTCCAACCGAGGCCGGCATGAAGGATACTGTCCTGTCCTATCCGGGTGAGGTTACCCGGGTTCAGGCAACTTTCAACATGCCTGGTCTGTATGTATGGCACTGTCATATCGTAGAGCATGAGGACAATGAGATGATGCGTCCGTTCTTCGTCGGCACCAAGCCAGCAGGGTTTCCAGTACCTTAAACGATAAGAGTGATAATCGACTCTTCTAACAGCCGCCCTCTGCAAAGGGGGCGGCGATTTTCTGAGTGAAGCCATTGACTTTGAGAGGCGAAAATCTGTGATACAATACTGAGCAACCTGCCTTTCTTTCATCAACTTAAGCTTTGAAATTGTACGAGGTAAATCATATGAGAATGATGCATTTCCTCCTTTTCCTCCTGTTCCTTGTTCCGCTGAATATTCAGGCGGCCGTTGAGCAACCTATTCTCAATGACAAACCCGACCAGATTAATTACAGCTTGGGCTATCATCTGGGAGAACAACTTCTCGCATCCGGTCTCAAGTTTAATCCCGACCTTTTATGGCAGGCGTTGAATGAGGGCATTTCTGGTGCTGAACCTCAAGAGGTGACAGAAGACTACGCAATGAGTTTTTCTCTCGGCCAGGAAATATTGCGCCATAAACTTGAGTTTCGTGCGGCGGCACTTTGGCAGGGACTCTATGATCTGATTGATCAGGCGCAGCCACGCGTTACAGAGGTCGGAATGGCGCAGTTATTGGCTGAGCTGAGAGGTCTTCCAGAGGCGTCTGTGGAGATAAAAGCTCCGACGACTCAATCTGCCACTCCAGAAACACTGGCAACGCCGCCTCAGCTTTTTCGGCTCCCGGGTCAAAAATTCTTAGCTGAAAATATGGCGAAAGAAGGTGTTATTTCCCTGCCAAGTGGCTTGCAGTACAAAATTATCAAATCCGGGACCGGAGCCACATCACCAACGGGGAACAATAAAGTGTTAGTCAACTATGAAGGTAAGACTATCACCGGGCAGGGCTTCTCTGGTGCAGGCATGCTGTCAGAAACATTTTTTGTCAATAAACTTATGCCCGGGTTGACCCAGGCATTGAAAATGATGCGTGAGGGGGATCGTTGGGAAATTTATATCCCGACACGGTTGGGCTTTAAGGATGTGGGACCAATGGCGGGCAAGACAATCGTTTATGATCTTGAACTCGTACAGATATTAACTGATTTGCAGTAGCGCAGATATGTTGATTTGTTTGCTGTTTGTTCTACCAACGTCTTTTTACCCAAGGAGTAAAAAATGCGCCGAATTGTTTCTTTGATTTTTGTCATGGTTTTTGTGGCTGGTATGAGCTGGGCGGTTGAAAAGCCTGTGATCAATGGTTTTGACGATGAAATCAGTTACAGTATCGGACACCAGATCGGTCGGGATATGGTGCGACAGGAGGTTAAGGTGAATCCGGAATTGATGCTGAAGGGAATCCTGGATGCGACCGGCAATGTTGAACCTTTGATGAAGTTTGAAAAGATGCTGGACACTATGGTCGCTCTGAAGGCGAAGATTGTCCAGCAGGCCAAAAATCAAAAAAAGAATGCGCGTTCTATGGGCATAAAGTTTATGGCTGAAAATGCTAACAAACCGGGGGTGGTCACGCTTAAGAGTGGCTTACAGTATAAGGTAATCAATACAGGTAAGGGTCAAAAACCGCAGAAAAGTGATACGGTGGAAGTCAGCTATAAAAGCACTGACATTTATGGAAAAACGTTTGATACAACCTACAGCAGTGGGAAATCAACACCGGTTCAATTTAAAGTCACGGATGTTATCTCCGGTTGGACAGAGGCCTTGCAGTTGATGGGTGAAGGGGCCAAATGGGAGATTTATGTTCCCTACCAATTGGCTTTTAAAGATTCGACGCCTCTAGCGGGGCAGACTGTTGTCTTTCAGATTGAGTTGCACAAGATTATAAAATAATGGATCACCTTGGACGAAAGGGTTTTAGGATGTCACGATTATTTTGTCTTCTTCTATTGTTCGTTGTTACAGGCTGCGCCGCCGGAACGGCACAGGTTAACCAGGAAAACCCACAGGTTAATCAGGAAAACCCACAGGTCGACATGACCGATAGCCTGAACAAACTCAGCTATGCCGCCGGATATAAAGTGGGTGATATGTTTCAGAATCAGAGGTTGAAAATAAGTCCCGATGCAGTGCTCAAGGGGATGTACGATGCGCGCAAGAACGCTCATCCCGCTCTGACCAAGGCTCAAATTAAGGAAATACTCCGTGATCCGAAAGCTTTTTTGATCAGTGAACATGATGTCCAGACTGCGAAAGCGTTTGAAGAAGGCACCTCTTTTTTGCAGACCAATGGGCAACGTAAAGAGGTTGTGGTGCTACCAAGCGGATTGCAATACCAGATTTTGAGCAAGGGCCAAGGCGCTTCGCCTCAGCTTACTGATCGGGTTAAAATGAAATACACCGGAAAACAATTAAATGGGAATGTCTTTGACAGTACCGCTTCCACCGGCCAGCCAGCAGAGTTCAGCATGCAGTCTTTGGTGCCCGGCTTGATTGAGGGCCTACAACTGATGAAGGAGGGTGACAAATGGGAATTCTACCTCCCGAATCACCTGGCTTTCGGTAACCGTAGTCCTTTGGCGAATAAGGCCGTGATTTTTGAAATCGAACTGGTTGAGGTTCTCCCTGCTGGGTAATGTTTATTTTTGACTCATTCTAAAGAGAGCGCTTGGCCCCAAATTTGTGGCGCAAGGCACTGGAGGAGCACCATGAATGTCGTTGTGAAATTTTTACTGTTTGCCCTATGTATGACTTTGCCGATCAGTAGTTTTGCCATGAAGCACACAGAGATGGATCATGGCAGCATGCAGATGGATGGTGAGACGATTCCGCTGGGCGAGATGGTGGTTGACGGAGTGAAGGGGACGGCTTATCTGCTGGATGTCAGTGAGGCCATGGCCAAGCACGGGATGAAGACGACCCACCACCTGATGATTAACTTCACAGATACTGAAACTGGTGACGCTATTGTTAAAGGGCGTGCCGCGACCAAGGTAAAGGGTGCGGATGGCAAGGAATCAAAGGCCTTCAAAATGATGTCGATGGCGAAGGCTTTTGGGGCTGATTTGACTCTTGATCAGCAGGGACCTTATCAGTTCAGAATCGGCACCAAATTAAAGGATAAGAAAAAGCGAACCTTCAGTTTTACCCTCAAAGAATGACTTGGAGATCGGGGCGAGTCAATTTTTATTCTTCACGCCCCGAATTCGACCCTTTGCCTTTTAACCCTGCCTTTCCCACAATAGATCGCTACGTCCTTCATCATTGCACAACCGTGCCCAGACGAAAAAAAGATCAGACAGCCGGTTCAGGTAAAGCATGCAGAGTGGTTCGACCTCTTCGTTCTGCTGCAGGGCGACGACCTGGCGTTCGGTGCGGCGGGTGACGGTGCGTGCCTGGTGGAGCAAGGCGGCACCTCTGCTCCCGCCGGGGAGTACAAATGTCGGTGCGGGTTCAAGCTTTTCATTGGTTTGTTGCAGCCATTGTTCGAGCTGCTCAATATGTTTCTGGTTGATTCCCCACCCCTGCTTTTGACTTTTTGCCGCAGGAGGCGTGGCCAGTTCACTCCCCAGATCGAAGAGCTGACTCTGAATCAAGCAGATTTTTTCAAGGAGTCCCTCAGGCAATTTTTCACAGCGAACCAGCCCGACAATCGAGTTGAGTTCATCGACTGTGCCGTAGGCACAAACGCGGGGTGAACATTTAGCGACGCGGCTGCCGTCGATCAAGCTTGTTTCGCCTTTGTCGCCACCGCCGGTGGTGATGCGATCTAATGTTGGCATTTTGCCTCCAATCTAGAGTTTTATCTATTCTGACACAGATTTCTTCGGTCTGGGTATCGCTTTACAATTATTTACCGCCAGTTTGAGTGATTGAATTCTTGCAACAGATTATTTCAGAGGAGTATAGTTCGCCTCATGGATAAAGCACTTCATATAGAAAATTTATCAAAATCGTTTGCATCTATGCCTGCAGTCAAAAATTTAAGTTTTGACATTGAACAGGGTGAAATCTTTGGCCTGTTGGGTCCAAACGGTGCGGGCAAGAGCACCACGATCAACATGGTCTCGGGGATCACTCGAATCGATTCAGGTAGTATCTCCGCTTTCGGCTTTGATAATCGCAGCCATTATCGTCAGACGCGACGGATGCTTGGTGTGGTCCATCAGGAAATTGTTATCGACAATTTCTTTACTGTTGCTCAGGCACTCAGCCTGCATGCCGGCTATTATGGAGTGGAGGATGATCCTCTCTGGCGTCAGGAACTGATCGATCGGCTTGACCTTGGTCCGCATCTGGCCAAGGTGATGATCAAGCTCTCCGGGGGGATGAAGCGGCGGTTCATGATCGCCAAGGCGTTGATTCATCGTCCACGTTTGTTGATTCTCGATGAGCCGACCGCAGGTGTCGATGTCGAACTGCGCCACAGTCTTTGGGACTTCGTACGTGAGATTAATCGTAATGGCACGACTATTCTGCTGACAACGCACTATCTGGAAGAAGCCGAACAGATGTGTGATCGGATCGCTATCATGAATCATGGTGAACTGGTCGCGCTGGAGCCGACCCGTGAGCTGGTCCGTCGACTATCGCGGCGCACGCTCAAGCTCTGGCTTGACAGTCCACTCGAGTCGATCCCGACCGAGCTTGAGACCTATCACCCGCGTCTGGAGGGAAATGGCCGCCAATTGATCCTCTGTCTGCCGACCGACAGCGGTGTTTCTGAGTTGTTGCACCAGTTGTCGTCATTGCACCTTGGGATCAAGGATTTTGAAACAGATCAGAGCGGCCTCGAGGATGTTTTTTTACAGCTGACCAGATCGGGGGGGGACTCATGAGTGGCTCCAACGGGCAGGGAGTTTATAAGCCGTGGCTCCCCTTCACCACTTTGCTCCGTAAGGAGGTTTTGCGCTTCTGGCGCGTTGCGTCACAGACCTTGCTGACCCCGATTATCACCGCCTCCCTTTACCTCTTTGTGTTCGGTGCGACTCTGGGCGAACGGATCAGTGTGCTCGAAGGCTTCAACTATGCCCAGTTTGTTATCCCCGGTTTGATTCTGATGGGGGTGATTAATAACTCCTTTGCCAACTGTTCTTCATCGCTCTTCATGTCACGCTATCTTGGCGGGATCGTCGATCTGTTGGTGACTCCGGTTTCGCCGCCGCAGTTTATTCTGGCCTACACTCTGGCTGCCATGCTGCGGGGGACACTGGTCGGCCTGGTGATCTGGATGATTTCAACTCTGTTTGCCGATCTGCCCTGGACGTCACCGCTGCTGGCAATATTGATGGCGCTGTTGGCCAGTGTTCTTTTTGCACAGTTTGGACTGATTGCAGCGATCTTTGCCAAGAATTTTGACACCCTGTCGATGTACACTAACTTTCTGCTCCTGCCGTTAATATATTTAGGCGGGGTGTTTTATCCGATCTCGATTTTGCCGGCCCCCTGGAACAGTCTGTAGCACCTGAACCCGATGTTCTATCTGATCGATGGTTTTCGCCACGCGATTCTCGGTGTTGGTGATACCAGTTTTGCCGTCTCTTTCGGCGTCAGCAGCTTGCTGACGGTTGTCCTGTTCTTGTGGGCGGCCTGGTTGATTGGGACAGGAAAGAGATTACGCAGCTAGCGGCCTGAAATGGAGGTGTCCGATGCTTTCACCAGAAACTGCGAAGATGTACCGTGACTTTTATGATCAGGTCCGTGAGGATCCGGCCCTCGATCTACAGACGACAATTCTTGTCGGGTTGGCTGCAGCGATGGCATCAGGCTGTGAGCCCTGAATGGAACATTACCTTGGCGTGGCCAGGGAAAACAACATCGGCGAAACTCAGATTAGTGCTGTGCAGGGAATTGTCATGGCGGTGAGTGCCGGGCGGGTTAATGCTCAAATGCGAAGCGTCGAAGCGAATACTAAAAAATAAGATTGAGATGGAGAATTATGCAGGATCATCTGGTAAGAGTCGTCACTGAGGACGGGCAGCTGCGTGCTGCCGCCACCGATACAACGGAATTAGTTCGCGAAATTTGTCGGAGACAGCAAGCTGACCTGACAGCCAAGGTTGCCCTGGGACGATTACTGACCGGCGCGGCATTGATGGGTTGCTTGCTCAAGGGAAGCCAGCGACTCGCCTTGATGGTTGAGGGGAATGGTCCTTTGGGGAGACTGATGGTCGAGACCGACGCCACGGGGAGTATTCGCGGCAAGCTGCAGAATCCTGTTGCGGGATTGCCGCCACGTGAGGGTCGTTTTGATGTGGCCGGGGCGATAGGTCGCGCTGGCTTTCTGCATGTGATTAAGGACCTGGGACTCAAGAAGCCCTACAGCAGTATGGTGCAATTACAGTCAAGCGAGATCGGGGAGGATCTCGCCTGGTATCTGACTCACTCCGAGCAGGTTCCTTCTTGTGTTGCGGTGGGGGTTGAGCTTGATGCTCAAGGGGAGGTCGCTGCCGCCGGGGGATTTCTGGTGCAGGCGCTGCCGCCTGGAGATCAAGAGAAAATTGTCGGTCTTGAGGAAAGCTTGCTTAGCCTTGCTCCGACTACCAGTTTGTTGCGGCAGGGAATCGGTCCGGCGGAGATACTCAGACAGGTATTGTCTGGACAT
Source organism: Deltaproteobacteria bacterium (assembly GCA_024279255.1). Taxonomy (GTDB): domain Bacteria; phylum Desulfobacterota; class Desulfuromonadia; order Desulfuromonadales; family Geopsychrobacteraceae; genus Geopsychrobacter. Next base: position 37,876 of record JAJRRT010000080.1, on the reverse strand, counting down.
CAATTTTCGGTGCAGCAGGAGACGGGATTGATTTTCAACTGTCCCTGCAACCGTCAGCAGATCAGCGACATGTTGACCGGTCTGGGGAACGCTGAACTCGATGCAATGATTCTCGAACAGGCTGGTGCCGAGGTGTGTTGCGACTATTGTTGTGAAAGCTACTCTTTTACTGAGGAAGAACTGACCTCACTGCGTAGTTGACCGGGTAATGGTTTTTGAGAATTGCGAGCCATTGACTGGGAAAAGAAACAAACAGTGTTTGAGAGGTTGATCTGCCCCCAAAGTCAGCTTTTCTGAGTCTTGATTGTATACCATTCGGGTTCACATTTGCTCCGTAATTCCTTGTAATATCAATAGTTAAAGCGTTGCAGCGGCCCGTTCTTATTGCATACAGTATACTGTATTTTTTCCTTGACATGGAGGGGGGATTATCCTAATTTTCGGAACGCTGTGGCGGAAACGTCAAGGGTCCATCTATGTCTGAGGGGCCGCAATCAATTATTAAGCTTTTGAAGGAGCGGGTTTTATGCTTGAGAGCTATCTGCCGATTCTCGTCCTGATCGGAATCGCCTTTGCCTTTGCTGTGGCAGTGGTCATCCTGTCACGTCTGGTCGGACCGAATAAACCGAACGATATTAAGCTGGCACCATATGAGTGTGGTATGCCGTTGCTTAGTTCGGCCCAGGATCGTTTTTCGATCAAGTTCTATATCATTGCCATGCTCTTTATCCTTTTCGATATTGAAGCAGTCTTTCTTTATCCTTGGGCTGTTATGTACAAGCGTCTGGGTATTTTTGGTTTTGTCGAGATGGGAGTGTTTATTATTATCCTCCTGGTCGGCTTTGTTTATGTATGGAAAAAAGGAGCTCTGGAATGGGAATAGAGCAAGAGCAGGCAAAAACACTGGGCAATGGTTTTGTAACCACAAGCCTGGACAAGTTGGTGAACTGGTCGCGTGCCAAGTCTCTTTGGCCGATGACTTTTGGTCTGGCTTGCTGCGCTATCGAGATGATGGCTACCGGTGCTGCCCGTTTTGACCTTGACCGTATGGGTGTTCTCTTTCGGGCCTCACCGCGTCAAGCCGACGTTATCATTATCGCTGGTACAGTCACCAAGAAGATGATGCCCGTCATCCGAACCGTTTATGAGCAGATGCCGGAGCCTCGGTATGTTATTGCCATGGGCGCTTGTGCTTCTTCCGGCGGAATTTTTGATACTTACAGCGTGATTCAGGGGATCGACGAGGAACTCCCGGTCGATGTCTATATTCCTGGATGCCCGCCCCGCCCAGAGGGCCTTCTTTACGGTCTGATGAAGTTGCAAGAGAAGATCATGAAGGAGCGTAACAGCTTCGGTAACGCGATTGGCGTCGGTGAGGTCGTTAACGAGGCCTGAAAATGGTCCGTCAACACGAAGACAGGAAAAAACGATGAGCAAACAAGTTGTTGAGAAACTCAAGGCGAATTTTGGCACTCTGGTGCTTGGTGACGCTGAGTATCGTGGTGAGACGACTGTCACGGTGGAGCGGAGTGAGATTGTTAAGATCTGCACCTTTCTGCGCGATGACTGTGGTTACAATTTCCTCAGCGATCTCTGCGGTGTCGATTATCTCGGGCGTACCCCGCGCTTTGAGGTGGTCTATAACATGTACAACCTCACCGATAAGACTCGGTTGCGGGTTAAGGTTCTGGTTGATGAACAGGACCCCTGCGTTGATACCGTTTCGGGTGTCTGGTCGACAGCAAACTGGCATGAGCGTGAGTGTTGGGACCTGATGGGAATCTCCTTTAATAACCATCCCGACTTGCGTCGCATTCTGATGCCGGTCGACTGGGTAGGTTTCCCGCTGCGTAAAGATTATCCGCTGCAAGGTCCTGATCGTGAGCCCTATCAGGGCCGACTATCCTGATAAATATCGACTTCTTATTCATTCCTTTTACGGAAGAGGCATAAAATGGCAACCGAAACGATGACCATCAATATGGGACCTCAGCACCCGTCTACACACGGTGTGCTGCAGCTGATCCTGGAACTCGATGGCGAAATTGTTGTTAAGGCAACGCCACATATCGGCTTTCTCCACCGTGGTACCGAGAAGCTGTCGGAGTATCGCACCTATCATCAGGTGATTCCGCTGACCGACCGTCTCGATTATCTGGCGCCGATGAGCAATAACCTCGGTTATGTACTGGCAGTCGAAAAACTCCTGGGCATCACTGACCTTATCCCTGAGCGTGCCAATAATATCCGCGTGATCATGGCCGAGTTGACCCGGCTTAAGAGTCACCTGGTATGGCTGGCAACCCACGCTCTCGATATCGGTGCAATGACTGTTTTTCTCTACTGCTTTCGTGAGCGAGAAGAGATCGTCGATATCTATGAGAAGGTTTCTGGCGCACGGATGACCTCAAATTACTTCCGCGTGGGAGGGCTCTCTGAAGACCTGCCAGACGGGATTGAGGGCATCATTCGCAAGTTTGCCGAAGATATGGCTGGCCATCTTGAAACCTACGAGGGCCTGCTGACCGGTAATAAGATCTGGCAGAAACGGACTATCGATGTCGGTTATATCAGTGGTGAGGATGCTATCGATATCGGTCTGACTGGTGCAGCCTTGCGCGGTTCTGGTGTCGACTGGGATCTGCGACGCGACGCTCCATACTGTAATTATGATGAATATGACTTCGAGGTCCCGGTACGCACTGAAGGTGATACCTTTGCTCGCTACAAGGTCCGTCTCGATGAAATGCGTCAATCGAATCGTATCATTCTGCAGGGCCTCGACAAGCTTAAGCCCGGTCCGATTCTGGCGGATTGTCCACAGGTCTGTCTGCCACCCAAAAAAGATGTGGTTAACAGCATCGAAGGTCTGATTCATCACTTCAAGATTGTGACTGAAGGGTTCAAGCCTGAGGCCGGTGAAGTCTATGTTGGCATCGAGGCACCTAAGGGCGAGCTTGGTTACTACATCGTTTCTGACGGTTCGGCGAAGCCTTACCGAATGAAGGTTCGTCCGCCATCTTTTGTCAATCTGCAGGCACTACCGCAGATGGTCGAAGGGGTGCTGTTGGCTGACGTTATCGCCACTATCGGAACCCTCGATATTGTTCTCGGTGAAATCGACCGCTAAATCTCTTTAGAGGGACGGTGAAAGAGGAAGATATGACTGAAACTGCTCAGCAGGAAACAGTTGAAGAGATCGACCTGACGGCTGCTAATCAGGTCATCGATAAATACATCGACATGCATGGTTCTTTGATGCCGGTGTTGCAGGGCATTCAGGAAGAGTACGGTTATATTCCTGAAGAGACAGTGCACCTTACCGCTGAACGTCTCAATGTTTATGCCAGCCAGATCTACGGTGTGCTTACATTCTACGCTCAGTTTCATCTTGAGCCCCGCGGTAAATACATTGTTCGCGTTTGCATGGGAACAGCCTGTCACGTTAAGGGCGCTGGCCGGATTGCGGAGACCTTGAAAGAGCGCCTCGGCATTGTGCATGCTGAGACCACTGAAGACCTTAAATTTACCGCTGAATACGTTGCATGTATCGGTGCCTGCGGTATGGCGCCGGTCATCATGGTCAATGAGGGTACTTACGGCAGTCTGACAGTCCAGAAGATGGATGATGTCATCAAAAAATACCAGGCAATGGATTGAGGGGTTCCCTCTCTCTGTTCCGGCATTGAGGAAGATTTATGGCCGAGAATGCTGAAAAACTGAAAATTCTGATCTGTACGGGGACCGGTGGTCTTGCTTCCGGAGCTGCTGAAGTCGGTGAGGCCTTTACGGCTGAATTCGAAAAGCAGGGTGTCGAAGCGACTATCGGCAAACGTTGTGAGGTCGTCGGTACCGGTTGTCGTGGTTTGTGTGCCAATGACGTGCTGGTCGATGTTTGCATCCCCGGGCATGAAGCCGTGACCTACGATTTCGTGACGCCGGAATTGGTGCCACAAATTGTCGCCGAGCACATCCTTGCCAATGAACCGGTCGCCAAGAAGAAGGCTGGTCCATATTACGAAAAGTTTCTGGAGAAGCAGCAGCGAGTTATTTTCTCGCGTTGCGGAACCATAGATGCCGAAAGTATTGAGGACTTTATCGATCACCGTGGCTTCACTGGCATTAAAAAAGCGGTGGCAATGACGCAAGATGAAGTCATTGAAGAAGTCAAAAAATCGGGTCTGCGCGGTCGTGGGGGCGGTGGTTTCCCAACTGGCGTCAAGTGGACTTTTGCTAAGGGCTCGCCTGGCAACGAAAAATATCTGATCTGTAACGCTGATGAGGGTGACCCAGGTGCCTTTATGGACCGTTCGATCCTTGAAGGTGACCCCTATGGTCTGATCGAGGGTCTGATGATCGGAGCTTATGCCATCGGTTGTAACTTCGCTTACATCTATGTCCGGGCTGAGTATCCGCTGGCAATCAAGCGCCTTCAGATGGCGATTGATACCTGCTATGAGCGTGGAATCCTTGGTGAAAACTGCATGGATCTTGGCTTTAAGCTCGACATGCGGATCAAGGCTGGCGCTGGCGCTTTTGTCTGCGGCGAAGAGACTGCACTTATGGCATCGATCGAGGGTGAGCGCGGCATGTCGCGTCCTCGTCCTCCGTTCCCGGCAGTCCGCGGACTCTGGGGCAAGCCGACCAATATCAATAACGTAGAAACCTTTGCTAACGTCTCTTACATCTTCTACAACGGTGCCGATTGGTATAACGCGATCGGGACCGAAGGGACCAAAGGAACCAAGATTTTCGCCCTGACCGGCAAAGTAAAGCACACTGGTCTGGTTGAGGTTCCTGCCGGTACCACCATGAAAGAGGTTATTTACGACGTTTGCGGCGGAATTCTGAATAACCGTAAGTTCAAGGCGGTACAGGCTGGTGGTCCTTCGGGCGGTTGTTTGCCCACTGAAGCACTGGATGCCATCGTCGATTATGACTCTCTGATCAAGGCCGGCGCCATGATGGGTTCGGGTGGTCTGGTTGTTATGGATGAAACGACCTGCATGGTCGATATCGCGCGTTTCTTCCTTAACTTTACCCGTGCTGAGTCGTGTGGAAAATGTATCCCTTGTCGTATCGGTCTGAAGATTATGCTCGAGATTCTTGAGCGGATCACTGAGGGCAAAGGACAAGAGGGTGACCTCGAACTACTCGAAGATATGGCTTACGATATCAAGAAAAGTTCACTCTGCGGTCTGGGGCAGACAGCACCGAATCCGGTCTTGTCGACGCTGCGCTACTTCCGTCACGAGTACGAGGAGCATATCAAGACAGGTGAGTGTCCATCTCATGCCTGTAAGTCACTTCTTCACTTTGAGGTCATCGAAGAGAAGTGTAAGAAATGTGGTATATGTCCGCGAGTTTGCCCGGTTGATGCAATTACCTGGGAAAAAGGAACAGTGGCAGTTATCGACAAGGAAATCTGTACAGAGTGTACATCCTGCTACGATGCTTGCCGCTTCATGGCAATTAAATAGGCGACCCACTAAGGGTTACGATTTAATAAGAGGTCACAATGGTTAATCTGACGATTGACGGTAAAGAGGTTACGGTAAGCAAAACCGCCACAATTTATGAGGCGGCCAAGGAGGCGGGAGTTCACATCCCGGTTCTCTGCTACGCCAAGAAGCTTCTCCCTTATGGCGCTTGCCGCGTCTGTCTGGTTGAAGTTGAACAGATGAAGGGGCGTTTGATTCCTTCCTGTACGACTCCCGCTACTGAGGGAATGGTTGTGACCACCATGTCTGATGAGATTCGCAAGGTGCGTAAAACCGTCCTTGAGTTCCTGTTGGTCAACCATGTTGTTGATTGTCCGGTTTGTGATAAGGGTGGAGAATGTGACCTGCAGGACCTCTCCTACGATTACGAGGTCGTAACCAATCGCTTTCAGGGTGAGAAGTTTGATCTGCCCAAGGATGAAGTCAACCCACTGATCGAACGCAACATGAACCGCTGTGTTCTTTGCGGCAAATGTGTGCGGGTCTGTGATGAAGTCGTCGGTTATGGATCTTACTCTTTTATTAACCGTGGGTTTGAAACCAAAATCGCCACCGCATTTGATCGTGGCCTGAACTGTGAGTTTTGCGGTCAGTGCGTTTCGATGTGCCCGGTTGGTGCCATTCTACCCCGTCCGTTTAAGTTCAAGGCGCGTCCTTGGCAGCTTAAAGAAGTCAACTCGGTCTGCGGTTATTGCGGCAATGGCTGTACTGTGACCCTTGGCACCAAGGACAATGAGGTTCAAACGATTCGTTTCAACGATGAGACCGGAGTCAATGACGGTAACCTCTGTATCCGTGGCCGTTTCGGTGCGTCCTATGTCAACAGTGACCAGCGATTGACCAGCCCGTTGATTCGCAAAGATGGCGAATTGGTTGAAGCCAGCTGGGAAGAGGCCCTTGAAAAGGTAACTGAGGGTTTACGTAGTGCTGGAAGTGATACCGGTATTATCACAGGGGCACGCCTGACCAACGAAGAACTTTTCATGCTCAAGAATCTTGCCAAGGCAGTAGGAACAGGCAACCTCGACCACTCTGGTGGTGAATCTTATAAGGGCGTGACCGAAGGCTTGCAAGAGACCCTCGGGCTGCAGGCATCGACTGCCACCTTCCCCCAGGTTGAGAACGCCAATGCCATTCTGGCGATCCGCACCGACTTCTATGAAACTCACCCGGTTTTCGGCATGGTCGTTAATCAGGCCGTTAAGCGAAATGGTGCTCAACTGACAGTTATAGGTGACAAACAAGGCAAGCTTACACGGATGCCTCACGCGCGGACCCTGCAACATAAGCCCGGCCTTGAAGTTAATATTCTCAACGCCATGTGCCGCTTCCTGCTCGACGAAGGGTTGGCCAAGACGGAAGGTCTCCAAGGCGTTGAAGAACTTAAAACCGCGTTAGCCGCCTATTCGGTTGATGCCGTTGCAGCTGCAACCGGTGTCGATGCTGCCGCGATTCAGAAGACTGCCACAGAGTTAGCTACTGTTGAGAACGCAGCTATCCTGCTCGCTTATGGACTGCCTTACACAGCACATAGCCGCGAACTGGGACTGGCCGCAGCCAATCTGGCATTGCTAACTGGCATTGCTGGCCGTTCAGGATCGGGACTTTACCTCTGTGGTGAGAAGAGCAACAGTCAGGGCGCTATCGACTTGCAGATCCTGCCAGCCGCCGGTGCACTCGGAGTGACTGGTATGCTGAAATCTGCCGGTGAAGGCAAACTGAAGGCCCTCTATGTTACTGGTGAGGATATGTTGGTTTCCTATCCGGACAAAGGTCTGATTGAAAAAGCGATCGACAAAACACCCTTCGTGGTGGTTCAGGATCTCTTCCTTAGCGAAACCGCCAGTAAGGCTGATGTGGTACTGCCAGCAGCCAGTTTCGCTGAGAAGGCAGGAACCTTTACCAATGCCGAGCGTCGCATTCAGCGTTTGAACCCGGGGATCACCTCTCCAGGACAGGCGAAAACAGATTTTGCAATTTTCCAGGATCTGCTGACCGCCCTAGGTGCAACTGCTTCGACAAGCGAGGCTGCAGCCTTTGCTGAATTAGCCGCGGTAACTCCTGGTTACGAGATGGTCAGCCTCGATATGGTTGGCGACCAGGGTTATGTCTGGGGTGGTGAGACTCTGGCACCAGAAGTACGTAATCTTGTTACTGTCGAAGGTGGTAAGGCCCTCGATTCAAAATTCCAACTGGTTGTCGGTAGTGCTCTATATCACAGCGGCACCACCAGCCTGCACGCAAAGGGTCCGATGTCTGTAGTTTCCGAGCCATATATCGAGTTTGGCCGTGAAGATGCTGCGGAGCTTAAAGTGCTTGACGGTGAACTGGTTAAGCTTAAGGCCGCTGGTGGCGAAATTTCGGCCAAAGCCAAGGTTGATCGTCGCCTTCCGAAAGGGGTTCTGTTTGCTCCTTATCACTTCGGATCACTCAATTTGAACCGTATCTACAGCGGGCAAGCTGCAATTGCCGTTGAAGTAAGTAAATAACTGATCTGAAATTGCGGGCTAGCTCGCAGTAACGGCACAACGCCATAAACGTTAAGAAAGAGGATGGTCATGACGCCAGAAGTATTGAGCCTCTCAAACGCCCCAGCACTCTGGGCAGCCGCCATGCTGGTGAAAATCATAGTCGCCTTCAGCGTGCTAATGGGCATTGTTGCCTATGCGACCTGGGTTGAGCGGAAGGTTATCGGCCGGATGCAGAGCCGTTTCGGGCCCACAATGACAGGGTACAAAGGGTTGCTGCAACCGATCGCTGACGGAATTAAACTCTTCTTCAAGGAAGACATCATCCCTAACGAGGCATCTAAGTTTGCCTTTGTTGTTGCACCGATGATGATTCTGGCCCCGGCGTTGATCGCCATGGCGGTTATCCCCTTCGGTGGTGATTATCAGTTTACCTTTGGTGGTGTGACTTACTTGGTACCGATGCAGATTACCGATCTGAATATCGGAGTACTTTTCATTCTGGCAATGGCAGGTCTTGGTGTTTACGGGATCGTGCTGGCTGGTTTGGCTTCGAACAGCAAGTATTCGTTGCTTGGTGGTATCCGTGCCTCTGCGCAGATGATCTCTTATGAACTGGCCGCTGGTCTCTCGATCGTTGTCATCTTCATGCTTTCAGAGACTCTGAGCTTGAGCGGTATCGTTGCCGCTCAACAAGAGGTCCTCTGGGGAATCACTGCTCTGCCGAGCTGGATACATAACTGGTACATCTTCAGCCAGCCGCTGGCCTTCGGCCTCTTTGTTATCGCTTCGATGGCTGAGATCAACCGGACTCCGTTTGACCTTCCGGAAGCTGAAACTGAGCTGGTTTCCGGTTTCTGTACCGAATACTCTTCGATGAAGTATGCACTCTTCTTCATGGCTGAGTACGCAAACATGGTCACCATCAGTGCCATCGCCGCGACCTTGTTCCTTGGTGGTTGGGACGGACCATTCTTTGGGTGGATTAACTTCCTGATTAAAGTCTTCGGATTCATGTTCTTCTTTATCTGGGTCCGTGCAACCTTCCCCCGCTTGCGTTATGACCAATTGATGCAGATGGGCTGGAAAGTGATGATCCCCTTGGCTCTCGGGAACATCGTTGTGACTGCAGTTGCGGTCCTACTCTGGAACTAACCTTTTTTATAAGGCGAGGATAGATATGTTTAAAGAGTTTGCCAAAGGGCTGAGTATCACACTGAAGCATCTGCTTCCGGGCAACAGTACGACTGTTGATTACCCGAAAGTAAAGCTTGAAATGGCGCCACGCTTTCGCGGTCTGCACCGTCTGGTACCAACCCAGACTCGAGAGAAGTGCGTAGCGTGCTATCTCTGTCCCACCGTTTGTCCAGCGAAATGTATTACTGTGGAGTCGGCTGAAAATGAGCAGGGCGAGAAGTATCCCAAGGTCTATGAGATTGACCTGTTACGCTGTATTTTCTGTGGGTACTGTGTAGAGGCATGCCCGGTTGAGGCTATTGAGATGTCCGACGCTTACGAGTTGGCCAACTACAAGCGGGAAGACTTCTATTTCAACAAAGAACGTCTTCTCAAATAAGGAGCTGGCGCATCATGTTATCGATTCTTTTCTATCTCTTTGCGACTGTCGCTATCTTCTCAGCATTTTATGTGACGAAGGCGCGTAGTCCGGTGAATAGTGCACTCTGTCTGGTGACGACTTTCATCTGCTTTGCAGTACTCTACATTATGCTTGATGCACCCTTTATGGCGGCGATCCAGATCATGGTTTATGCCGGTGCCATTATGGTGTTGATCATCTTTGTCATCATGCTGCTCAACCTCGGCACAGCCATCAAAAAACGCTATACCCATGCATTGGTCTGGGGTGGTGGAGTATCGGTGCTGATGCTGTTCATCACTAATGTATTTATTCGTCGTGGAGAGATGTCGGGTAAGGTTGGTGATGTTACGACCCAGACTATTCACAATTATGGCCATACCGAATTGATCGGTAAGGCAATGTTTACTGAGTTCCTGCTTCCGTTTGAGATTGCCTCCATTCTGCTCCTGGTGGCGATTGTCGGAGCGGTTATTTTGTCGAAACGCGAAGTTTGATCCTCTAGGGATCGGGAGATAAGACATGATAGGCGTATATCACTATCTAATTTTAAGTGCGATCATCTTCTCCATCGGGACCTTTGGGGTGCTGACGAGAAAGAACGCCATTGTTATTTTTATGTGTATTGAATTGATGCTTAATTCAGTCAACCTGACTTTTATCGCACTGTCGCGCCACTTACAGAACATGGACGGTCAGATCTTTGTCTTCTTTGTCATGACTGTTGCTGCCGCTGAGGCTGCAGTAGGTCTGGCGTTGATGATCGCGTTTTACCGCAACCGTGAGTCGATCGATACTGACGACTTCAACATGCTGAAATGGTAATTAATTCCCGCTCTACGGGGTTTTTAAGCAATAGGAGAGTTTGATGTACGACTATCTGTGGCTCATCCCATTCTTCCCGTTCGTCGGGTTCGTGATAAACGGACTCTTCGGCAAGAAGATCAGGAACGAAGCGATTATCGGTGGTATTGGTACCCTGATGATCTTCCTGTCTTTTCTCGTTTCATGTGGCAACTTCTACGCGCTGCTGCACGACTCAGAAAAGGTTCACCAACAGGTCATCGCTTCCTGGATGTCCGTCGGCAACCTGCAGATCGACTGGGGGTTCCTGCTCGATCCGCTTTCAGCGCTGATGATTATGATCGTCACTGGAGTAGGTACGCTGATCCATCTCTATTCAATTGGCTACATGCACGGTGAAACTGGTTTCTACCGTTTCTTCGCCTACCTCAACCTCTCCTGCTTCTCGATGCTGATGCTGGTGCTGGGTAACAATGCTCTGGTCATGTTCGTCGGTTGGGAGGGTGTTGGCCTCTGTTCCTATCTGCTCATCGGTTACTACTTCGAGAAGCAGAGTGCTGGCGATGCCGCCAAGAAAGCCTTTGTTGTTAACCGTATTGGTGACTTCGGCTTTCTCTGTGGCTTGCTGACCCTCTTCTGGGCACTTGGCAGCAAGGGTGTCTGGACAATTAACTTTGTTGAGATTGCCGAGAATGCACATTTGCTCGAGAGCGGTGGTGTGGTTGTGACCGTCATCACTTTGGCTTTCTTCCTCGGGGCTTGCGGTAAATCAGCTCAGATTCCGCTGTTCACCTGGCTACCTGATGCGATGGAGGGCCCGACACCTGTCTCGGCTCTGATCCATGCGGCTACCATGGTTACCGCCGGTGTCTACATGATTGCGCGGATGAATGGCCTCTTCGCTATGTCTCCGGACACCATGATGACCATCGCCGTCGTCGGCGCTTGTACTGCACTCTTCGCTGCGACCATCGGTCTGGCTCAGAACGACATCAAGCGGGTACTCGCGTATTCTACGGTCTCCCAGCTTGGTTTTATGTTCCTCGCCATGGGCGTCGGTGCTTTCACCGCCGGTATTTTCCACCTGATGACCCACGCCTTCTTCAAGGCCTGCCTGTTCCTCGGCTCTGGTTCTGTTATCCATGGTATGCACCACGGTTATCATCATGCTCATCTGCATGACGATCCGCAGGATATGCGCAACATGGGTGGTCTGCGTAAGAAGATGCCGATTACTTTCATCACTTTCCTGGTTTCAACGATTGCGATTTCCGGAATTCCATTCTTCTCAGGATTCTTCTCCAAAGATGAGATTCTCTGGTGGGCCTTTGCAGGTGAACGTGGACATTGGTTGCTCTGGCTGGCTGGTGCAGTTGCTGCCCTTATGACGGCTTTCTACATGTTCCGTTTGGTATTCATGACTTTCTTCGGCGAGCAGAAAACAGATGCACGCGCCAAGGATCATATCCCTGAATCAGGTTTGACGATTACTATTCCACTGATGGTCCTCGCGGCGCTTGCTGCTGCTGGTGGTTTCCTCGGTGTTCCACACGTACTCGGCAACTTTTTTGGTCACATGCCAAATTACCTTGAGCATTTCCTTGCGCCGGTCTTCGAGCACGCTCAGGTGCTTAATGGGATCGCGGTTAAGCCAGAACTGGCTCACTCAGTAGCGCTTGAATTCAGCATGATGGGTGCCTCGATCGGTATCGCTGCGTTTGGTATTCTCGGCGCATGGTTCATGTACATCAAGACCCCCACACTCCCGGGCAAATTCGTGGCCAGCTTCCCTGGTCTCTGGAAAGCCGTATACAACAAATGGTATATCGACGAGCTTTATGATGCGGTTTTTGTCAATAACTGCAAACGGATCGGCACCTTCCTCTGGAAAGGTTTCGATGTGCGCGTGGTCGATGGCATCGTCAATGGCACCGCCTGGGTCGTCAAAGGGATCGGTTCTGGCTTGCGTTACACCCAGACAGGGTTCCTGCATAACTATGCGATGGGCATGGTAGTCGGTGTTGTGGTGATCGTTGGTTACTACATCCTCGGTAAATAAGGTTCGGCACCGAACAGAGATAGAGCTACAAGGAGCGTTTCCACATGGCCGATTATCTACTTAGTTTAATTACCTTCTTCCCACTGTTGGGGATGTTGATACTTCTCTTCATTCCGCGGGACAATCCGGGGCTGCTGAAAAGCTTTACCCTCGGCGTAACACTGCTGACATTTCTCATCAGTCTGCCGCTGGCTTTTGATGATATTTTCGCCAGCTCCGGTGCGATGCAGTATCGTGAATTTCACGAGTGGATCAGCATCGGCAGCTTTTTCAAGATGAACTATAACATCGGTATCGATGGCATCAGTCTCTGGCTGGTGATGTTGACCACCTTCATCATGCCGATTGCGACGCTTTCGACCTGGAATTCCGTTGACAAGAATGTCAAAGGATTCATGGCACTGCTCTTGTTGCTAGAGACTGCTATGCTCGGCGCATTTGTCTCTCTTGACCTGTTCCTGTTCTACATCTTCTGGGAATTGATGCTGATCCCGATGTACTTCATGATCGGCATCTGGGGTGGCAAGAACCGTATCTATGCAGCGGTCAAGTTCTTCATCTTCACCGCTGTCGGCTCGCTGCTGATGCTGGTAGCAATTATTTACATCTATTACTATGCCGTCACTTCTGGCGCCCCGGTAGAAGGTTTTGGTATTCAGGAGTTCTACCAGCTTGGGATTCCATCGGATGCTCAGCATTGGTTGTTCCTGGCCTTTGCGCTCAGTTTCGCTATCAAGGTCCCTATGTTTCCGGTCCACACCTGGTTACCTGATGCTCACACTGAGGCCCCGACAGCAGGCTCGGTTATTTTGGCCGCGATTCTTCTGAAGATGGGTACCTACGGCTATGTCCGTTTTGCTATCCCTCTTTTCCCTGAAGCAATGCAAACCTACTTACCATTCCTGGCTTTTCTGGCAGTATTCGGGATCATCTACGGATCACTGGTTGCGATGATGCAGGAAGATGTTAAGAAGTTGGTTGCTTACTCGTCAGTGGCCCACCTCGGTTTTGTCATGCTTGGTGTCTTTGCACTTAACCTGCAAGGAATGGCCGGTGGACTCATCCAGATGGTTAACCATGGTATCTCAACAGGCGCGCTCTTCCTTATTGTCGGCTTCATCTACGAGCGCCGCCATACACGTTTGATTTCAGAGTTTGGTGGCCTGGCACACAAGATGCCGATTTTTGCCACAATTTTTCTGATTATTACCTTCTCGTCAATCGGCCTGCCTGGAACCAACGGTTTTGTTGGCGAGTTCCTCGCACTAGTTGGCGCCTTTGAGAGTGGATTACGCTGGTACGCAGTCGTTGCGACGACCGGCGTTATCTTAGCCGCAGTCTACATGCTCTGGATGTTCCAGCGTGTCATGTTCGGCAAGATTACGAATCCTGAAAACGAAAAGCTCAAGGATCTTTCGATTCGCGAGATCGTGCTGATGGTTCCTCTGTTGATCTTTGTCTTCTGGATCGGTATTTACCCCAATACCTTCCTCTCGAAGATGAACCCGGCGATTGAGCAGCTTCTGATTCATGTCAAGTCCAAGCAGGTGGCAGTGGTTGTGCCGGTTCAGCCGGTGATCGCTCAGAATCTTGTATTGAAATAATTATAGTCTGAACTTTAGGTTCCAAAAGGAGCTTTAGATGGAAACTCTGGGTCAAATCGCTATGCAGAACGTCAACATGGCTGCAATCATGCCGTCAATGGTTCTCTGCTGCTTCGGTATGTTGTTGTTACTGGTCTCGGTCTTCTCAAAACGTGGCCGGACCGCCCATGTTGCCTGGCTGAGTATTGTTGCTCTTGTAATTACTGCAATTGTGACGATTTCGGGCTGGAACAACCCTCAGGAAGGGTTTGCTGGTAGTGTTGTTCTCGACAACTTCGCTATCTTCTTCAGCATGATCTTCATCATTGCCGCTGCACTGACGATCTTGATCTCAGATGCATACTTGCAGCGTGAAGGCTATCCGGTTGGAGAGTATTACCCCTTGATTCTCTTCTGTACCGCTGGCGCCATGTGGATGGCATCAGGTACGGATTTGATGACAATATTCTTGGGCCTTGAAGTGCTCTCGGTTTCACTTTATGTGTTGGCCGGATTCTTCCGCGGGGATACACGCTCGAACGAAGCTGGCCTCAAGTACTTCTTCCTCGGTGCCTTCTCCACCGGCTTTCTGCTCTACGGCGTAGCGCTGCTCTATGGTGTCTCCGGTTCTACTAAAATTGCTGTCATTGCTCAGCATGTCAGCCAGATGCCAGCAGTTATCGATAATCCAATGCTGATTGCTGGTGCTGTGTTGCTGCTGATCGGTTTCCTCTTCAAGATTGGTGCTGCTCCTTTCCATATGTGGGCTCCCGATGTGTATCAGGGTGCACCGACACCGATTACTGCTTTCATGAGTGCAGGACCTAAGGCTGCGGCCTTTGCTGCCTTACTTCGTGTTGCGATAATCGGTCTCAGCAGCATTCAAGCTGATATTTCTGCGCTCTTCTGGGTTCTTGCAGTACTCACCATGATTGTGGGTAACTTCATCGCTTTGAGTCAGACAAATATCAAGCGGATGCTGGCATATTCTTCTATCGCTCATGCTGGCTATGCTCTGGTTGGCATCGTCGCATGGAACCAGATCGGTCTTTCGGCTATTCTCTTCTACATGCTGGTCTATACCTTCATGAACATCGGCGCTTTTGCGGTGTTGGTGTTGGCGGGGAAGAAGGGCGAAGAGAACCTGACCCTGGAGGGTTTTGCCGGATTCGGTTTCAAGCGTCCTTTCCTCGGCGTGGCAATGTGTATCTTCCTTTTCGCTCTGATGGGGCTGCCACCTACAGCGGGCTTCACCGGTAAGTTCTTTGTCTTTGCCGGGGCGCTTAAAGCTGGTTATGTCTGGTTGGCGATTATCGGTGTTTTGAACTCAGCGGTATCGCTTTATTACTACCTGCGTGTGATCGTATATATGTACTTCCGCGATCCGCAGGAGGATTTTGCCTGGGTCAAGCTGGAGATCCCTGCTGTCGTCTCGATTGTTCTGGCACTGGCTGGTGTTCTCTATCTCGGCATTTTCCCTGGTCCAGTGATGGAGCTGGCGAAGATGGCTGGATTCTGATCAGATAAAATTTTCATCCAAAAAGGCTCTCCGGTTATGACCGGGGGGCCTTTTTTTGTTTGTAGATCAGTAGAATCGGTTATGCTGGACGCATGAACATAAGGAGATATATTGAGTTTTTACGCGCGCGTGGCTATCTTTTAGAGCTAAACGATGAAATTGACGGTCAGCTCGAACTCTCTGCAATAACCGACCTGATTGTAAAGAAAGTGGGCCGGGCCAGCTGTTCAACAGGGTTAAGGGGTACCGTTTCTCTTTAGCTACGAACATATTCGGTAGTGATATTCGCATGGCGAACGTGCTCGGGCATAAGTCGCTAGATTCTTTTGGACGGTGGCTTTCAGCGAAACTCATTGCCGCTAAAGGCATAACATCTGCTCAGAGACTCAACTCCATGTTGAAGCAGGTGAATACAGAGCAGCAATCTACTGTCCGGTACAATACTGAAGTCAACCTTGTGCTACTTCCAGAATTGCGTTTTTGGCCAAAAGAGGAACGCAGCTTTTTGACCCTGGCAGTTGTTCTCAGCCGTGAACCTGAGAGCAGTATTCAGAATTACGGGCTGTATCGCGTTGGCATTGTTGATAATCAAAGACTGACTCTCAATCTGTTACCAGGTTCTGGTGCCGGGCTCCACCTTGAAAAGTGGCGCCTTTTGGGGAAGGACATGTCTGTCGCAATCGTCCTGGGCGCCGACCCCTTACTCATCTTTGCCGCCGCAGCGCCGCTACCGCCTGATTGTACCGAAGAGAGTTTTTGCGCATACCTGAATCAGGAGTCATTCAAGTCAAGTCGCTGCCAATCGATTCCGCTACATTGTCCAAGTTCAGGGCAACTTGTGATAGAGGGGTGGGTCGATTCGGGGACTGTTCTGAATGAAGGGCCTTTTGGTTGTTATACTGGCGATTATGGAGGTTCTAAAGGGTGCCCTCTGATCACAATAAGTGCGCTTGAAATGGTCGCTGATCCACTAATCCCTTTGACTCTTGCAAGGCCATTGCCAATGGAGGATTGTTGGATTGCCAGGGCAAATCTTGAGATAATCCGCGCTCGACTGAAGATAGATATCCCTGAGATCAGTTCAATAGAGATGCCGCTTGAGACCGCTTTTTACGGACTCTATTTTGTCACAAGTCGAGATCCTCAGGTCTCTGTTGACGAGTTATCACAGCGGATGCGGAGACTCGATTATTTGGCTAGAATGAAAACGCTGATTCTGTTGCATAATAGCGATGATTTTGTCAGCGAAACGAACTGGAGTGTCTTACTTCAAAATATACCCACCGCGCAGATCTGGCAGGATGAGGCTGCCGATCTTGGGATGCTGTTAAATGACCAGCCGGCAAAGCTGCAGCATGATGTTCGAATCATTGAAAAAATGCGGAACCGTCTGCGCATTGCTGTTACTAAATCTACTCCCCTAAAAGGTTAAAGATGCAATCCGAAGAGATAGAGGTAGTCGATCCTGCAACTCAGATCCTGCAACAGGTTTTTGGCTATAAGCAGTTTCGAGAAAATCAGCGACAGATTATTGATCAGGTCGTCGGTGGCGGCGATGCCTTTGTCCTGATGCCGACCGGCGGGGGCAAATCGATCTGCTATCAGATCCCGGCCATGCTGCGCAATGGCGTCGGGATTGTTGTTTCTCCCCTTATTTCTCTGATGAAGGATCAGGTCGACACCCTGCTTGCTAATGGAGTGAGAGCCGCTTGTTATAACTCTTCGCTCTCGGCACCTGAGGCGAGGCAGGTTCTTGCTCGCCTTCAGGCTGGTGAGCTCGACCTGCTCTATGTTGCGCCAGAGCGTTTGCTGAATGATGATTTTCTCGAACGGTTGAGACGGTTGGAGATTGCGCTGTTTGCGATTGATGAAGCACATTGTGTTTCCCAGTGGGGTCATGACTTTCGGCCAGAGTATATTCAGTTGGGCCGCTTGCAGCAGATGTTTCCAGGTGTTCCGATGTTGGCTTTGACCGCGACGGCTGAAAAGCAGACTCGTCTCGATATTCTGGAGCGTTTGAACCTGCATAACTCTTTACAAGTTATCGCTGGCTTCGACCGTCCCAACATCCGTTACACGCTCATCGACAAACAGAAGCCCTACGAGCAACTGAAGCAATTTCTTGCTGGTCGTACTGAAGAGGCCGGGATTGTTTATGCCCTGAGCCGTAAACGGGTCGAGGAGATTGCCACCAAACTGCAGGCTGCGGGATACCGTGCTGCCGCATACCATGCTGGTCTCGATGCGGCGACCCGACGCAGTGTACAAGAAAAATTTCTACGCGATGATGTTCAAATCGTTGTTGCGACTGTGGCCTTCGGCATGGGAATAGACAAACCGAACGTGCGCTTTGTTGTCCATTACGATCTGCCGAAAAATATTGAAAGTTATTATCAGGAGACCGGCCGTGCCGGGCGGGATGGGCTGCCGGCCGAAGCCCTTTTATTGTTCGGTTACGGTGATATCGTCATTTCGCGCGGACTGATTGAAAAGAGTGATAATCCTGATCAGAAGCGCATTGAGTTACAAAAATTAAGTGCCATGGTCGCCTTTGCCGAAGCGGGAACATGTCGTAGGCAGGCTCTTCTTGGGTATTTTGGTGAACATCTGAAACAGGCTTGTGGTAACTGCGATATCTGTCTTGATCCCCCTGAACGCTTTGATGGTACCGAGCAAGCGCGCAAGGCACTCTCTTGCGTTTATCGGGTCGGACAACGTTTCGGTATTGGACATGTTGTTGATGTTTTACGTGGTGCCAAGACCGAACGCATATACAGTCTTCGTCATGAACAATTATCGACCTGGGGGATTGGTCGTGAGGAGAGTCAGGAGCATTGGAGTCACCTTTTACGCCAGCTGATTCACCTTGGTTATCTTGAGCAGGATATGGCCAATTATTCTGTTCTCAAGCTGACTGAGTCAGCAAGGCCACTGCTACGTGGTGAGATTGATCTGAGTTTGAGTCGTCCTCGAGTCAAACCGCAACGTAAGAAGAAAGCCGCCCGTAAAATTGTCGGTATTGAGTATGATGAACAACTCTTTCAATTATTGCGTGCAAGACGCAAGCAGATTGCTGATCGCGAAGCGGTACCCCCCTATGTTGTGTTCGGTGATGCCAGTCTGGCTGAAATGGCTGCAACTTTGCCGACCAATGATAATGCCCTGCTCGATATAAATGGAGTCGGACAGACGAAACTTGAACGCTATGGCGCAGAATTTATTGCAGAAATAGTCGGTTATATGAGCAGTTGACTTACAGTGAATGGAGAAACTCATGAAAATTATATCCTTCAATGTTAATGGATTACGTGCGCGCTTTCATCAACTACAAGAGCTGATCGATACACATTCGCCAGATATTATCGGCTTGCAGGAAACCAAGGTCAACGACCCGGAATTCCCTCTCGAAACGATTACTGAGATGGGCTATCAGGTGACTTATCATGGGCAGAAGGGTCACTATGGTGTCGCTATGTTGTCTAAGGTTGCTCCCCTGCAGGTACAAAAAGGTTTCGCAAATGAAGATGCAGATCATCAGCGCCGCTTGTTGATCGCCACTTATCCACTTGCAGATGGCAGACAGATACAGGTCGTTAACGGTTATTTCCCTCAAGGGGAGAGTCGGAATCATCCAACTAAATTTCCAAATAAGCAGCAGTTTTATGCCAACCTGCAGCATTGGCTCGAAACAGAGGCCGACCCAGAGAGCCTTTTAGTCGTTATGGGTGATGTGAACATTTCTCCCCAAGATTGCGATATCGGTATCGGTGCCGATAACGCCAAGCGCTGGCTGCGCACCGGGAAGTGCAGCTTCCTGCCTGAAGAGCGGGAGTGGCTCGAAAAGGTTAAGGCCTGGGGCCTTACGGACACCTATCGGACAATGCATCCTGAAGTTTCAGATCGATTCAGCTGGTTCGATTACAGATCCCGCGGCTTTGAGGCTGAGCCGAAGCGTGGCCTGCGCATCGATCTGATCATGGCGACGAGGCCTCTTCTGGAGCAGTGTACGGCAACCGGGATCGACTACGCACTTCGCGGGATGGAAAAGCCTTCAGATCATTGCCCGATCTGGGCAGAGTTTAATCTCTAGGTGCATAAAAATAAGCTGAAATGGGGACTGGGTGGTCTTTGGGGATTGTTGCTGTTGGCTGCTGTTGTTCTCTGGCAACAAAGCGAACTGTCACTTCAGGAGATCCCTTACTGGCTTGAGGCTCAGCTTGAGAATTTCGGTCTTTGGAAGGCGGCCAGCCTTTATATTGTCATCTATGCGTTGCGCCCCTTCCTGCTCTTTCCTGCCACCCTGCTGACGGTTTCATCTGGCCTACTGTTCGGTCCCTGGCTGGGGATTCTCTTTACCATTATAGGTGAGAACGCCAGCGCCAATGTGGCATTTAGTGTTGCGCGTTGGTTTGGTCGCGACTGGGTGAAAAAAAAGGCTGAGATTTCATTGCAAAAATGGGAACTAAGGCTTGCAAAGAACGGACTGGTAACAGTGTTGGTTCTGCGTCTGCTTATGTTGCCTTTTGATCCGGTCAACTATGGTTGTGGGCTAACGGCAGTCAGCCACCGTGACTATGCCCTAGGTACTTTTGTTGGAATTTTACCGGGTTTGATTGCTTTTGTTCTGCTCGGTGGGATCGGCTCAGCCGGGGTACAACATCGACTTTGGCTTCTTGTTGGCTCGGTTGTATTTCTTCTGTTCGGGATTCTGCTGGCACGTTGGATCGGTCGACGTGAAAAATCAGCGCCCGCGCAGCAAGAATAGAGGGAACGCGATAAGCATAATACCACCTGCACAGAAGAAAAGCGTTGGAAACCCCGCCAACTCACCAATCAGACCTAGCATCAAGGAACCGACAAAGATGCCGCCATCAATGCTCCCTGTGAAAATACCGGTGATCTTGCCACGGACCTCATAGGCTTCACCACGAACCGCCATCGCATTAAGTGCGGGGAAGATCAGCCCATGGCCGGTTCCAAACAGCAGACCGCTGATCAAGAGAAGTGTACTGCTGTTTGCATAAGGGAGGCAAAACAGCCCTGTCACGGCCAGTGAAATACCAAATGGGAGTAGCCCAGCTTCACCGAAACGATCTGCAAATCGGCCCGCAATGAAGCGAATACCAACAGCAGCTGTTGAATAAGCAATATAATAGCTTGATATAAAGTCGATTCCCCGCTGTTCTGCCAAGGGGGCAACAAAGGTTCCTGTCGCCGCAAGACCAAACCCAAAGGTGCCGGTCATCAAAGCAATGAACAGGTGCTTGCGTTGAATTAATAGTTTAAAAAAACTGATGTTTGTAGATGTCTTTGCGGGTGGCCGCTCGATCTCCTTCACGGGGAGATGAAGCAGAAGGCCTGAGCCTGCCAGGACGGTTGCACAAAGAAAGAAAGCAGAGAACCCTCCAAGGTCGATGACCAGCTCGGCAAGAGCCGGACCTATCGCCATGCCGACCAGACCAGAAATGCCGAACATTCCAATCCCTTCGTTGAGGCGTTCAGCAGGAATCAGGTCAATGATAAAGGTAAAGATTGCGGTAAAGCAGATCGCCAGTCCGATACCGTGAATGATGCGTAGTATTAGAAGTGGCCAGAAAAAGTCAGCGATATTCCCGTTGAGGGGCAGATAGAAAAGTGGGGCAATCGCCATGATCAAACTACCGATGCTGTAACTGTGCTTGCGCCCGATCTGATCGATCATCTCCGATACCCAGGGCCTACAGACTGCTGAGGCTAGGGCAAAGCACCCCATCAGCAGACCGATATCGGTTTCGCTGCCACCATGTGCCGTAATGAAGAGCGGAAAAAGAAAGAAACCGGAAAAACTTGCAACAATCGTCAGGTTGGCAACAAACAGGGCTGCAAAGGCGGGGGTGTAGAGCATATTCAGAAATCTCAGAGCAGGCTGCTGCCGGTTAAGGTCAGGACCGCAACAATACTGTAACGAGCAGTTTTACCAATTCCCACCAATAGGATGAATTTTCCAAATCGATGTCGCAGAATACCGGCGACCAGGCAGAGCGGATCACCGATTATTGGTAGCCATGAAAATAGTAAAGCCCAACTTCCATAGCGGGCGAACCAGCCTTGAGCTCTTAGTTGTTGCTGTGGATTGATTCGCAAGAGCCTTTCGATCAGCCAACGACTGCCGCCAATACCTATCAGGTAGCTGGTGATGGCTCCCAAGCTGTTTCCCAAGCTTGCGATTGCGACAGTGGGCAATGGGTCACTCCCTCCGAGCAGCAGGGTCACCAGCAGCCACTCAGAACCTAGAGGGATAAGGGTTGACGCACAGAGGCTCAAGAAGAAGAGCGAAAGTAATCCATGTTCGGTCAGAAGTTCCAGCATCGTCCGGACTATACCAGAGCTGTTGTATGGATGAAAGCTCGGGCCTTGCCGACCGGGCAAGACAGGTGTAAGGTGTCGTTTTGGTATTCTTTGCACTTAAATGACAGAGTATAAAAGACTATGAATCGCGAACAAGTATTTGAAAAAATCAACGATCTGCTTGAGATGATCAAGTTTTCTCATACGATCTTCGCCTTCCCCTTTGCGCTACTCGGCGTAATTCTCGCTTCTCAGGCCAATCATGCCCTTCCAGGCGTTGGTCAGATCTTATGGATCTGTCTTGCCATGGTTGGGGCTCGTAGTGGTGCGATGGGCTTGAATCGCTTGATTGATGCCGGGATCGATGCAGACAATCCACGGACCGCAGAGCGACATATTCCGGCAGGTAAAGTGTCACGTAGCGAAGCGTGGTTATTTATTCTGACTTCTCTGGCGATCTTTCTTTTCGCGGCCTGGATGCTCAATCCTCTGTGCTTCATGTTGGCTCCACTGGCAATCGGACTTTTCGTCTTATACGCCTATTGCAAGCGTTTCAGTCACTTTGCCCACATCGTCCTCGGTATTTGTCTGGCCGCCGCACCGATCGGAGCATATATTGCGTTGCGTGGGGAGCTGAGTTGGTCTGTTATGTCGTTGGCGCTGGCGGTACTCTTCTGGGTTGCTGGTTTCGATATATTTTATGCTTTGCAGGACTATGAATTCGATGTTGAACGTGGCTTGCATTCCATCCCCTCTAGACTGGGGGTTGAAAAATCATTTCTGTTGGTTCGCATCTTCCATGCTCTGATGATACTGTTTTTGTTCCTGGTTCTGCCGGGCAGTAGTCTTGGTTGGATCTACATTGTCGGAGTTCTGGTGGTTAGCGGATTACTTCTTTATGAACACAGCCTGGTGACGCCAGAGGATCTGTCGAAGCTGGACGCGGCGTTCTTCAATATGAATGGTTATATCAGCGTGACGATTTTTGTCTTTGCGCTGGTGGATGCGGTACTCTGACACGATGCAGAGAATTGTTGTCGGCATAACCGGAGCTTCCGGTTCTATTTACGGATTGCGGCTGGTCGAAGAGCTCCTGCGTGCGAATCAAGAGGTAACCCTGCTCCTGAGTTCGGCGGGACGACAGGTTCTGGCCTACGAGACCGAACTGCAACTGGATTCAAATCCTGAGAGTTGTTTGCGGCAGTTACGTGACCACTTTGTCGCGGGAGAGAGTCTGAAGTATTACGGGATGGATGACTTCTTTGCACCGGTTGCCAGTGGCTCGAATGCACCGGATGCTGTGGTTGTCTGTCCCTGTTCTATGGGGACTCTCGGCCGCATTGCAGCCGGTTTGTCGGATAGTCTCCTTGAACGGGTAGCTGATGTTGCACTCAAGGAGAAAAAAACATTACTGTTGGTTCCGCGGGAAACACCCTTTAATCAAATCCATCTGAAGAACCTTTTACGTGTTTCTCAAGCAGGTGGCCAGATTTTGCCGGCGATGCCCGCTTTTTATCATAAGCCACAGAGCATTGAGGATCTCGTTGACTCTGTGATCGGCAAGATTCTGGATAACCTTGGTATTTCGCACCAACTGTTTTCTCCCTGGGGGGAGTCTTGATGATGGTGAATTATAAATGAACAGGCTGTTTGTAGCTCTTAAAGATAAAGTCGTGGCAGGTCAACGAATCAGCGATGATGATGCTTTGGCGTTGTTTGAATCTAACGACCTGCTCGCCATCGGGGAATTGGCGGCACAGGCTAATCGGCAAAAGAACGGCGATAAGGTCTATTTCAATGTCAATCGGCATATCAATTACACCAATCTCTGTGTCAACCGTTGTAAGTTTTGTGCCTTCTCGAAAGAATCAGAAGAGCCGGGGGTCTATACTCTGGCTGTGGAACAGATTGCCGAAAAGGCGCGTGAAGCCGCCGAGGCTGGTGCAACTGAAATTCACACTGTTGGTGGGCTACATCCGGACTTGCCGTTTGAGTTTTACTTGCAGATGCTCAGAACCATAAAGCAGGTTGATCAAAAACTACACATTAAGGCCTTCACTGCCGTGGAGATTGATTATTTTTCTCAACTGTCGGGATTAAGTATTGAAGCTGTCATTGCCGCGCTAAAAGACGCCGGTCTCGGCTCCCTTCCAGGGGGTGGTGCTGAAATTCTGGGACAAAGGGTTCGTGATTTGATCTGCCCTGAGAAGATCAGCGGTGTGCGTTGGCTGGAGGTTACTGAAAAGGTTCATGCTGCTGGCCTGCGCAGCAATGCGACGATGCTCTTCGGCCATCTGGAAGCTTATGTAGATCGGGTTGAGCATTTATCTTTGTTGCGCGAGCTGCAGGACAAAACCGGCGGGTTTCAGACCTTTATCCCGCTCGCTTTTCAACCCGATAATACCCGGGTGCCAGGCGCGAAAGGGGTCGGCGGGGTTGATGCTCTTAAGACTCTGGCGATTAGCCGGCTCTATCTGGATAACTTCCAACATATCAAGGCCTATTGGGTGATGCTGGGGTTGAAAATTGCGCAGACTGCACTCTGTTTCGGAGTCAATGACCTTGATGGAACTGTTGTTGAAGAGAAGATAGGCCACGACGCCGGTGCCGGTTCACCACAAGCGATGGGTAAAGATCAGATTGTTGAATTGATCCGCAAGGCGGGGAGGGTTCCGGTGGAGCGCGATACCCTGTATAACGAGCTATGATCGATTCCATTCAAAGAGATCTCAGCGCTGGTCAGCCGATTGACCGTGACCAGGCGCTCTGGTTGTTGACGCAGGCGGACCTGTTGGAGATCGGAGCCTTGGCGGATGCTGTGCGTAAACAGAAGCATCCGCAGGGGCAGGTCAGTTTTGTGGTTGATCGTAATGTCAATTACAGCAATGTCTGTGAATCGAAATGCAAGTTTTGTGCATTCTACTGTGATGCAGATTCTGAACGTGCATACCTGCTCGATTACGATACAATCTTTGCCAAAGTGCAAGAGTTGGTCGATAGCGGCGGGACTCAGTTGTTGATGCAAGGCGGACTGCATCCAAACCTGAAAGTCGAATGGTTCGAAGAGCTCTTTCGTCAGTTGAGCCAGCGCTTTCCTCAGGTCCAGATCCACTCTCTCTCCGCCGCAGAAATCTGCCATATTGCGGAACTTTCTGGGCTTTCTATGCCAGATTGCTTAGTACGTTTGCAAGCTGCAGGGCTTAAATCATTGCCCGGAGCAGGAGCCGAAGTGCTGGTCGATGAAGTTCGCCAACAGATTTCCCCCAACAAGATCGGCTGGCAACAGTGGGGCGAGGTGATGGAGACGGCCCATGAATTGGGGATGCGCTCGACAGCGACTATGATGTTCGGTAGTACTGAGACCTCGGTCGATATCGTTGAGCATTTGTTTCGAATTAGAGAAATTCAAGCAAAAACCGGAGGGTTTACCGCTTTTATTCCTTGGACTTTTCAGCCGGATAATACCGAACTAGGTGGTGAATCCGCCAGTGGAGTTGACTACCTGAAGGTGTTGGCTCTTTCAAGGGTCGTACTCGATAATATTGACAACATCCAGGCCAGTTGGGTGACGCAAGGAGCCGATATGGCTCAGGTCGCACTCTTCTTCGGTGCTAACGATCTAGGGGGCACCATGCTTGAAGAGAACGTTGTTGCAGCAGCAGGCATCTCTTTTCGGATGTCGAAAGATGAGATTGTCGATCTGGCGCAAACGGCTGGATTTACTCCTGTGCGCCGCACGACAGAATATGAGATTTTAGAGGTATATTGATATGACTCTGCTACGTAAAAATATTGCCGCGATGGTAGGTTACGTTCCTGGTTTTCAGCCAGAGAATGAGGCTGAGTGGATAAAGTTGAATACCAATGAAAACCCTTACCCTCCTTCCCCAGATGTTAGCAAGGCGATTCTTGCCGAAGTTGGGGGCGATGGGTCGAATCTGCGCAAATACCCTGATGCCGGCAGCCATGAGGCGCGTAAGGTTGCAGCAGAACTCTACGGCGTTGATCCTAGCTGGGTCATTATGGCAAACGGCTCGGATGAGCTGCTTAATAACCTGATTCGTGCCTTCGTCGGCGAAGGGGAGGAGCTTGCTTTTGTTCATCCTTCTTACAGCTACTACGCGACTCTGGCTGAAATTCAGGGTGTGAAAATTGCCCGTTTTGGGTTAGATGACGATTATCGACTGGCCGATTTTCCGGATCGATATACGGGCAAACTATTTTTTCTGACCAGCCCTAATGCCCCGCTCGGTTTTCGTTTTACCAATGACTATATCCGGGACATTGCCAGTCGTTGTGATGGGGTATTGGTTGTCGATGAAGCTTATGCAGATTTTGCCGATACCAGTGCCCTTGATCTGGTCAGTCAGTGTGAAAATCTCATTGTAACTCGAACCTTCTCCAAGAGTTACTCGTTGGCGGGGATGCGTTTGGGCTTGGCGGTCGCAAGGCCCGAGGTGGTTGAAGCATTGGATAAGATCCGCGATCACTACCATATCGACCGGTTGGCGCTGGTCGCTGCGCAGGCGGCGCTGACGGATCAGGACTGGTTGCGCGAAAATCTGGCAAAAATTCGTAAGACGCGGGAATGGTTCAGCACCGAGCTGCGTCAGATCGGTTATCGCGTTATCCCCTCGCAGGCCAATTTTATTTTCGCTACCCCTCCGGATCTTGACGCGGAACGTGTCTATACGGAGCTTTTTGAGCGTAAAATACTGGTGAGGTTTTTCACCGATCCGCTTCTTAAGCATGGTCTGCGAATTTCCATTGGCACGCGTGAAGAGATGGAAAAAACTTTGGTGGCGATGACTGAGATTGGTTAGATGACAGATTCAGAGATGAAGGCTGAGGGCAATCTCGAACCTGAACTGCCTTTCTCGCCGAGTGTTTTTTCCGAGCATCTTCTCGAATGGTACGGACTGGCAGGGCGAGAGTTACCCTGGCGACAAACGCGTGACCCTTATCTGATCTGGCTCTCAGAAATCATGTTGCAACAGACAACCGTTGCGGCAGTCATCGGATATTACCGCCGTTTTCTGGAGCGCTTCCCTCTGCTTGAAATGCTGGCCTCCGCACCGCTCGAAGAGGTGATCGACCTCTGGGCTGGACTGGGCTACTATGCTCGCGCGCGCAACCTTCACGCTGCGGCACAAGAGTTGGTTCAAGAACGAGGTGGCGAGTTCCCTCGCGCGGTCGATGAATTAATGATGTTGCCTGGGATTGGACGTTCTACGGCGGGGGCGATTGCCGCTCTGGCCTTTGATCAACCTGCCCCGATTCTGGATGGCAATGTGCGGCGAATACTTTGCCGTTTGTTCGCGCTGGACGAGTTACCACGATCAAGCAGCGCCGATAAAAAACTCTGGAAGTGGGCCGAGTCGCTGACACCACAGTATCGGACTCACGATTACACTCAGGCGATAATGGACCTTGGCGCACTGGTCTGCACGCCAAAAAGTCCGCGCTGTAATCAGTGCCCTGTGGAGTCTCTGTGCCTGGCTCGAAGTTGGAGCCTGGTTGAGCTGTTGCCACTGAAGACACCGGGGAAAAAGATTCCGACTCGTCATCAACTTGCATTGCTTCTGGTTAATCGTAAACGTTGTCTTATTCAGCGGCGTCCACCGAATGGTCTGCTCGGTGGGCTCTGGGAATTTCCCGGCTTTGAGGCAACACAAGAAGAACCTTTTGCTGCTATACGTCAACATTGTGCAGGACGAAGAAGTATCTCCGAGGTCCGCTTACTAGGTCACAGCCGACATACATATAGTCATTTCCACCTTGAGGTAGATTTCTACCAGGTTAACCTTGACCCTTATAATGAGGTCGCCGAGGGTACGGAGCAATGGCTGCCGCTCGATGATCTCGAACAACTCCCCCTGCATGGGGCGCACAAAAAACTATTACCGCTGATTGGAGCTTGAATGCCTTTGCCACAAATATTGACCACAACCGAAGAGATCGAAAGTTTTGCTGCTGACCTGAGCCAATTTGAGGTGATTGCAGTCGATCTAGAGGCCGACTCAATGCATCATTACCAGGAAAAGGTTTGCCTGATTCAGGTAACGGCAGGCGAGGAGACTGTCCTGATCGATCCTCTTGATGGTGCCGATCTTTCAACATTACGGCCTGTTATGGCTGATTCAAAAATTCGTAAAATATTCCATGCCGCTGATTATGATGTTCGTTGTCTTGCGCGTGATTTCGATATTGAGATTGTTGGTCTGTTTGACACTATGATCTCCTGTCAGTTCATTGGTGAGGAGAAATTTGGTCTGGCTGATATCCTCGGTAAATATTATGGGTTGAAACTCGATAAGAAATATCAACGCGCCGATTGGACCAAGCGCCCGATGAGTCGTGAAATGATTCAGTATGCCGCAGGAGATACCGAATACCTGCAGCGGTTGGTTGGGATTCTTGAAGAGAAGCTGGTGGCTCTGGGCCGTCGCGAATGGGTGGTTGAGGAATGTTCTTTGCTTGAGAAGGCGCGTTTCGCCACCCTGGGTGGTCCGCGCTGCTTGCGATTCAAAGGCGCGGGGAAGCTCTCGCGACGACAACTGGGGCTGTTGGAAGAGCTGCTGATGTGGCGTGATAAGGAAGCGCAACGACGCGATCTGCCTCATTTTAAAGTGCTCGGCAATAAGACCCTGCTACACTTGGCAACCCAACCTCTAGCAGGAATGCACAGTCTGGCCGGGATTGAAGGACTCTCTCCGCGACTGGTGGATCGTTACGGCAAGGCGCTATTGCAAGCGATCGAACAGGGGAATGCGCTTGATGATGCTTCCCTGCCGAGCTTCCCCCGCGGTGAACGGCGTGAAAAAGATCTGGCAGCTGAGAAACGTTTTATTGGCTTGAAGGAATGGCGGCAGAAGGCTGCGGCTGGGCTTGAACTCGACCCGGGTGTGCTGATTAATAATGCGACCCTTGAGCTGATTGCACGGGCCAACCCGCAAGACGAACAGGCATTGAGTCTTCTTGGAGTCCTGAAAAATTGGCAATTGGGGGAGCTGGGCGCCGGTATTTTACGGACCATTTAGTAGCACTTACATAAGGCGATTTTGATGGCTAGTCGAGAGTCTCCCAGAGCTCTGCAGCTTCTTTCCACTTCATCGCTTCATCGACATCTTGCACGACGCCGGTTCCGGTAGAATACATAATACCAAGGCAGTACTGCGCTTTGGTATGTCCCTGATCTGCTGCCCGGGTCCACCAGCTACGCGCTACGTTATAATCGCGCGTCACGCCTTTGCCGTTGATATACATTACGCCGAGGTTGAATTGTGCATCAGGATTGCCAGCATCTGCGGCGGCAAGCCACCAGCCGTGTGCTTCTTGCAGGTTGGTCTCTGTGCCCATCCCCTTGGCGTATAGTTGACCAGCAGCAACCATTGCCCGTAAGTGGCTCTGCTTTGCGGCTTTCAGATACCATTTCAGGGCCTCTGTAGTGTCACGAATCTCATCATTTCCCCGAGTTAGAATACTGCCAAGGCTAAACTGAGCATCGACATAGTTTTGCTCGGCGGCCTTGATGAGCCACTTCCGTGCCTCGCTGAAATTCTGCAGGACACCAGTACCCCGTGCGTACATCAGGCCCAGATGATATTGAGCAGTGGGAAACCCCTGATCAGATGCTTGTCTGAACCATTGGCGCGCCTTGGCATAGTTGCGTTTGACGCCTTTACCTACGAGATACATGTGGCCAAGAGTGAACTGGACTTTTGGGTTTCCTTGCTCTGCAGCCTTGCTCCACCAGCGCTTGGCTTCAGCAAAATCTTTAGGGACTCCATGTCCTTTGGCATGCATCAAGCCGAGATTGTACTGGGCGTCTGAAAAATTTTGTGCAGCGGCAAGCCGAAACCATTGAAGTGCTTCATCAAAACTTGCTTCTACGCCGCGTCCTTTGAAATAGGCTTGGCCCAATTGATTTTGAGCGCGGGCGTACTTTTCGTTAGCCGCTAAGCGATACCAGTTGGCAGCTTTCTCAGGGTTCTGTTCGCAACCTTTACCGGTATCCGCCATTCTGCCCAGCATGAAAAAAGCCCTAGAGTAGTTCTCCTGCGCAGCGAGCTGAAACCACTTAAGAGCCTCTGTATAGCTCTGTTCTACCCCTTTGCCATGATAGTAATTCATGCCAAGCCGGTAATGTGATTGAGCCATTCCACTCATCGCGATAGCCTCCCCTCGAGATCAAAAAAAAACAAACAGCAAGTGTATCTATATAAACTACCAGTAATTTCGCATGTATTCAACGCTTCTGTGTGCTATTCCTCTTGCGTGTATTGACCTACAGGTGTCGAGCCAGAATCCTGGCTATCAGTCCTGCACCAAGGAGCTCGGCAGGTGTAAAATCAGGGCCAACTTCAGTTCGATCCGCAGCCTTGCGGCATATCTGCAAAACGCCGAGACAATTCTCTTGCTCGCGGATTGGGACACTTATGATTTTCTGAATCGGGAGGGCTTTCCCTCCGTGCTCTTTGAGAGGCAGGGTTTCGAAGATCGAGGCGTGGCGAATGGCCGAAAACCGATTGTTGACTGTCCCTTTGA
Organism: Deltaproteobacteria bacterium; assembly: GCA_024279255.1. Taxonomy (GTDB): domain Bacteria; phylum Desulfobacterota; class Desulfuromonadia; order Desulfuromonadales; family Geopsychrobacteraceae; genus Geopsychrobacter. The sequence continues at coordinate 7,471 of JAJRRT010000080.1, read as the reverse complement.
CATCACGGTATGTCTGTGCAGCTAATGATTCTTTGCTGGAAGTGGGGATTGTTCCAGAGCTTTTTAATCCACGTGGCCAGAGAAAGTGGAGAGCACCAGCGTCGTCATTTGCGAGAAGTATGGCTATCTCACCTGTGCTGATGGCCAGGCCCTGACTGATTGCCTTGATGGCGGTGTCAAGCCCTTCACCGTGAAGATCACGGCTGCCGAGCAGACGATCGAGTTTACGACAAAATTCTTTGATGTCCATTCACTGATTCCCCCTAGATGCCTAAAAGATTATAAGGTCTGATAACATAACTTCTGGATACCGTCAAAAGAACTGATGATGTTGACAGTTTTTCCTGAGGGTGTTCATAGTCATCAAAACTCAATAACTCTAATGAAGAGTGGAATCTGTTATGGAAAACAAGACTGGCCCAAACTGGGACCTTGGTTTGCTTTATCATTCGGCTGACGATCCAGCTATTGAAGCAGCTCTAGACAATGCCAATGCTTTGGCAGAAGCCTTTGAAAAGCGCTGGCGTGGACAGATCGTTACCGCCAGTGCTGCCGAACTTTCGCAAGCGATAGCAGACTACGAAGATTTACAAAGGGTCGGCCTTAAACCCTATTATTTTGCAGAATTGCTCTTTTACGCCGACAGCCTGTCCCCCTGTCATCAGGCGTTGTTGGCCAGGATCCGTGAACGCTTCAGCTTGATCAGTGAGAAACTGATTTTTTTTGAGTTGGATATTTTACAGATTGAAGCAGGAGCTTTTGATCTGCTCCTCGGAAAAGCTGAGCTTAGTCCCTGGACCCATTATTTACACCAGCTGCGCAAGGGCGCACCCTACAGTCTTAGTGAAGAAGTCGAGCAGGCGCTCATACGTAAGGATCTTTCTGGTAAGGAGGGGTTTGTGCAACTGTTCGATGAACTGACGAGCAGTTTCAGTTACCGCTTCACGCGACCCACAGAAGAATCCCCCTCCGAGCTCAGTGGTGAAGAGCTGCTTGCGTACCTTTATCATCAGGAGGCCAAGGTCCGTGAGGAAGCATTTTCAACTTTCTTGAACAAGCATCGCGAGCATGCCTTGGTTCTTACCAGTTGTTTTAACAATCTGCTGCTCGATCATGAGCGGGAGGGTGATCTGCGTGGCTATCCCGAACTGATGACGTCGACCCATCTCAGCTGTGAGACCGAACCGCTGATGGTTGAGCAGATGATGAAAGTCACCGAACAGAACTACCCGCTTGCGCGTGATTACTATCGACTCAAGCAACAGCTGCTCGGTCTGGATAAAATGAAGAATACTGATCTCTACGCACCGCTGCCGGGCAGTGATCAGCGGTTCAGCTTCTCCGAGGCGCAAGAATTAGTTCTGGATTCCTTTCGTGATTTCTCCCCGCAGCTCTCTGAGTGTGCGGCTCTTTTCTTCAGTGAGAAAAGGATCGATGCCCCGGCATCTGCCGGGAAGAGTGGTGGCGCTTTTTGTATGGGGATGTTGCCTGGATTGCCGCCTTATGTCATGCTCAATTTCACTGGAACTTTGCGTGATGTTTCGACTCTTGCACATGAGCTTGGGCATGGTGTCCATTTCTCGCTTTCACAGGGTCAAAACCTGAGTCACTATAACGCACCATTGCCATTGGCAGAAACCGCGAGCGTCTTTGGAGAAATGCTGCTGACTCGACGGCTGCTACAGCAGGGGGATAAACAGGCGAAGATCGAACTGCTCTGCGCGCGGATCGAGGAGATTCTCGCCACGAGTTTTCGGCAGAATGTCCTGACTCGGTTTGAACTTGCTGCACATAAAATGCGGGGAGAGAAACTTCTGTCGCCGGATGATTATTGTGAACTCTGGTGGCAGGAAAATCAAAAATTCCTGGGTGACAACATCGAGATGATTGAGCACTACCGCTATGGATGGAGCTATATCAGTCATTTCATCCATAGCCGTTTTTATTGTTATTCCTATGTGTTTGGTGAGTTGCTGGTGCTCTCTCTCTACCAGCAATACCAGCAACAGGGGGATGTTTTTGTTGGCAAATATCTTGAACTGCTTAAAGCTGGTGGCAGTGCTTCACCACAAATTCTGCTCAATCCGTTCGATGTCGATCTGAACGACCCAGCATTCTGGCAACAGGGCTACGACCTGCTGGCCGAAATGATCGAACAGTTAAAACAGCTCGTTGAGTAGAAATGATATTGATATTGAAATAAAAAAGGGTGGCCTATGCGGGCCACCCTTTTTTATTTCGATTCTGACTTGTCAGTTTATACGAGTAGCTTGCGAGCTTCAGCCAACAGATTCTCGGCGGTAAATCCGAACTTCTCCATCAACTCCGCAATAGGGGCACTGGCACCGTAGCTGGTCATGCCGACAATTTTTCCGGTATTTCCGACATAGCGTTCCCAACCGAAGGTTGATCCCGCCTCAATCGCAACCCGCTTGCTGCAGGATGGCGGCAGAACTTCATCCCGGTAGCTCTGGTCCTGTGCTTCAAACAGCTCCCAGCTCGGCAGAGAGACAACCCGGGTGCCGACGCCTTCGGCTTGCAGGGTTTCACGTGCCGCCATGGCATGCTGAACCTCTGAGCCGGTCGCGATCAGAATTAACTGCAGGTCTCCCTCTTCAGCCGCCAACACATAGCCACCCTGTTGCAAACCACTTGCGGGTGCAAATGTTTTGCGGTCGACAGTTGGCAATCCTTGTCGGGTCAGAACCAGCATCGTTGGTCCCTGGCGATTTGCGATTGCAGCCTTCCATGCTTCTACCGTTTCGTTGGCGTCGCCAGGACGGATAACAGTCAGATTCGGCATCGCGCGTAGAGAAGCCAGATGCTCAACCGGCTGGTGAGTCGGGCCATCTTCACCCAGCCCGATAGAATCGTGGGTCATGACGTAGATCGGTGCCAGACCCATCATCGCTGCAAGACGGATCGGTGGACGCATATAGTCAGCAAATACGAAGAAAGTCCCGGCGAAGGGGATGACTCCGGGAGTGTGTGTCAGTCCGTTGAGGATTGAGCCCATTGCGTGCTCGCGAATACCATAATGAATATTGCGGTCACTTTTGCCGGGCAGCCAGGAATCGGCGCTCTTTATTTCGGTGTTGTTTGAAGGAGCCAGGTCGGCTGAGCCACCCAACAGTAAAGGAATCTTTTTTGCCAGTGCCTGAATTGCAGCGCCGCTGACCTGGCGAGTCGCCTTGGCTCCGTCTTCAGGCGAAAATTCAGGAAGTTCACTTCCCCAGCTAGCAGGGAGTTCGCCGTCAGCGACTGTCAGCCAGTCAGCAACGGAGGGGATAGATTTCTTCGCCGCAAGCTGGTTCTGCCAGGTTTTTTCCAGGTCAGCGCCACGCTGCAGACAGAGATTCATGTGTGCTTCGACTTCAGTCGGCACTACGAAGCTCTGCTGAGGGTCGCGACCATAGGCCTGCTTGGTCAAGGCCAATTCATCGGCTCCCAGAGGAGCGCCATGAGCGCCTGCAGTATCTTGCTTGTTTGGCGCACCGATGCCGATATGAGTCCGGGCAATAATCAGCGAGGGGCGCGGATCATTCTTGGCGCACTCCATTGCAGCATCAATTTCAGCCAGATTCTCCCCTTCGACCCGCTGAACATGCCAACCATAGGCCAGGTAGCGTGCACCGACATCCTCAGTAAAGGCAAGGGATGTATCTCCTTCGATAGTGATCTTGTTGTCGAGGTAGAGGTAGTTCAATTGGCCCAGTTGCAGATGGCCGGCCAGGGAAGCGGCTTCGGCTGAAACACCTTCCATCAGGTCGCCGTCACTACAGATGACCCAGGTCCGGTAGTTGAAGAGTTCAGCATCAACCTGGTCAGACAGAAACTGACTGCCCATTGCCATGCCGACTGCTACCGCTACACCTTGACCCAGAGGGCCGGTAGTCGTCTCGACTCCGGGGGTATGACCAAATTCGGGATGTCCGGCGGTTTTGCTGCCAGCCTGCCGAAAGTTGCGAATATCGTCAAGGCTGAGATCGTAGCCTGTCAGGTGCAACATGCTGTAGATCAGGGTTGAAGCATGCCCGCAGGAGAGAATAAAACGATCACGGCCAGCCCAGTCCGGGTTAGCTGGATTATGCCGCAGGTGACGATAAAAGAGCAGGTAGGCTATCGGGGCGGCTTCCATTGGAGTGCCGGGGTGACCAGATTTTGCCTTTTCGACAGCATCGGCGGCAAGCAACCGGATGGTGTTGATCGATTCTTTGACGACAGGGGCAGCTAATTCTTGCGGCAGCATGAAAACTCCTTTTGGGGCAGGCTGACTTCGAACAGATTCACCAGCACAAACACCTATACGGTTTGCATTCGGTAGAGGGGGTTAGAACACGGCGGAACGGGGATTTTTGAACCCAGTTGGAAGCAGACATTGAAACAGGAAAGCGACCAAAAAACAAGGGAGAAGAGGACCTGTGAAAGGTTTTTTATTTAACAAGAATATGTAGGTTTTTATCGATTACAAAAAACATAAAAAAACAGGCCAGTTACGGGGGAGGCATTCCCGAAACCGGCCTTTTCCATAAAGAACAGGAGGGTCTTACTATCAAGTTCTGTTATCGATAGATCGACTGCCACACCGATCTATCGATGTTCGTTATGTTAAGGGGTTTCGTTTCTGCATAACAGGTGGGTTAGCGCAAATATTCGGATATGGATATACATTGTTGAACTGTGCAAATACGCAGGTGCTTTCTCAGTGCTAGGCGCCAAACCGATACTCACAGAGACTGCGCAGGTGTCTGAATTTGTCTTGCCTGCTCCCCTGCCAACCATCAAGAATCAATTCAGCGAGTGTCTTTCCGCTGTCCAGGATTGGTGCTAGCGGGTTGAGAAACGAGGACTCATCATCAGCGTTGTATCCGTGAAGGTACTGGCGGACCAATCCTTGCCGCGCTTCAGCAACTAACTCACGCGACAGTTCAAGCAGTGTTGAAGAACCAAAGCGAGCTCTTAATCCGAGCCGCCATGAGTCCGAGTAGAGTTGAAGGCGCTCAGAGTCTGTTATGTCACTGAGCAAGCTTTCAGTATGCGCAAGAGCCGTTTCGTCGTAGAAGAGTCCCTTGACCAGTGCGGCAACTGCCAGCGCTAGGTCAGGGGGTAAGCTGTCTGGGGTGCGCAACTCTAACTGTGGTCGTAACCGAACCTCGGGGAAGAGGGTCGACAGGTGAAGATCCCAGTCGCCAAGGAGTGCGATCTCATTCTTCGCTCCCTGTTCTAGAAAGTCGGAGAAGGTGACAGGCTTGTCTGTCATGTCAATGAGTCGTTTACCACGCTGTAAAAAGTAAAGCGGTGTTGCGAGAGCATAATCGACATAGTCCTCAAGGCGACCCCCCTCCGACATAAATGCGGGGATCAGTCCACAGCGATCGTTGTCGGTGCGTGACCAGACTTCTCCGCGGACGGCAAGGAAGCCGCTGTCAACGCTATCCAGCAGCGGAGAATTTGCAAAAAGTGCGTAGAATACCGGGGACAACCACTGTAGGAGCCGAAGCTTTCGTACGCAGTCCGCCTCGTCAAGGTAATCGAGATTAACTTGAGTCCCTGCAGTCTGCTTCATCATCCGCTGGCCCATATCGCCGGTTTTGAGCATGTAGGGACCCATGATGCCGTAACGTTTTTTGGGCAGCCAGTCGATTTTATCCAGTGGAGTAAAGGGTTGGATCCCAAAGCCGAGAATGCAGAGCCCTAACTCGGGTGCCAGTTCGCTGATTTGTTGAACATAGCGCTGCAAATCACGCCGATTACAGTGCATATCGCAACAGAGGCGACCAGATAGCTCGAGTTGGCCTCCAGGTTCCAGAGTTACGGATGAACGTTTGCCCTGGAGTCCAACCAGATACTCGTCATCATAGATCCCTTGCCAGCCAGCAACGCCCTCAAGCCGTGAAAGCATTTCACGAATTTGTGAATAGCTTGCGGCCTCACCGGTTTGGGCATCGAGGACCAGTTTTTCCGATTCAAGGCCAATCCCCCAGTCTTCACGTGGCCGGCCCCCGCCACGCAAGGATCCCAACAGGTCGTTTCTTGAACTTATCGGCTGATTGGCAGGGTCGTTTTTCATCTTCGTCAGTCTACCATCTTTACAGTTTTGGTACGACGCTCAGCGGAACAAAGATAGTCGGTTATCGCCTTGGACAGGGTCTTGAAAATTTGGGTAAATTCACCCTCATCCATCTCGAGCAGGGTGACTCGAAAGCCACGTTCCTCGGTACAGAAAGAGGAGATTGGCACCACACAGATTCCGGTTGAGGCAAGCAGATAATAGACGAATCGTTTGTCCAGGTTGACATTGGGGCCAGAGAGCAATTCCTCAATCATGCTACGGACTTCGGCATTTTCAATCGGTAAGGATTGCTGGTCAGTAAGGGTTTTCGGCTGGAAAACGACACTCATGTAGAATGCACCATTGGTGCGATTGACCTTGATCCCCGGAACGGTCTTGAGCATCTGATAGGCGATGTTCGAATATTTTTCGTAACGGAGCCTTCGCTCTTCAAGGTAAGCCGGATACTCAGGGTGGCTGAGGATTAGAGGAATCGCCTTCTGTGGCAGGGTCGTTGAGCAAACTTCGACCATCTTTGAGTTCAGGATACTCTGAACATATTGGGCGAACATTGGATCTTTGTCAGCATTGTAGATTTCGATCCAGCCACAGCGAGAGCCGGGCCAAGGCAGCTCTTTGCTGATCCCTTTCATCGAAATCGCTGGTAAGTCGCCAATCAGATCGGAGATCGGTTTGGTCGTCTCTCCGTTATAGACAATATTGTGGTAAATTTCATCGCAGATCAGAAAGAGATCGTATTCTCTGGCGATTTCGATCATCTCTTTGAGGATTCTCTCCGGGTAGACCGCTCCGGTCGGATTGTCGGGATTGATAATCAGAATCGCCGAAATCCCTGGATTATATTTGACCGACAGGCGTAGGTCGTCGAGGTCGGGATACCAATTGTTGTCTGGATCGAGCCGATAGGTGACCGGCGGTTGACCAGCGTGTGCTCCTTCAGCCGAAGAATGAGTTGAATATGTGGGGGAAGGTCCAATGACTCGTGCTTCACGGCGCAAGAGGCCATAAACCTTCTGGATCGCATCGCCTAAGCCGTTGAAGAAGATAATATCTTCCGGGGTGATTTGAGCCTTGCCGCGAGCATTGGTCATCTCAGCCAGAAACTGACGAGTTCCGAGAAGGCCCTTGGTTGCACAGTAACCGTAGGAACAGTCCTGCATCGCCAGATCAGCAACAATTTCCTTCATCCAGAGGGGGATCTTCTCACCCTTGGCGACCGGGTCTCCAATGTTCTCCATATTGGTTTTGAGGCCAAAACGGTTCATCTTTTCAGCGATTTCGACAATCGCCCGGATTTCGTAGGTCAGCTCTCCGGCACCGATATGCACGATGTTGTTACGCATGTTATCTCTCCCGTTATTCAGATACGAAAAAACCATGAACATTTTCTGTCCATGG
>JAJRRT010000079.1 GCA_024279255.1 Deltaproteobacteria bacterium | reverse complement strand
GCGCTTCGACCTGTCACGCTTTGGCGCTGAAGTTTTGCGTGGTACCCCGCGCGAAGCTGATGTGATGATTATCTCAGGCACCCCCTTTAAAAAAATGGGTGAGGCGATTCTGCGGCTTTACGAGCAGATGCCGAATCCAAAATGGGTGATCGCCATGGGCAGTTGTGCCAATTCCGGCGGTATGTACGATGTCTATTCGGTCATTCAGGGGGTCAACCAGATTTTGCCGGTTGATGTCTATATCCCTGGTTGTCCGCCACGGCCTGAAGCTTTTATGCAGGGCCTGATTACTTTGCAGAACAAGATTGCGGCAGAGGAACACCCGGCGCGTAAGGTGCTGGGACTCAATGGCGGCAGTGAAGGGACGACTGCTCCCATATTGATCGACGGTGTCAGCAAGAGCCGTGACCCTCGCGGCCCGGGTTTCGGTGCTTCGCAACTGCGCGGGAGTTCACGGCAGCACCCTAACTTTGTTGCAAACCGCGATAGCATGACCTGGCGGCAACCGCAGCCCAAGGTGTTCTCTAATAGTGATTTTGATGAATTTTACCATCAGATCAGGCAGCGTTTTAATGGTGAAGTCCTTTACGAAGAAGAGGCGGCTGATATGCCGACTCTGCGCACCTCGCCTGAACATTTGCCAGCGCTTTTGCGTTACCTGAAAGATGAGGCGAAACCTTGCTATCGTCGCCTGGAAGACCTCACCGCGATCGACGAGCGGGCGCGACAACGTCGTCCGGGCCACGATTACACTCTGGTCTATCATCTCCTGAGTTTTGAGCGTTGCGGCTACCTGCGTATCAAGGTGCCGTTGCGTAACAAACCTGCGCAGGGGATATCGATCGTTGATATCTGGCCGAATGCCAACTGGTATGAGCGCGAAATCTTCGATATGTTCGGCATCGATTTTCGCGGCCACCCGGATCTGCGCCGAATTCTAATGCCTGACAGTTGGCAAGGACATCCTTTACGCAAAGATCATCCTTCGCGTGCCACAGAAATGGCTCCTTTCACCGTTGAAACAGCTTTGAATATGTTGCCTGTTGATGGGGATCGTCTGGTGCCACTCGAGGGGGCTGATGACGGCTCGATGGTGCTCAATCTTGGGCCACATCATCCGGGGACACACGGCGTGTTGCGCCTGGTGCTGCGTCTGCACGGTGAAGAGATCTCTGACGTCGATATCGATCTTGGCTACCATCATCGCGGTGCTGAGAAGATCGGGGAACGCCAGCACTGGCAGCAGTTCATACCTTATACCGACCGGATCGACTATCTTTCTGGCGTACAGAACAATCTCGCCTACCTCAATAGCCTGGAGACCCTGATGGGGGTCAAGGTTCCTGAGCGGGCGGAGGTGGTGCGGGTGATGCTGTGCGAGCTGTTTCGGTTGGCCAATCATCTGGTCTGGCTGGGGACCTTTGCCCATGATGTCGGGGCGATGACGCCGGTTTTCTACTGTTTCGAGGCACGTGAGAGGATCTTTGACATCATTGAGCTAGTTACCGGTGGGCGGATGCACCCCTCCTGGTTCCGTATCGGCGGTTTGCCGAAAGATCTTCCCGACGGTTGGCGACAGAAGGTTGACGATTTCACTGAGGGGTTCGGGGCGCGGATTAACGAACTCGACAAGCTGCTCAGCGATGGACCGATTTTTAGAGTTCGCACTGAGGGGATCGGCGTAATCGGTCTCGATCAGGCGCTCGATTGGGGAATCAGTGGACCAAACCTGCGTGCTACCGGTTTCGAATGGGATCTACGCCGGGCCATGCCATATAGCGGCTATGATCGTTTTGATTTTGATGTGGTGACTGAGACTGCCGGTGACAGCTATGCCCGTTATCGGGTGCGGTTGGAAGAGATGCGCCAGTCGTTGCGTATTGTTCGTCAGGCCGCCCGCAGCATGCCAACAGGGCGCTGGATGACCGCTGATTACCGATATGGATATCCGCAGCGCGAAGATGGACTCAAGGATATCGAGAGTCTTATCCACCATTTTGTAAATGTCAGTAGTGGGCCACGTGCACCCTTCGGTGAGTGTTACCGCGCGACCGAATCGAGCAAGGGTGAGTGCGGTTACTATCTGGTGAGTGATGGTGGCAGCAGCGCCTATCGCTGTCGTATCCGTACTCCGAGCTTCCCGCATATGCAGTTGGTGCCTGACATGAGTCGCGGTTGGCTGATCGCTGATTTGATTACGATTTTGGGATCGATCGATTTCGTCCTTGCGGATCTGGATCGGTGAGCCACTAACGGTTAATTGTAGAAATTTGAGAATATGAAAAAACTGCTCCTGAAAAAAGAGATCGATGCCTTTCGCAAAAAGGCGCAAAAGCTTGAGCATCCACGTGAGATGGTGATTGATCTGCTGCGAGCGATCCAGGATCATTTCGGCTGGGTGCCTGATGCGGGTGTCGAATTGGCTGCTGATATTCTGGGGGTTCCGCCAATCGAAGTCGAGGAGGTCGCGACTTTCTACGACAAGATCTATCGTCAAAAGGTCGGTCGCTACCCCATCCATATCTGTGACTCGATCTGTTGTTGGACACGTGGTGGCGAAGAAATAGCCGCTCATTTGCAACAGCAGCTTGGAATCAAGCTGGGTCAAACCACACCTGACGGTCTGTTCACGTTGTTGCCAACCTGCTGCCTTGGTGGTTGTGGTCGTGCTCCGTCTATCATGGTGGGTAAGCGTTTTTATGGTCATCTGACCTGTGATGGTCTCGATCAGATCATCGCCAGGTTGCGTGAGGAGGCTGTTGGATGAGTAGCACACCGCAGCTTCTGTTCAAAAACCGTAAGCCCGGGAGAACAGCCTTCTTAAAGGAATACTGTAAAACCGGTGGCTACAGTGCCCTTGTTAAGGCGCTCAAAACCATGTCTCCAGCTGAAATAGTCCAACTCGTTAAATCTTCAGGGCTAAGAGGGCGCGGCGGAGCAGGGTTTTCGACCGGATTGAAATGGTCGTTCTTCCCATCGGATAAGCCCGCACCAAAATATCTGGTTTGTAACTGTGATGAGATGGAGCCGGGGACCTATAAGGATGGCGAACTGCTGGCTGCAGATCCGCATCAACTGGTCGAAGGGATGATCATCTCAGCCTATGCTCTGAATGTCGATGAGGGCTATATCTTCATCCGCTATGCTTACGAAGGGCAGTTCAAAAAATTACAAAAGGCGGTTGCTGAGGCAAAAAAAGCTGGTTACCTCGGTAAAAATATTCTCGGGAGTGGATTTGATTTTGAGCTCCATCTCCATGGGAGTGCCGGGCGATACATCCTTGGTGAGGAGACCGCCCTGCTTAACGGCCTTGAAGGGAAGCGGCCCAATCCGCGCCTTAAGCCACCCTTCCCGGCGGAACGAGGATTATTCGGGCGGCCAACCACTGTTAATAATGTTGAGACTCTCGCTAATATCCCGCATATCATAAATGGAGGTTCTGAGTGGTTCAAGGGTCTGGCGCGTAATCCTGAAGGTGCTGGCACCAAGTTGTTTGGGCTCTCGGGGCATCTCAATGTGACTGAGTGTTTCGAGCTTCCGGTCGGGATCCCTCTGAGTGAAGTTGTTGAAGTTTATGGGGGTGGTGTCTGGAAGAAGCGCAAGTTTAAAGCCTGTCTGCCGGGTGGCGCATCGACCCCATATTTAATTGCTGAGCATATGGATATCCCTCTTGATTTTGATACGTTGGCTGCAGCTGGTAGTCGTTTTGGAACGGCTGGGGTGACTGTTTTTGATGATAAGACCTGCATGGTCGCCGTTACCCTGAACCTGTTGCAGTTCTTTGCGCGTGAGAGCTGTGGCTGGTGTACGCCTTGTCGTGATGGGCTGCCGCTGGTTTGCTGGTTGCTGGAGAAAATCGAAAAAGGGCAGGGAACCATGGGCGACCTTGAGATGCTTAAAGAACAGTACCGCCATATCTGTGGACGCAGTTTTTGTGCCCTGGCCGAAGGTGCGATGGGACCTCTAGATGGCCTGATGCGCTTGTTTGAACAGGAAGTGATTGACCATATTGAAAAAGGGCACTGCCCTTTTTAATCAGGTGAGAGGAGAAGAGAGAGGGGATAAAAAAGGATCTGCCCTCAACTTTTCTACTTTAGCCTATAGCATAAGTAAGTATTTATGCCAACACTGACCATCGATAATCAAATAATCACCGTCGCTGAAGGTGCCAGTGTCCTGGACGCAGCAGTGGCTCTGGGCATTGTGGTGCCGCACTTTTGTTACCATCATACCTTGGGTGCCATAGGTGCTTGTCGGCAATGCGCCGTGACAATCCTTGAAGGGAGTCAGAAAGGGCTGAAAATGTCCTGTCTGATAGCTGTCGAAGACGGGATGGTCGTAAGCACCTGCGAAGAAGAGTCCGTTGCGTTCCGCGGCCAGGTGAGTGAATGGTTGATGACCAATCATCCTCATGATTGTCCGGTTTGTGATGAGGGTGGCGAATGTCAGTTGCAGGAAATGACGATCGGCGCTGGTCATGGCATTCGGCGCTATCGTGGGAATAAGCGGACTTATACCAATCAGGATCTCGGACCCTTTATCACTCAGGAGATGAATCGCTGCATCCAGTGCTATCGTTGTGTGCGGACTTATAAGGATTACTGTGGCGGCGAAGATTTTGGTGTCATGGGTTCACAGCAACGCGTTTTCTTCGGTCGTTTCAAGGATGGTCCCCTGGAGAGTGATTTTTCCGGGAATCTGATCGATTTCTGCCCGACCGGTGTCTTTACAGATCGAGCCAACCGCTTCAGAACGCGTTCTTGGGATTTGCAGCAAGCTCCGTCGATCTGTCCTCATTGTAGCCTCGGATGCTCGACCTTTCCGGGCGGGCGCTACCAGGAGTTGCAGCGGGTTCGTTCGGGGGGGAATCGCTTAACCAACGACAGTTTTATCTGTGATCGCGCCCGCTTTGGTAGCGATTGGAACAACCACCCGAAGCGGCCCCGCGAAGCCCGAATCAGTGGCGAAAAAGTTGAATTTTCTTATGCATTGGAACTGCTGGAAGAGCGTCTGGAGAAGCTTGTTGAGGAGTACGGTGGAGAGGCGCTGCGCTTGCTCGGGTCTCCGCGCGCTTCTTTTGAAGCGAACCTGCTCCTTAAAAATCTTGCGGAGAAATATGGCGCTCCGGCTCCCTATTATGACGCTCATCCGCGGCGGGCCTTTGCTGCGCGCATGGCAGCATCTATCCCCAGTGGTCAATTGGCGTCATTAAAGCAGCTGCGGGATAGTGACTTGATCCTCATGGTCGGAGTTGACCCCTTGGCTGAGGCACCGGTTCTCGCTTTGGCGCTACGTCAGGCCGCTCGTGCAGGTACTCGTATTGTTGCTCTTGATCCGCGCCCTCTGGAGCTTCCTTGCGACTTTGAACATCATCCGCTGACACAAGAATCTTTACTCCGTGGACTCTCGGCTCCTGAAGAAAATGAGCTGTTGGAATCTTTACGCCAACAACTTGAAGCTTCTCAGCGGCCAGTTCTTGTTGGTGGCGGTGAACTATTAGGTGGTGAGGGATTGCGGTTGTTGCTCCACTTCAGCGAGAGTTGCTGTGGGTCTCACGATTGCCTGATCTTTCCGGTACTTCATGGTCCCAACAGCTTCGGTGGCGGAATTTTAGGTGCCACTGGCGATAGCAATCGAAATTTGATCGAGGATCTTGAGAACGGTAATGTTCGGGCATTGATATGTGTTGAAACTGATCCTGCGATTGAACATTCGGAACCGGGACGTATGCAACTTGCGCTCTCGCGGCTTGAGTTTCTCGCAGTCTTTGATCATCTGCCGACCAATACTGTAGCGACTGCTGATATTTTCTTACCGACCCGAACTATCTACGAATGCGCTGGCACCTTCATCAATAACGAAGGTCGAATGCAGGCTTTCGACCCCGTTTTGGAGCCGGGCATTCCGATCGTCGTAACTGGTAGTGGCGGCCACCCCCCCCGTCAGTTTGAAACGACTCCACCAGGCTCAGCGCCGCGTTCGGCAGTACACCTGCTGCAATGGCTGTTGAAGGATCGCAATGATCTTTTCGGCTTGCGGCGCCAGATCGTCAAAGAGCTTCCTTGTTTGCGCGACCTTGATCGACTTGAGGCTGGTGATAATGGAAGACGTATCGCCGATTGCGGAGATAAACTTGAGGAGAGTCGGACCGAAATTTGGGCACAAGAGGGGGAGCTGCAGGTCTTGCCGATTACGGCGCGCTATGGGAGTGACCTCTATTCGCGCTGGAGTCAATCTTTAACCTCGCGATTTGAGGAGCCATCGGTCTGGATCCATCCTGTTGAGGCAGCGGAGCGTGGTTTTGTTAATGGACAAAAGGTTGTTTTGCGGACCGTTGTCGGACACTTCCATTTGCCATTGGTGTTCAAGGCGAAGATGGCGCGTGGGCGGTTAATCGTCCCCTGCCTGCCAGGGACACCCCTCGAAGTTTTTACGCCGGGGGGGCTATCGCTACCTTGTAAAATATATTCGGAGGTCGACAATGCCTGAATGGATGGTGATATTACTGCTGATTGTCGCCAAACTGGGTCTGATCTTCATGGTTCTGCTGACGCTGGCCGCCTATCTGGTGCTGGCTGAACGAAAGATTCTCGGCCGAATGCAGTTGCGCCCAGGCCCGAATCGAGTCGGACCCTTCGGGTTGATGCAGCCGTTGGCTGATGTTATCAAATTACTGACCAAAGAAGATTTTATCCCCGCACAAGCTGACAAGTGGCTCTTTTTGCTTGCGCCGGGGTTGGCGGCTGTGACCGCACTCCTTACTTTCGCCGTGGTTCCCTTCGGCCCACCGATAACCCTTTTTGGGCATGAAGTGCCACTGGTGGTTTGTGACCTGAATATAGGTGTCCTATTCTTCCTTGGGCTCTCTTCACTGGCCGTTTATGGAATGACCTTGGGGGGATGGGCCTCTAACTCGAAATATTCATTGCTCGGGGCGATCCGTGGATTGTCACAGCTGATCAGCTATGAGCTTTCCATGGGGCTGGCTCTGGTGCCGGTAGTGATGCTGGCGCGTTCTTTTTCCTTGACCGATATTGTTCTGGCTCAGTCTGGGGTCCCGTTTGCCTTGGTCAACCCGCTGGCCTTCCTGATCTTCCTGATCAGCGCAGTGGCCGAGAGTAAGCGGATCCCCTTCGATCTGCCCGAGGCCGAAAATGAACTGGTAGGTGGTTTTCACACCGAGTATTCGGGAATGCGCTTCGGCCTCTTTTTCGTCGGCGAGTATATCAACCTGATTATCCTCGGCTCGATGCTGACGGTCTTTTTCCTCGGTGGCTGGATGGGCCCATTTCTACCAGGAGTGGTCTGGTTCAGCATCAAGGTTCTGTTTGTTTGTTTCTTCTTTATCTGGGTGCGAGGCACCCTGCCGCGACTGCGCTACGATCAGTTGATGCACTTTGGCTGGAAAATTTTGCTCCCTCTGTCTCTGCTTAACGTCATATTGACAGGAGCCTTTTTGCTCTGGAGGCAGGGATGATGGCGTCGCAAGAATTCACCAAGTGCTACGTTGCTGCGATGGCTCTCGCTACTTCGACGGACCTGAGTCCGCCTCATTGCTCGACAATCGCGCGCCTTGCATTTGGTGCTTTTTGCTTACCCATCGATCATTTCGCCTTTTTGAGTGGGAGGCAGGGATGAGTATCTGGCGTGACATCAAAGGGACCATCGAGCCCTTCTGGATCACCCTGCGAAATATGTTTCGTCCGGTGGCGACGGTTGAATACCCGGAGGTCCGTACAGAACTCGCTCCGCGCTATCGTGGGCGCCTGATTTTGACGCGGGATCCAGATGGTCAGGAGCGCTGTGTTGCCTGTTATCTGTGTAGTGCCGCTTGTCCGGTTGATTGTATTTCGATGCAGTCTACTGAAGCTGAAAACGGGCGGCGCTATGCTGCCTGGTTCAGGATTAATTTCAGTCGCTGTATTTTTTGTGGCCTCTGCACCGAAGCATGCCCGACTCTGGCTATTCAGGTGACTGGGGATTTCGAAATGGCAAATCGTAATCCGCTCGAGACAGTGTGGGAAAAAGAAGAACTGCTGGTCGATCATTGTGGCCAGGAGCCTGATTACAATTTTTATCATCACGCCGGAATTGGCGTGACAGCAGCTCGTGGTGAAAGTCCCGGAGAAGATAAGCCGGTTGATGTTAAGGATTTAATGCCGTGAGATGTGAGGCGAGAGGTTTGAGGCGAGAAAGACCTTGCTCCTCATCCTTCACATTTCACACCTCACGTTTCAGAAGGTGTTAAAAATGGCAACCTGGATTTTCTACATACTCGGTGCTGTTGCGGTGGCAGCAACAGCAATGGCGGTGACTCGACGGAACCCGGTGCACTCGGTGATCTATCTGGTCAACAGCTTTTTTGCGCTGGCGCTTATTTTTTACCTGCTTGGTGCACCTTTGGTCGCGGCCTGGGAAGTTATTATCTACGCCGGGGCAATCATGGTGCTCTTTCTATTTATTATCATGATGCTCAAACTCTCCCCCGGTGAAGAGGCCGACCGTCAAGGACCGGGACCGTTGCAATGGCTGCCGGTTTTGCTGCTTGGCGGTGCGTTGCTTGGCTGTACTCTGTTGTTGCTGCAACTTGATCCCGCAGGGAGCCAGGAACTGCCGAACTGGTACGCGTCGCCACGTGATTTTGGCTATGCCCTTTTCCATGAATATGCCCTGGCGGTTGAGATTGTCTCTTTTCAGTTGCTGTTTGCCGCAGTCGGTGCTTTCTATGTCGGCCGGTCCGCTAGCAGAAAAGAACGGTTGGGGGAAGAGCGATGATCGTCCCTTTCCAACATCTGTTGATTTTGGCCAGCATTATCTTTTTCCTCGGGTTGATGGCGGTGCTGGTGCGTCGCAATTTGATTATGATTCTGATCGGGGTTGAGATCATGCTTAACGCTGCCGGGCTGGTGTTGGTTGGGGCCAGTGCGCTCTGGCAACAGTTGGACGGGCAGGTCATGGTGATCTTCCTGATGGCGTTGACGTCGGCCGAGGTTTCGATCTCACTGGCGATGGTTGTTTATCTGAACCGGCGGAAGAAGACGGTTGATGTGCGTGCTTTTGATGAGTTGAGGGGCTGATGGATTCTCGACTACTTTTTCTACTGATATTATTGCCTTTGGCAGGCGGGGTTCTTAATGCCTGCGTTGGCTGTCGTTTGCCACGCCGTCTGGTGGCTTTATTGGCGATCAGCAGTATTCTGGGCAGCTTCCTCGTTACCATTTCCTGTTGGTCTTTGGCGGCCGGGACTGGTACTCAGGTGAAGCTTTTTACTTGGTTGAGTAGTGCCGGTCTGCAAGCCGATATCGGTCTGTTGTTTGATCCGCTGGCGGCGAGTATGACCCTGATGGTTACCGGGGTTGCCAGCCTGATCCATATCTACGCCGCAGGCTATATGGAGCATGATGAGAATCAGGCCCGTTTCTTCGCCCTTCTCAATCTCTTCGTCTTTGCCATGCTCTGTATCATCTTGGCTGATAATCTGCTGCTACTTTTTTTGGGGTGGGAAGGGGTTGGTTTTTGTAGCTATGGCTTGATCGGCTTCTGGTACGAAAACAAAGAAAACGCTCTCGCCGGACGTAAAGCTTTCATCGTCACCCGGGTCGGCGACCTCTTTTTTACAATCGCACTGCTGTGGCTTTTCGCTTTGGTTGGGACTGTAGATATCGCTGAAATCAACCTGCGTGCCAGTGAGCTCGATCCGACATTAATCACTCCCTTGGTCCTGTTGCTGTTGGGTGGGGCTTGTGGCAAAAGTGCCCAGTTGCCATTGATGACCTGGCTGCCTGATGCTATGGCTGGTCCGACCCCGGTTTCAGCTCTTATCCATGCTGCAACTATGGTCACAGCCGGGGTTTACCTGCTCTGTCGGATGTTCCCCCTGGTTTCGCTTTCGACTACTGGTATGGCGGTCATCGCCTGTGTCGGGGCTTTTACTGCTCTTTATGCGGCTAGTTGCGCCCTTGCTCAACGCGAAATCAAGCGAGTTCTCGCCTATTCGACTATGAGTCAGATAGGCTATATGTTTCTTGCCGTCGGGGTTGGTAGTGTGGCCGCTGCAGTGAATCACTTGCTGGTGCATGCCTTCTTCAAGGCTCTCCTCTTCATGGGGGCCGGTGCGCTGATTCATTTAGCAGGTGGAGAGAATGATATTTTTAAGATGGGTGGATTGCGCAAGAAAAACCCACTGCTCTTCGGCTTATTCCTGATTGGTATCCTTTGCCTGGCGGGCGCACCACTGAGTGGCGGATTCTTCTCCAAGGATGCCATTCTGTTGGCGGCCTTTTCACGAGGAGATGGGCTGTCCGCTTGTCTTTGGGGTGTTGGTGTGCTGACAGCAGGGTTGACATCCTTCTATAGCTTTCGTCTCCTTTACCTGGTCTTCTTTGGTGAATACCGTGGATCAAAGGCTGGTCATCACCTCTCGCCGCTACTTATTTGGACCCTGCCGCCTCTGGCGCTGCTCGGCCTGTTCGGCGGGCTGATCAACTTGCCACACTTCTATGGTGGTCATGAGATGTTCAGTCACTGGATCGGCAGTACCCCAGCAGCGGAAATCCCCGTTGTTACTGAGATTGGTCTGCTGGTGTTGATGGGTCTCGTGTTTGTTGCGGGCTGGTTGCCGGCACATCTCAGTTATCGTAATTTTAGAGAAGAAACAGAGACCCCCTGGCGACGTTTCCTGTTGTTTGGATGGCAATTTGACGCCCTTTATGAGCTGCTGATTCTGCGTCCCTACCGATTTGTTGCGCGTTTCTGCTGGATAGCAGGAGACCGTGGTCTGATTGATGGTGTGGTTGAAGGGATCGGTCGCGTGGTGTTGCTCTGGGGTGGCTATTTCCGTCAGTTGGCGACCGGGCAGATTTCATTCTATCTGCAAGGTTTCGCCTGGGGCTTGTTATTGATGCTCGGTTGGCTGTTGTTAAAAGCCGCTGTTTAATAAGGATAGACGAACCGGATGAATCT
>JAJRRT010000078.1 GCA_024279255.1 Deltaproteobacteria bacterium | reverse complement strand
GTGGTTTTGTCGAGGCACCAAAGGCAGCGAAAACTCCAGTAGAAAAGGGTTGACAAATGCCCGCAGGTGGGCGATAAAGCTTCTCTTTCAATGTGCGCCGCTAGCTCAGCTGGATAGAGCGTCTGACTACGGATCAGAAGGCCGGGGGTTCGAATCCCTCGCGGCGCGCCAAAAATTTCAAGGACTTAGCTCACTATGAGTTAAGTCCTTTTTGCGTTTTAAGAGTTGGAGGTTCCCTGCGGGGTCCGCTGTCGAGAAGCAACGGAGAACAGGCTACTGAGTGTAAGCCGACGCGAGATTTGGCACTAACTGACGCGAGGTTTGGCGCTAACCCCTCCCACCGACCAGACCGTTAAACTATGTTTTAAGCATGTTTCAAAATCCCTGTTAAAACAGCCCCACCTGCATACCTTTTGGTTCTGGAATCCCGCCCGGCCAGGTGCCGTAGATCAGCTCGGTGCATTCACTGCGTTTGTTTGCTCCGCCGACAGTGTATTGGTAGTCGACTTCGATGACGGGTAGATCACTAAACAGCTTACGAATATCGGGGTGAGCGTTGATGCTGATGATCATTTGGCCTTTGATGGTTTTGGCTAGTTCAGCGAGGCGTTCATATTGTTCCCAACCGAAGCTGACGCCGTAGCCCTCGGTTTGCCAGTAGGGCGGATCGCAGTAGAAGAGGCTGTGCGGTCGGTCGTACTTTTCGACGACTTTGTCCCAGGGTAGGTGTTCGATGGTGGTCTGACTGAGCCGGAAGTGGGCGTTGGCTAGATCCTCTTCGAGGGTGAGCAGATTGAACCTTGGCTGGCTGGTGGTGGCGGTGCCGAATGACTGGCCGTCGACCTTGCCGCCGAAGGCTAATTTCTGCAAATACAAAAAGCGAGCAGCGCGCTGTACGTCGGTCAGTGTTTCAGGTGGGGTGCTCTGTAACCAACCCCAATTTTCCCGACTGGTTAATACCCATTTAAACTGCTTGTAAAGCTCTTCTAAATGATACTTGACGACCCTGTAGAGGTTGACCAGGTCTCCGTTGATATCATTGAGCACTTCGACCTTCGATTCCTGTTTGAGAAAGAACAGCGCAGCCGCACCGCAGAACGGTTCGACGTAGCATTGATGGTCTGGGAACAGGGGCAGAAGATGGTCAGCAAGTTTTCGCTTGCCACCAATCCATGGAACGAGTGGTTTTGTCATAGTGAGCCTCTTTGCTTGTGGTTGCGGTTGTGCTAGGCTCCACCCGCCGTGTCGACGCGGTGAGGGGGCCTTGGCTGGCTCACGGTTCTTGAGACCGTGGGTTGGTGGCTGCGGGATCGTTGTCGCGAACTCGCAGCCGCTTCCTCTACTACTTATATGGTTGTGGTTGTCCTATCGCATCCCAAACAGCATGACCCGCCTCATGAGTCACCACCGAAACGTTGCGAATATCCCGAACGACGATGATGGCTGGACAGGTGTCTGAAGGGGGGAAATATGCACCTTCACCTGGCACCTCAAGGACTAGCTTTTCAGGGGTCAGCCAACGCCTTGGAGCTACGGGTTCTACCGCCAGGCATCCCCCTAAAAAAGCGATCAAAAAAACACAGACAACCGATCTCATGTCAGGCGATAATATCCCATCCGTTTGATGTGTAACGTCTGCCCACCGTTCCATGTTTTAACTTCATATTCGTTGTTCAGGTTTGGGCCGACAGGTGTGTTCGATATCCCTGCTGCAGGTTGCGGCCAAAGCACGGCGCAGCCACTAACCGGAACATTGGCGATCAAGATATACATCTGCACAAAGCACTTCACTGGCACATTGATAAACTCGATCTGCAGGGGGGTAGTCAGAGACAAGGCTGCAGCGTCGACCATCCATGTCAGTGACTTTTCACAGTCAATCACAACATCTTCACCCGGCCGCGCGATCAACTCTAAAAAGGGACGCCGACCTGGCGCAACAGGCATCGCAGTCGGGACCGCATTTTTGGGAAGAGTAATCACTTCTTCCACCAGTTTCACCGCAAAAACTTCATCTACCGATTGCACACTGATGGTCTCTTCGGTTTGCTGGACTGAGACCAGATCCGTCTCGGCAACCTGGGCGACTACTGTCTCGATCGTGGTCGTTAGAAGAATCTCTTCGCCTGCCATTAGACCTCCTTCGGTACCCGCTGTTTGATGTTGAGTTTTTGCGGCAAGAAAATATCTACCCGATCAACTGACCGCAGCTCATGCTCAGCATGGTAGGTCACAGTGTCTAAATCCTCAGATGCCGATGCTGTAATCTCGAAGGTCACTCTTTTGATTTGCCCTTGAGCATCCGCAGGATCAAGCACGCCTGCAATCTCAAGATCCGGTGCCGTCTGACTGCGTTTTTTGGCCAGTCGAAAGAAGAGCAGGCTGCCGGATATGTCCGTGTCAAATTCCACAAACCACCGCTTGGTTTCGCCTTGGTAAAAATCAGCTAACTGTTGCATGAATAGTCTCCTTGAAATCTATGGTTGTGAGATTATATTTATTGCCGTCACGCCCGCCAAAACGAGTCCAGTCGCGTCGACATCGCTGCCTGGTATGCGAGTTTGTTCAAAACCCGCTGGCAGCGGGTGCTCGGCGGTGCTGTTATCACTCCACCAATTCTCGGTGATGACCTGCTTTACGTTTCCGGCAGGTTTTGAGACCAGCCTGAAAAACAAACCGGTCTGGTGGGTGCCAGTTGCAACTGTATGGCTTGAGTAACCGTCTACGGGCTCACCGGTGACCGGATTGGTCCCCTCCATGCCGTTCGGCCAAACGATGATAAGAGAATCGTTTGTTGCGCTGAGATAAACGACGTTGTTCTGCCACGGTGGGGAGGAGCCAACTGGCACCCGATCAAGTCCCGGCCATTGCCAATCCCATTGTGGCATCGTAAGTATGGCGGTGTTCTGAAAATCATACATTGTTGGGATGGCCACGCTGAAATCACCGAACGCCACTTCGACCGCTACGCTGGCGCCGTTGGCGTCTGTACAGACAACTGCGCCCTGTCCGACGGGCAGCTCGTAAGTGGTCGGCGCAATAATGGTGGCAGTCCACCCATCTGGATCGTCTGCGACTAAACATGCCGGGTGAGTGGCGGGCAGAGGAGATTCCATGGTGATTGACCAGGTATATGGGGCCGTGCCATTTTTAACGGAGAATGATGTCCCGTTTACGATAGTACCCACATTGCCGGTACAACTGATGGTCATCGGCGCTTGCCATTTATAGGTCCGTAGGCGCCCGGTCCAATAGTTCGGGCGACGGTCGTCAACCATGTTTGGCCACGATATAACCCGATCAGGGTTTGGCAATATCGGCGCAATGCCGGGCGGTGGGATAACGCCGGGCCGGGTGGCATCTGGGTATGGATGGTTGCCGTAATACCAATATCCCTCTGCCGCTGCTGATCGAACGTCGAGTCCTGACCGGTTAGCGCGGTAGAGGCTGATCGGCACTGTAGTTGGCTCTGCGCCGGTTGGCTCCACCGTCGGAACGCTGCCAACGAGGATATCATCGATAGAGGCGACGATTGCCCCGGCAGGTCTGGTTGGATCGGTGAGCACAAGCATATCGGTCATCTCGTACCGCCCCATCCCTTCGGGGTTAGTTTGGGCGCTAAATGCCACATCCGCCAACACCCAGCCATAGCAGACCTTGGGGTTGTCGACAAAACCAACGACCTGCGGCGTGGTCCAATCCATACCAATAAACTCAATAATCACATGATCGCCGACTGTAAATGCACTGGCATTGCAGGTCATGTACTGCACCGCAACATCGACCAAGACCTGAGTCTGGTTAATGATAATTCCTTGCTCACCCACAGCAGGATCGAGTGTAACGCCTGCTGTATCTGCCGACAGATCAAGAGCGCTGATGACGCCCGTACGGTAGCGCGGGCGCCATTTTTCGACCGCTGGTTTCAGGGCCAAGTTAAAAAACACACCTGCCGGAGTACCGCTGGCGATACCCTCGTATTTGCCGTCAACAACCACATCATAACCAGCCGCGTCACCATTGGCTCCACCAGCCCTTATGATATTGGTTCCAGCTTGACGACCGATATCTATCATCCCAACAGCACCACTCAGGCCGTCGGTGTAATCTGCGCACCAGGCAGTTACGGCAACGTCGATTGGGACCATGTCGTTTAGCCAGGCAATGCGTTTTTCGTTGGTGACTTTTTTGAGCCTGGAGATGGCCCGCACCTGGGTCAGGTTTTGATATAGATTCAATGAATCCTGCAACCATGCCATGGCTGTATCAACATCGGCTTGTAGGGCAAGGCCACTTTTGAAATTTGTAATGCTGGCCCGTAAAACATCTTTTGCATTGTCAACGTCAAGCGCCGCGGTATTGATTTCACCAGCAAGCTCTGCAATGCGAATCGCGAGCGCGGTATTTTCCGTTTCCAGTCGCGCAATCTCGGTATCAGACCTGGCTCGATCAAAGTTAATCATCACATTGTATTGAGCCTCAGCGATATGGTTGATGATCGTTGCTTTACCCATTTAACCCTCGACAAACTGGGTCTGGATGTTAATAGCGCCAGCGTTAATACTGGCCTGCAGTATGACGCTACCGATCACAAAGATAATCCCCTCGCTGGTAATCGTGTCTGCAGGTAAAATTAGAGGATTATATCCCGGCACCAGGACTGTCTTGCTAGTCGTGCCGGTTTGCTGGCTCAGCCCGTAAACCGTATGGCTTGTCGGGTCGCTATTGGTCGATTGGCGATGGCCGACCAGATTTATGCTACGGCTATTAACCCCTTTGCTGAGCTGAATTGTTTCGAGTGCAACGGTAGTGACCGTACTAACCGTTTCAAGCCCCTCGCTGTCGCGGATGACATAATCAAGCACCAGATCACCGAGCCCACGCGCCGCAACGGCCTCCGCATACGCAGTGGTACAAGGGATAGTGGCTTGCAAATAACTGGGTGCGCCACTTTTCAAGCGAGCATTGAGGCTGGTCATCCCCAAGACCATATCAGAAACGCCGTTGGCACCCCCGGTCAGGGTTAGCCGGAAATAGCCAGCGACCTGGTAACTTTCAGCCACCGCTGGAGCAGCAGCTCCCCCGCCGGAGTATGCGCCGATATCGAGGGACGGGGTCGTTGCCAGGGACTGACGCTCTGCCACTGACAGGCCACCGGCCCAGAACTGAACCTCATCCATGACGCTGTTGAAGCTCTGCCCTGGATAGACTGGGTGCATCCCGATAGAAAGCGGATCCACTGGCGGCGTGACCGCGTCCCATGTGTAACCACCCGAAACCCGGTTAGCCATGTCATCGACGTAAAAATCCAGGAAGCCAGCGCTGCGCTGAATCACCAGCAGATGGTCGCTATTGTTCGATAGTGTTGGTGGGTATCCCCGAATCATTGCCCCTCCGATATACATATTCACGTAGCCGGTCGACTGGCGAATATGGCATGACCAGGCTGTGTTGCCGTCCGCCCCAAATAGATAGCTACCGTCCAGTGCCTGGTGTCGGAAAAAAATCGCAATGGTGAAGTCGTCGCCGGTCGCAGGGATGACCGAAGCTGGCACATCGAAGTGGCTGTCTGCCGCCGAATCAAACTGTAATGCAGCACCCGCGACAGGAAAGCCTGCGGCTAACAACTGAGTCACGCCGATGTTCGCTGCGTGGTGCCCGTTTCCACTTCCATCTTGGACTGTCCCGCCAGCGCTCTCGCCAGTATAGATTGCAGTCAGAGTCGCCATTAGCTCAGAACCTCCAGCACGCTCGCACGGCATGTGGCGGCACCGTTGCTGTACCCCAGACCTGAGAGCATGACCAGGTAACAACCGCGAGAGCAAGAAAGGATCATTGTCGGGTAAAGAGCAATCAGTCGAGTCAATGCCAGGTGCTCAGATCCGTCAGGATCTGGGACGCGGACTGACAGCTCAAGGTCACTTCCGGAGTACCC
Source organism: Deltaproteobacteria bacterium (assembly GCA_024279255.1). Taxonomy (GTDB): domain Bacteria; phylum Desulfobacterota; class Desulfuromonadia; order Desulfuromonadales; family Geopsychrobacteraceae; genus Geopsychrobacter. Next base: position 67,259 of record JAJRRT010000078.1, on the reverse strand, counting down.
GGCATCAACCGCAACAGCCCCGATTGTTAGATCGAGTACGGCGACGCGGTTTGCGCGCCGGTTGATCGTTTGCGCGATAGCTCGACCATTGGGACTGATCAGCGCGCCAGATAAGTCAAGGCTTGGTGTGGTCAGTGCGATCATCTATCACAACCCTTCCAGTAAAGCTTGGCCTTCTGCGCTGGCCTTGATCTGTATCACTTTGAGGATCTCATCCCAGATCATCTCGAGAGGCGCAGTCAGTCCTGCGGCCTCGACTTTGATCGACGCATCACCAGACTGGTACCGTTTAATTTTTTCTTCTTGCAATCGATATAGCTGCTCGGCGGCTTTATGCGCATCATCCATCGCCAATGCTCGAGCTTTTGAGTCCGCTTCAATTTGCTGTTCTATGATCCGGCGGCTTGAGCCAGTGTTGCTGTTGAGCTGACCGGTTAGATCGCCAATCAGGTCGCCGGTGCTGGTGACCACCGTGCCAATGTTCTCGATCATTCTGATTGCCATATCGACCTCGCCCTGCAAGGCGATCTCATCGAGCTTAAAGCTGAATTCCAACGACTTGATCCGCTCATCGCTGGCGATCTGCTCCAGATCGGTGAGCAGCTTGTCAGACTGAGCCTTGGTTTCATCCTTGGCCTTTTCCATCGCCTTGGGGATGCGACCGGTCTGGGTCTCAAGGGAGGCCATAGCTGCGGCGATCTCAGGGGAGTTGCCGACGCTGATGTAATAGGCCTTCAACGATTCGAACTGATCATCTGCAGCGGTGGCCAGAGTGGCGATCGCGGCCGTGGCATCACCGACCGTGCCGGGGATATTCCCCTGGGGATCGAGATCCCATTCAATCGCCTGAAATTTTTCCGCTGACTGTTCAGCCGCCGCTGGTATCTCAGCAATCTTTTCAGTGGCCTCGTCGACTATCGCCGCATCATCATCACTCCATAAACTGGCAAAAAACCGGTTTGGCGTCATGCCTTCAGGTTCAGGGATCACACCGGCACCTGCGGCCAGACCGAAGGTGCCAAGCAGCGCGAGGACAGCAGGCGCTGCGGCGACGGCTTCTAATCCAACCAATGATGCGCCGACGCCCTTTATGGCGAGACCTAGCGCGGCAACCGGTATAGCAACAAGGTTGACCGCTGCCATAAATCCGGTCAGGCCAGCAACTGCAGTTTTGGTTGAGGCGTCCAGACCGTTGAACCACTCGACCGCTTCGGCGATGAGTCCGACGAAGGGGGTCAGTCCTTCGACCACGCCACGGCTGAAGGTGACCAGGGTCTCCAGGGTATCGACAATCAGCTGGATCGCAGCGGCCAGCCCTTCAGGTGTCGACAGGTCAACCCCGTCGAACATCCCGCCGAAGGACTCAGCGAAGCCGTTAAAGTCGACGCCGTTGAGTGCTTCAGGAAGGTTTTTAGCGATGTTTTCAAGGCTCGTTTGCGCCTTGTTAAACGCGCTTTCAATGACCTCAAAAAGCCCGTCGAATGTCCCGTTTTTGACCGCCGTTTCGATTGATTGAAAGATTGATATCAAGCTGTCGACCAGACCGGTGTAGTCATCAAGGATCTTGTCGCCGACCGCGATCAGGGTCAGCTTGACGTTGTTGGCTAGTTTCTGGTTGGTGATATCCAGCTCGCCAGCCATCTTGTCGTAGGCCGCGCTGGTGGCTCCGGCCTTGTTCTGCATATCAGCGAGGGTAGCGGTGAACTTGTCGGCTCCGGTACCGGTTAAGATCAATGCGCCGTTTAACCCTTCGACGCTGCCGAACAGCTTGGACATGACATCGATGTTCCCGCCCGCCTTGGCACCAAGTTCGGTCATGAACCCGCCGAGCCCCTTGCTGGCCAGCGCGGCAGAGTCGAACTTGATGCCGAGCTGCTCGGCAGCTTCGTCGGCATCTTTGGTCGGCTTCAAAATGCCGGTCAACGCACCCTTAATGGCGGTCACAGCTTGGCTGGTTGGGAGTCCGGAGGCGGTCAAGGCGGCAACCGCTGCCAGCAGCTCATCGAAGCTGACGCCAGAGGTCGCGGCGAGGCCTGTGACTTGAGCGAGGCTGGCGCTCAGTTCTGGCAGGGTGGTCTGGCCATCACGGACCGCAGTAAACAGTGCATCTGAATACTGGGTAGCCTGATCCATGCCTGCGCCGTAAGCGTTAAGGCTGGAGACCAGCAGCACGGTCGCATCGCCGAGGCTAGCCTTGCCAGCGATGGCGGTCTGCTCTGCCTGTGCGACCAGCCCGAGGCTTTCGCTGTAGCTCGACCCTGCCGAGATCGCAGCGTAGACGGCGGCATTGATCTCATCGAGCGAGCTGCTGCTGGTTTTGGCGAAACTGACGATATCGGCGCGGAACTTGTCGATCTGGGCCGGGGTTGCTTCGAACAGAGTGGTGACTTCGGCGAAGGCTCCTGAGAACTTTCCGCTCTCAGCTACCGCCAGCGCCAACCCACCACCGACCATGGCGATCAGTGCGGCGTCTAGCTTGACGAGGTTGGTGGTGAGGTCGGCGAAGGGCTGCGAAACATCTTTGGCACCGTTGGCGAGCGTTGACATCCTGCTGCCGACACCGGTCAGCACACTGCCTGACAGGTCGGTCGCTTTGATCAGGATTTCAAGAGTCGATTCAATCGCCATTTTGTTGCTCCGTTAGTTCGGTGTGGCGCAGCGCCCAGAGTTCGGTTTCAAGATCAGAGAAAAACGGTGGCAAAATGTCAGGCAGAACCTGGAACAGCGGCCAGCCGTGTTTCTCAGCCAGAATCACTGCGGCTCTGACGCGCGGCTCTTGCCAGAGCCTTTGGGCTTTCCCGGCTCGGCACCCATGCCGGTGAGTTCAAGGATGCGATTGGTCAAGAGCATAAAGGTCGCGGGAAGGTTCGTTGCCAGGTGCATAGCCGCTGGCAGATCGAACACCGGCTTGACGCTGCCGAGCTGCAGTAGCTCAAGTCTCCGGACATGATCAGCTGGGGCATCACCCGCTGCGCCGATAAACTGGCGAATCGCGTCGGTGATCTCAGCACCACGTCCGGCCAGACCTTCGGCGATCGCGGCGCGTTTGCTGGCTTGACCAGCTGCCTCATTGGCACATGCCAGCTCGACAGCGTCCAGGTTGCGAACGATACACTCAGCCTTTTCATCCTCTGCGCACCAGGGGGCAAGCTCGGGGGTCTGCACAGTATCAGTGCGATGCTTCCACTTCGATGCGCTAAATTTTTTGATATTCATAACGGGCCTTTTCTGGTTTGGATCTGGTTGAGAAAAGGGCAGCGGGATCAACCGCCGCCCTTTTGCTTATTACTCTCATCTACGAATTAGCTGAAATATTCAACCGTCGCCTTCGATGGGGCCAGTGTGACCTTGGCGAGTTTGTTCGCGCCGACCGCGAAGCTGCGGGCGGTTGAGACCCGGCCCTGGGTAACCAGGTGCGGTGCCTTGCCTAAGTCAGGATAAAACTTGAAGGTCTTAACCTTGCCTTTGGCCGCGATCACCGCGTCGGTCACACCGTCATTCATTTTGGCAGAGAAACCCGCCGTGCCGAGGCTGGTGGTCTCGACCGCGTCAACGCCGCCGTAATGCTCAGAGCTTGAGGTGCTGTAAGACTCTTCGGCCGGGGTGAAATCACTCGACTTGCTAACCTGGCCCATGATCGGGTCTGCGTAATCGAGATGGATCTGTTTCGGCACATCGCCGGTATGGATCAACGGCAACGCCGAGCTAAATTTGACGTTCGCGCGGGAGGTGGCGGCATCGTCCGAGTAGTCACCCCGGCCGGTGGCGTCAAGATCGAAGCTGGGCGACAACGCTCGCTCGGTATAATTACCATTCTGAAAGATCTCGCCAGCGGTGATCGGTGCCGCGACCGAACTGGTCAGACGCAGCTCAAGAACCTTGATTGCGTCGACCGGGATAAAGGGTGGGCCACCCGCTGCACCGAGCACCGCGCTGAAGGTCGCGTCGGCGGAATCGGTGCCGGCGACTTCGGCATAGGCTCCGGCTGCATTGATGATGACCGCGACAACCTTGGCGACATCGGTCGCCGGGCGGGTGATCGCCAAATCCAGATCTGCTGCGATGGCTTTTTCAACGCCTGCCAGATAAGCCGTACAGGCTGACATGTCGATTACATCATTGCTGCCACTCACGGCAACGCCACCCAGATTCAACCCGGTGACAATCCCGTTCGGACGACAGACCGGGGCCGGATCACCGCTGAAGATATCAACGCCGTCGATCCCGAAGGTCTGGCCATCGCCAGAATCGACCATCTGGGTGTAGCCCTGCGGGGTCGAGCCCTCTTCCATGTACAAAATTCCGTTTTTTGCTTGAGACATAATAAGTGCTCCTTATTGCGCGACCTGCGATCAGGCCCCGAGGTTTGTGGTATATCCGGTTTCCCACTCAATGGCGTAGACCACCGCCGTTCCGCTGACAAAAACCATATCGACCCGCGTCGCGGTCAGGCTGTCGATCTCAAGACCTAAAGCCTGGTCAACCAACCCCGCCTGCAGCGCTTCAACCAGGTCGTATGCGCCCCCCTCCTTGGTGCGGGCGCTCTTCTTGCCGCGTAAATCTTTGCAGGCGACCAGAGTGGTGAAGCGCAGCGCGTGATGCTCGTCGCTGTACTCGTCGCGGGTGATGGTGTCGCCGTTGAACATGACGAACACCGCAGGCATGCGGCTGATGACCTTGCTGATGTCACCTTCTAGCTGCCCCGCGTAAGACTCAACCGTCTTGACATCATTCCCCAGGACAGTTGCGACCAGGCCGACCAACGCCGATTCGATTGCTTTAATCATCTACATGCCCCGCAATTTGTCGCGGGTGAAAAGACGTTCGTTGCCACCCAGCAGCTCAGCGCTAGCGGCCGGTGTGCCACTGGTGCGCTGTGCCACGCCGAACAAGATCTGACCCGCTGCGATCTTTTCCAGCAGCTTGAGCGCATTTTTGAAGGCATCCTTGCGGGCCTCTGGGATCTCATCGACCGTGCGGCCATACAAGTAGTAGATTGCCAGATCAGCTGTGAGGCCAACCACCACCGCAGGAATCACCGGGAACGGCACCAGATAAAGGTTGCCGCACCAGGTGTTGATCTCCTGCTCAGCGCGCGCAATCGCCGCCGCCACATGGTCCAGATCCACCACCCCGGCGTTGTTGTCGTCGGTCAGCTGCAGCACCGACTCTTCGGGGATGCGCTGCAAGATGTCATCTATGGTGATGTAGGCCATGGTGTCTCCTGGTTACTTCTCTTCAGTGTTTAGTGTTAGCTCTGCACGCTTTTTCTCGATGGCTTCGATAACGCCCTTGCGGGTTTCACCTACGACCATGATGTCGAGGTCCGCGAGGGTTTCAATCTTCTCGACCAGGGCGACAGTCTCACCGACGTTCGGCGGTTTGATGGTTTGCTTCTTGTCCGCGCCGATCTCGACGGTCAGCATCTTCTCGGCACGCAGGATCTTGAGTTCATCCTTATTGAAATGGTCGTCGGCGTAGTCGGTCGGCTCTTTGCTGTGCGCAATACCGGCCCGGCGAAAGCCTTCTCTCGAACTGGTGATTCTGATCATGATTGTCTCCTGCTTTTTGCAGTTAATACCGGGGCAGCCGAAGCCGCCCCGGTGATCATGTTATCGCTTAGCCGAGGCCGGTTGAGCCAAAGCAGAGCTGCCAAAAACCGTAGCCACCGCAGCCGCGAGCTTCACAGCCGAAGTTGAACTCGCCGCGATTGAATACGCCTGCAGACTCCATGGTGGTCTGCTTGACGAATACCGGCGCTTTGCGCTCCTGGAAAACGAATGGCCGCACCGGTTTGGTGGTATCAAGCAAGAACCAAGCGGTGTCGCTGGTGATGCCGCCGTCGACGACCAGTTCGGCGGTGCCCTTGTAGGGGTTGGGCTTGCCGTCCTCTAACTTGTCGACAGTCAACAAAGCGTTGGCGGTATCTGCGAGGCCGGGACCAACCAGCAGCACGTTAGACTTGATGCGTAGCGAGCGGCCTTCGCCGTCTTTGAATTTACCCATGACGGTACGCGCGGCACCGTAGCCAACTTGAGCCAAGGCCAGGCTGGCGATACTCAAAGGTGCGGTGCCCTTGTTGCTGACGCTCTCTTCTTCGCCCGTTGCCGGGTTGACCACCGGGTGATCGGTGTCGCAGAAGAACTGGCCGTCATAGCACTCAGTATCGAATGCACCGTTGACCTGGTCACTGATCAGCTCATCTGGCCACTGTTTAGCAGAGTAGCCTGCACCGTTGGCCTGCACACCGACGAAGCCGAGGTTGTCGTCTTCAATGTCGTTGCGCTTGACGCTGATGGTCGCTTCAAAATCCTGGTTGATCAGCACATATTTGCCAGCCTTGAGCGCCTTGATGACCTTTTCACCAACCCAGATCCGCATCTTGGGAAAGTTCTCTAGCCAGGCGTAATCGTTCTGCGCACCGGTCGAGGGGATCTTCATGGCGATCTTTTCCCAGGTGCTTTCAGTCGTCTCGAAGGCGCGGGCAAAGCTGGTCTTGATGTTGGTGAAGATGTTGCTGATGGTCGAACCGTTGACGATCAGCGCCATGCCGCTGACATTAAGTAGATCCTGCCAGGAGAAAGCTGCCCCGCCTGGATCGGCGAAGGCGCAGGCGACGGTGATCAGGGTGAGCATCACCAGGCTGAAGAGCATTACAATCTTTTTCATGATGGGTTTAACCTCCGTTTAAGAGTTGATAAATGGTTAAGCTAGATGCGTGAAGCGGGCACAGGTGTTAGCCGATCTCGACCCAGACTCCGTCAGCACCAACTGCCAGGCACTTGCCCGCGACAATATTGTTGATTGGACCTGCGATCACGGCGACGGTTTGGCTGTTAGTGATGTAGACCGAGCTACCGACCGAGGCTTGCACGACCGGGTTGGTGGCGTCGTTCTTCAGGTTGAAAACCTGCTTACGATTAACCAGACAAGCCAGATCACCGGCAACGCCTACCAAGTTGTCGCAGGTTTCAGCAGCGACGCCGATGACAGTAATGCCCACAGCATCTGCAGCTTCGACCAGGTGCCCAGCAGCGTTGACCGCGACCATCTTGTCCGCCTCGATCAGGGTGGCGGCAGCGACCAGGAAGGCGATCAGCTTGCCGTCTTTTCTAAAGGTGTTTCTTTCAGCCATGACGTTTACTCCTTGAGTTAAATATTAAAATCGTTAACGCGCGGTTCTCGGCGCTGGGTAATAGTTAGCTGCTCGAACCCTCGCCGCAGTATTTCTGGATGTCTTCGGCGCTGTTGCCGAACATGGCAGCGACCTGCTGCTCTTCGGCGTTCAGAGACTTGCCGTCACCGGCGGGCCGTTTGCCGTCTAGGTTGGTATCAGCAGCGATGACCGGAGCGGTCTTGATGAATTCCTGGAACTGCTCGAGGCCACCTTCCTGGCGACACATACCGAGGTAATAATCCTTAGAGACCGGGGCGATCTTACCGGCCTTGAGCGCCTCGTCGACCTCGCTGTTGATCGAGGTCTCCAGCGTGGCGGTCTCGATGTCGGTCAGTTTCTGCTCGGCGTTGGCGGCGCGGGTCAGGGTGGCGTCGTAGTCGGCACGGGGCACGAACTTATCGAGGCTCGGGGTTGCTGCCCGGTTGGTGGCGGTGGCGAGATCGGTCTGCAAAGATCCGATCGCATTCAATGCCTGGTCGACGGTGGCGTCCTCGGCGAGTCCGAGCTTGGCCAATAGTTGCTTCCAGTTCATGGTGTTCTCCTTGTTTGATTCGTGCTGTTGATGATTGAGGGCTTGAAGCCGAAGGTTCGGTTGATTGGTCAGCCCGGCCGAGGTGATGCGCTTGATCCGCAGGGTTTCTTTTTCGTAGATGAAGACCGGCGAGATATAGCGGTATTCTTTCCCGGCGACCGAGGCTCTCCCTTTTTCGGTCCATTCGACCCGGCCCCAGATCGCGCCGCCGTCTCGCACTTCAAGATCTTTGATCCATGCCGCAGCGGGTGCCGGTTTACCTTCTGGCGCGCACAACTCGGTCGAATGTTCCCAATCGAGCGGGATATCTTTGGCATCGACCAGCAGTGCGTCGACAACCTCGTCCGGCATATCGTTGATAAAGGTGCGGCCATCACGACCACCGATAATCTGACCACCTGGGATCAGTTCGATCCACTCGGGTACGCTGCCGTCGGGCGGCATCTCGAAGTTGAGCGCGATCAGCTCGCAGCCATCGGGCAAAGCGGTGCGGTGCAATGCTTTGAGCAGCTGACCACTAATGTGACCACTGCCGATGATGCCGATCTTGTTTACGTGGCGCATGTTTGCTCCTTCAGCTAGGGCGCTTGCAGCACCCTAGCAAGTTAGTTTGAGACTTCTGAGATGAAGCGCTTCACAACCTGTATCCCTAACCGCGTTTAACTAGCGTTTAACGTCTTCGAGGTTCAACGATCTTTATTTTTAGCGACCCTTGCCAACGTGTCGGACAGATCTCAAGCGAGAGGGGCCATTCTCAATGCCGCCAACCTTTGCCGGGTTGACCTCTGCGGCGTCTCTTTTTGAGATATGTCATCGCACTCGGGATCGCGGGCGGTGGTGGTGGAAAATTTCCCGTGCTGCAAGTAGCGATCATCAGGAACGTGGCGGCGATGGTTATCATTTGACCTCCGTTTGTTCAGTTGCCGGTCAGCGCTTGGTCCAGGTGCTCGGCGAGCAGATCCATAATCTCAACCCGATCATCGGCGGTGATCCCCAGAAACGGGCGAGCCGGTATTGCGCCACGACCAAACTGATGGGTGGCACCGTAGATCTTGCCGGTACCGACCGCGACGCTGGTCGCTGTGGCGCGGCGGTAGAAACTGCCACGTAGCTGGTGGCTCTTTGTCAGGATCTTGCGGCCACTCTGGGTCCGGTCCTTCAGCGGTTTCCAGGCGCTACCGTCCGGTGCGGTTTCGGTGGCGAAACGGTCTTCGGTCGAACGCAGCAGCCGTTCGCCGATCGCTTTCATCACCGGTCGCAAGTTTCCGGTCGCGGTCATGGCCCGCTGCAGCGCGGCGCGGACTTCGCTGTCGTCGATGCTGACCGAGAAAATGTCAGCCATTACCGTTCACCCTTGCCTCGGCATCAGCCAGCGCTTGCTTCTGCGCCTGTTGGCGGGCTTCGCCGACGTTGTAATCCCAGCCCTTACCGATCCCCTCAGGTGCGCCGGTCTCCTGGTCAATGACAATCGCCGGTGCGGTGTCTGGCGTGGTCTTGCCTGCTCTGGCCAGATCACGTTTCCCCGCAGAAAAGACTTTGCACTTGCAGCCCCAGCCGTTGGGTGGATAGTGAGTCTGCCACCAGGGATCATCAGCAGGCAGGGTCAGGCCATCCCAGGCGACATGCTGCAAGCGTGGGTTGGCGCTGTCGGCGTGACGGTATTCCAGATAGGGATAAAACTTGAGCACATCAGGGTCGGTCATCTGTTGCCAGCGACCAGCCTGATACGTGGTGCGGATGTTGGTCTCGTAGATCACCCGGCTGCGCCATCCTTCGCCGCCGTTGTAGGACCAACCGTGCTTTTTGACTGTAGCGGCGAACTCAGCGCGGAAGGTTTCGAGGGTAATCCCTTCGCTGATGGCACGGTCGACAGAGTCGCGCAGATCGGCGAGCAGGTCGGCCTTCATCGCTCCGGCAATCATAAATCCGCTGGCGTGTTCTTCTTTCCACAGATCATCCCAGCGCGCAGTCGGTACGTTGGCCTTGTCACGTAGGGCCGCGACCGCTTCGGCAAAGGGCAGGTGGAAGATCGCCTCAATTTTCATCGGTCACCTCGGCGCTACCGGTCAGGCTGGCCAGCGCGAAGGCTTGCGCGAGCAGCGTGCCCAGATCGGTGATGTCATAATCTTTCGCCAGTTGCTCGATGCCGGTGCGGATCTCTTGCAGCGTGCCTGCCGTGTTGACGATCTGCGCGGCCTGGTTGATCAGCGCGTCCATCAGCGGCGCGGCGTCGGTTGCCAGTTTGTCTGCCAGGCGGCTTGGGTTGTCTGGGACAAAGGCAGCGGCCTCAGCGTTCAGCGCGATCTTGGTGCTGGCACAGCTCGGGCAGCTGCACGGCTGCTCACGGTTGAGGGCTGGGACCGGTGCAGCTGCAGCAGGCACACCGAGCAAGTCTTCTGGTTTGGCATTCTTGGCAGGGTCTGGCAGGCCAAGGCGATCACGCACTACGCTCTGCTCGACCTTCATCCCCAGCGGAACCAGCTCTTTCAGCGATGTCACCAGGGCAGTGATATCTTCGGGCTGCGAGGCACGTAACTGAATGGTGGGATAGTTCTTCTGCGGGCCATAGTTCAGGTCGATCAGGGCGCGCACCAGGTCGCGGTTGAGGGTATCTTCCAACTGCTCTGCGTCGTCATCGCGGATGTCGTCGCGCACGTCAGACTGCAGGGTGTCATTGCCCAGCTTGCCCGGTGTGCCGCTTGATGAGGCGGTCTGGCCCAGAATCCCCTTGCTGACCTGATCATCCAGATACTCTGCGAGGATCTTAAAAAAACTGTTCGCGCCAGATCCCTTGGCCGCTTCGACCAGCTCGATCTGCATCGACTCCGGAAAGACGGCGGCGGCATCTGACCCAAGGTTAGCGACGGCGGTCTTCAAGACGTTGATGTCGCCCTGCGTTGCCCCGGCGCGGTACTTGCCCAGGCGCATCGGCATACCGAAGACCTCGGCAAACGCCAGCCAGTCTTTAACCGTGTAGCCCTTGCACATGAACGCCCAGGCCGCGACACGCGCCAGCCCGCCACGAATCGGCAGACCGCTCTTGATCTTCGGGGTGTGGACGATGAACTTGTATGGCTCCAGCGGTAGCCCATCCACACCACCCATCTCATCCCGCAGGCGCAGTTCGCTACGGCTGACGCGATCGAACTGAAAGAAGCGCGGATCACGGTAGGCGTAGCGGGATGGGGTCCAGATGCCACCGCTCTTGTCCCAGATGATCTCTGCAACGGCGTATCCTTTGCCCAGGGCGTCAAGCTGATCTTTGAGCAGACCACGAAAACCGGGCTTGCGGATCATGTCACGCACGGCGTCGGTCAGCTTGAGGTCGTGCTCTTCGTCGCTATACGACTCGACCGACAGCGGCAGTCGGGAGACAGCCAGCTTGCGCTTGCCGAGTTCAGCGCCGTAGTGCAGGTCACGTTCCTCCATCTCTTCAGCCAGTGACAGGTACTCGTTGTGATCACCATCAGCAGCAGCGGTCAGCAATCCGGCGAGGCGCTGCGGGGTGAGACCCGAGGCGACCGACTGGTTCCAGATCGAGCGGATACCTGCCAAGGTCGGCCCGGCGATCTCGCGGACTAATTCTTTGGGCTGGATCTTCCGCCCGTATTGATCGACTAAGGCCATTACCAGAGCCCTTTCTTGATGCCGAGACCGGCGGTGGTGCGCACCGGTCTATCGTGGTTGTCGTTGTTTTGCCGACCGGGTGGTAGGCGTATTCCTGCGACGGTGAGTTTGCTGCCTCAACCGCGAGACCCAGCGCCCAGAAGCGGTCAGCGTGACCGTCGGGCGTGCGTTCAGCGGTGAAGCGGATGTTGCCCGCAGCGGTGGTCTGCTTGGTGACGCTACGCAGATCGGCGCGGACGTGCTTGTCGTAAGGGATGCGCAGCAGGCGATCTTCCATTTTCGATCGCACCGGGTAGGCCATCGCCTCTTTGACGCGCCCGGTGAAGGTGACGCATTCGACACGGTCCTCGCCGAACTTGTCCTGGGCGTCATCACCCCAGCCGATACCGAGGCCGGTGTAATCCATACAGACCCGTTCGCACTTGGCCATGATCGGGTAGAGGATGGCCTCTTGCTCACTCTTGCGCATGTTCTGCAAGCAGATGATGTCGCGGGTGTAGAGCACGTCGCCGAGCAGTTCGAGCAGCCACAGCACGGTGAGGTCTTGCTTACGGCCGATGTCGATCCCGGCGAAGAGTCGCCCGCCTTCTTGGGTTTGCCAGTCGATGTCGCTGCCGTATTCGGCCGAAGCGATCAGGTCATATTCTAAGAAGGCGACATCATCGTCGGCCGGTTCGCACATGTACTCTTGCAGAAATGATTCAGCATCGGCGCAGCCCGACTTGACGAAGTCGAAGTAGGCGGTCTCGTCCATCGCCTGGATCTGATCTTCGAGCGGCAGGCTTTGCTGCAGCTTGTAGAGGAAACCCTGATCAAGGGCATCTTGCAGGGTGACGCGGTGCAGGCTGATCTTCTTCGGGTTGCCTTGCTCTCGCGCTTCGCGGACCAGGTCGTTGAAGAAGTTCTTGCTACCGCGATGGGTACTGATGATCTCCATCGAGCCGCCCCAGGTGATGCCTGGATAAGCGATTGACCAGAGCTTGCGAGGATCTGGATGCAGCGCGAATTCATCGAGCACACGTCCGCCGCGCTTGCCTGCCTGGGCGTCGGGGTTGCTACTCATGGAGTGGATGCGCTTGCCGTTGACGAACTCCAGCACGTAGGCCGAAAAGGTTTTCTCTTTGTCGATCGCAATTTCTCCGAGGCTCTCGGCGGCGATCTGCAGAGCCTTCGCCCACTTCTTACAGTCTTCAATAAAGAGCCGCGCCTGAATGTCGTCACGGCTTGAGACCCACTGGTCGTGCTTGTTGCCCTGCATGGCGGTGCGCTCATCACAGGCCCATGCCGTACACCAGGAGAGACCGATCTGGCGGCCCTTCTCCATCAGCTTGAGGCGGCTCTGGTCTTTGATCCACCTGGCCTGATAGGGCAGAAAGATCCCCGACGGGTTGATCGGTATGATTTTGGCGTTGCCGTTTGCCATTACATCAATGCCTCATGGATTTTAGCGATGACCTCTTTGGTGACTCCGGCTGCGGTGGCGGCGGTGTCGACCTTCTCTGCGGCCTCAAGCAATGCCTGCGCGCGGATCTCTTTCTCGCGTTCGACATTCAGGTTGGCGGCCTTCTCCAGGCGCATGGTGGTAAGCGCCAGATCTTTGAGGATGCCAGCAACAGCCGGTGCGTTCTTTTCATCCAGCTCGCCGTCGGTCAGCTGCAGCGATAGCTCGAAGCTGACGCTACGCAGGATCTCGTTGACCATGCTTCCGATCTGTCCCTGGGGCTGGCTGCCGAGCTTGCCGATCAGCGCGTCGGCGACTTCACGGCTTTCACGCATCCGCTTGCCGATATGCTCCATGCGCACGGCGTAACGGTTGACCGCCGACTTGCTGAGTCGCTCGGGGTTGTCCATGTCGGCGAGGATCTGATTGATCCGTTCGACCGCATCGAGCTGGGTGACCTTGCGATCGCGCAGCAGTTCGTTGAGCTGGTCGCGGACCTCGTCGGGCAGCAGGTCGATGCTGGATTGTTGACGCTTGCCCATGGCTTACCCTTTCGGATCTGGGCGCTTGACGCCCGGCACGATGGCCGCACCGCTGGCGACATCGGCACCGCGTGCGATGAGGGTGGCGACCTTGTAACCACCGACTTCGCGCAGGGTGATGAACCCTTGCTCTGCCAGCCAGCCCAAGCTAGTCCGCACCTGGTCGCGGCTGGAGGTGTACCCGAGCAGACGCAACACTGTTTGCAGCACGCCTTCGTTGTGCTCATAACCTTTATCTTGGGCCAGGGCGCACAGGATCTCCCGACGTCGGATTTCTTCAACTAAGATTGCAAAGGCGTTCACTATTTCCCTCCCTTTAAAAGTTGTTCAAGCACCAGATCCATCTGACGGCGGGTGGCGCGCAGCTCACCGACCGCCTGGTCGATCTCTTTGGCGACATCATCCATGCGCGAATGGACCCGCCCGATATCTGATTGGTTCGGCAGGTGTCCGACCTCGGTCTGCAGCCCTCTGACGGTCAGTTCGATCTGGTTGGCCTGTCTGGTGAGGTCGTCGGTTTTGCGGCGATGCAAGTGGCACTGATTGCCATGACCGGCGGCGATACTGTCGGCCTCTTCGCGGCTGATCTTCGTGTCGACTTCGAGCTGTAGCTTGTCGACCTGCTTATCGATATCGACCTTGAGTTGGCGGAAGCGCTTGTTGTTAACCTTTTCGCGGTTGGTCCACCAGGAGTAGACGCCGAGGCCGATGATGCCTATGAGCTGTAGAATCGAGATCCAGAACTTCCAGGCGGCGTAGTCAAGTTGCGGTAGCGTCAAAGTGGCCTCCAGTTTTCATGTAATGTCTGACAGTCGATGCAGCGCTTGCAGCCTGGTACGGCTTGGCGCCTGGCTTCAGGGATCGGTTCTTCACAGTCGAGACACTCAAGGCGACTCGGCTGGGTTGACGCTTTCGCTTGTGCCTGTTTCAGGGCCAGCCGCTGGTGCCACTCATTATGGTGTTGAGCCTGATCGATCTCATCCGGCATGGACCGCTCTCCTGATCTCGGCGGACTGGTTGATCCAACCTAGTACGCGCTGCATCGCGATTTTTGTTTCGCCCGGTTCGCTGACGCCACGCTTTTCCAGCGCCACCTCAAGATCGGTGCGGGCCGCACTGATCAGCACCTGCAGTATGGCTTGATCTTCCGGGGTCAGCTCATTCCAGTTGACTCTGTCGATCACAGCCTCTTCCAGACCAGCCAAACTGACGTGCGGCTCGCTGCGCACCAGCTCGATCAGCTCACCGGTAATGCGGTAAGTGGCCTCGGTCCAGTCTGGACGCTGATCAAGCACCCTGCCTGCGGCGGCACGCACCACCAGCTGGGCCGCGATGTCATCGTTTGCGATACGGCCAGCCATGCTGCATCCTGACAACAGCGGCAGCGCCACCAGCCCGGCCAGCGAAAAACAGAGCATGGACGCCACCAAGTAGCGCCGGGCTGATCCCCGTATATTGTTGATCGGCGTTGACCAGTCGATCTGCTCACGGGTAATCAAACGTAGGATCAGGTTAATGGCACCCAGGGCCACGGCCTGGTCTTCGGCAGCCACGACAAACCCGAATTGGCTCTGCCCCAGCATGGCGAGTATTCCGATTATGTTGACCCACAAGGTTTTTGATTTAAATGGACTCTTCATTTGAGATCTCCAGTGCCTTGACGGCGGATATAGTGTTGATGATTTCATTTTTACTGTCCCAGAACGCCGCTCCACCGAACTCAGCGACGGCCTGGTAATATTTGAGCGCCCGCTTGCGGCGCAGCCAGCGCAGAAGGCCAATCCCGCCAGCGGCGTCGATCAGCCGCAGCATGTTATTGAGAAATGCGCGGTCAGCTTCGCGCTTATCTGCGATATCAAAACCGGCGGAATACATCCAATCGTGAATATTGCAGGCAGCGGTAACCGGCAGGCCCCAGATCTTCTCCGGCACCAGCTGGCCTTTCCAGCCGTCGGTGCCGCAGCCGTTAACGACCCGCGAGCGAAGCAATGGCGAGGCGTTGATATAGCCTTGCGGTGCAAAGAGGTTGGCGTGACTGGCACCCTTATTCATTTGGTCTCACTCCAGTCGATGATACCGCTGCACAGTGCGGCGGCGATCTGGTCCTGGTAGGCCGGGTCGGTCAGCTTGGCGCGTTCTGCGTCATTGCTGAGATAGCCCATTTCGACCAGGTAGGCCGGGCAGAGGGTGTTGTTGAGCACGTAGAAGTCGGCCTCTTTGTCGAGGTCTCCGTCTGAGATATCGGCGCGGAAGCGGCTGTCAGGGAAGATGCCTTTGAGCGCTTGGCAGGCGCACTCGGCGGCGTGGTCGGCCTTGGTGTGGCCGATGCTGGTGAAGACCTCGATACCGTTGACACCGGGTGAGCTGAAGCTGTTGCAGTGCAGTGAGACGAACAGGTCTGGCTCGGTCAGGTGCTCGATGTGGACCCGGTCGTAGAGCTCAACCGGCAGGCTGGTCTTGCGGGTGTAGCGTGGTGCGAAGCCAGCAGCTTCGAGTAGATCACCGAGACGGATAGCGACCTGCAAATTGATGGCGGCTTCGTGAACTCCGGCGTGAATCGCGCCGGGGTTGTCTTTGGCCGGATGACCTGGATCGATCAGGATGCGAGTTTTATTTTTCATGGGTTCCCCGTGTACGAGTAGCCGATCAAGATGACCGGCGCGTTGTTCAACAGGGGTGCAGAATAGTGGAGCTTGGCGGGTTTTGTGATAGGAAGCGTTTCACAAGAAAAGCCCCTTGGGCGCTGGGCTCAAGGGGCTTTTGTCTAAGGTTTCAGATATACGCCGTGGCGGTTTTAAATGTCAATCATAAAGGGCTCGCATAACCAAGGGATGAACCTGTTGATGGCCAGTTAACCTGGTGTTGTATTTCTTATTCGGCCTCGTATATTCCATCAATTTCACAATCGAATCGCGACGACAGACGTTTGGCGTCGGCGTCATCTTCCGCTAGTTTAAGCGCCTTCTTCTCTGCTTCTTCCCTTGAGTCTGCATCAATTTCGATTTCTGTCGATCCCTTAAATTCATAAGAGTATTCTACGATATACTTCATTTCTGTCTCCTTTTTTCAGCATCGCTGCCGGTTCTCGTTTTTCGTTCTATTCTTATCACCAACTCGATTCACAGCTAGGGCAAACGGGCTTCATCGTTTCGGATGCGTAGGCTCCGTCATGCCGCTCTGGGTCGCACAACTCTTCACACTGGGCGCAACGGTATTTTCGGTTTGAACTTGGCGGTTTCATCTGATCCTGCCGAATAGATCCAGCGGATGAAACTTGCTGTGCTGCTGGCTTGTTCATCCATGCGCGGTCACACGTTGAGCAGGGCACCGGGAAACTATCATTTGGGCAAAATTGGCCACAGTCCATTTCGTTTGTCCTCCTTGTTAGCGTTGTCACGCGCTGATCATGGTTGTTATCTGGAGAAAATACAGCCATTATTTTGCATATCTCTAACCTCAATCCAGCCGCCTACGGCTACCCATTCGGCGGTGGCACATTGGTACACGGTATTACTATCGTCGAATTTTACGAACGTTTGGCTGTCACGGTGGTCAACTTGCTCCACAGTTCCACGGTAGCGGCAGTCGTCGTCAAAGATCATGTCAGCTATTTCCAGGGCAGTACACCCAGATAGCAAGCTAATCAAAGAGAACAAGAACAGGCAGGCTACTTTCATGTTTAAAGATTTCATCTATTTCATTCCTCCATCAGTTAAAGGTTAAGCATAAGGGCGCGCATAACCAGTCGATAAGCGGGGAGACCCCGCCTATCTCGGTGTTGTATTGCTCAGCACAAAACTGTTGCGTCTATCCCGTCAAGATCATATTCGGCTAATGGGTTATCTTTGTTCATCCCCCCATATACGCCAGTTTGGTATTTTACCCACTCTTCAACCTGTGCATCAGTTGCTTCGCATGGCACTTTTGTTACAAGTTCAACAGTTACCTCTCTCATTACATTTTCCTTTTCTTTCAGCCACGCAATACAACCAGAAAATCAAGCGGACGTGCGAGGCAGTTGTTTTAAATTTGATAAGCTCAGTGTCGCTCGTAAAGCAGTTCCACGCCGCTTATCCGGTTACGTTATGCGCTAAAGGCATTCAACCTGGACGACCTTAAAACCGAGCAGCCGACCGAGCCATACTTCGATGCGGGCACCGCGTGATCTTTTCCAGCCTGGGAGCTTGGCGACGCAGTTGCAGCGCATCATCTTGGTGATGGAGCGACGCATGTAGTCAGTCCACTTGCTGGGGGCTGGGGCTTCGACTTCGGCGGGGTTCTCGACGCTGTAGCCTGCTGCGCGCAGGCGCGCAGCCTCGGTATTGAAGGCCGAATAGTTGAACTCTGGCAGGCCGGTCATGGGTCCGGCGAGGTAGATCTTGAGCTTCTTCATTTTGCCTCCTGGGTTAATAGGCGCGCGCGGCGATGTTTTTCTGACGCAATCTTCCTGTCGATAGCTACACATTTGACAACGTGGTTTAGGCAGCGGGTTGGCGTGCTGAACGTCTGTCCGCAGCCACAGCATTCTATGAATTGTTTATCCATCAGACATCCTTCTCGAATAGGCGCATCTGACGCTTGACAGTTTCTTCTTCACGGATCCGGCCGATGCAGATGTAGATCTGCCGTTCGGTGAGTCCGTACTCTTTGCTGAGGGCGAAGGTGTTGTTGCCGTCGTACTTCGAGTAGATCTCACGATCGCGATCGCTGATGGCCAGCCCGAGGGCTTTGGGGATGTAGAGCTGCTCACCGCCATAGGTATCGCGCAGGGCGGCTGCGGTGAGCAGGCCGATATCTTCGGCGCGAGCGGCGGCGGTGCCGAACTTGACCAGGGCTTCACTGACGGTGGTGGCGATATCGAGCAGGGCCTGGACCCCGCGCTTGTCGGCGTGTTCTTGCATTTATAATCCCTCCTTTATTTTACGTACGGCGTTGATGCCCTGGCTGATCTCCGCGTCAATACGCGTGGTCTGGGATACTGTATTTATCAATTACTTACTCAGTTTTGGCGCTTTGGTTGCCACCGATGATGCGGCAACACCAAGAATTTGTTCAATAACCGACGGCCGACCCCGATGGTCGGCCGTAATTTCAATGCCTGCTTTTTTTACTGTTAGTACACCATCAGCAGAAACAGTAATCTTGGTAATTGACCCATCAGACCATTCAATAATGTCTCTATTGCTGGTCAATGACGCGCAACCAGACAGCACAAAAACACATAGAGCAACTATGTATATTCTCATTTTAATCCCTCCATAATCTTCCGCGCCGCATTCACCCCGCGCTCAGTCTCGTCATCACTACGCGCAGGCTCGTCCAAGCTGTCAACATGAGGCCGCTTCGGCATGTGCGCCTTCAAAACCGCCGGTTCTGGCCACTCTTTTAGCGGTTGTTTAATCAGCGATTTAAACGCCTTAAAAAGCCGAGGCCCGTCGAGCTGCTCGACCTCAAGACGGTAGCTGCCGCACAGAGCCAGATCCCAGACATCGGCGGTTAAGGTGATAGTGTCAGCACCTGGGGTGCCTGGCCGCGATAGAGCGATCAACGCTTGCAGCCCCTGGCCGATCGCGCGCCGTCGCCAGTCGTCACCGGCCCATTGCTGCAAAGCTGTGATCGCCTGGGCGCGCTTGCCTTGTTTGACCGGCGCTGTGCTTTGAGTGACTGGGGCAAGGGCGATGATCACGACAGATTCAAGCACCCGCAGCAGGTAGTTATGATTCTTCAGGGGCCGCACGTCGCCTTGTTCGCGTTTAGCGCGCATCGCTTCGACGGTCTCAAACAGGGCAGCGGCAAGGCTGGCCGGGTCGGTTTGGATGGCGGCAACCTCTTGTGCGAGACGCAGGGCGCGGCCCCAAGCGAGGACGCGGGCTGCAGAGCGGAACAGCCCGAGATAGGCGATCAGCTGCGGCCAGACCTGCGGGTCAAGCTGACCGCGCAGGGCCAGCAGTTGGCGCGCGGCTTCGTCTTGTGTGATGGTCTCTAAGCTTGTTGATGCGTGGCAGCAGGGGCAAGTCAAGTTCATTTAAAGAGATCCGATTTCACAATAAATTGTTCATGTTTATGCGGGATGCCAGCGCCGATCAGGAACATGGCGACGATGAGGCAGACGATTAGTTTCATGGTTAAACTCCTTAAAAGTTCGCGGTGTATCCGGCCTTTCTTTGTTGCTGCTTAGGGGTGGCAACCGCTGCCACGTCTATCCCGAAAGGATGTGACCGTATTTCTAGGCCGCCCGGTCACTCCCCTGGTGCAAGACCGGAGACGCGGGGCAATGTTTGGCGCCGTGAACTGTGGTTAGTTTTCGCCTGAGAGATCCCAGCCTTCGCGCTGGGCTTGTTTACGCAGGGCGGTGATGATCTTGTAAAGCTGATCGTCTGGCACGAAGCTGATTGAGTCGACCTTGCAGATGCGCTTGGCCATGCCGTCGGCGTAGGCCCAGCTCTTGCCGCCGACCGTGAGCAGCGCTTCGACCTTTTGCAGCTGCTTGTCACGGCTGACACGGGTCGGTTTTTTCAGCCTGGCTGGACGACCTTTGGTCTTTAGCTCGAAGCCTTTGGTCTTGAGTTCATCGATCAGCTGTGCGGCCTGATCGGCGCTGAGCTGCTTGGAGCTTTCGACCTTGAACATGTCGGCGAGCAAACCGCGATAGTCTTCATCTGTCATGCCGATCTGACCCTTGGCGATGTGGATGATCTTGATCTGGGTGCCGCTGATTTTTGGGGTGAACTTGTATCGAGCCATCAGATGGCCTCCAGCAGTTCGATCGAGTTGAAGGTCTTTTCGTAGTGGCGGCGGATCTGTGAAGCGCTGGCCCATATCGGGGTGCGGCCATAATGTTTTTCATCTGGGTCGATATCGAGTTGTTTGAGCTGCCGCTTGCTCATCTTTTTAAATTTTGATCTGGCTGATTCTTTCCAGACGAACTTGGAAATGACCTTCAAAAAAGCCGTCTCAGGTGTCGGTTCTTTATGGGAAAGCCAGGCACCCTCGAACGTGCCGTCGATGTAGGTCATGATGCCCAACTGGTTTTTCTTGACCAGCCCGCGTGCGAAGGAGACTTTGCGGCCATCGACCACCAAAGCAACCGCGCCGGTATAGCCAGACAGCGCCTTGGCGACCTGCTCCCACTCTTCTTTTGTCAAAGTCTTTTCAGCCATCAGTTCAGCCCTTCCGTATCTTGGAGTTGGTATTCGTAGCGACCGCGACCGACGCAGCGCGAGATAATATCGAAGCCGTTGCAGCGCAGCTCGGTGATGATGCTATTGACCGCGCAGACGTCGGCGGTGCGTACGATCTCGCGGGTGCTGTACCAACGGCCGGTTTGCAAAAGTTGGAGGGTACGTTGCAGGCGGTCGCTGGTTTCAATGCTGGCGTGATTAATGGTTCCCATCTGTTTAAGCCTCCGGCTGATGTAGGCAGGCGGGCAGACCGCGCATATTGATGGTGCTGCCTGGCGTAATGGCACAACCGGCGTGCTGGTCGCGGCCGTTGTAGGGGGCTTCGATGCGCGTGCTGTCGAAGCCGTAACGGAAGCTGCGCAGGTGCTTGCAGCTGGCGGTGCATCTTTTACGTTTCATGGTTATGCTCCTTTTTTCAGTGGCTGCTCATCAGGTCCAGGGCGCCGCCCCTGGACGACCGGCCGAAGCCGGTTTCGCGGGTTATTCTTTGAACCAGATAACGATACGATCCTCTTCTGGGACAAGGTCAACTTCGGTGACATCACAGAGGAAAAGTCCAACCTCTACGGCCATCTCTTTGTCGCCGTGTTCAGCGATCTGGCTTTGCAGTTCTTCGAGGAATTCACTAGCTTTCATGCAACCTCCTTCAGTTTGGCCGGGACGTTGCCCAACATGTCCTTGACCTTTTCGGTTAACCGTTCTCTGGCCACCGCCGCCTCATCGCCGGTGATGGCTCCCCGTACCAGCAGGCGCGTGATCGCCTGGTAGTCGTCCTGTACTGCCTCGGCTACCGATGGCGACAGGTGCTGTGTTAAAATTTCGATCATTCGGCGGGCTCCTGTGCTTTGAGGTATGCGGCCCAGGTTTCGATTTTGGTGACCTCGGCCCAGCCGCCAAGCGGGCAGACCGGGCGCACGGTGCGCTCTGGCATTCTGGTTCTGCGGCCCAACCACACCACCTTGCTGCTGCGTTGCTCAACCCAGCTCGTGGTCACCTCTTCGACGGTACAGACGCAATGCACCGCATACAGGGTGTCGCGGCCTGGTGGCCACACCGGCCTGATAGCAGCCAGACTGTTGGCCGCTATCAGCACCAGGACAAGGGTTAAGGCCAGCCGGATCACGCGGCCTCCAGTTGCTTTTCGCTGGCCCAGGTATCTAGCAACAATTGAGCGGTTTGTGGGTCTGCGACCTCCGGCAGCAACTCATTGTGCAGCTGTCCGGTGTTGCCGAAGCTGGTCTGCCAGTGCGGGGCAAACTGGCCATCCTCAGTTTTGGCGACACCGATCTTGAGGATGCCGTCCCATGCGCTTGGCTTGCGGTATGTTTTGCCGAGAAACATTAGGTCGCCTCCTTAAACCGCAGCCAGATCGAGGGCGATCTGGTACTCGGTACCATCGTTGTCGGTGACATAAAATCGAATATATTCCTTGGTGCTGGCGGTAGTGACGCTGTCGCTGATGGCGCGCATGGCTTCGTGCCATTTGGCGTCTTTGATATCGAGGCGGCGCAGGCCGAGGATGCGGGCGGTATTGATGTTGCCCTGGCGATCAACCTGGAAGGCGTCGTTGACGAGGACGCGGATGTTGTCGTTGCCGCCTTCGCTCCAGGTGTGAATGCACTCGTCGATCAGGTTCTTGGCGACATGCAGCCGTTCGTCGAAGACGATGCGATCTGCGATGGCTAGGGCGACACGGGCTTTGCCGTCGAAGCTGCGCAAGGTAATGTTTCCCTTCTTACCGCCGAGCTTGGCGCCGTAGCGTTCGGCGGAGATCTCGACGAAGGTTTGCACACTGTCGAGGGCTTCTTGCTTAAAGTGGGCGAGTAGCTGGTGCATGTCTTTGGCTTTACTGGTCAGCTCGACGACGACTTCATCGCGCAGCAGATCGACCGGCTTGATCTTGCTGACTGGTACCCATGCGCCCTGGGCGTTTTCTTTTAATTCGGCTGGTACTGTCATGATTCAACTCTCCTTGAATCTCGGTTTAATGGACGATTGCGAGCCGGGGCTGGCCGTTGGTGATGTTGATGCCTTCGCCTTTTTGCAGGGCGCGGTGCAGGTCGTTATAGTGCTGCGGCCGCTGGGCGTAGTGGTAGAAGCTGACCTTCAAGACGCGACCGAGATCGGCTTTGAGATAGGTGTCCGCTAGATGGTTAAGGGTTTCCTCAGCGATTCTCATTGTTGGCCTCCCTGAGCTGTTCGAGATGGCGGTTGTCCTGGCGAATGAGTGCGAGACTCATGACGATGACGGTGAGTAGGGCCCCGAAAACGGCACCGACAAACAGGCTGAAAAGGTGGATCATTTGTTGACTCCTTTGCAGTGTGGGCAGAGCCGGTGAAGCTCTGCTGCTTGACTGCTACTAGGGAAAAAAGGCATCTCTGCGCGGCGTCTGGCTTCTAGGCAGTCAGACAGGTGAACCTCGCCCATGACGGGGCAGAGAATTGTTGTTGCCGAGAACTCAGCTTCGATCAGCTCAAGGATGATCTCTGGATTGCCGCCATACTTGCCGGATAGCACTTGAGACAGGGCACTGGGGCTGCGACCTATGCGCCGTGCAACTTCGGACTGGCCATGGTCTTCAACCGCTTTGCGGGCCATTTCTAAACGATCACTTGTTGTCATTTGTGACTCCTTCGCGCCAGACGATCTCATTTAAGTTTGGGTCAAAAACCTGTTTAGTGCGCTGGATCATTGGCGGTTTCGGGCCTGTCCGTTTAACCAGGAGGTATCCTTTGACGTCTCCTTTTAAGTACCCGGCTTTTGCCAGATGAAAACAGTAGTCTTTGGCTTCGCTCAGCTTGATCTGGTGATCATCGGTACTTCCGAAAATGTGGATATCTCTGGCCGTAAATCTGTTCAATGTGCGCATGGTTTCCCACATCTGTTCGCGGCCTCGACCCTGAGTTACTTCGCTGCCATCGCGGCGGACACGGGGCGCGTCAACGCCACAATCCCAGATCAACGTGTAGATGTTTCGCGCGATCGGTCCGTTATAGGTTGGATCTTTCTCTGTCGTTAGATACCCGGCTGCAGTCAGCCCTTTTAAAAAATCACCGGTTTGACTCGTGCTGCAGCGGGTTTCGTAACGCAGTTCACGGCTGGTGAAGGGGCGTTCAAATGCACGGATACTGGCCCAGAGCGCATCGCGTGTTTCAAGCGGTGAAATGGTATTTGCAGGTTTGCGCGCCATGCTCACACCGCCCTTCTGGGGGAAGGGCTTTTGCCGGTGTACCAGCCGCGATTGCCCCAGCCTTTCAGGTTGATATCTCCAATAACTTCGGCTTCATTGCGAGCACGGTTCAGGTTGACGACAACGCGCCTGGTGTTGCCACCTGTCTGGATGTGCAGCTCTGTGAGCCAGTCGTTGGCGATCTCTATCCCTGGGCAATAAAGGCGGGCAAGGTGGCCGAGATCCTCAAGGCTCGAAGGCAGGGCGGCGACGGGCTCAAGAATGCGGCTGTGGATGCGCTCCCAGCGCTCTAGCTTGCGGGGCAGCATCTCTTCGCCAGACAGCACAACGACGATGCGGGATTTGTCCATGATGCCGCGCACCATCTCGATACAGCTGTTCTTGGCCAGATGGTCGGCTTCATCCAGAAACAGGGTGCGGCCTGAGTTGCGCAACTGGTCGACAACCTGGTTAAACATGTCGTTGATATTGTGTGCCGCCGGTATGCTCATTTCATAAAGAATGGCTTGCAATACTGCTTTGCGGCCCCAGTGGTCGCAGCACTCAACACGGTATCCACGCTCTTTGCCTCGTACATAGTTACAAGCGGTGGTCTTGCCGTACCCGGCGTGACCGTGAAAGACCACAAACATGCCGCCGTTCTCGCGGCAGTAGGTCTGCGCCCGCTTGGTCGCGGCGTGGAGCATGGCCACGTTGGTTAACGGGGCGATGCTGTTGACGATCTGGTGATTGTGTGGCACGATAAATCCTCCTAAGGAATGGCCCGTTTATGGGCAGTTGAAGCGGCGTTGCAGCGCCGCTTTAGTTGTTTTTAGCGGTGTCCAACCCAAAGTCATGATCAAACTCCACCATTGATTTGCCTTCTGAACTCTGTAGATATTTGGTCAACCATTCGGCTTCGTCTGGATCTAGCTCTTCGCCTGCGGTCTTTAAGCCCGTCAGCTTGCGGTACAAATTGAACCGTCCGGCATTGTCGGTCGGTAGCTTGGTGACGTTGGCGTCTTCGGCTTCGAGTTGCATCAGCTCGGCGGTGGCCTGGGCTTGTGCCTCGGCGATAAGCAACGGGCTTTGGAAAATCTCGGTCACGCCGCGTCGTTCATCCAGTACATTGTCTTGTTTGTAGGCCAGGCGTTTGAGCTGACCGGATGTTCTTTTTTCAGTCGCGTCCTCAATGGCGCTGACTGGGAACATGCTGGATTTATTGGCTTCGAATTCGGCCTTGCAGATCAGCCTGTCATCCATATCGCGCACGTAAACAAACTGGCCATTCTGTGGCTCATACTCGACAAACACCTGCTCGCGGTTGTGGTGTTGCAATGCGCTGTTGCTGTAGATGTTGCCGAACAGCCGCACGTTGCCGCGAAAGGTTTTAACCTGCACCCGTGGGCGAAATAGGTCGGCGAGTTCTTGCTGATCGACGGTGGAGGGTAGCCAACCGGTGGCGGTAAAGCTGTCGTACATTTCGTTAGGTGTCATGTAGCGGCGCTTGCCGTTTTGGTCGGTGATCTTCGGCAAGCTGCTATGTGGAGTGTTGTTGTAACGGTCGACCGCCTGCTGACACAGGTCGAGAAACTGAGGCCAGCTGGGCAGCTTGTTGCTGTTGGTCGTGCCGCGCACGTCGGACATAAGCAGCTTGTAGGTCTTGTGCTCAACGCTGCTGTCCATATCTTTGCCGGTGAAGGTGGGTAGCTGCTTGGCAGCCTTGATCCAGAGCGATTGCTGAAGGCGCTCAACCAGACCACGCGCCTGACTGTTGCCGACAATGCCAGTCTTAAAGGTGATACCAAGCCGCGCATAACGCCCGAACACTGGGTTTGCGTTGACCTTGGCTTTATTGCCGCTGCCGGGATCGGTGTAGAAGATCGCGGGGATGCCGCCGCGCTCGTTGTTGGGGTTGACGTCGATGGCGTGACGCAGGGCGTCGGCGACGGTCTGCGCACTTTCGGCCAAGCCAGCCGACCAGCCGATCACCACGCGAGTGGCGGCGTCGATCACCGCGCAAACCTCCGGGTGAAAGGGCTTACCATGCACCGGGTGGGCGATGCGGGCCTTAAAGCTGTGCCCGTCGCACTGGCAAACATCGAGCGGTAACAGATCGCTGGTGTCGCGTTGGCGGTAGGGCTTGAGGGCGCGCATTTCTTTATGGCTGCGGCGCCCTTTTTCACGGTCGACCTTGCTCATTTTGTTCAAAAAACGCCGCGCCTGTGATTCGCTCGGCATTGGGATATCGGCGGTGATGACGGTTTCTAAGGTTTCAAGCGCCATCGGCACAGATGGCTTTTGCGGGCGCTGGTAACACTTAAGAAACAATGGAGCCCAAGCGGGGATTGGACGTTTTTTCAATTCAACCGGGGCCACCGCGGTGGTGCCGATCGCACGCAGTTCACGCCAGCGAAACAGGGTACGGCGGCTGAGTGTGCGCTTGCCTTCACCTTCGCCTTTGCCGCTGCGAGCATTGGCGATCTGGATCAGCGCCGCGACATTCTCGGGGAGTAGTCCATTCTTAGACTGATCGATAACCCGATCGATGGCCTTGTTGAGGCTGGTAGTCTGGGCCAACTGGTCAACAATCATCAATATTTGGAAACGTGCGTCCATGGTGTCGCGTTGCCACTTGGCAAGAGATGCCGGAGCGGGGAGATCCTCGGCAACCACCAGGGCGTTGTTTGTTTTGATCGCCGGGAGCGGGCAGCAGGTTTCTGGCAGTGCGGCTATCTGCTGATCGAGTAGATAATTTTTGATTTTCAGCCGGTCGCCATCCCTCATCGGCAATTTATCCAGCTTAAAAAGGTGAGAGCCACCCTTGCCGCGCTCGGTCTCTGGCTGCCATTCATCTTTGGTCAGCCGCTTGCGGATGGCTTGGCCGGAGACGCTCAGGGCCTTGGCGATATCAGCGACGCTGACGATCATGAGTGACCTCCTTCATTCCTGGATGCGTTTTGCTCGCCGCTGACGTTCTTTTGAACGCTATCGACCGCCGTGGTGATCTCTTCGATTTTTTGCAGCAAGACCCCGTAGAGCCGATAATTGTCGAGTTTGGGTTTACCGGACTCATCTCCTTGCCTGACAGCCTCGGAAAATGCGAGTGTCATCTGTTTTAGTTCGCAGAGTTGCAATAAAATCCAGTCAATGGCTTTTTCTGCGCCAGAATCAGCGCGGTGCAGTCGATACATGGGCCCTTCACCGGCCAGCAGCCAGGCGGGGGAGATGTCGGGATTAGATTCCAGGATCTTAAGCAAGTCCCTATGATCTGGTACCCTTTCGCCGCGCTCCCAGCGGCCAATAGTATTAAGGTGGGCCTTCATTGGGGCAGCGAATGCCTGTTGGGTTTTGTTGGCACGCACTTCTTTTATTCGACCGGCAATCGTCATCAGATCATTCATATCAACCCTCGATTTCACGGAGAAAGAGTTCACGACGTCGGCGTTCAGCGCTGATCTTGCGTTCTTCTTCGCGCAGCTTTTGCACCTCGCTACGCAGGGCATCGACCCCTGGCAATGTAAACACCCCCGCCGTTTCGGCCAGCACTCTAATCGGCTCGATACTCCCCGTCGCTTCGCACAGCGCCGGGACCAGCTCGGCCGGTATACGGTGCGGGTGGCTTTCGGCGATCCAGCTGTTAATATTATTCACTGTGACTGCCTGGCCGGTGAGTCCACTCATGTCATCAGCGATGGTTTCGCGGCTCTTTGGCGCCGCCTTGATCGCGGCAAGAACTGCAACCTTTAACCGACTGCTGCAGCACATGCGCCCCGGCGTAGTTTGTAGCCGCTCGTCGCGCTCTTGCTGCAACAGATCGAACAGGCTCAGCTGGTTCGGATCAGTGACGATTCTTTTGCGCGGCTTTGTCATTGCACAGCCTTGGTCTGTTCGCTATGATGGATGCAGTTTCTGGCGCATTCTGGATAGCGGTTTGGCCACAACTGGCATGGGGTTAAATCAAGCGCCTTGGCAATAGCTTTTTCCATCCGGATGTAATGGCGAAAAGACGCCTTATACACCGCATAGCGAGTGACGCCTTCGGTGCGGGCGATAGCTGACAGGTTCGATCCACGCAGTGACAACTGGTAGATGATCCATGCCCACGTTTGAGTGGGATTTTTTGGGGGTCGCTGTGTCTTCATGTGTACAAATGTAGCAACCAATATTTCGGTTGTCAACTATAATTTTGGTTGCAACTTGGGTTGCGACTCTTTTGCTGCGCAATTTTTATAAGTCTGAGTAATTATAGATACTTATAGACACATGCAACCGCTCTGAAAAGAGAGGGTCGAGGTTGCGACTTAGTGTGAATGTAATCGCAACCTGAATAGTGGGCTCTTATATGCAAAATATTGGTGAAAGACTGCTGGGCATAAGAGGGGGCACCTCACGGGAAAAATATGCTCCACTTCTTGGTGTTAGTCGAAACACGCTTGTTAATTATGAAAAAGGGATTACCCCTCCACCACATGATTTTCTTATAAAAATATTAGATCTGCATTCAGATATAAATCCATCCTGGCTCCTAACCGGGAAAGGTCCGATGAAAGGCTTTACTGCCAGCGAGAGCCCCGCACCGATCGCGCCCGAAAGCCTGGGGGCGAAAGGTGAACTGGTTGTCAGTGAAGACACTCTTGAATTGATTAAAGAAATTCTGGAAGAAAAGCTGGGTGAACGCAGAAGTGAAATAAATGCAGATAGAATGATGAAGTTAATTACAACATTACATCGCTTCTATAGTCGTAATTTCATTGATAGCGCTAAGTTCAGGCGTGACACGATGGAACAAAATATTGAGAGCTTGGTTAAGCTGGCTTTGCCTGAATAAATACACAAACAAAGTGGGGGCGAAAATATGTCTTTCTTTAATAAAATTGTTGAATCTATATGTAAAACGCCAAAGGTTGGTGGATACATTGGCTATATGGGGCTGTCTGATTGGTGGTTTGAAACGTTCCCTGAAAAACAAAGAAAATATATGGAGAATAAATTCAACCCACTAGATGGTTCCGGTGAAACATTAACAAAAGGTAAAATCATTAACATACAAAGAAGTCATTCAGGGTTGTTATGTGATTTGTCAGGATGGTTTAATACAAAAAAAGATATCCGCTTAGCTATAAAAATAATAAACAAAGCAGAAGAACTCCTACCGCAAAACGATAGAATAGATATTAAGCATTTTCTTTTTCAGAACAAAATTGAAATTTATTACAAGGACAGAGACAACGTTAAATCATTCGATATGGCAATAACTGCTTGTGAACAACAAATCGCTATATCTGAGCAAGCGGCAAAATATTTTAAAGGCAAAGGTTCCATCCCATCTCACAAAGGGTACGAACAACTTTGTATTATCAGACATAAACAGAACAGGCCGTATGATGTAGTCGATTTGTCAATCAAAGCAAACAGCCAGGGTTGGCATGGTGATTGGGAGTCCAGGATGCGCCGAAGTAGAATAATGCTTGAGAAACATATTGCAAAACAAAAAGCTGGTGCCAAATCTACCGTTAAAACAAACAAAAACAGCCCTAAATAGCTTATGGTCGTTTTGGCACTGATTTTTCATACCCACACTTTTAACATCCATTCAAAGCCGCATAAACACTACTAATCCCACGGGCGCCCGCGCATTCCCACGCATTCCCGCCGATTTGGTTCTAGTGCCAAGGCTGCCGCTAACTGACATGAGTCAGCGGTCAGGGATGTGGCCCGTTCGGAGTTTTCATTTGAAGGGCTTTAGAGGGGGTGAGAGGGGCTACTAGGCATACGCGTATGCTGTGGATTCTTTCTTTTTAGGAATTTTGAGATAAATCTCGCTCGATGATGAGTGTGCTATTAGTCCTAAGATAATTCGGGAACGACATTATGAGATAACTAATATGAACGGCCCGGCCTAGCTTTCGGGTAGGCCGTTCTTTGTGCTACAGATCATGAATTATAGATCCACTTAATATAAACCCCGATATGATATGCTTCAGTCATTGAACCCTTGAGGAAATCATGACTGACAAAAAAGCTCGCATATTGATTGTCGATGATGAAGAGGTCAACATTCAGGTTATGGAGGCGGCTCTCAGCCATGCGTATGATATCGACACCGCCTGTTGTGGTTTTGAAGCTATTCGGAAGGCCAAAGAATGTCTCCCGGATCTGATTCTGCTGGATGTGGCGATGTCAGATATTGATGGGTTTGAGGTCTGTAAAACTCTCAAGGCGGATGAAACCCTGACCCACATTCCAATTATTTTCCTCACAGCGATGGATAGCGTCGAATGTGAGACGAAAGGTCTTGAGGCAGGAGGTATTGACTATCTCACCAAGCCCTTGAATATTGACCTGGTCAGGTTACGGGTAAAAAACCACTTAAAAGCAAACAGGCAATTTTCAGCAAAACGCCACAATCGGTCTCATAACGAACGGTCCTCTTGGCGATTTATTGAAACGGCATCCAAATTGTTTACCCCGAATGGCGTGGCGGTTACGCTTACGATGTCCGAATCCATTTTTCTGCACCTTCTCATAACTACTCAGGGGAAAAATGTAACATATCAGGAAATTTTCGATGTGCTGGGCCAAGAAAACGATATTTATGCAAGGGCGCGTCTCGGAGTCCTCATCAGCCGACTGCGAGCAAAAGTACAGAATGCAGATCCAAACAGTATGATCCCAATCAAGGCACGACGAAATATCGGCTACATCTTTCTCGTCGAGTTGCCATCTAGTGTCTAATTAATCTCCCTAACACCGGCAAATCAGTCAGTTCTATCCCCACCTGCAAGAAAATGTAAGAAAACTCCAATCTCTTTTCCTGTATAAATACTATTAGCGTGGAAATACTTGTGAAGTAGCGCCAGTATCCCTCCACTCCCCAGAGCGAGGTCCAGATGATGAGAGAAAAACCCCGCATACTGATCGTCGACGATGAAGAGATCAACATTCAGATAATGACGGGAGCGCTTAAGGGGGATTATGAGATTGACAGCGCCCTTGATGGCAAGCAAGCCATCCTGAAGGTTAAAGAATGCGTGCCAGATCTGATTCTGCTGGATATGATGATGCCGGACCTGAACGGTGCCGACGTTTGCGCCATCATCAAGGCAGAAGAAAGACTAGCCCATATCCCGATCATATTTCTAACTGCCCTGAATACTAAAGAAGGGGAGTCAAAGGGGTTGGAAGCAGGTGCCATCGATTACATTGTCAAGCCGGTTAATATTGATCTGATACGGTTGCGGGTAAAAAATCACATCGAAGTGGTGCGGGCCAAGGACGAGATATGTTCTCAACGTGACCTGCTGACCAGCCAAAAAGCTGACCTTGAAGCATCAATTGCCAGAAATAAGCATTTGGAAGGTCTTCTCCAAATCTGCATGTACTGCAAGCAGATTCGTGATGATGGCAACGCCTGGCATCAGTTGGAATTGTACATCACAAAACATTCTGATGCCCTGTTCAGTCATGGTATATGCCCGCACTGCCTGGAAAAAAAACGCGATGAGTTGCACAAGAAGAAACGTGATGCATCCTCGACTTAACCATGCCGAAGATGGTGAGAGGTATATCCCATGACTGATAATCGTTTGGATCTCCAGGAACTGACTAGTGAAACTCTTCGATTTATGGCACAGCTTGGGTGGGATGAGACACGCCAAGAGTTTTTCACTGCTCTCGTTACCTTTCTTGGTCAGAAACTTGGGGTTGAATACGCCCTGGTTGATGAACTCCTTCCAGACAAAATCACTGCCAGAACTATTGGTGTCTACGCTGCGGGGGAAATCATTCCCGACATTGAATATTCACTCAAAGGCACTCCATGTGAAAATGTTATAGGGGGAAATCTCTGTTCCTATCCTAGCGGCGTACAAAATCTATTTCCTGAAGACAAGTTGCTTGTTGATATGAGTGCAGAAAGCTACGTAGGGATTCCGCTTTGGAGTACGAAGGGTGAAGCGATTGGTCTGGTTGCAGTCATGGGCCAATCCGTTCTAAATAACCCGGAAGCCGCAGAAACTGTTCTCCAACTCGTGGCAACACGTTGCGCTCATGAACTGGAGCAGATTCGCAACGAAGACGTGCTGAGAAAAAGCGAAACAACATTTCGAAGCTTGTTTGAAAATCATTCTGCCATAAAACTTGTCATTGATCCTGATAGCGGTGCGATCGAAAACGCGAACCAGGCCGCAGCAGATTTCTATGGGTGGTCTCGTGAGACACTGAAGCAAATGAGTCTTCAGGAGATCAACACCCTCCCTCCTGAAGAAATTTATAAAAGTATGAAAGAAGCCTGTGAGCAAAAACAAGCTCAATCTGAGTTTCAACATCGACTGGCAAACGGTTCTATCAAGGATGTAGATGTGTCCTGCAGCCTGGTCCCTCTTCATGATAAGGATTATCTTTTTTCGATTATTCACGACATCACGGAACGCAAACAGGCTCAGTCGGCTTTAAGTAAAAGTGAGTTTATTTACAAGGAATCGCAACAAAGATTGGTCAATATCATTGAAGGGACAAACGCTGGCACCTGGGAATGGAATGTCCAGACGGGTGAAACGACCTTCAATGAGCGCTGGGCTGAAATAGTCGGCTATACACTGGAAGAACTGGCACCGGTTTCAATTGAAACATGGGAGAGACTTGCTCACCCGGACGATTTAAAGACCAGTGGGGAGTTATTGGAACAGAACTTCAAGGGGGAATTGGATTACTACGAGGTTGAAACACGCATGCGCCACAAGAACGGAGAATGGATCTGGGTACTTGATCGTGGCCGGGTGGCGGAATGGACCGAAGATCACAAACCTTTACGGGTCAGCGGGACGCATCTTGACATCACCGAACGCAAGCAAGCGGATGAAATACTACGAAAAAGCGAAGAAAAATATCGATCCTTGTTTGACCAGGCTCTTGATGGCATTTTCATTATAGATACGAATGGCCGAATTATCGCAGTAAACAAATCCTTTGCACATATACACGGATACACCGTAGATGAAATGCTCACAATGAACCTACATGAGCTGGATACCCCAGAAACAGCAAAACTCGTTCAAGAGAGAAAAAAACGACTACTGGATGGAGAAAAACTCAATTTCGAAGCTGAACACTATCATAAAGATGGCCATAGCATTTTTTTGGAGGTTGCTGCCAATGCGATAACTCTGGACGGGAAGATATTATTTCAGTCTTCTCATCGCGACATTACCGAGAACAAGAAAAATAAAGAGCGAATAATCAAACTCACCAGAGAGCAGAATCTGATTCTTGAAACGGCCCCGCTTGGAATTACCAAAATTGTTGATAGAAAACTGATGTGGGTCAATCATAAAACTGCAGAAATGTTTGGATATTTAAAAGAGGAGTTGGAAGGAAAGACCACCAGAATGTTGTACCCTTCCCAAGAAGCATACGACCTGTTTGGGGAAGAAGTCTATCCGGTTCTTTCAGAAGGGAAGACATTTGAATCCGTGCAGAAATTGGTACGAAAAGATGGTGCCCGCATTCATGTGAGATATGTTGGTAGGGCCGTCACCCCGGATGACATGACAAACGGGACTATCTGGCTATTAGAAGACATCACCGAAAAGAGGCAGATGGAAGAGGATCTCATCAGGGCAAAAGTCGCTGCCGAATCAGCCAATCGTGCCAAGAGTGAATTTTTGGCCAACATGAGCCATGAGATCCGTACCCCCATGAACGGTATCCTCGGGATGAGTCAGTTGCTGGCGCAGACCGAAGTTACCGAAGAACAGCAGGGTTTTCTTGAGGCAATCTCCACTTCAGGCAACAACTTGCTGACGTTGATCAATGACATCCTTGATCTTTCCAAAATTGAAGTCGATAAACTGGGCATCACCCTGGATGTTTTCGATCTGCGTAAATGTGTAAGAGAACTGTTTAATATCCAAAAGTCGCGAATTTTCAACAAGGGTATCTCCTACGATATCAGCATTCCAACCGATCTGCCCGATACTCTGCTTGGTGACCAACTGCGGATCAAGCAGATACTGCTCAACCTGCTGGATAATGCCCTCAAATTCACCGAAAAGGGTGCCATCCTATTAACTGTATCCATGGTCGAACATCGGGATTCCACAGTGCTTCTGGATATAGCGATACAGGATAGCGGCATCGGCATTCCGCCGGAGACACTGGAGCATATCTTTGAACCATTTAGCCAAGCTGACGGCACCACCACCCGGCATTACGGCGGTACCGGGTTGGGGCTGACTATCAGCCAGCATCTGGCTGAACTCATGGGTGGCAGCCTCCGCGTGGAAAGCCGGGAAGCGGTCGGTAGTACATTTTATCTGCGACTGCCATTGAGGGTTGTCAGCTTACCTTCGCATGTGGAAGAAGAAAGATCTCAAATGCTTTTGGATGGCCCTGCCCAGAAGATCCTGTTAGCAGAAGACAATCCGATCAATATCAAATATATGACAATACTGCTGGAAAAAATGGGGCATCAGGTCACGGTGGTTAAAAATGGCAGACTTGCTCTTGATGCTCTGAAAATAAATACATTTGACCTGGTGTTTATGGATATCCAGATGCCGGAGATGACCGGTGATACTGTGCTACAGATTATCCGTGAGCGAGAGAGTGGTCGCGAAAATCGCCTTCCGGTGATAGCACTAACAGCATACGCATTCATGGGTGACAAGGATAAATATCTGCAGATGGGTTTTGACGGTTATTTGGCAAAGCCGGTTGATATCAAGGCTCTAGTGGGTGAGATGAGGCGAGTTGTGGAGAAAACTGCATGATCAGGACATCTTCGTTCAAGCTGGAGAGCCTTGACATCCTTGTCGTCGAAGACGATCCCACCTCATTGATGTTCATAACGCAAATACTTGCCAAGCATGGTTGCACCGTTACTACTGCTGTAAACGGCCATGAAGCGTTTAACAAAATTAAATTGCACCGCTACCCCGTTGTCGTGACTGATATCAATATGCCTGCTATGAACGGTATTGAACTGGCACGGCATATCAGGCAGCGGGATGCCGATGTCCAGATTATTGCCACTTCTGTAAATTGTGAGACTGAGTGCCTTATTTCGGCAATCGAACTTGGTTTCAATGACTACATTCTTAAGCCGGTCAAGACAGAGGAATTGCTCTGGTCGGTAAGGCGCTGTGCGGGCACTATTGCTAACATGAAGCGACTAAAGGATGAACAAAAGAAAATTTGCGACCTCGCGTTTCATGACCCGCTTACCGGTCTTCCCAACCGGAGGCTGTTCGAAGACCGGTTGTCACAGGCGATCGGCAAGTCACACCGTTATAAAATGGAATTCGGCTTGCTGTATCTGGACCTGGATCACTTCAAACAGGTAAATGACAACTTCGGCCACGAAGCCGGAGACCAAGTATTGGTGGAAGCTAGTAAGCGCATCGAATCCTGTTGCAAAAGGGATCTCGACACCATCTGTCGTCAGGGTGGTGACGAGTTCTGTGTCATAATTACCGACTGCAATGGGCGTCTGCAACTGGAGAAAATCGCCGAAAAGGTACTGAATGAATTCCGGCAGCCATTCAAGGTCAACGGAGCTGAAGTGACGATAACTGCCAGCATCGGCATCAGCCTGTTTCCTGATAATGGCACAGAACCGCGAGAACTGGAGATAGCTTCCGACACGGCCATGTATGCCGCCAAACAGGCTGGTAGAAACTGTTGGCGGGATGTCTAGAATTCCCGGCAATTATCCAGGCATCGAAAGTGTCGATATCAGAGTTGATGGGACGTATAAAAGGTCGCACCGCGATACGGGTGTTACGCCGTTTCAAGGAACTACGAAAGAAGCGATATTGGGGAAATTATCTTTGGGCACCTGGATATTGTGTGGATACCGTAGGCATGGACGTAGAAATGATACGGCGCTATGTCCGGTATCAAGAGAAACGTGAGGAAAAGATAGAAGAACAGCAGTAATTTTAGTATTAAACGACAGAAGTCACGGGGGTAGCTGGTATCGCCCGCTCCGGTCGACTTTCAATGGCCCGTCCTCTGGACGGTTTTTTTACTTTCCCAGCTCGCGGCCATTTAATGAATCAGGCTCTATCTGGGGCGGCTAAGAACAGATTTCAGCCTCCTTGCCTCCGGTCAACTCCAGGAGTTGCTCAAAAGTGACTGGAGCCGCCGAGTAGTCATTACCGGCGGCGGGGTAGACCCTGTCGAATTGGCGCATAGAGGTGTCGAGGAGGACCGGTAGCTCTTTTGGCAGGAGAAAAGGGGTGACACCGCCTGGTGCATAACCAGTCAGCGGTTCGACTGTTTCAGCCGCAGCCAACCTAACTTTCCCGGACAGACCCGCCGCTTTTTTTAGCTTTGAACTGTTGAATTTAGTGTCACCGCAGGTGATGATCAGCACCGAGCTGTCCCCAACAGTCAACAGGATACTCTTTGCAACCTCCGCGACCGAGCAGCCGACGGCAGCGGCTTGACTTACCGCATCGGGAGTCCGTTCGCTAAATCTTAAGACCTCTATCCGGTGCTGGGAGAGATAGCTCGCTACGTCATTGGCTGTGGGCATTTATAGATAATCCTTGTGCCGAAAGCTATTTTCTGTCGGTATCATCACGCAATCCTTGTTCCAGTAGGCAGTGCCCTCCTTGCCAACTTTTAACATGCTACCTTCCTTGATCAGACCTTGGATCCTGTCTGTATTCATAAGCGACGTCATCCATGGTGAGACGTTTGTTTCAAGCTGATTGTGCCACTGATTGTAGTATGTTTTCCGAATCCGGACTGGGGAAACTCCTTTTCAGGTGGCCGGTCAGCATCTCCTCGAATTCTGCGTCCCGGTCGCCCCGGTAGATCAGTGAGGAGGCAATTTCACTGGCGAGGATGGCGTACTGATATTTTGCTGGCAGATTTTGCAGCCGTTGTCGGTAGATATTCTTTTCCTTGATGATGCGCGGCAAGTGTTCAAGCATTACTTGGTCAAACAACGACTGCTCACACAGATGAGGACGCTGCTGGAAAAAGCTGAACAGTCTGGCGTAATGGGTGTTGATCTCCATGCTGATGGAGTCCGATATCTCAGTGTAAGAGAGGCGGTTTCCTGTCTCCCGGTGACGCCGGAAAATCAGTTCGGCTTCGTCGCCAGCGCGCTGCTCAAGGATGTCCAGAACATCTGATACATACCGCTCTTTGTCGGCGATAAACTCCTCATCACTCAGCAGCAGGTTGGCGATGATCTCGTAGGATGAAGAGATGACGCCGCACTTGTTGGCCGAGGCATCCCGCATGATGACAATGCCCTTCTGCTGTAGGCGGGTGCGGGCTTCAGGGGTGAGAAAAGAATTGGCACCTTCAACGATAACCCGCGCCGTGGGCGTGTTCTTCTCGTTAAAAAACTTTTGCCAGTTGTCGTCATTTATTGTTTCAGGCCGGCCTCCAGCAGGGATAAACAGATCTGTCTCGACGCAGAAGGGTAGGCTGTTGAACTCGCGATTGAACTCGTCCTGGGTTAGCCACTCTTCGGCAAGACTGGTATCGGTGCGGACTATTTTTTTGTAGAGTTTACGTAGTCCTTCCTTACGGTGCACGCTGCGGAACAGCATGAATCCGCCCGTCTTGAGTGTCTGCGGGGCAAAATCCTCCACGTCGTTCTGCAACAGAATCCGCTGCAGTTCGGTGTGATCGACTCCTTGCGGATCATAAACCGCCCCTGTCCCGTCCAGGACCAGCCGGATCTGTGCTTTGGGGCAACGTTCGAGTAGTAGACGCATGGCGTTTCCGGCCACGTCGCCGTTAGGACCACCAGTGAACTTGACCGAGAAGGGGTCGTGGTGGATATCCACCCCTTGCTCACGCATGGCAATTTCGGCAAATTTGACGACGCCAGCAGAGGTGACACCGTACTCTTTATGATTGATGCCCACCTGTTTGCTCGACATGACCCCCGCTCCAAGCATGTAGCCGCGCTTGGTCGATAGCTTGGCAATATGCTCGATCATGGAGTTGTGCATATTCTCGTCGGGACCAAGTTCGATCGCTTCATCCTCGCCGTAATAATCGATGACATGAGGGTCTTTTGCTTGGCCGTTTTCAGTCACGAAGATATCGAAGAAGGCATTGATGAAGCCGTGTTGGAGACGGTAGAGACGTTGGGTGACCAGATCTTTATCGTTTAGATCGGTTGCGACCAGGATCGCCCCCATCTTCGACCCACCCTCGTAGATATCTTTGTTCTTGAGGTGCTGGGTGTGAGCCAGGACATAGACCTCTTTGAACAGGGTGCTGGCGTTAGTGACATAGTCGTCCCGGCCGTCGGTAATGATTGTTCGCCAGCCGCCGCGGGCGATATCCGAGAAGCCGATATGGAAACCGCAACCGTAGCGGGCAAAAAAGAAGGTGATCCTAAAGGGACGTTCTTCGGGCAGATCGGAGACGCACTGGGGATCGAGATCCTTAAGATATGCGGGGTCGAGGCGGAAGGAGAGTGCGTGTTTTTCGGGGACGAAAAAGTTGGTCTTCAGGGTGTGCTTAATAAAGGTCAGGCAACATCTGAAAACTACCCGTCTGACCCTGTCGATGTAGCGGCGACCGGTGTTGAATTCCTCAATCAGACCAGCTGTCTTTTCCAGAGTCAGGCGGAATAGCGTATCACGGTTTTCCACCTCTGGATCGAAACGCACGCGAAACAGCTCGACCAACTGCAGAGACATGTCGGGATGGGAATTGAAGGCGCGCATGACATCTTCAAAGTCATAGGGGTCCGGTGCGAGCTGGGTATGACAGAAGGCGATAAAGGCGTTAACCAGTGAGGCCTCTTCACCGGTCATTATCCCTTCGGTAACGAAATTCTCGTAAGCGAAGGATTCTTTTCGGAGAATCTGGATGTTGTAGAGCTCTTTTTTTAGCCGGTTATAGAGTTCGGTTTCTTTGGCCAGAAACCTGTTCTCTTGTATCCTGACATAAAAGGTACCAAGAAAGTAGGGGTGGATGCCGTTGTTGATATTCAGGTTGTAGGCGCGGTTTACCCCAATGTTGAGACGATTGAAGACCTCAAAAATCTGCTGCAGGAAACCTCTTCGCGGAGGGTTGCCGACGGCAAACATGATGCGGTATTCGCGCTCTTCGGCTGGCTCTTCGGTCTCCTCGATATCGAGATAGATGCCACCATGGTCGTTGCCCTTGGCGTAGAGCCAGAGGGTCTGTGCAATTCTTCTGGCAGGTGAGATGCGCACGTAGTTCTCATTGTTCAGCCAGAGCAGTTGCAGCTGTCGGTCGAGTTTGCTCCGACTGTCCCGTGGGTAGTGCTGTTTCAGGGCAGCGGCGACACTCTCCTCGATCCCAGTGGGAATCATCACTTCGCAAGTATTGTTGATTTCTTCGTTTGTCTTACGTCTGAACTCGAATCGCAGCACTTCAAGTTTGTGTTCCGTGCCAGGGATCGGTTCACGTGACTGAGTGGTCTGCGAATAGGTGATCTCTTTGTCTTCTAGCGATTGCAGGGTCTCGTAAAGGGAGCCGGGACGGTTCAGGCGTGCCAGAATGAAGGTGTCATCCCGGTCTGCCAGGACTATTCTTTTATTACTCTTCAAGTCCTGAAGCCTGGCGGCAAGGTCACCGACCGCTCCCACTTCATCCTGCATGGTAATAGCAAAATAGGGGGGCATCTGCTCCTCGAGCCAGGCCAGGTTTTCTTTGGTCATTTTTTCGCCTGACTTGACCCTTGTCGTGGCATCCCGATATGTCCGCTGGTCTGATTTTGGACTCATGCGTTTAATCCTGTACCTTCAGGGTCAGTGGTTGCCGATACGCTTATGGACCGGTTGACATAGGCCAAGCAGGTGCGACTGTGAGGGGAGGGGGCACCTGTTTGGCCTATATGAAGTTCTGCGGTCTAACCTTCGACTGCTTGGTCGGTGATCTTCAGCCCTTCATCAAGAATGGCAAAGGTTTCACGCAACTGTTTTTCGGTGATGGTCAGCGGCGGACAGCAGAACAGCTTGTTCCAGTGGATCATTGTCGAGATACCGTTCTGCTTCAGGTATGCGCCGAGCTTGTTCATCGGTTCGCTGGTCCCGTTGAAGGGGGCCAGCATCTCTTTGGTTTGACGATTTTTGACCAGTTCGAAGGCGCCAAATAAGCCGAGTGAACGTACATCGCCAACCGAAGGGTGCTTTTCTTTGAGGTCAGCCATCAACCCTGCCATTACCTTGCCCATGCGTTCAGAGTTGCCGATCAGATCTTCAGCTACCAGCACCTCAAGTACGGCCTTTGCCGCAGCGAGACACATTGGATGGGCATTGTAGGTCAGGCCGCCAACGAAGACATTGTCACTAAAGTGAGCTGCGATTTTGTCACTCATCGCCACGCAACCGAGTGGCAAGTACGCAGAGGTCAGCCCTTTGGCCATGGTGATCATGTCAGGAACAACGTCCCAGTGATCGACGGTGAACCATTTGCCGGTACGACCCAAGCCGACCATGACTTCGTCGCAGACCATCATGATTCCGTATTTGGTGCAGAGTTCACGCACTGCTTTCAGGTAGCCGGTTGGTGGTATGATGACGCCGTTGGTTCCGGTAACGGTTTCAATGATGAAGGCGGCAATATTGTTTGGTCCTTCA
This sequence comes from Deltaproteobacteria bacterium, assembly GCA_024279255.1. GTDB lineage: Bacteria > Desulfobacterota > Desulfuromonadia > Desulfuromonadales > Geopsychrobacteraceae > Geopsychrobacter. The sequence goes on along the minus strand of JAJRRT010000078.1, from coordinate 26,997 downwards.
TACTGGATAGTTTCTTCGATGTGAGCGACGCAAGGCATAGAACAGCCTTCGCAGCCATTTGCATTAAAGGTACAGCGGTACTCATAGGGATCGAAAACGCGAATAACGCCAGGAATGCTTGGCTCGGCAGGCCAACGACGTGGGTCGCCAGTCAGGGTCACGGCACCAGCGGTAGCACCATGGTAGGAACGGTAGCGGACCATAATTTTCTGGCGGCCAGTATACTGCTTGGCGAGTTTGATTGCATTTTCGTTCGCTTCAGCACCGGCGGGTGTGTAGAAAAATGTATTCAGATCGCCGGGAGTGTATTTGGCCAGCAGTTCCGAAACTTCTGCGCGGATTTGCGTTGCCATATTCGGGCCGGCAAAAGCGATCCCATCGACTTGTTTTTTGATGGCGTCTATTACATGCTGATTGCCGTATCCTAGGTTGGTACAGACCAGCTGAGAGCTCAGATCAGTGTAGCGTTTGCCTTCTGTGTCCCAAAAGTAGATGCCCTCAGCTTTTGACCATGGAATCGGGTTGACCGCATTCGTCGCTGACCAGGAAAATAATGTATGTTTTTTACACAGGGCGACCATTTCTTGTCCGGTCATGGTATTTTCGGATTTCATGTTCATTGCTTAGCTCCTCTGAGGTGTGAGAAGTAATCTGGCCAAGTTCGCCAGTCAATCACTCCAATACATTTTGTGTTTCTTGCTAGTAATATTAGTAACTCCGAGAGTGGATCTTCTCAGATAGTCTTTTCTCAGTTATTGAGACTTATCAGTGTTTAAAAAATTATACAAGAAAAAAGTTTTGTTCAGTGTTTGTGACTGTTATTTCTTCATTGTTTCCTCTTTTGGTGTTGGTGCTGGGCTGCAATGTTAAACAGAGGTGGATGGCTTATTTGGAGGGTTTGGTTAGGGCATTTGTATAAGGAATATGACAAATATGTGGCGGGTGGCCACGTCCCAGTCTTTTGGTACGGGTTGATATTTAGGGTTCATGTGTTTGTCTTGGTTTGAAGTTAAGGACAGTGGCAATGTCCTAGTTCTTCTGGTTGTATTTTGTTTGTTTGTGCTGGTATATTAAACACTGGATGGCGGCTAGGGCTTTCGAGTATGTCTCATTCGCTGGTTGGAAAAGGCACCTGGAGCCCAGAAATAAGGAGTTAAGATGTTGGAGGACATGGATTTTGATATCGGCAAGCGTTTGCGCACTATCCGCGAAATGTACGGCTTTTCTCAGCGAGCACTGGCAAAGCGAGCCGATGTGACCAACGGTATCATCTCGATGATTGAGCAGAATCGGAATAGCCCATCCGTGGCCACGCTTAAGAAGATTTTGGGTGCGTTCCCCCTCTCTCTGGCGGATTTCTTTACCTATGGGCAGCTCGCCAAGGAGCAGATTGTCTATTCCGCAGATGAGCTGGTGGAGATCGGCAGCGGGGGGTTCTCGTTTCGCCAGGTAGGATCGAATCTGAAGGATAAGGCCATGCAGATCCTGCATGAGCGAATCGAGCCTGGTGCGGACAGCGGTAAAGAGATGTTGCGTCACGAATCTGAAGAGGGTGGTGTGGTGCTGCGTGGTCGGTTGGAGCTCATAGTGGGCGGTCAGGTACACAGCCTTGGCCCCGGGGACGCCTATTACTTTGACAGTCGACTTCCGCACCGTTTTTGTAATGTTGGAGATGAGGTGTGTGAAATCATCAGCAGTTGCTCGCCTCCAACGGTTTAAGGGTTGAATGACGTTCTGGACAGGTTGTAGAAGTAAGGAAGGTGTTGCATGTTGAATGACGAAGAGGTCAAGACCGGGCAGATAGCTGATCTGGATTTACAGGCTCTTTGGATGCCTTTTACCGCCAATCGGCAGTTCAAGAAGAATCCGCGCATGCTAGTGGCTGCCGAGGGGATGTACTACACTGCTAAGGACGGCAGCAAAATAATGGACGGTACTGCCGGTCTTTGGTGTGTCAATGCCGGGCATGGGCACAGGCAAATTGTAGAGGCTGTTCAGCAGCAAGTAGCCAAGCTTGATTATTGCCCGGGCTTTCAAATCGGGCATCCTGATTCATTTGAGTTGGCTGGCCGGCTTGCGGATCTTGCGCCTAGCGATCTCAATCATGTCTTTTTTGCCAATTCGGGATCAGAAGCTGTCGACACGGCGCTGAAAATTGCTCTGGCTTACCATGTGGTGCGGGGCGAAGGCGGACGGCAGCGGCTGATTGGCCGTGAGCGGGGCTATCATGGTGTCGGTTTTGGTGGTATATCCGTTGGTGGCATGGTCAATAACCGGAAGTTTTTCGGTAGCCTCCTGCCGGGGGTTGATCACCTTCCGCATACTCATGATCTGGGGCACAATGCTTTTAGTCGTGGGGAGCCGGGGTGGGGGGCACACCACGCCGATGCTCTCGAGTCGCTCGTCGCTTTGCATGGTGCTTCGACAATTGCCGCAGTGATCGTCGAGCCGGTTGCCGGTTCAACGGGTGTGCTGCTGCCGCCACAGGGTTATCTTCGTCGGCTGCGGGAAATTTGTGACAAGTACGGAATTCTCTTGATTTTTGATGAGGTGATTACCGGATTCGGACGGCTAGGAGCCTCTTTCGCCAGTCAGCATTACGGTGTCGTCCCTGACATGATTACCATGGCTAAGGGGATGACTAATGGTACCGTTCCGATGGGTGGAGTGCTTGTGCGTAAGGGGATTTATGACGCCTTTATGGAGGGTTCCGATAGCGGTATCGAACTGTTCCATGGCTACACTTATTCCGGGCACCCGCTGGCCTGTGCTGCCGCTAATGCTGCCCTTGATGTCTATCTGAAAGAAGGACTTATGACACGCGCCGCAGAGCTCCACGATTACTGGGAGGATGCGGTGCATAGTCTGCGTGGCTTGCCCCACGTGATTGATCTGCGCAATGTCGGGCTGGTGGCTGGCATCGAGTTGGAACCACGTCCTGGTGGTCCGGGTGAGCGGGCTTTCGAGGCCTTCTTGAGTTGTTTCGAAAAGGGTGTGTTGATTCGGACCACCGGCGACATCATTGCACTTTCGCCGCCGTTGATTATTGAAAAGAAGGAAGTTGATCAGTTGTTTGGGACGGTGGCGGAGGTTTTGCGCTCGCTGGCGTGAAGAAAGTCCTCGGCGTCGGAAGGGGGGAAGGCTGCGCTGTTTCGGCCTGAGAGGTTGTCTGGCAATCCGTGACCGGCTACAGATCCAGCTGTTTGGCCCATATTTCAGATCCTTTTCGGCCCATTAGTTACGGCCATGAGCTCTCCGGTGGACCAGGATCTGTTCTCAAACTTCTGGGTTTTTGCTTAGGCTCTTTATTGTCGTGCAGCCGCCCAGTTCTTTCTGTTGTTCCTTGGCCGACATTTCCAGGTTGAACTTTGGGACGGCTTGAGCTTTTAAAGCTACAGCTCTCAGCTCTCAGCACTCTTCGGCTCCATTGGCCGGTTTCTTTGGGGCTGCTCCATGGTAGGGCCTCGCGGCAGCTCCCCTCTTTTCGTTAATCTTCCTGATTTTCCTAACTGTGTTTAAAATGCTAACCAAAGGCAGGGGCTTGGCAAAAATGGAGCAGTTGTCGCGATGGATAGTATTTTAGGTAATATCCTAGTTCGACGACTCCCCGAGCTGAGGCTCTTGTCCGTTGCCTGGCTGGATATCCTTCGGCATCCAAACCGCTCTCCTAGGGCGGCTGTTGTCTGGTCATGTGGTGACTCTTGGTGTCGGCAAGGCATTTTGAAGGGATATAATTTTTTACTTTGTATAATTTTTTAAACAGTGATAGGTTGGTTTAAGTTCAATGGACAGATTAGAGTTGAACGATGCGGTCAAGCACAGTTAGGTCAAATAAATACAGCCCGGGCTGGTCTTGGTGATCTGTTGTCGGGCAATCACTTAAGTGGAGGTCAGTAAGATGGCAAAGATAATTGAACATTTAATTAATGGGAAGATGGTCTCCGGCGCTGCCGGTCGGGTTGCAGATGTTTATAATCCGGCGACCGGCGAGGTAACTAAGCAGGTGGCGTTGGCCCCCAAGAGTACCGTTGAAGAGGCTATTGCTGCCGCTGAAGCAGCCTATCCGGCTTGGCGCGATACTCCGCCGACCAAGCGGGCGCAGGTCATGTTTAAGCTCAAAGGGCTCATGGAGCAAAATGCCGAGAAAATCTGTCAGTTGATTACCGACGAACACGGAAAAGTTCTCAATGACGCTATGGGTGAGCTTGGTCGCGCTATTGAAAATATCGACTTTGCGTGTGGTGCGCCGCAACTGCTTAAGGGCGAGCACTCCAAGAATGTCGGACCCGCAATCGATTCCTGGAGCGAGTTCCAGCCTTTGGGGGTGGTCGCCGGCATTACTCCGTTTAATTTCCCTGCCATGGTTCCCGCCTGGATGTGGCCCTTGGCGGTTGTCTGCGGTAACACCTTTATCCTCAAGCCATCAGAGCGGGATCCCTCCTCGGTTATGTATATAGCAGAGTTGGCCCAGCAGGCTGGTCTGCCCGCAGGAGTGCTGAATGTGGTCAATGGCGATAAGGAGGCGGTCGATACCTTGCTGAACGATCCCCGTGTCCAGGCGGTTAGCTTTGTCGGCTCGACCCCGATTGCCGAATACATCTATTCTACCGGGACCGCCAACGGCAAGCGGGTCCAGGCTCTGGGCGGTGCCAAGAATCACGCTATTGTCATGCCGGATGCCGATCTTGATAACGCTGTCAATGCGTTGATGGGCGCCGCTTACGGCTCCTGCGGCGAGCGTTGCATGGCAATACCGGTGGTTGTGGCCGTCGGTGAGGATACGGGCGATGCCCTGGTCGCCAAACTGAAGGCGCAGCTCGAAGTGCTGAAGGTCGGGCCAGGGACCGACAACAGCAACGATATGGGGCCATTGATCAACAAGCCGCATTTTGAAAAGGTCAAGGGGTATGTCGACTTGGGTGTCGAAGAAGGCGCGCTACTGGTGGTTGACGGCCGCGACCTAGTGGTCGAAGGGCATGAGAACGGCTATTTCCTCGGCGGGTGTCTGTTTGATAAAGTGACTCCAAACATGAAGATCTACCAGGACGAGATTTTTGGCCCGGTCCTTTCGATTGTTAGGGTCAATACTCAGCAAGAGGCGATGGATCTGATCGACGCCCATGAATATGGTAACGGGACCTGCATCTTCACCCGCGACGGCGAGGCTGCTCGTTACTTTACCGACAATATCAAGGTCGGCATGGTCGGCGTTAACGTTCCTCTGCCGGTGCCGGTAGCGTACCAAAGCTTCGGTGGCTGGAAGCGCTCGCTGTTCGGCGACCTGTTCGCTTACGGTCCCGATGGCGTTCGTTTCTACACCAGGCGTAAGACGATCACCCAGCGCTGGCCATCCGCCGGGGTCCGGGAAGGCTCCCAGTTCTCTTTCCCGAGCAATAAGTAATCTGGTTTGTTTGCGGCCCGGCTGCCTTCGGGCGTCCGGGCCGACAGGTTTGGGCATGACAGCTGTTGTTCCGCGGGGACGCATGTGCACCGGTCCTCTGATCCGGCAGGGCACTCGGATGCTGCCCGGATAAAAAAGGCTTCGGCAGTCTCTTTTACACAGGAGTGGATTAATTATGAAGAGTGTGACCATAAACGGGGAGCGGCTCTGGCAGTCGCTGATGGATATGGCGAAGATCGGAGCAACCGAAAAAGGCGGCTGTTGCCGATTGGCGCTGACTGAACTCGATAAGGAGGCACGCGACCTGTTTGTTCAGTGGTGCGAAGCTGCCGGATGTTCGATCACCGTCGATCAAATGGGCAATATCTTTGCTCGCCGTCCCGGTCACAACAATGACCTGCCACCGATCATGACCGGCAGCCACCTCGACACCCAGCCGACCGGCGGCAGGTTCGACGGTGTCTTTGGGGTCTTGGCCGGTGTCGAGATCCTCAGAACGCTGCAGGACCACAAAATCGAAACCACAGCACCGATAGAGGTCTCGGTCTGGACCAACGAAGAGGGCTCCCGTTTCGCCCCGGCAATGATGGGCTCCGGGGTGGTTGCTGGCCGCTTCACCCTTGAAGAGATTCTGGCAAAGACCGATATCGACGGAAAGGTTTTGGGCGATGAACTCAGGCGTATCGGCTATGCCGGTGACGTTCCAGCCGAAGCCCGCCCCATCGGAGCCTTTTTCGAAGCGCATATTGAGCAGGGCCCCTATCTGGAGGCCGAAGGCAAGACCATTGGAGTCGTCAATAAGGGACAGGGACAGCGTTGGTATGATGTAACTATCAGTGGGCGCGAGTCTCACGCCGGCACCACTCCGATGCCACTACGCAGCGACGCTCTGACAGCTGCCGCAAAACTGGTCAGCGAGGTTGAGCGAATCGCCAATGCCAACCAGCCTCACGCTTGTGGAACTGTCGGTTTCATGCAGATTCATCCCAACTCGCGCAACACCATTCCCGGTCGGGTGACTATGTCGGTTGACCTGCGCCACCCCGAAGACCCTATTCTGAGCAAGATGGATGGAGAGCTTAAGAGGTTTTGTGAGCAGCTGTCCGGTGCGGACGGTGTCGAACTGAAGCTGGATCCGATCTGGTACTACGCGCCGGTTATTTTCTCCGATGAGTGTATTAAGGCGGTACGCGAAGGTGCTCTTGCTCACGGTTACAGTCATATGGATATCTTTGCCGGTGCCGGACACGATGCCTGCTATATTGCGGATATTGCCCCGGCAAGCATGATCTTTATCCCCTGTGAAGATGGGATCAGCCATAACGAAATCGAAAATGCCGAGCGTACCGATCTTGTCGCTGGATGCAACGTGTTGCTCAGTGCGATGATCGAGCGGGCCAATGCTGGATAGCTCCGGGTTCCGGACTTTTCGTGGTGAGAGGTCCATGAAAGATGACCCACTACCGCCCATGACCGCCGTGCAGTTGGTCCAAAAATGTAGCGGATAGATTTTCTGGAGCGCGAAGGTCAAGCCTCCGCAGATGCGGTTTGACGAGCAGAACATCAACGTCTGTGAGAAGTTGGCAGATCACCACTATATTCTTTAGCGGAGCCGTGTGGATCTGGAGTTTTCTGTTCCGGAATTAAAGCCTCTCTTTTGCTCGGAACTTTGGAAGTACTCATTCAATCCAAGCACATACTCTCTTCGTCCGTCTTTTGCTTGCGTTGATGCCGATGCTGGCGGCGAATAACGCGTAACGGACTCTGGTCGGGACTGTAGGGATGAAGGGGCAGAGCAGCGCCCTTTTTTTCTGACTTGCTGCGCCTTGACCATGAAAACGATTTTCCCCGTCATGTTTAAAATTCAGATCGCTGTCGGCTCTATTTTTTACTCCTTGAGTTGTTAAGTATTCCATCTTTCCCCAGCTGTGGTTCGTGTTGCCCGCGAAAGCCAGCCTTATTAGTGAGTTGTTACGCTTCATGTGTCGTGGGGTCGTTTTCTACATCTTCACTTGTCGGATATTTGCTGCCTGCAAAAAAAATCAAACCATGTTCTGTTTTGCGATTGTATAAATATTTAAACATTGCTAGTATGCGCGCTACTCTAGAAATGATGGTACAAGGGCCAAATGACAGAAATTAAAAACCCGTTATTCACTGAGTCGGACGGCAATGCTTTCGAAATCCGGCGAATCGATAACTGCCCAGCTGGTTATTTAGTAGGTAGTCGCTTGCGGCGACTGCTCAGAGATTGAACAAAAAAACAAGGGAGACTCATATCCTCCTGAAAATACGAGCTATTCTGGCACAGTGGAGTCTCAACCACGAATGTTGTACCGAAGGATGCGGTCCTTCATGAACATTCCCCAAGACTGATTTCAGTGTCCAGCAGGCTGGCTAGGTGGCTATTGCATTTGCAGAGAACCATTAACCAAACAAAGGAGGAACAGATGCTGAAACGTTCATTTTGGAAATCCCTGTTGTTGGCGGTAATGATTGGCGGGCTGGCCATTGCTGGAACAGCAAACGCTGCGGACATGATCAAGATCGGTGTGGCCGGTCCCCACACTGGGGGTTATGCTGCATTCGGTGAACAGTTCTGGCGGGGTGCCGAGCAGGCGGCTAAAGATATCAATACCGCTGGGGGCATTAACGGTAAGATGATCGAAGTGGTCAAAGCTGATGACGCCTGTGAGCCCAAGCAGGCCGTCTCGGTCGCCAATCGCCTGATGGATGTGGACAGTGTACAGGCGGTTGCCGGTCATTACTGCTCTTCTTCGACCATCCCCGCATCTGAAATTTATGCCGACGCCGATGTTCTTGTTATGACTCCTGGGTCGACCAACCCGAAAATAACTGAGCGCCAGATGAAGGGTGTTTTCCGCATGTGTGGTCGCGATGACCAGCAGGGTGCTGTTGCCGCCAACTTCATCATCAACAACCTGAAAGCCAAGCGGGTAGCGGTTATCCACGATAAGGATTCCTATGGGCAGGGTCTGGCTGATGCAATGATCGACAGGATGAAGGCACTGGGAGTCACCGAGGTCCTCTACGAAGGTCTGACTCGCGGCGAAAAAGATTTCAACTCGTTGGTCACTAAAGTCAAGTCGGTCAAGGCGGATGCATTGTTCTTCGGCGGCTTGCATACCGAGGCCGGCCCTTTGGTTCGCCAACTACGTGAGCAGGGCATTACCGCGGACTTCATCTCGGGCGATGCAATCAACTCTGCTGACTTCGTCACTGCTGCAGGCGGCCCGAAATATGTCGATGGCGTCTACATGACCTTCGGCCAGGACCCCCTGACCCTGAAAACTGGTCGCGATGTCATTGAGACGTTTCGTGCTAGCGGCTATGAGCCAGAAGGTTACACGCTTTATGCTTATGCGACTATTCAGGCTCTGACATCTGCCATGGATGCCACCAACAGCACCAATCTCGACAAAATGGCCGACTGGCTGCATGGCAACAGCGTCAATACCGTACTGGGGGAAAAGAGCTGGGACAGTAAGGGCGACCTGAAAGTCTCCGACTTTGTCATGTACCAGTGGGACGCGAAAGGCAAGTTCCGTCAACTCTAATTGGAATTGGTCCGGGGGTCCGGTTGCTTCGGCTCCCGGGTGCCTGCCAGCTTGTGTGCCATGCGTGGCTCGACCTCAGGTTTTTCCGGACCGAAATCGATCATCAGGTTTGCCAATCTGAAGTCGGTTCGCCGTTAAATATATTGCAAAAGCGGCGAACCGACTTCACCATTTACGAACTGTGAACAGAGGGCACGCGATGGATATTTACATACTTGGTCAACAACTTCTGAACGGCCTGACCCTGGGATCGATCTACGGCCTCATCGCCATCGGCTACACCATGGTGTACGGTATCATCGGCATGATCAATTTTGCCCATGGCGACATCTACATGATCTCAGCCTATCTCACGGCGATAATCCTGTCTTTGATCTTCTCTTTAGGTATTACCTCCCTGCCAGTTGTCCTGCTCGTGACATTATTTTTGGCCATGGCGATCACTGGCGCCTACGGGTGGGCAATCGAGCGGGTCGCTTATCGCCCCTTGCGCGGATCGACACGACTGGCGCCACTGATCTCGGCAATCGGTATGTCGCTGGTTCTGCAGAGCTACGTTCAGATCAGCCAGGGTGCAAGAAATCAAGGGGTGCCAATTCTGATCGATGGCGTGGTGCGGCTCGGAGGAGAGGAACAGTTCGTTCAGATCACCTATATCCAGATCTTGATCGTGATCGCTTCGTTTATCGGTATGGCGGCCTTGACCTACATTATCCTGAAAACTTCCTTGGGTCGTCAGTGTCGAGCCACTCAACAAGACCGAAAAATGGCGGCAATCCTGGGCATCAATACTAACCGGATTATTTCGACGGTATTCGTCATCGGCTCTTCAATGGCGGCCCTTGCGGGGGTACTGGTAACCCTCAATTACGGCTCCTTCGATTTCTTCATCGGCTTCGTGATTGGTATCAAGGCCTTCACCGCCGCAGTTCTGGGCGGAATAGGCTCGCTTCCCGGAGCTATGCTTGGCGGTATCGTCCTCGGCATGGCAGAAGGGCTATTTTCTGGTTTCGTCAGTTCCGACTACAAGGACGTGTTTGCATTCGCTCTTCTTGTGCTTGTCCTAATCTTCCGGCCCAGTGGTCTACTGGGAAAACCTGAAATCGAGAAGGTCTGATTTATGTCGATGCAACAAAAAGCTTCACTACGCAAGGCCGTGATCGACGGTTTCTGGTCTGGAATTCTGGCCCTGATCATTTTTGGCCCCATCTCGGGGCTGGTTCTGAAAGGCTACACGGTTCAAAATGAATTAATGCGGCCGCTGCTGATCGCGCTGGTGGTTGCCGTCGGTCGGTTTCTGATTTCCTACCTTATACAGACGGAAAAAGGCCGGTACTACCTGGGAAAACTGATCGGAAAAAGAGACGCCGGGGTCACTGTCGCCAGCCTTACGAAGAGTAAGTATCAGTACTTGGTAATCCCTGTCCTGGTGCTGGCTGGTCTGAGCCTCCCCCTCGTTCTGGGAAAGTACTGGCTGACCGTCGTCATCCTGGCGTTGATTTATGTCCTCCTCGGACTGGGCCTGAATATCGTCGTCGGATTAGCAGGAATGCTCGATCTCGGTTACGTGGCATTCTATGCTGTTGGCGCCTACACTCTGGCGATGGGAGCACAATATTTCGATATGGGGTTTTGGACCATGCTGCCGGTGGCTGCACTTGGAGCGGCACTGTTCGGCGCTATGCTCGGCTTTCCGGTATTGCGGATGCATGGCGACTATCTGGCGATCGTGACCCTCGGCTTTGGCGAGATCATCCGCCTGGTACTGAACAACCTGCTCGAGATTACCGGTGGCCCGAACGGCGCTTCCGCACCTTCGCCGACCTTGTTCGGGCTTGAATTTACGCGTAGGGCAAAGCAGGGCGGTATCCCGTTTCACGAATATTTTGATATCGCCTATAGTCCTAGCTACAAGTATATCTTTATCTACCTGATTCTGTTTGCCGTTGTCTGCCTGATGATTCTGTTTGTGACCCGACTCAAGCAGATGCCGATGGGCAGGGCTTGGGAGGCCTTACGCGAAGATGAGATCGCCTGTCGTTCACTGGGCATTAACCACGTGACCGTTAAGCTGTCCGCTTTTATGATGGGTGCGATGGTCGGCGGCATTGCCGGGGTGTTCTTCGCCACCTACCAAGGTTTCATCAATCCCAGCTCTTTTACTTTCTTTGAATCCGCCCTCATTCTGGCCATTGTCGTTTTGGGTGGACTCGGCTCAACGGTGGGCGTAATTGTCGCCGCTCTGGTCCTGACGATCCTGCCGGAAGTGCTCCGGGATTTCGCCGAATACCGTGTGCTGATGTTCGGTGTCGCCATGGTCTTGATGATGGTCTGGAAACCGAGAGGGCTGATCCGGATCAAACGCAAAGCCTATGACATAGGAGAACCGGCATCATGAATTCTGAAACTGGAAAACCTCTCCTGTCCATACGAAATCTGGCAATGAGATTTGGCGGTATCCAGGCTTTGGCCAACGTCAACTTTGATATCCGGCAAGGGACAATCTCCGCTATGATCGGCCCGAACGGCGCTGGCAAGACTACTGTATTCAACTGCATCACCGGCTTTTATCGGGCAACCAGCGGTAGCATCCATTTTCACAGTGGCGACCATGACATCAACCTTGTCCAGGTTCTGGGGGAAAAGCTTCATCCCAAGGATTTCCTCAATCCACCACAGTTGGCCAAATGTCTGTATTACAAACTGTTTGGAGGATCTCACCTGGTTGCCCAGGCCGGGGTAGCACGGACCTTTCAGAACATCCGACTGTTTCGCGAGATGACGGCTATCGAGAATCTACTCGTCGCCCAACATATGCAGATCAACCGTAACCCGATTTCGGGTGTGCTGCAGACCCCGGCTTTCCGGCGCTCGGAACGGAATTCCATTGATCGCGCCCACGCCTGGCTGAAAGTCGTTGGGTTGGAAAATGATGCCAACCGCCTCGCGGGTGAGCTTCCTTATGGGCACCAGCGCCGCCTGGAAATCGCTCGGTCAATGTCCACAGGGCCGAAGTTGATCTGCCTGGATGAACCTGCTGCCGGGCTTAACCCCAAGGAAACCGAGGAGTTGAGTACCCTGATCAGACTACTCAGAGACCAGCATCAGGTCACTGTCCTGCTTATCGAACATGATATGGGGATGGTCATGGATGTCTCCGAGCATATCGTCGTTCTGGATCATGGGGAAATTATCGCCGAGGGAACGCCGCATGACATCGAAAACTCTCCCACGGTGCTTGCTGCCTACCTTGGGGAGGACTATTCAAATACCGTCGCTGCCCCTGACAGCGCTACCGATGAGAGTCGCCTGCAGGAGACTATAAGCGCATGAGTGACCAGCCTTTACTCGAATTAATCGATATTGACACCTTTTATGGGCCGATCCAGGCGTTAAGGAAAGTTTCTTTGCATGTCGATGAAGGTGAGATCGTGACCCTGATCGGAGCCAATGGGGCGGGTAAATCGACCTTGCTGATGAGCCTTTTTGGTGAACCCAGACCCTCCAGCGGTCAGATCAGATATCTGGGCGAGGAGATCACCAACGTGCCGACACATCAGATCGCTGGCCTCGGTATTGCCCAGGTCCCGGAGGGGCGGCGCATCTTTCCTGCTATGACGGTTGAAGAAAACTTGCTGATGGGAACGATGCCCATCGGGCTTGAACATGCCGATGCGGATTTAGCCGAAACCTATGAAAAGTTTCCCCGGCTGAAAGAACGTCGCAAGCAGCGGGCCGGAACTATGTCTGGAGGTGAACAGCAGATGCTGGCGATCGGTCGGGCACTGATGGGGCGTCCGCGGCTGTTACTTCTGGATGAACCGAGCTTGGGATTAGCACCGATTATCGTTAAGCAGATCTTTGACAATCTGGCAGATATCGCGGCGCGCGGTACGACGATCTTTCTGGTGGAGCAGAATGCCAATCATGCCCTTAAATTGGCCGACCGTGGCTACGTGATGGTCAACGGAGAGATCCGCCTCTCCGGCACTGGTGACGAACTCCTGGCAGATCCCGAGGTTCGTAAGGCCTACCTTGGTGGTCATTAGGGGGAAGGGGAGTCCGATCGTTGAATGACTGGCCGGGTTTTTGCCCCTGTCCATGGTGTTATCGTAACCTGGAAAATGTGCACATCCTGAGGATTTGTTAGAGCCCTGTCAATCGGCATCGAAGGTTGACCCATGCTGTTTTCCTCGATCATGGAAGTGATACCATTTGTGACATCAGCCCGTTTTGCCAAGGAACGTTGAGAAAAACCATACCTTTCACGAATAGTGCGTAAGCGCTCGCAGATATTGATGTCCACCTGCTAAATCTCACTTATATAGATCCAAGGTTGTGTATTCTGCTCACATGGATAACACATCAGTTGATTGGGAAAATGTAAAAATTCAACAAGGAGGATGGCAGTTGATCTTTTTTGCTGCTACTTACGGTAGGTGCTCAAGAAGATTGTTTGAAATTATAGACGGGTAGCCTCTTTATCGTCTCAATCCAGTCCCCTTGAGGATCACACGGGAGACTAGCTTGGTTGCATCTTCAAAGTCAGAGGCGGTGAGTTTTTTCTTTCCGAGAATGATTTCAATCTGGGCAGAGAAATCTGCATAGGTCTGGGTGGTCGACCAGATCATGAAAAAGAGGTGTTTGGGTTCGATGGGATCCATCATTCCTTCGGAGATCCAGCTTTCCACCAGTCTGACATCTTCTTCGAAACGAGAGAGCAGCTTTGTCTTGATCTCCTCGGAAAGATGGGGGGCACCGTTGATAATTTCGGTTGCAAAGACCTTTGAACCGTTCGGTCGGGTTCGTGAGAGTTCAATTTTTCTCCGAATATAGTTTTCGAGTTTCGATGCCGGATCTTTTCCGGACTGATCGAGCAGCGCCATGCTGTCCAGCCAGATACCAAGGATATTTTCCAGCACCTTTTGGTACAGCAGGTGCTTTGAGGAAAAGTAATAAAGCATGTTCTGCTTCGACAGGCCGGCCCGCTCGGCGATGGTGTCGATGGTCGCGCCGTTGTAGCCGAACTGCGCAAACACCTCTTCTGCTACCTGTAAAATTCGGGCTTCATGTTTCTGGCGACTGCGGGAGTATTGCGTTTGTTTCGGTTTTTCCGCCGGGTTGTTGCTCATTCAATGTGCCTTTCGGATATGCAGCGTCCTGTCTGTCTACTTTTTTACCCAACCGTGAGACTCTGGCACATGAGCGACCGGAAGTAAGAACCCACTCCCTCTCCCATTCTCGTCCTCCATGCTCCATCGAAGCATAGCATTTTTTACCAAATGGTTAAACGGCTTCCTGCCTGCAGTTGTGTTCTGATTCCAGAGCTTTGAGTTTAGGAGGCTTGAAAAAGTTCTCCTCGTCAAGATGATCACGAATCTTTCAATTTTCAAATGCACATCAAGTTCTTGCAATTTTTTTCGCACCCTATGGCAGTTTTGAGTTGAAAGGATTCTTCGCTGCAACGTTTGTGATGTTGAATGCAGTTGGAGGCGTTCAGCTGACAGGCGCCTGTCAGCTGTGGCTCATTTGTGTTGTCTGTAGCTTGTCGGGTGATGTCTTGCTAGAGCTTGTCAGGCACTTCATGTGCTTGGCTCATCCTGAAGAATGTATAAAAAATTAAACAGAAGTTAAAATAATCTTGACAGCACGATGCAGTGTGCAATATGTTTTACCAGATGGTAAAACAAACAGTGTTTGTGGTTTTTGGTTGGATGATGAAAAAAAACGGGGCTGTCTGATTATTTCTGAGCTTTTAAGGGTAGATAGGCTTCAAAACATCTTCTTATTTAGACATTTTTTTTAAATGTTTTTTCTGCCGTAGGGGCAGAAAAAAATAGAGTGGCCATGAGGCTGTATTGCGGGGGCTTGCTGCCTCGCGGCACAGGCGTTTGCAGGAGCAGAACAGTTCCAGTTCTCAGGGGATAATAGGCTTTTGCAAGATAGTTCAGAGGAGGAACAAAATGTCGGAGCTTAAGTTGAGACAGGACGAGTCGCGTATCATTCAAGCGGGGGAGTTTGTTGAGCTGGAGGTGGGGCAGGACGTTTTTGATAGCCCCCACTACAATGAGGACATTGCACCCACGAAGGTCAAGCAGAGAACTTGGACAACCTGGAACGTTGCTGCTCTGTGGGTGGGAATGGCTATTTGTGTGCCCACCTATACTCTGGGCGGCGTGTTGACCTCCTACTTTGGGCTCGACGTAACCGAGGCCCTGATCACGATTTTGCTGGCAAATATCATCGTGCTGGTTCCGTTGACACTCAACGCCTTTCCCGGCACCAAATTCGGTGTGCCCTTCCCGGTACTGCTTCGTTCCCCTTTCGGGATTTACGGTTCCAACGTCCCGGCCTTGATCAGGGCTCTGATCGCTTGCGGTTGGTTCGGTATCCAGACCATGTTCGGCGGCATGGCTATCCATCTGCTGCTCTCCGCAATATCTGACGGTTGGGCCAGCCTCGGAGGGACCGGAGAGGTTCTCGGTTTCTTTATTTTCTGGGCTCTGAATATCTATGTCGCAATCAGGGGATCAGAGTCGATCAAGTGGCTCGAAACCTTGGCGGCCCCCCTGCTGCTGGCAGTCGGGGTCGGCCTGATTTTCTGGGCTTCCCCGCAGATCGATTATGTGCAGCTGCTTGATGCTCCCCCCAGCCGCCCTGAAGGTGCTTCCTTCTGGAAATATTTCTTCGGTGGACTAACCGCCATGGTCGGTTTTTGGGCCACTCTGTCTTTGAATATTCCAGATTTTAGTCGTTTTGTCCGTTCGCAAAAAGACCAGGTACTCGGCCAGATCATCGGCCTGCCACTGACCATGTTTCTCTTGGCCACTCTCGTGGTGGTTTTGACTGCAGCGTCCACGACGCTGGTCGGCGAGTCGGTCTCTGACCCGATCTCCCTTATTGGGAAGATCGACAGCCCCTTCTGGGTCATCGTGTCGATGATCATAATCATTATCGCGACCATCTCGACAAATATCGCGGCGAATGTCGTTTCGCCGACCAACGATTTCCAGAATGCCTTCCCCAAATATATCAACATGAAGCGGGGAACCCTGCTGACCGGCTTTGTTGGCATCCTGCTGATGGGCTGGGAACTTCTGCGGAAGCTGCAGTGGGTACAATCCGATGTCAGCGTGGAGAGCATGTATTCCAATTGGCTGCTCGGCTATTCAAGCATGCTCGGGCCGATAGCCGGCATCATGATCGTCGATTACTTCATCACCAGGAAGCAGCAGGTAAACCTCATCGATATCTATAAGACCGGAGGAGAGTATCCCAACGTTAATATCGCCGGGATGCTCGCATTCTTCATTCCGGTTGCGTTGACTCTGACGGCATTGACGACCGGACATTTCATGTGGTTCTACGATTTCGGCTGGTTCACCGGCTCCGCTCTTGGCGGCATCCTCTATTGGCAACTGACCAGTCGGGGAATTGGTCTGACCCGGTCAGGACAAGATCCCAAGACAGATTGATTAACGACGAATATCTATCCGCCGGGCACTAACAGCTCTGGCACTAACCACTTTAACTTAAGGAGTAAGATCGTCATGAACTTCACAATTTTCCACCAGAGCCTGAATCGGATTGCAACCATTCTTGTCATGATCGCCCTGTTGGCGGTATGTGGTACCACCGAGGCCTTGGCCGGGGCTGCCCAGTGGCAAACGAGTAACATCCAGTTACTTTACGGAAACGGCTACGAACTGGGAGATAACACGCGCTCGACTCTGACCTTCGAACATGCTAACGGCTGGAAGTATGGAGATAACTTTTTCTTTCTTGACGTCATCAATCCTTTGAAGGATGGGCAGGATAGTACCAACGACCTGTATGCTGAATTCTCCCCACGACTGAGCATCAGTAAAATCTCTGGCAAAGACCTTTCCTTTGCCTTCGTTAAGGATGTTTTGCTGGCGGGAACCCTAGAGATGGGGATCTATTCCCATAACTATCTTTACGGAGTAGGCTTCAGTCTAGATCTTCCCAAATTCGCATTTGCCGATATCAACATCTACGTGCGTGACAACCCGAATGAGAGTGGTCAGACTTACCAGATCACCCCTGTATGGGCACTTCCTTTCACTGTCGGTTCTGCAAAAATGCTCTTTGAAGGGTTTGCCGATATTGCCGGTTCGGAAGGGACGACCGAGTTCAATATCGATTTTCAACCACGCCTGCTGCTCGATGTTGGAAATTTCTGGGGAGCATCCGACAGTCTCTGGGCTGGTGTGGAATACATCTATTGGCACAACAAATTCGGCATAGATGGAGTCGATGAATCCCTTCCTCAGGCCATGGTGAAGTGGGTATTCTAATTTAAGATGAAAGGGTCGAGTCATCCGTGACTCGGCCCCACTTTCTTCACATCGCCAATAGCGTTCCTGTCCTGCTCTGTATGGATGATGCCAGGCGGTCTCCAAACACTATCCATGTTCCTGATGACCAATTTAGAATTACTAACAATTACGCTCTACGCAAGGAGGCTACGCCGTGTACGACCCTGAAAATTTCCAAAGGATGGCCAAGGGATTTTCTCTTGATCAGGCTGTTGCCGAATCAGAGCGCTGTCTCTTGTGTCATGACGCACCCTGTTCCAAGGCATGTCCAGCCGATACCGATCCTGGGACCTTTATCCGTAAGCTTCGGCTGAAGAATGTGACTGGCGCCATTCGAACCATCAAGGAAAATAATATCCTCGGCGGGGCTTGCGGTGTTCTCTGTCCTGCGGACAGGCTCTGCGAAAAAGAGTGCTGCGCGACCGAAATCAGCCGTCCAGTCGAGATTGCCAAGATCCAGAGGTTTCTGGTGGAGCACTCCTGGGAGCGTAATATCAAGGTTTTAGAAGCTTCTGAGTCGAATGGGAAGAAAGTGGCAGTAGTCGGGTCGGGGCCTGCAGGGCTCAGTTGCGCGGCCGAACTGGCGAAGCAGGGTTGCCAGGCTACCATCTTCGAAGCGCGCCCCGAGGCAGGTGGGGTGATCCGCTACGGGGTTCCATCGTATCGTTACGATGTCGATTTTCTCGAGCACGAACTGCAGGAGATCAAGGAGCTGGGGGTCGAGTTTCGCTGCAACGCCCCGCTCCGAGAGGCGGGTCAGGTCGAAGAACTTCTAGAAAATGGCTACGACGCTGTCTTTCTCGCAACCGGGCTCTGGGCTGCGTCGAGATTGCACCCTGAGGTCAGCAATGTGGACGGTCTCATGACTTCTGTGGAGTACCTGGCCTCGTTACGCGATGAGCAGTTTGAGGCTCTTCGCAACAAGATCAAGGGGAGTACCATTGCAGTGATCGGTGGCGGTTCTGTGGCAATTGACTGTGCTGAAGCGGCCGTGAAGCTCGGTGCCGAAGACGTTTATCTGGTTTATCGCCGTTCCTTTGTGCAGATGCCGGCCGAAGAGGTTGAACGGATCGAAGCACTTGAGACTGGTGTACATTTTCTGCTGTTGAATCAGCCTGTCGACTTTGTGATTAATCACCAGCAAAAAATTGAGGGCTTGCGGCTGGTTCGGACCCGCTTGGAAAAAGCGAAAGGCACCGGTCGCAGGATACCGAAGGCGATTGCAGGTTCCGAGTGGGTATTGGATGCTGACATTGTTGTCGAGGCGATCGGTAATCAGGCTGAGAGCGGTTCTCCGTCTTGGTATCCGAATGTCGATGTGGATCAGAATGGGTTGATTCAGGCGGATGCCGCGACATTGACAACGTCGGTCGAAGGCATCTTTGCCGGTGGCGACATCGTTCGAGGGCCCGCCTTGGTGGTGGATGCTGTCAATGACGGGAAGGTGGCGGCCATGGCCATCATCGAATATCTGTCGAAGAAGGAGGCATAATCATGGCCGGAAAAAAAGTTGACCTGTCCGTCGATTTTTGCGGAGTTAAATTTCAGAATCCCTTCCTGCTCTCATCGTCACCCGTTTCCAATAGCGCGGAGATGGTCGCCAAGGCTTTCGAGGCGGGCTGGAGTGGGGTTGCCTTCAAGACCCTTAACTCTGACCGGGTGCGCATTGTTCATCCTTCACCTAGGATGAACCCGTATCATTACGGCAGCAAGCGGCTGGTCGGCCTACAGAACGTCGAGCAGATATCGGATCGCTCCCTGAAGGACAACCTGCTCGATTTTCTCTATTTGAAGGAGAACTATCCGGACAAAATCATCATCTCAAGCATCATGGGTTTCTCGAACGAGGAGTGGGCCTACCTGGCGAAAGCCTCGGAGGACAATGGTGCGGACATGCTTGAGCTCAACTTCTCCTGTCCTCATATGACAATTGAAGGTTCCGGCCACAAAGTTGGTCAGGCCAACCATTTGATTGAGAAGTTTACCGAGACGGTCAAGAAGGCGGTTTCGATCCCGGTGCTGGCAAAAATGACGCCGAATATCACCGACATGACCGAGCCAGCCCTTTATGCAAAACAGGGTGGGGCCGATGGCATCGCTGCCATCAACACCGTCAGGGGGCTCTCCCAGGTCGGGCTTGATGACTGGACGGTGCGCCCAAAGGTTGCCGGTATCGGCGCGATTAGTGGAACTTCTGGCCCAGCGGTCAAGCCGATCGGGCTGCGCTTCATTGCCGACTTGGCCAAATGCGAAAGGCTTGGGCTTCCCCTATCCGGTCAGGGCGGCATCGAAACATGGATCGATGCCCTCGAGTACATTCTACTTGGCTCCTCCACCATCCAGGTGACCACTGGAATTATACACTACGGTTATCGTATCGTGGAGGACATGATCGAAGGGCTTTCCGACTACATGGTCGAGCGTGATATCGAACGGGTAGTCGATTTGGTCGGCAAGGCCCTGCCCACCCTGCAAGATACCGACAAATTCGATCTCGAGAGCCAGGGAGTCGCCAGTTATGATCTTGATCGCTGCGTCGGTTGCGGGCAATGCCTGACCGTCTGCAACGACTCCGCCGGGCAGGCGCTCGAGTGGGATCCGCTGCTGCGGCGTCCCACTCTGATTGAGGATAAGTGTCTGAGTTGCATGGTCTGCAGTTTTGTCTGTCCGGTCTCCGGGCTGATTAGCTATAAGCAGCAGCCTAGCGACTGGCAACGACGCGAGACTGCCGTTATGGGAGAACAGCTGGAAGCTGAGCTTAAGCTGGCAGCATTCAAATAAGACGTAAGGGAGATGAGCATGAGTTTATTGATCAAGGGGGGGCTGATCGTCACCTCCACCGGAAGTTATATGGCGGATGTTCTGGCTGAAAACGGCAAGATCGTCACGATCGGAACTGACCTTTGTTGCACGGCGGACGAGGTCATTGATGCCAGCGGCAAGTATGTTCTGCCCGGAGCGATCGATCCCCACACTCATCTTTGTATGCCTTTTATGGGAACCTATGCTCAGGATGATTACAAGAGCGGAACGATCGCAGCTGCTTGCGGCGGTGTGACCACGGTGGTTGATTTCCAGATTCAGCAGAAGGGGGAATCGATCCGCCAGGGACTCGACCGGAAGATGGCGCTTGCCGAAGGGAAGGTTGCGGTCGACTATTCGCTGCATCCTGCGATCACTGATCCGCGTCCCGAGGTCATCGCTGAAGTCGAACAAGCGATCCTGGAATACGGCACCCCGAGCTTTAAAATCTTCATGGTCTACGACTTTCGTGTCGATGATGCCACCATGATCAAGCTGCTCGAGCAGACCCGTAAGCATGGTGGCTTGGTGCAGGTTCACGCCGAAAATCCTCACATCATCCAGCATATGAACGAGAAATTGGCGCGAGAAGGGAAGCTGTCACCTTATTATCACGCGGTCAGCCGACCGAACATTGCCGAAGAAGAGGCGGTAGCACGAGCCGCGCGGTTGGCAGAATTTACCGGATCGCAGATCTATATCGTCCATCTCTCTTCACGCGAAGGGCTGGCGAAGGTCAAGGAGTTTCGGAGCAAGGGGGTTGGGATTTATGCCGAAACCTGTCCTCAATATCTGCTGCTTGACGAGGAACGGTACAAAGAGACCGATTTCGGTGGGGCCAAGTATGTCATGTCGCCGCCGCTGCGAACCAAGGAGAGTAACGAGGCGCTATGGGGCGGTTTGAACTCTGGCGATGTTCAGGTCATGTCGACTGACCATTGTCCGTTTGACCTCAATGGCAAGAAGGATATGTTCGGCAAGGATGACTATAAAAAGATCCCCAACGGTGCTCCGGGAATCGAAACCCTGCTGCCGCTCCTCCACTCCGAGGGGGTCGTCAAGAAGCGGATCAGTCTTGAGAAGATGGTCGATCTGCTGTCGACCGCCACCGCAAAGATATTTGGACTCAGCGATAAGGGTGCCATCGAGGTTGGCAAGGATGCCGATATTGTTGTTTTCGACCCGACGCGTAAATTCACAATCGCGCAGAGCAAGCTGCACATGAATGTCGACTACAATCCTTACGAGAACATGGAGGTCACCGGGATGCCGGAGCAAGTCTTCTCCAGGGGGCTGAGGGTTGCCGAATGGCGACACGACCGGGTCGAGTTTGTCGGTGTGCCGGGGCATGGACGGTTCGTGAAAAGAATCCCGCTTCGCAATTGATCGGCGGTGTTCGGGTTGATGCAGGAGCGACTTTTAAAGTATTAAATATTGTGGCGTTCGCTTGGGTTCGGCCGCAATCGAGTCCCTCTGGCCAGATGCGCCAGTGACCCCTGACGTATTGGTGCGTTTCTTCATGATTTTGTCCTGCTAGTTGCGTTGTCTCTGGATTGTCTTGTTGCCTCTATGTTATCTCGCTGGAGTGGCTGACTTTTAGGGCTATCAAGGGTTTCTGTCAGTTTAGGGCAGGAGTTCCATTGTGGTTGACTTTGAGTGCCTGATGATATAAAAACCTGTGATCGTTAAGAACGAATCTTCATTTTTCTACGGATCAGAAGACCGGGGGTTCGAATCTCTCGCGGCGCGCCATTTTAAAGCAAGGACCGCATGATTATATCTGATGAACAGGATCAGGTCTTTATGCGAGAGGCCCTGGTGGAAGCAGGTCGAGCTAAGGCTCTGGCCGAGGTTCCTATCGGGGCTGTTGGCGTTCTGGCTGGCGAAATTGTAGGGCGTGGTTATAATCTGCGTGAAACAAAGCAGGATCCTACGGCACATGCCGAGATGATCGCTATCCGACAAGCTGCTGATCGACTAGGGTCCTGGCGTTTGCTTGATTGTACGCTCTATGTCACCCTTGAGCCTTGTGTTATGTGTATGGGTGGAATCATTCTGGCACGGATACCTTTTCTGGTGTACGGTTGTCGAGATCCCAAGGCGGGTGCCGTCGGTTCGATTTATAACCTCGCCGAAGATGAACGACTCAACCATCGGGTCGAGGTTCGAGAGAATGTTCTGCAGGGTGAATGCAGCGAACAGCTCAGTGATTTTTTCCGTAGGTTACGATTGCAGAAGAAAGACATAAAAAAGCTCGATAAATGATTTTGGAGAGGTGTCCGAGTGGTCGAAGGTGACAGACTCGAAATCTGTTGACCCGCAAGGGTCCGGGAGTTCGAATCTCCCCCTCTCCGCCATCAACACAAAAAGCCCACAGCAAATGCTGTGGGCTTTTTGTGTTGATGGGCAGGGAGCCATCGTAAACACGAACTTTAGTCAAAACTACGTCTTCAAGTAGAGATTTATGTATTGAATACTGATATTTGAAAAGTTTTTTCTAAGTTTGCAAAAACTTTGGGAAAAGCGTGTCTAAATATTGACACATTATACTTCTTATATTATGTTTATCTAACAAATCAGCATTCCCTTCTTATCTGGAGACAAATTTTGCTAACATCGATAGCCGCAATTGACGTAGCACCTTCCTCGACGATTGAGAGCAGAAAGTTGCATTTGATGAAATCGTTTTCAGGCATGATCGGACGTTCACCGCAGATGTGTGAGTTATTTGAGCTGATTGAGCGTGTCGCAGAAGAGGGCGATAGCACAATTCTTATTCAGGGAGAGAGCGGAACTGGCAAGGAATTAATCGCTCGTGCAGTGCATAATAACGGCCCACGAAAGAACGGTAATTTTGTCCCTGTGAACTGCGCGGCGATTCCGGATGAACTGCTCGAGAGTGAGCTTTTTGGTTACGTGAAAGGCGCCTTTACAGGAGCTCAGCAATCAAAAATCGGCAGGATTCAGCATGCTGATGGTGGTAGTTTGTTTCTGGACGAAATCGGAGATATGAAGCCAAACCTGCAGGCGAAATTGTTGCGGGTTTTACAAGAGCGTGAAGTTGAGCAAGTTGGCGGAATTAAGCCGATCAAGATTAATATCCGCGTGATTGCGGCAACACACCAGAATCTTGAAAAGCTGGTGGCAGAGGGCCGTTTTCGTGAAGATCTTTACTATCGTCTGGCGGTCATTCCACTTGATGCCCCTGCACTGCGTGAGCGACGCGAGGATATTCCTTTACTGATTGATCGGTTTATCAAAATTTTTTGTCGCCGTCAGGGGGACCAGCCTCCTCGATTTGAGGAGGCTAGTTTGCGTAGTTTGAGCGCGTACGATTGGCCAGGGAATGTTCGTGAACTAGAAAATTTGATGCAGCGTCTGGTTATTTTACACCGCGGAAAAACAATTACGATGGCAGAGTTGCCGCAGAAGTATCGCTGTGAACCGCTTTGCGAACCGAGTCTCATCAATGAGGCTGCCCCCGTTGTTGCTACTTTATCAACTGAAGTTTCAGTACCACCGCCTGCAGAGTGGGGAGAAAACGGTTTAGACTTTAATCTGTTGATTAGTGATTTTGAAGATCAACTGATTATGCACGCTCTCCGGCGGAGTGGGGGAAACAAAAAAGAGGCTGCAAAATTGCTAAATCTCAAACGGACCACCCTGATAGAAAAAATTAAGAAGAAAGATCTCGAAATTTAATTTACGTAAAATTATAAATTTTCGAGACATAAATTGTAAAATATTCTTTATTTCGAAAAATAAAGATCAGGCAGGAATACTGATATGTTGACTTACTTTGTTGCGGATTTCATCGGCCGATGCTGGAGTGACAAGAATATCACGCGCTCCGTATTTGACTGCTTTTAGTACTGCAGATCGGGTCCACTCCGGGCCGGTGGCAATTACAGGCGGAAGCTTGTAGCCGCTAGATTGCAACTTTATTGCTACCGAAAATCCTTTTTCACCAACTTCCGACATCATTAAGAAAACCCCGAGAACGGGGTGCGAACTGAAGACTGTTCGTACATCATCTTTATAGCTAATTATTTTCACATCACAATTATCGTTTTTGAAATTGTGGCTAATCACTTCGGCATTTTCAGGTGCGTCAGTAATCACTAAAATGACTGGTAGCGCATCTTTTGGTGGTTGTGTTGGTGGTGATGTATTTGCTGCCGTGCTTTCAGTTTTTCCTACACTTTGATTTGACGTTTGTTCAACTCTTTGTTCAGCTGTTTGCTCTGCGACCTGTGTTGTTTCTGTCGTCTGCCCATCAAGTCCAAGAATTTCAGCAGGAAAGAGGAAATGCATCTGCTCAAGCACTTTTTCTTGCAGGCTTACAGCGCAACTAGCCAGGTAATATTGACCCTCAGGGAAGGGTGCGTCGTCGTCCATGGAAAGTTTTGTCGGAACTATAGTTTCTGCGGTCGTTTTGACAAATCTGAGTTGCTGTGGAAAGCGATCTGTGAAGGTTTGAGTCAATCCACCGGAGATTATATTGGCGACCTCTCCATAAGCATCAGCGACTTCTCCATCAAATTCACCTTTTCCCATGCTTGTCTCGATCTCTTCTTCAGGGAGCATAATTAATGTCCCCCCCATGAGAATCGAGTCCTTTATCCCTTGTAGCAGGAAACTTTTTCCACTGGTGTCGCCACTGACCTCAAAGGTTGTGAGAATAGATTTTTCGAGACAATGGGTTCCAAAAAAATCACTCTTAGTGACCATTTCCATTTTGAGGTCACTACAAGCAAAAGTTTGACCCAGTAAGGCACCGACTTCTTCAGATGTCTGTTCAATCGTAGCCTTGAGTACAACATCGGCAAGTTTCTTTGCATCAGTAAAAGGTGGACGGGCCGGTGGCGCAGGTGTGGCTACTTTTTCGGCAGGGATCTCTTTAGTAAGTTTTTGCTCCTCAGGAGGAGAGGTCGCTGCCGGTACTTCAGATTCTTCAAGTGTGCGATCAGTCTGGGGGGCATCTGCCAGGTCGAGAAGTTCTGCAGGGATGATGATTTCAATTGTCCCGAGAGACTGTTCGCCCATAGCCAACTGACTACTGCAACTGAAGTATATCCCAGGAGGGAAAGGTGCGTCTGAAGTAGTATCGACTGAAGATGAATCAAGCTCTTCAACCTCAGTTCTAACAAAACGTAGACTTTTTGAATGTTTATCTAAAAAAACTTGAGTCAGAACTCCGGCGAGAATATTTGCTACCTCGCCATAGGCATCAGCAACTTCACCGTCAAGTTTTTCGTTCTGGACATTTTCTTCAATTTGGTTTTGAGGCAGCATAATCAATGTGCCACCAAAGATGATCGATGTCTTTGTTGGAAGAATCAGGAAGGCTTCACCTTCATGGTCTCCAACCACATTGAGATGGGAAAGACTTGATTTAGGGCGAGGATCTCCAGAGAAAAGATCGTCTTTTGATATGAGTTGACAATTCGTATTATTGCAGCTGAGTTCCTGACCAAGCAACGCGCCAAGTTCGGTTGGGAGTGCTTCAATGACCGAATTAAATATAGTTTCTACGATCGCTTGTTGAGCCACGAGAATCCCCTGGTGTCAGTAAAATGGCTTATTCCTGCCGTAACACCTATTTTGCGTGAATCGTGCCACCTTGAAAATCTTAAGTGAGAGAATATTTAAGATCGACATAAAAACGTCCAGCATCAATGTCGAATGGGATCAGGATTCGATTGCTGCCTGATGGTGCGGATAACTTGTAGGAGTTTCCAGAGATTGTTGTAGGAATAGCTAGATGAAGACCAACCTCTTTTTCTGCGAATGCTTCTTTCAGTCCGCCGGCGAGCATGTTAGTGATCTCTCCCAGCGCATCTTTCGTGTCGGCATCAACCTCATCGAGGTCCATACCGAGCATGGCGCCTCCAATGGCCATGCCGACTCTTGCCGGGCAGTGGACTCCCAGCATGGCATTAAAGTCGCCTGAAAGACCGATCATCGCTGTGACATAGCAACCGAGGTCATCCTTGCCCTCTGTGAGCGGAGTGCCAGCGGTCAAATCCAGAAATATCATGGTCGCAAATATTTCTTCTGCTGCTGTCGTAATGATCTGCGCAAATTCTAAAGCTGCCCCCGACATATCAACCATCGACCAACTGCAATTCAACACTGAATTCAGCACCATCCAAATCGAAGGGGACAAGAACACTGATTCCGCAATCCTGACAATCAAGACAGTATGCATCGCCATAAACTGTTGAAGGCATTGATAGTTTTATGTCTCCACCGCCCGGATCAAGTGCAGCTTTTACTGTTCCCGCTAGCATGTTGGCCAGCTCCCCCACAGCATCGCAGACATCATCATCAATGCTGTCTACATCCATCCCCAAAAAAACGGTAGTCACTGCTGTTGCAACCGGTGCAGGCAGGTGGATAAGCAAGTTTCCCTTTGAGGTGCCTGCTAGTCCGACCATGCCGGTAATACTGTTTACAAAGTCAGGGCTGGTACGTTTTGTCGCTTCCTTGGCCGTGACATCGAGCATAATCATGCTCGAAAAAATTTCACGTGTTGCATCTGCTATCTTTTCAGCGTGATTCACGTTTAGTCCTTGCAGAATAAGGGTTTTCAGATTGATCAACGCGCGAGGATACGAAGACCTGCTGCATTGACTCTGTGCCTCTAAAGTAGCGGTCCGAGCGTGTCGTTGATAAGATCTGGAGTGAATGGTTTCTTGACTGCGCCTTTAGCACCCAGGGCTTTTGCCTGATTGATGATGTCGGCGCCTGTTTCCGTTGAAATCATGACGACGGGAATGTCTTTAATCGAATCATCTTCGGATTTTGCTTTGAGAAATTCGAGGCCATTCATATTTGGCATATTGATATCGCTCAAGACAACATCGACAGTATT
>JAJRRT010000007.1 GCA_024279255.1 Deltaproteobacteria bacterium | reverse complement strand
TCCAAAGAGAATTTGTCCCTTGTGGTAAATAGGCGATTCTGGAGAATTAATATATTTCGGCTGTCCATCTCCCAATATTCGACCACCGAAAGCAACAATTCGCCCACTTAAATCATGAATCGGAAAGATCAATCTGCCGCGAAACAGATCATAGTCGCCATCACCTTTGTCACGGCTGCGGATCAAACCCAGCGTGCGAGCTTCAGCCAAATCAACTCCCTGCTGACGCAGATGGCTAGTCAGCGCATCCCAACTGTCGGGGGCATAACCAAGCTGATATTCTGCTGCACTTGTTCGCCCGTATCCCCGTTTGTTCAGATACTGCCGACAGCCTTCAGCCTCCGGAGAATCAAGCAACTGACGATGAAAAAATTCTGCGGCAATGGCATTAACCCGTTGCAGTTTTTCTCGTTCTTGACGACGGCGATCTTCTTCGGCGGAGAGTTTCCTCTCTTCGATATCGATCCCCATTTCGCCAGCGATGCGTTGCGCGGCCTCAGGAAAGTTGAGTCCTTCGATACGCATCAGAAACTCAAAAACATCTCCTCCGACACCGCAGCCAAAGCATTTGAAAATTTGTCGCCCCGTATTCACACTGAACGAAGGCGATTTCTCAGCATGAAAAGGACAAAGACCAACATGGTTCGCACCCGAGCGCTTCAGCTGGACATAACGCGAGACCAGTTCGAAGATATCGAACCCGTCGCGCATCTGCTGAATCTTTTCGTCCGGAATACTCCCTATCATCAGTTACCCAATTCGGCGACGGTAATTTTCTCTCCCCCATGCTCCGCTGCCGCAGCATAAAAAGCAGTCACACAACGCTGACCAGCCAAATACTCACGTACTGCTTTACGCAGCGCTCCGGTACCACTTCCATGAACAATCTCTATCTGCGACAGACTGGCAAGCAAAGCGTCGTCGAGAAAACGTTCCAGAGTTTGCAGTGCAGCGTCTACCCGTTGCCCAACCAGTACCAGACGCATCGCTTGATCCCTCGGTGCAGCCGGTTGGCTGACTTGAGTCACTTTAGTTTTGTCGCGCCCAACAAAACGTCGTGGCGAAAAAGATTCAAGCTGCAGTAACGGCTGCCGCATTCGCTTGCCACCAATCTGCAGCTCAGCCTCTTTCGCCTGGATCCGGACCACCTCAGCGGTTACGCCAAGAGGAAGAACCCTGACAAACTCTCCCACCTCAAGTGGCTGCCCAGTGCTACGCTTTACCCGGTCCTGAGCACGAAAGGGTTGAAGCTTCTGTCGTACCTCATCGATCTGTGCGGCAAGTGCAACCTGTCCCTTGGCACCAGCATCAATACCAACATCGGCATTGCGCCTTAAACTACGCAGTTGGCGAGTCGTATCAGCGATCAGGCCTTCGGCCGCCTGAACGGCCTGAGCGTGAACCTGTGCCTTTTGTTCTTGCAACTTTCGCAGCTGCTCACGACGCATCTGCCAGAGGCGTCTGGCATCCTCACGTTCCAGCTCAACCTGTTGCCGAAGAATATCAAGTTCCTGCTGGCGCCGATTGAGACTGAGCAAGAGTTCGTTCCCCTCCTGCGGCTGTTCACCGAGCAACTGCTGTGCCCTGTTTAACAACTGCACAGGCATGTCAAGTCGACTGGCGGTCGCCATCGCGCTGCTGGCGCCAGGGATCCCGTAGTTCAGACGGTACAACGGCAAAAGTGTCTCGGCATCGATCTCAACCGCCGCATTTTCAACCCCGTCAGTCTCAGCAGCCCAGGCCTTAAGTTGCCCGAGATGGGTCGTCAATACCGTATGAGCTCCTGCCTGCTGGAGCATCTCCAAGGCAGCGATCACCAGCGCAGCGCCCTCTGCCGGGTCGGTTCCTGTTCCTGCTTCATCGAGCAGAACCAATGCATTTTCACCAGCCTGCTCTAGAATTTGCTTCAAACGACTCAAATGCCCAGAGAAGGTCGAAAGCTGTTCAGAGATACTCTGCTGATCGCCAATATCGACAAATAACTTCTCAAACAGACAAAGCCGACTCCCCTCTGCGCAAGGGATCGGCAGACCAGCCTGCACCATCAACAGCAACAAGCCGAAACTTTTTAATGCGACCGATTTACCGCCAGTATTGGGGCCACTGATCACCAAAGTTCGTGACGGCGGCAACAAGCACAGGTCGGTCGGAATTGCCCGCGAAGGTTTTATCTCAGTCCCGTCATCAACCATCAGCAAGGGATGTCGGGCCGAACGCAGCTCTATTAACGGCTCATTGACCAGTTGCGGTACGCGACCGTCATATTCTCGAGCAAGGCAAGCGGCAGCAAAACGCATATCAAGACGCGCTAATAACGCTTCATTCTGCGCCAGTTCGATGCGGTGCTGACGAACAAGATCTGTCAACTGCAGGAGAATTCGGCGTTCTTCCCGCTTCTCTTCCTGCAGGAGTTGCTGAAGCCGGCTATTCCCTGCCAGCACTAATTCCGGCTCAAGATATAGCGTCTGCCCGCTGGCCGATTCGTCGTGAACCAGCCCCTTGATCTGACCACGATAGTCAGTCTTGAGTGGCACGACATATCGCCCGTTACGCACCGTGATCAGATGCTCCTGAAAACAGCCGGAGCTATCACTTGCTGCGAGCAACTTTTCAAGCTGCTGCTTGATTCGACCGCGCAACTGCCGCAACTCGCGGCGAATATCCCCCAGTTCAAAGGAGGCACTGTCGAGCAGCTCTCCACGCGACCCGATCGATTCCTGCAGGCGGCGCAGCAAAATACTCAACGGTGTCAACTTGGCGCAAAGAGTTGCCAACCGACTTTGTTCGTGCAGCGGATCTGACCAGCTGCGACAACGACCAGCAACACCAACAGCCGCGCTGACATCCTGCAACTGTTCTGCGGAAAGCAAACTTCCTGAAGTTGCTGAACGTTCCAGAGTCGCCTTCAGAACCTGATTGTCTGCAAGCGGTGGCCTCCCCTCAGACAACAACAGCTGCGCTTCTACAACTTCTTCAAGGGCCAAAGCAACAGCCTCTTGCCCAGCCAAAGGCATCAACTGCTCGGCCAAAAGACGGCCGGGCAGTGACTCTGCTCGCGCTGCCAGCAAACGGCGGACCGCGTCAAATTCAAGACGGGTAAGAGTACTGGTGGCGATCTCCATCATTCTCTCAGTTCAGCGCCAGTTCCTTGCTGCTGGAAAATATTGTTTCCCCCAAACGACTGAATGGCGATGCCAGCTCAGCTTGCCTGATCTGCTGATTGAAATCGCCCGGCAGTTCAACAGAACTCAAGGCGAAAAGGATCAGTGACAACAAAACAACACCCTGTGCCAGACCGAAAATCGCACCAAGGATACGATTCAAACCAGTCATTAATGTCAGGGTCGCAAAGCGGTTCAGCAGGTATCCCAATGATCCAAAAACCAGTACGGTCAACAAGAACACCAGCAAAAAGCTGATCGTCACACAGAGTTGAGACGGCCAGTTAAACATTTCGACAAACCATTGCGACAAGGGGACATGAAGATAAAAAGCGAGCAACCCACCGACGACAAGCCCTAACAAACTACAAACTTCACGCAACAGACCACGTAGCACCCCCTTAAGCAGGAAGATGCCAAGAATCACCAAAATCAGGATATCAACCAGGCCCACAGCTTACTCCAACATCAGGGTCAGAAGGATTCAAGAACTCCTTGAAACAGACGAATTGAGACGATCCTTAGAGAATTATGCGGGCCAATTGTCGGAACTGTTGTGGATTTCATCTGGCCATAAGTAGGCAAAGCACCTCTGTCACAGTGTCCGCAAAGTCTGATCCGCTTATCCGGCGAGCAGGTCCTTGACTAACTGATTCACAAGTTTGCCATCGGCACAGCCACGAGTTTTGGCCATAACTGGCCCCATAACCTTACCCATGTCTCTTGGCGAGGTCGCACCTGTCTCGGCGATCGCGGCAGCAATGATTGTGCGGATTTCATCTTCACTTAACTGTGCGGGCAAGTATGCAAGCAAAACTTCAAGCTCTGCCTCCTCTTTTTCCGCCAGCTCAAGTCGATCGTTTTCGCGATACATCTGGGCAGCCTCGCGCCGCTGCTTACCCTGTGTCGTAATGACCCCGATTATATATTCATCATCGAGGCTTTTGCCGAGCTCTATTTCCTTATTTTTTATAGCACTACGAAGCTGCCTTATAGTCGACAAACGCAGGGAATCTTTGGCGCGCATTGCGTCTTTCATATCGCTGTTTAGTTGATCCTGAAGACTCATAAACCCTCATCGGCGGGACAAGATAGATGTCGTTAATCACCCTGAAAAGGGCACTGTCAAATTTAAACGAATTTGGCAGTATATGGATCCAAGTGCCCGATTGCAAGGATAATTTTCATCACGCCAACCATTTTCAACAATCCAACCCATTTATTGAGTCGAAACTCTCAACAACTGAGTGCTATAATAATCCCCACACTTGAGTTACTGCTATTTCACCCAAAGGATTGACAATGAAAAAATTATTGAATTTATTTATTATCACATTCTGCCTGCTCCCCTTCACCCCCACATTTTCTCAGGCAGGGGGCACTGACCTCAAACCTTTTCACGACTCTGAGGTGTCAGCACCATTCTTTAAAAATTCCTACGGATATGCTTTTTTTCCAACTGTCGGCAAAGGCGGAATAGGCATCGGTGGCTCCTACGGTAAGGGCGAGGTCTACCGCAAGGGTAAAATGACCGGAACGGCTTCACTCATCAAACTGACACTTGGCTTCCAGCTCGGCGGGCAGGCTTTCAGCGAGATTATCTTCTTTCAAGATAAACGCGCCTATGACAGATTCACTAATGGAGCATTTGAACTGGAGGCTTCCGCATCAGCCGTTGCCATCACTGCCGGAGCTCAGGCCACTGCCGGAACCGCTGGTGCCTCTGCCGGTATCAGCACTGGCCCACGGACAGGAAAACAGTTCTCTGGAGAATACATCAACGGAACTGCTATCTTTGTCCATACCAAGGGGGGTCTGATGTACGAGGCCGCAATTGGCGGACAAAAATTTACGTTCCGGCCACTGATAAGATAATCAAAGCAGGCCGGGGGCTCTTTCGCAGAGACTTAAAGTCGCCTCCCGGCCGTAACAACATTTTTACAATCCTTTGACACCCCCCTGACAACCTTTACGGCACAACAGTGTCTACTTGCAGCATCGAAGCCCGGCAGGAACTGCCAGGCCAACAATTTTGCCCTAAAGGAGAGCAACATGAAACCGATGCTGAAAGTTCTGCTTTCACTACTGCTACTCGTCCTGGCTTCTCCGGCTCTGGCCAGCCCCCTTCTCAACCTCAACCTCGCTCTTGATCGTACTGTCCTGCCCGCCGGGCAATCCGAAAAAACAATCATCAAGGTGCTACTCGATGTGCCACAAATCACCGACAGCAGCCTGCGCCCGCCAGTCAACCTGACCCTGATTCTCGACCGCTCTGGATCGATGACTGGTCACAAGCTTGAAAATGCCAAAGAAGCTGCAATTGCCGCTCTGCATCGACTTAGTGAACGTGATCTTTTTTCACTGGTGACCTACGATCACAATGTCACAACTCTGGTTCCGCCACAGAGCGCAGCAAACAGCAAATGGATTGAAGCACGCATCCGCAGTATTTCGGCTGGCGGCAATACCGCGCTCTTCGGTGCCGTCAGTCAAGGTACCGCAGAAGTACGCAAGCATCAGAATGAAAACTATATTCAGCGCATGATCTTGCTTTCAGACGGCCTGGCTAATGTCGGCCCAAGCTCCGCCTCTGATCTCGGGCGCCTTGGTGCTGCCCTCCTCAAGGAAGGAATCTCAGTCACCACCATCGGGATCGGCACCGACTTCAACGAAGACCTGATGACTCTGTTGGCGAGTCGCAGTGACGGCAACCATTACTTTGTCGAGTCGAGCCGTGACCTGTCACGTATTTTTGCGGCCGAACTGGGTGATGTCTTAAGTATTGCCGCCAGCAAGATTCACATCGAAATTGACTGCCTACCTGGCGTTCGCCCTCTGCGTATCATTGGACGAGAAGGGACCATCCGTGGCAACCGCGTACAACTGCAGATGAATCAACTCTACGGTGGACAACAGAAATATGCTTTAATCGAGGTGCTTATTGAACCAGGGCAAGCCGGACAAAACCGTGAGATAGTTCGTGTCAACTGTCGCTACGAAAATGCGTTGACCAATAAAACTGAGAAAACCCTGCGTCTGGCCAGCATCAGCTTCTCGCAACGCCAGGAAGAGGTTCAGCAATCGGCCAGTCGCCCGGTCCAGAAAGCTGTGGTTGAGAACGAGATGGCGGCTGCCCGCGACCGGGCACTTGATCTGTACAACGCCGGGCGCAAGGACGAGGCTGTGCGTGAACTACGTCAAAGCAGTGGCAAGCTCAAAGCCCGTAGCGCAGCCCTCGGCTTTAGTGACCTGGCCGAAGAAGCTCAAACACTTGAAGAAGATGCGGTAGAATTCGCCGCGCCGAGTATTCCCAGCCCTCGAAAAAAAGAGTTGCGCTCGGAAAGCTATAAGGTGCGCAAACAACAGAAAAACTGAGAATCTGAAACAGGAGGCGCGAGGCGACTCAAGGGCTGAGAAGGAATAGTTGTCAAGTTATGAACCGACCAAAACTGATCATTGCCGCTTGGCTACTGCTACTAGTTCCGACCCTGCTGCTTGGGGTCGGAGCCTGGCAGTTGCTGAAAAGCGAGAGTGAACGCTTCGCTCAGCGCGAAATCCAGACGGCGGCCGCGCGACTGGCGACGGTTGCAGGCAACATTGAACTGGCGATTGCCGAAGTCGAAGATGGCCTGATGCAACGTTTGATCACTTTTGAGGATGGTGATCTGCCACAATTACTCGGTGATTGGCGACAGGAAAATCCGTTGGTCCGTAACGTCTTTATCTGGCAACCGGGCAGCGGACTATCCTACCCCGACCCCGAAATGCCCGCCAGCGATGAAGAGGAGATCTTCATCCGTCGCTACCTGCCGCTCTTCTCAGGTGAACTCGATTGGCAGCAGCCAGTTGCAGACCGGACAGTATCACCGCAACCATCAGCCGCAAGCACAATGTCGGCCGACTCAGTGCTCAGTGAGCGCAAAGAGCTGCGACAGCTTGCCAGTAAAGCACTGGTCTCCAATGAGACGGCCGCAGCACCTGCTGCAATCGGCCTCCCTGGCCAGAGTGGATGGCTGAGCTGGTATGCTGATGATCAACTGCACCTGATCGGTTGGTATCAGCCCGCAAATAGTATCCAGCGTTATGGTGTTGAACTCGAAATGATGGCATTGCTCAGCCGGTTGCTCGGCTCGATCAACCCCGGAATTGACAGCAATGACAGCTTCGCGCTACTGGATGGCGGCAACCGCATCTTCCATCAAAGCGGACCCTTCGAAATTACTGAAAAGAGTGCCCCTTCGACCAGTCGCAGTCTCAGCGGACTGCCACATTGGCGACTGAATATCTACACCGGAGCCGCTGACAAAACCCCGGAATCAAGCTTTTTATTAATCGGCAGTCTGCTGACCGGTAGTTTTGTTGCCGCCATCCTGCTTGGCGGTTCCCTGCTCCTTTGGCAGGCGGTGCGAAATCATCGCGATGCGCGCCAAAAAACTTCCTTCGTCTCCAATGTCTCCCACGAACTAAAGACCCCACTGACCACGATCCGCATGTACGCAGAGCTCCTCGGTGAAGGGAAAATCGACTCCGCACAGAAACAACACAGCTATCTGCAGACGATCATCCGTGAAAGCCAACGTTTGACTCGCCTGGTCAATAATGTCCTCGATTTCAGCCGACTTGAGCAGGGGCAAAAAACCTTCAATATTTCCAATTTCGAGTTGATTGAGCTGGTCGAAGATATCCTGATTCGTCAGTCACTGCGTCTCGATGAGGCAGGCCTTAAACTTATAAAACAACTCGAAACCGGACCTTTGCTGGTCCACAGCGATCGCGATGCTATTGAACAGATTCTGCTCAACTTGATCGACAATGCGATCAAGTACGCCGCCGACGGGGGCGAATTGATCATCGACCTGAAGAGTGACACAGAAAAAATAGACCTGACCCTGACTGATCGTGGGCCTGGCATTCCAAGTGTTCAGCACCAGAAAATCTTCAACAAATTCCATCGCCTCGACAGTTCACTCACCAGTTTTCAACCCGGCGCCGGTCTCGGCCTGAGTATCGCCCGACAACTGGCCCGGGGCATGGGCGGTGACCTGACCTGTATGGCGGCAGTACCCTGTGGAATCTGCTTCTGCCTGAGCTTACCAACAACCAGGGAGATATCATGAATACGCCACTGATTCTGATTGCCGAGGATGACGCCAACCTGCGCCAGGGGCTGATCGACCTGCTGGAAGCCGAAAACTACCGGGTCTGCGCGGCCGCTGACGGCCGTCAGGCTCTTGAGCTATACCGCCAGGAAAAACCGGATTTATTGCTGTTGGATGTCATGATGCCGGTGCTGAGCGGCTACGACTTATGTCGTGAGGTTCGCCGCAACGACCAGGAAACCCTGATCGTCATGCTGACCGCCAAAGGCGAGGAGATCGACAAGGTGGTCGGACTGGAACTGGGGGCCGATGATTATGTCACCAAACCCTTCGGACTCCATGAGCTGCGGGCGCGTATCTCCGCAGTATTGCGCCGCCGCACGCCGAACAGGGCCCAAGCAGACAAAGGACATGCCCGCCAGTTTCCGTTCGGTCATGCAATGGTCGACCCTAAAGCCTTCACCATCGAACTCGATGACGCATGCCATAAACTAAGTGCCAGAGAATTAAACCTTCTGGAATGTTTCGTCGCATCAAAAGGAGAAGTGCTGTCGCGCAATGACCTTCTCAATGCCGCCTGGGGAGTCGACTACTTCGGCACCACACGCACTCTTGATCAACACATTGTCCAACTCCGCAAAAAAATTGAACGCGATCCGAGCCATCCCGAAACCATCGAAACCGTTCACGGCATCGGCTATCGTTATAAAGGTTAAGAGATTCAGGTCCAACCCTCTTTCAAACCTGATATCTGCCTGATAATAAAGCATTCATCGTACGCTTGAATTAACTGCTGGATGGTAGGCTTTCTTGGGCCAGAATCAGATCTGCTGTTTTGACTCAGTGAATATTAGAAGTCAAGGATCCTACCGACGTGTTATTTCTTGAAAGAGGTTAAGGTTTGACATGTCTGGTTTGGAACGTTACGTTACGTTTAGCGAGAAGACACATTATATGTGCTGGAGGGGGCCAGAGTGAAGGGATCGCTTTCTGATAGAGATATAGGCCTTAAGGCCGTTTTTCAGTTTGTAACTGAAGAACGGCCTTTTTTTATTAAGGTCAAACTAATAGAATTTCAGCAGATTTTATGCCTGTTAAGGTCTGGAATTTTATCAAATCCAGAGTTCAACCTCAATTCAGCGTTTCTTTATCCAAATGACTAAAGATCAACAAAATATTCTGCGGGTGCTTCTGGCCCTGCTACTCGGTCTATTACTGGCGAGTCCGGCTCTTGCAGGTGGGGCGCAAATCATTATTAACTCCAGCGTTGAGTCTTATCAGCTGAGTGCAAATATGGATATACTTGAGGATCCGCTTCAGGTTTTCAAGCTTAATGACGTTGTTAGTGGCAGTCAGCAGAACAATTTCAAGTCATTTACGGAAGATACGGCCAACTTCGGTAATACAAAATCAGCATTCTGGTTTCGTACCCTTCTAGTAAACTCAACCCCAGGCAGGGTCCATATCATCCTGGAAGAGCCCTTACCTTTTATTGACTCAATCGATCTCTTTACTCCTGACCCTGAACGGCCTGGAGTATTTCAAATCAGGCACGGCGGCGACAAGCGTCCCTTTAAGGATCGTGAGGTTGACCATCATAGTTTTCTGTTCAATCTGACCATGGCACCCGGACAGAAGCTTCCCGTTTACATCCGGGTCGCCAGCAGTGTTACCCTAATCTCACCATTTACCTTCTGGTTTGAAGATGCATGGAATGAAAATGCTCAATTTCAGGCTATGGTTTTCGGGATATTTTTCGGATTCCTGCTGGTGTTGATCCTGCTGTCCCTGAGCTTCTATCTTCTTTTACGTGATCCGATCTACCCGCTTTTTGCTCTTTTCTCCTTCAGCATCGCTCTGATGTTTGCCACCACCCAGGGGTTGTCGTACAAATATTTGTGGCCCGACTCCCCCTGGCTAGCAGAACGGATGCAGGTGACAAGCATCACATTTGTTATGTTTGCCGGGACTTTTTATGTGCGGACCTTCCTTAATACCCGCATTCATCTGCCACGCACAGACCGGATTCTACGCTACTTTCTGATTTTATTGGGTCTGATTATCGGTTCTGTCTTTGTTACAGAGAATCTCATACTGCTGGCGACATTCAGCTTTATTCTTATCCAGCTTTACTCCCCCTTACTTCTATTTACTGGTTTTCAGGCCCAAAGAAAAGGAGTGTACGGTGCTCGACTTTACCTGTTGGCCTGGGTCTCATCGCTGACCGGAGCGGGGGTGGCAAGTCTGACCATATTTGGTGTTTTGCCTTACCATTCCACACTGCTTCATGCAACGTCGATCGGCTTTCTGCTTGATGCCGGATTACTATCCCTGGCAATGGCGGTGCGAGTATATGGCATTCGGAGTGAACGCGACCTGGCTAATCAACGTGCCCACGACACTTTGGTCGAAACGCGCGATACTCTGAATTCAGAGGTTGAGCGTCGGACCAGAGAATTAATAGTCGCCAAGCGTGAAGCCGACAACGCCAACCAGGCCAAAACACATTTTTTGTCCAACATGAGCCATGAACTTCGCACCCCTCTGACATCTATTGTCGGTTATTCTCAACTGTTGCTTAAATCAACCAAAGGAGTGCTGCAAGAAAGTCAACGAGATAATCTCACGGTTATTTTCGAGGTAGGGCTTCATCTGGGTGCACTGATTGATGATGTTCTCGATACTTCAGTTATCGAGTCTGGAAACCTCAAAGTAAATCTTGAACCGGTCGCCTTCCATACTGTCGTTGCCGAAGTCCAGGCCTCGGTCAAGGCCATGGCCATGGTCAAATCGATCCAAATCATCGACAGAACATCTGAAAAACCGCCTTTTGAAGTTATCGCTGACAGAGTCAGGCTACGCCAGGTCGTAACCAACCTGTTCACCAACGCAATCAAGTACAGCCCTGAAATCAGCGAAATCACATTTGTTCTGCACAGACTGGAGGGCAAAATAAGATTTACTGTCACCGATAATGGACCAGGAATCTTACCTGAAGATCTAGAAAGAATCTTTATACCCTTTACCCGACTAGATGCAATGGCCGACAAGGTTGAAGGTTTAGGAATCGGCTTGAGTATAACCAAGAATTTAATTGGACTTATGGCAGGAGAAATCAGTGTCGAAAGCCGTATGGCTCAGGGCACAAGCTTCCATGTTGATCTGGTTGAAACCGCACAAACTCCCGTTGAGCGCGATGACTACCCTTTACTGTCGGCTCTAAAATTGTAAGCAGTTCCCCTCAGATACCGAGTAAGTCTTAAAAAATTCTAACTATCACAAAACAACCCCTCATAAAGCACTATTTACAAACAAATAGCGCCCCAACCTGATTATCAAGCTGAGGCGTCAGTATAAAGTTTTTGAAATTGCATTCCACGTCATCTAATAGTTTATAAAATTCACATATCACAACACTGCGAGGATCAAGGTTGTCGTTGCTCTACCTTGTCACAAATATAACTGCCGATCGGCAATGCTGAAGTGGCGGCCGGCGAGGGCGCATTACAGACATGTAGACTCCGTGGGCTTTCGGCAAAGAGAAAATCGTGCACAAGACTACCGTCAGCCATGACCGCTTGGGCACGGATTCCGGCCGGATAGGGGCGCAGATCACTCATCCCCAATTGTGGGCAATATTTTCGCACCAATTCAAGGTAACCGCGTTTCCACAGTGAATTTTTCATTTCGCCCAGTCCCGAGCGCAGATTGGAGCGCATCACTCGCCAAAATCCGGGATAGCTGAGATTTTCCCAACTGTCACGTAGCGAAAAGTTGAATCGCCCGTAACCTTCACGCTTCCAACCAACGACAGCATTCGGTCCGACCGTCACACTGCCGTCGATCATGCGCGTAAGATGAACGCCTAAAAACGGAAGTTCAGGATCGGGGATCGGATAGATCAAATGAGAAACGATGTCGTTATAAGTCTGTGGTAACTGGTAATACTCTCCCCGGAAAGGCACAATCCTGAATTCGGCCTCTATTCCGAGCATTTTCAAAACCCGGTCGGCCATCAGCCCGGCACAGCTGACCAAAAAATGACCCCTGATCCGCTCCCCGCCGTAAACAACTTCAATGAACTTTTCATTCTCATAAATCGCCGTTACCGCCGCAGAAAAAAGGATCTCTCCCCCCAGGGAAATATACTCCTTGAGGAGGGCATCGGTGACCTTCTGGTAATCAACAATACCGGTCGCCGGTACCCGCAAGGCGCCCAGCCCGGCAACATTCGGTTCTGCAGCTTTCAACTCTGCGGCACTGAGTTGGTCAATTTCGATATCATTCTGCCGGCAACGGTCCGCCAGAGCCTCCATACGCTCAACTTCAAGTGCATTGGTTGCTACCAGCAACTTTCCACAACGCTGATAGGGGATATTATGCCGCTCGCAATATGCGACCGTTGCCTCCGCTCCTTCGCGACAGAACTTGGCTTTAAGACTCCCCGGAGCATAATAGACTCCAGCATGAATCACACCACTATTGTGGCCAGTCTGATGGCGGGCTGCCCCAGCTTCCTTTTCGAGCAGCAAAATCCGCGCAGAAGGAAAGCGTTGTTTTAGCTGCAGGGCCGTCGACGCACCGACAATCCCGCCGCCAATCAATAGGTAGTCATAAGAAGTCTGCATCATTCATCCACTTGGTTCTCAGAGCTGGCCAGGTAATCGCGTTGTAATTGATGAATCGCCTCGGGTTCACCGATGATTGTCATTCTGTCGTTTGCCATAAGGACGGTATTGGAACGCGGCACCATCATCTCTTCACCACGGCGTAATAACGCAACCAGGCTCCCTTCCGGAAGACTGATCTGAGAAAGGCTACGGCCAACAAGTTGTGCTGTTGGTCCCTCATCACTCAGCACAAGCGACAGACAA
Source organism: Deltaproteobacteria bacterium (assembly GCA_024279255.1). Taxonomy (GTDB): domain Bacteria; phylum Desulfobacterota; class Desulfuromonadia; order Desulfuromonadales; family Geopsychrobacteraceae; genus Geopsychrobacter. Next base: position 18,031 of record JAJRRT010000007.1, on the reverse strand, counting down.
TTTTCATCGCGTAGCAGCAACTCCTTGATATCCTGTTCATTGCTGGTTCGTTGCCAGAGTTCGGCAAAACCTTCATTTTCTACCAACCCGGCGATCTGAGCCAACAGTCGTAAATGCAAGGCCGGATTGTCTTCGGGGCTGATCAAAAAGAAGACGGCCTGAACCAGTTGACTGTCGTTGGTACCGGGGTGAAGTGGGTGTGGCACTTCAATCTTCAAGCCGCGTGGGGCACGCACAATTGCCAACAACGCGTGATCAATCCCCTCTGTCCGAAAATGCGGCAACGCCACTCCGCGTGCCACCGGTGTTGCTCCGACTCGGGTCCCCTCAAGAAACTGATCGCCAATCTCCCTGGGAAAGTGGCCGAGTCGTTCGGCAAACCAACCGGATACGACTTCGACGGCCTCCTCGAAGGTGGTACGCTCCTCCAGCGTGACGACATGACTGTCGGCGATGACCTGATCGAAGGGATCCTTCTGCCGCAGCCCCTTCTCTTTCATAATCTCGCGAAGTTCGTAGTCGAGCCCCTGCTGGCTCAGTCGACCGAGGCGGGCGAAGATATGAAATATCGCACCGCTACGCTGAACCTTGAGTCGCGCATAGCTTCGGTACCAGAGGGTGCCGATAAAGATCAAACCCACTGAGAATAGGGTCGGCAGCCAGCCCATCTCGACGATAAACCAGAGCGGTGCAAAGATACCGATCAGTTGCATCCAGGGATAAAAGGGAGAGCGATAACCTGGATCGTAGCTATCGAGGCCGCTTTCACGCATGACAATTACGGTAAAACAGATCAGTGCAAACATCAGCAACTGAAAGGCGCTGGCCAACTTGGCAATTCGCAACGGGTCTAAAAACAGTAGAATCAGAACAATGCTCCCGACGGTGATCAGAATCGACAACACCGGAACCCCATCGCGCAAACGGCTGAATGCTGGCGGCAACAACTTGTCACGCGATAGTGCCAAAGGATATCGCGAAGCACTCATGGTGCCAGCATTGGCCACACTGGTAAAGGCGAGAACCGCTGCAAAAGACATAATGTAGAGCCCGGGTTTGCCGAAGAAAACTGCCGTGGTATCCGCCACCGGTGTCATGGTCGTGGAGAGTTGCGCCATCGGCAAAACGCCAACCATGATGGTCGTTCCCAAGCCGTAGACCAGAAGCGCAGTCAAGAGAGACAGGAAGACGCCACGCGGTAAATTTTTTTCCGGATCTTTCACTTCTTCCGACAGAGATGTCACCGTGGTCACACCAACGTAACTGATATATACCAATCCAGCGGTGGAGATAATCGAATCAAATCCTGCATCAAAAAAACCATCAAAATGGACCGGTTCAATACTGGGCAAACCAACCCCGATGAACCCAGCCAACAGAGTCAGTAAAAAGAAGACAAGATAAATTTGCAGTCTACCGCTCTTTTTAGAGCCAAACAGGTTCAGAACCCCGATTGCCAGGGCCAGCACAACAGCCAGGCTACGGATATGCCCCTCCCCGATCTCAGGGATAAAGAGGGCAAGATAGTAACCCATTCCCATCAGGGCAAATGAAACCTTAAGAATCAACGCCAGCCAGGTCCCCATTCCACCGATGGTCCCAAAAAGAGGACCTAGACTTCGATCGAGAAAATAATAAACCCCTCCCGCCTTTGGCATGGCGGTACAGAGTTCAACGATACTGAACATAGCGGGTACCAACGGGATAGCAGCCAGCATATATGCCAACACCATCGCAGGGCCAGCCTGAGATGCAGCAATCCCCGGCAACAGAAAAAATCCCGCACTTAAAGTCGTGCCGGTGGCGATAGCGTAGACGCTAAAGAGGCCTAGATCTTTTTTAAGTTTGTTCTGTTTTTTAGCTGTAGGCATCCCGACCTCATGACATTAAAATTAAAGATTGAAGGAGATGAATAATAACATAGAATTCTAGCAGCCTGTCGGACTATCAGGGCTGAAGCGAAAACATGGCTGATTGAGGTCAGATTTTGGCTTGTTTGAGAATAATAGCCGTAGCTATGGGCCAAAAAGGAGCTAAAATCAGGGCCAAACAAACGGATTTGCAGCCGGATCATGGAAAGTCCGACAGACTCCTAGACACTTGTAATGAGAAACAGATCGTTCAAAGCACAGAAACCGGGCCCTTTCGCGTGAGCCCGGTTCAACAGCCGTTCAATTTCATTCAAGCATCTACCCAAAAAAACTAATCCAGATGGGTATCAAACTCCTTCGGATGCTTTAGATATTCGACATAATTCATCTTGTAGCCGTGGGTCATCTCAACGCACACATCACGGATCCAGGATTCGACATGGCCCTTAACATCAACCTCAACCATCCCGGCTCCACAGCCGATGACACGCCCAGCAATATTCTTGTCGGTGTTTTCGACCCAGAGGAGTTGACCATCCCTGGATAGCTGACACATCCCTCGGTAATCGGTCCGGTTCATAAGCACCTCCCTTGCTTGTGGGCAGGAGTCCGAACGCCTTATGCAGAGCGGCAAGATTAAGAACGGCGACTGCCCGGTGATTCATTGCCACACCACTATTATACTCCCGCAGGACACTAAACATCAAAGGCGCGGTTAATGTGCCAAGGAGGACATTTACGACTGAGAATGCTAAGATTTGATATGGTTCTTCTCTTGTGAAAGTCAAGTTAACGCTCGTAAAAAAGGGCAGATCTCCAGAGAGATAGGGCTGTATAGAAAACCAAGGTAATGAAAGGGATATATAAAATGGTATTGAGACAACTATTACTCTTGCTAATGCTTGTATTTTTCGTCGGCTGTGCAATCAATCCGGTAACCGGCAAGAAAGAATTAAGCTTGGTTAGTGAACAACAGGAACTTGCCATTGGTGCGCAACAGTATGCCCCGGCACGCCAGTCTCAAGGAGGTGATTATGCGGTGGATCGCCAGTTAACCCTCTATGTCAGCCAGGTGGGGCAGAGGCTTGCTGCGGTGAGTGATCGAAAGTTGCCCTATGAATTCAAGGTATTAAATAGTTCTGTCCCTAACGCCTGGGCGCTGCCCGGCGGTAAGATTTCGATAAATCGTGGGTTGTTGACCGAATTGAAGAGTGAAGCAGAGCTGGCAGCAGTACTCAGCCACGAGATTGTACACGCAGCAGCCAAGCATGGTGTCCGAAGTATGTCGAAGGGGATGCTGCTACAAACTGGCGTGATGGGAGCTGCTATTGCGAGCCAAGGGACAGATTATGCGAATATGGTCCAAACGGGAGCGAGCATTGGAGCACAACTGATCACCCAGAAGTACGGCCGCGACGCCGAGCGCGAGTCGGATCTCTACGGCATGCAATACATGGCACGAGCTGGTTATGACCCACAGGGGGCTGTCGACCTGCAGCGCACCTTCGTCAAGCTGTCGGAAAACAAGCAACAAGACTGGATCAATGGTCTCTTTGCCAGCCACCCACCATCACAAGAACGCTTACAGAATAACATTGAACTCCTGGCCAAGCTCCCCAAAGGGGGGGACATGAATGTCGCGCGTTACCGCACCATGACCGCACATTTGGTTCGCACTAAACCTGCTTACGAAGCCTACGATAAGGGTCGCGAAGCACTAACAAAAGATGACCTGAGCGCAGCCAGCCGCCTGGCCAAACAAGCCATCGCACTGGAACCAAAAGAGGGCAATTTCTACGGACTGATGGGCGATGTGGAACAAAAAGCCAACCGGCTTAAACCTGCCCTGCAACAATACGACAAAGCAACCAGCTTAAATCCGAACTTCTTTTACTATTACCTGCAACGTGGCAAACTGAACGAACAGATGAATCTTGTCAATCAAGCACAATCGGATTTTGAGCGCAGTATCAAACTGCTCCCCACCGCTGACGCCTATAACTCTCTCGGCAACTTGGCTAAAAAAGCCGGTCGATTGGCTGAGGCCAAGGACTACTATACCAAAGTAGCGAACAACCAGACCGAACTGGGAAAACAGGCATACAGTGCCTTGCTGAACCTGGACCTGAAAGATAATCCCGCCAAATATGTAAAAGTCAGGATTGGGCAGAACTCTCAAGGAGAAATAGTTGCCCTGATCACTAACCCAACCCCTCTAAATATCCACCAGATCGCACTGATCGTTCAATACAAGGATGCAACGGGAAGGACGCAACAGATAGAGCTCAACCTGATAGGGACGATCGCTGCGGAGAAACAAAAACTCTTTGATCTCGGACTGACCGGTAAACTGACTGCGGAGCAGATCAAAACACTGCAAGCCGGAATCAAGGAGGCTCAAGTGGCTCGTTAGAAGGAGCGCTACTGAGTAAGTAAGTTTGTGTTGCTATAGACGTGCAGCCATTCATGGTGCCGCGATTACTCAAAAATTTGCAGATCAAAACTGCGCTGTAGTTCTTTGGTTTGAACCTGGCCCCAATGAAAATTCAACTCGCTAGTCAGGGGACTACTTAAAGAATAATCGCGTTACTACTGATACCCACATCTTCGCTTCAAAAAAACATGTCATCTCATTTAGTCATCACTTCCATAACCGGTTTCTTTCGAGGCCTCCAAACCTTTCTGCTCGTGAGCCTCTGCCGTGGGCGACTTTCAGATCTTCTCGGTCGATTGTCCCACTCACCATAGTTGGAGTATTATGGGTTAGAAGACTTTTCAGCGCGGCGGATCAGTTCTTGATGACTTACCAGATAATGGGATTGGGACAACAGGACCAGAGGAGTCAATTATGTTGAGCTATCAGAAATATATTGCATGGTCGGGATTGGTCCTGCTTCTGCTACTGATGTCAGGCTGCAAGGATCTTGAGACTTATTATCAAGGATACAAAGCGGGGAGCGAAAACACGACCCCGCTGATTGCGGTTGAAAACCAGCAAGGCAATTGGAAAACCTTCGATATTGATCTAAACTATCAGTACGGATACGCGGGTGATCTGTTGAAAATTTCCGGCACTATCGATCTTGGCCTCTACTATGAGATGAACACAAGCAGGATTGAAAAATTGGATACCTATCTCTTCTTCTTGGATGACAAGGCAAGAGTCATAAAGACGGCAGCTCTTTCACGTGCGCTCCCATTCGTGGCAGAGGAGCGTTTGACTTTCACTAAAGAGTTGAAGGTACCAGCAGGGACCGAAGCGATCGCCTTTGGTTATGTTGGTGAGGCGGGACGCAATGGAGGGGGAGGCTCTGACCACGCTGGTGGGGGTGGCGGTGGCGGAATGGAAGATTTCTACAATCTGCCTAAAAGAGTGAAGTCGTAGCAGATTTATTTTCAGTGTGACTCTTTTCGCAGCGCCTTGCGCGACGCGCGATCCACCAGGGTGAAAAGCTCCTCAATGTCACCTTTTTGTTTCGACAATCGATGTCCTTTAACTTTAATTAAGTCACAATCGAACTGATCGGCCAGGCGATAAAACTCTCGGTAGAGCTCATGATTTATGAGAAGCTCACCTTGCCCTGAACGATAATCGTTTCGCTCCAGGTGATCACGTCTACCGGGTAGCCCTATCGTGTTTTGAGAGTCCGTGAATACCTTCAGCCTGAGCCCCGATAATTGAATCTCACCCAGTGCCCATAACAAAGCCTGTAATTCAAGCCTCGTTGAAGAGGTCTGCTCGAAACGCCGCAGTTTCACTCGTGATTTCAACTCATCCCAATCAAGGTCAGGCTCTACCACTACAAGGTACGCCCCATAACCAACTTTTGTTTGAGGGTTCACGCTGCTATCGGTGAAAAGAAATCGCTCGAGCATTAAGAGTCGCCTGATGCATTGATATTGGTGAAATCAACAGTGAGGAGCAATGACGCATCGGCCATACGGAACAGAGAGCTGACATTTACTGACCACGACTCGCCTTCTCTTCGAGCCCAGACAGGCCGAAACGGCGACGCAGTTCTGTGTAGACCCGTTCAGGCGGGAGGTCATAGTAACCAAGCAAGACCAACACATGGAAGAAGAGATCAGCAACCTCACCGATAATTTCTTGTTTGACACCACCCTTGCCGGCGACGGCTGTCTCTGTCGCCTCTTCGCCAATCTTACCGAGAATTTTGTCGAGGCCCTTATCAAACAGTGACTTCACGTAAGACTTTTCACCATCAGCCAACTGCTTACGTTCCTGAATGATATTATAGAGTGCTTCGAGAATGTCCTGACGAGCATAAACGGCAGCAACATCAACCAACTTGTCTCCACCTTCTTTAATCTCTCCATCCCACTGACGATAGAAACAGCTGTGTTGTCCGGTGTGGCAGGCGGCACCCTGCTGTTCGATCTTGATCAGCAGGCAGTCGTTATCGCAATCGAAACGGATCTCTTTGACATGCTGCAGATGGCCGGAGGATTCACCCTTCATCCACTGCTTCTGGCGTGAGCGCGAGTAGTAGTGCACCTTGCCAGTCGCCAGCGTCTGCTCGACAGCCTCGGCGTTCATGTAGGCCATCATCAGCACTTCCCCAGTTTCAGTATCCTGGGTGATCGCCGGGATCAAGCCGTTATCATCAAATTTGAGTTGTTCGATCAGGGACATTTCAGGCTCCAGTTTTTCGTTTCAGCGCGTTCAGATCCGCGCCGGAACTCCGTGCTCTTTCAAATATTCTTTACATTCGGCGATGGTGTGTTGCTTGAAATGGAATATCGACGCCGCCAGTGCGGCACTGGCACCACCCTCGACCAAGCCTTCACGGATATGTTCGAGGCTACCAACGCCGCCCGAAGCGATAACCGGAATACCTACCGCGTCACTGACGGCACGGGTCAAGGCGATATCGTAGCCGTCCTTTGTGCCGTCACAATCCATCGAAGTCAGCAGAAGTTCGCCGCTGCCATAGGACTCCATCTTTTTGGCCCATTCAACCACATCAATTCCGGTCGGCTTACGTCCACCGTGAGTATAGACCTCCCAGCGCTGTGGCTCTGAACCGGGCACGCGGCGCGCATCGATTGCCACCACCGTACACTGGCTACCAAAACGCTCGGCCGCATCCTTAACAAACTCGGGGTTAGAAACTGCGGCGGTGTTAATCGAAACCTTGTCGGCACCAGCATTCAACAGATTACGGATATCATCACAGGTTCGTACTCCCCCACCAACGGTCAAAGGCATAAAGACCCGTTCTGCGGTCTGTCGTACCACGTCGATAATTGTGTTGCGATTATCACTTGAAGCAGTGATATCGAGAAAGGTTAGTTCGTCAGCGCCCTGCGCACAGTAAGCCTCGGCGGCCTCAACCGGGTCCCCGGCGTCGCGCAATCCAACAAACTGGACACCCTTAACCACGCGGCCATCCTTGACATCGAGACAGGGGATAATTCTTTTCGTCAGCATCTTACTAAACCTTATCTCTACTTGGTCAAGGCCACTGCTTCACGAAGATCAATGGCGCCGGAATAGATTGCCTTACCGGTGATCACACCAGTCACCCCGGAAGATTCGATGGCAATCAAGCGACGGATATCATCGAGACTAGAGAGCCCACCTGAAGCGATGACTTGGATATTTATTGCCTCGGCCAATGCCTTGGTTGCCTCAATATTAGGGCCCTGCATCATGCCATCGCGGGCAATATCGGTATAGATGATCGCCTCGACACCGAAACCTTCCATCTCCTTAGCCATCTCAATAGCAAGTTTTTCGGTGACATCAGCCCAGCCGCGTACGGCGACCAGACCATTCATGGCGTCTATGCCGACAACGATACGACCAGGGAACTTCTTGCAGGCTTCTTCCACCAGTGCCGGATTTTCCTTGGCGACTGTGCCGAGGATGACCCGGTCGATACCCAAGCCGAGGTAAGCCTCAATAGTCTGCATGTCACGAATACCACCACCAAGTTCACTGGGGATATCGATCGCATCAACGATCTCACGGATCGCCGCTTTATTCTTCGGGACCCCGGCAAAGGCTCCATCGAGGTCGACGATATGAAGCAGTTCGCCGCCTTGTTCCTGCCAGGTGACTGCCTGAGCGGCAGGATCGTCGTTGTAGACGGTATCTTTATCCATCAAACCCTGCTCAAGACGAACACAACGGCCTTCTTTAAGATCAATCGCGGGTAGAATAATCACTATATATCTCCAAAATTCTTAAAAATGTGCAGACCGATGCTCTGGCTCTTTTCAGGGTGAAACTGGGTCGCCATGATATTGTCTCGCCAGAGCGAGGCGCAGAATTCTACCTCACCATAACGGCAGCTGGCAGCAACATCAGCATCATTTTCAGCCTGACAATAGTAAGAGTGGACAAAATAGACGAAGCTTTCATCCTCCACCCCGGCAAACAGCGGCGAATTCTTTTTCTGCAGCAGATTGTTCCAGCCCATGTGCGGCACCTTGAGGCGCTCACCATTCTCGACCATACCTGAAGGGAAGCGTACGACCTTGCCCGGAATCAACCCAAGCCCTTGATGCTGGCCAAATTCTTCACTCTCGTCGAACAACATCTGCATGCCAACACAAATACCCAGCAGGGGTTTGCCTGCTGCGGCATGAGCCAATAGAGGTTCAACGAAGCCGCCCTTGCGCAGGTTGTTGACACAGTCGGCAAAGGCGCCAACCCCTGGCAACACGACCTTATCAGCACTGGTAATATCCAGCGGATCGGCGCTGACCCGTGCGGCGAAACCGAGGGACTCAAAAGCCTTCTCGACGCTGCGCAGGTTGCCCATTTCATAATCTATAATGTTAATCATTCGCTTAAATCTTTCTTTACTCGGTGTAACAACCCGACAATGGCTAAGTAAAAATTTCGTTCAGCAAGGCGCAGCTGAGCGGAACTTTTTACGACGCCATTAATCCAGACTGCCCTTGGTCGACAAAACTCCTTCAATCCGTGGATCGATCGAGGTCGCTTCGTCGAGGGCACGGCCGAAGGCCTTGAAAATCACCTCGATAATGTGGTGCAGGTTATCGCCGTAGGCCAGATTGACATGGATATTGGCCCCGCTGTGATTACAGAAGGCGACAAAGAACTCCTCAACCAATTCAGTCTCAAAATTGCCAACCTGGGCTTTGGGGAGTTCGGCATTGAATACCAGAAAAGGCCGGCCGGAGAAATCGATAATCACCGAGGCCAGGGCTTCATGCATCGGCATGGTGCCGCGCCCGAAGCGGCGGATACCGGTTTTATCCCCCAGGGCCTTTTTGAAGGCTTCACCCAGACAGATACCAACATCCTCAACCGTGTGATGCGCATCGATCTCGATATCACCTTGGGCTGCGATGCTCAGATCAAAAAAACCATGTCGGGTCAGCGCCGAAAGCATATGATCAAAAAACGGCACCTGAGTCGAAATCTGCTCTTTACCCGAGCCGGCGAGATTCAACTCGACGCGGATTTCGGTCTCTTTGGTCTTTCTCTCTATTTTAGCAGTGCGGGCCATAGTCTCCTCCAGAAATTTATTCGCTATCCTGCATGCGGATCGACACCGATTTGGCATGAGCCTCGAGCCCTTCAAGTTCAGCGATATGAATAATATCTTTACCCAAGCGCTTTAACCCGGCCTTAGTGAAGCTGACAATACTCGATTTCTTGACAAAATCATCGAGCGACAACGGCGAAAAGAAGCGCGCCGTGCCACCGGTCGGCAAGGTATGATTCGGTCCAGCCAGATAATCGCCAGCGGCCTCAGGGGTATGATGCCCCATGAAAATAGCTCCGGCATGGCGGATTTGCGGCAAGATCGCGAAGGGATCATCAACCGCCAGTTCAAGGTGTTCAGGCGCGATGCGGTTGGAGAAAGCGATCGCTTCGTCCAGATCACGTGCAACAATGATTGCGCTGTAGTTATCAACCGACTGTCGGGCAATCGCTTCGCGACTGAGCTGTTGCAGCTGTTTTTCAACTTCAGCTTGCACCGCAGCAGCCATCTTTTCACAGCTGGTCACCAACACCGCAGAAGCGAGTTCATCATGCTCAGCCTGACTGAGCAGGTCGGCGGCGATATGCGCCGCGTTGCCGCTACCATCGTTGATCACCAGAATTTCGCTGGGACCGGCGATCATGTCGATATCAACCAGACCAAAAACCAATTGCTTGGCGGTTGCAACATAAATATTTCCCGGACCGGTGATCTTATCGACCTTGGGGATCGATTCAGTCCCGAACGCCAACGCCGCCACCGCCTGAGCACCACCGACTTTGAAGATTCGATCAACCCCGGCGATTTTTGCCGCGACCAGAACATGAGGGTCAACCACTCCGTCCGGCATCGGCACCGTCATAATGACTTCACTGACTCCCGCAACTTTAGCCGGGACTGCATTCATCAAGACCGAAGAGGGGTAGCTCGCTTTACCACCCGGAACATAAATACCGACTCGTTCGAGTGGTCTCACTAACTGACCAACCAGAACATCGGCCTCGTCAGTCGACAGCCAGGTCTCCTGCTTCTGCTTGCGATGGTAATCGGCAATCCGCTGCGCCGCAAGCTCAAGGGCGGCATGGGATTCCTCACTGACCTGCGTTACCGCTGTGGCAATTTCAGCCGCTGTAACTTCAATGGTCGCTGCACTCAATTGTAAACGGTCAAATTTCGCGGTCAGGTCAAACAGCGCCGCGTCACCGCGCAAACGCACATCAGCCAAAATATCCTTAACTGTCTGCTCTATCCCGTCCGGGATCTCCTCAGCACGCTGTTCAATCTTCCTGAATGCTTCAGCAAATCCAACATCTGTAAATCTCAGAATCCGCATCATCTTAATCTTCTCGCTTCCCGTCTCGCGCTTCCCAAACCTTATTCCGAGATCCGCACTTCATCACCAACGACCTTCTCGAGGTCCTCAATAATCTTGCCGATCCGCTGATGCTTGGTTTTCAGGCTAGCTCGGTTAACAATCAGGCGACTGGTGATTTCAGCAATGGTTTCAACCTCTACCATACCATTGGCCTTAAGCGTTCCGCCGGTAGAGACCAGATCAACTATCCGTTCCGACAGGCCAACCAATGGTGCCAGCTCAATCGAACCATAAAGCTTAATCAGCTCGACCTGTATCCCTTTTTCAGCAAAATAACGCTCGGTAACATTGGGATATTTTGTTGCCACCCGAATATTCGACCAATTGAGCGGATTGTCTTCAGCCTGCAGGTTTTTTGGTTCGGCGACCACCAGTCGGCAATAGCCAAACTTCATGTCGACTGGCTCGTAAAGATCTTTCCCTTGCTCTAGTAGGGTGTCTTTCCCCACCACCCCGATATCGGCACAGCCATATTCTACATAGGTCGGTACATCGGTTGCCCGCACCGCCATGAAGCGTAATTTAAGATCCGGGTTTTCAAAAACCAGCTTACGGCTCTTCTCGCTCATCTCCGGGCAGGTGATGCCAATCTGACCGAAAAGATCCATTGAATCTTCAAGAATACGCCCCTTAGGCAGGGCAAAGGTGATCCAGTCACTCATAATTTATCCTTAGCATATTGTAATTCTGTAGCAACTATTCAGGGACTCGCTCGATACAAGCACCGAGACCCGCCAGCTTCTCTTCGATCCGTTCGTAGCCACGATCCAGGTGATAGATCCGCGACACTTCAGTTGTATTCTCAGCGGCCAACCCCGCTAATATCAGACAGGCACTGGCGCGCAGATCGGTCGCCATCACCGGGGCCCCAAGCAACTGCTTGACTCCATGAATCTGGGCGCTATGTCCGTCGATGCTGATATCAGCTCCTAGACGCTGTAGTTCACAGACATGCATGAATCGATTTTCAAAGACATTTTCAGAGACACGACTGGTGCCATCAGCTATGGCCATCATCGCCATAAACTGCGCCTGCATATCGGTCGGAAACCCCGGAAAAGTTGAGGTACGAATATCGACCGGCATCAATTTTTCCGGCCCGACAACCCGAAGACCATCTCGTTCAGGATGAATCATCACCCCGGCCTCAACCATCTTCTGCAGCAGTGCTTCCTGATCCCGCTGCTGCGCGCCGCGCACCAAGACATCACCCCCGGTCATAGCCGAGGCAATCATAAAGGTTCCGGCCTCAATGCGATCAGGCATCACTGAAATCTTCAACGGATTTAAGGAGCTGACCCCTTCTATCCGGATACGGGCGGTACCGGCACCCTCAATCTTCGCGCCCATTGAAATTAATGCCTCTGCAAGTTGTACAATCTCAGGCTCACGTGCGGCGTTTTCGATGATCGACTCACCCTCGGCCAAAGCCGTCGCCATCAGCAGGTTTTCGGTCCCACCAACGGTCGGCATATCAAAGATAATATGCGCACCACGCAACCGCTCAGCATGTGCTTCAACATAGCCGTGATCAAGTGTGATTTTTGCACCAAGAGCTTCAAAGCCCTTCAGATGCTGGTCGATCGGTCGCGCTCCTATCGCGCAGCCACCCGGCAAGCTGACCCGGGCATGGCCACAACGGGCGAGTAATGGACCAAGAACCAGAACCGAAGCGCGCATGGTCCGCACCAGATCATAGGGGGCTTCAATGCTTTGAATTGCCGATGCATTGACCTGGCAACAATCGCCAACACGCTCAGTTGTCGCACCAAGGGTGTTGAGCAGGGCAACCGCAGTATCGATATCGCGGAGAGCCGGGACATTACAGACCTCACTCTGCCCATCCGACAACAGGGTTGCAAACAACAACGGCAGAACAGCATTTTTGGCACCACTGATCCGCACTTCACCCTTAAGCGGCACTCCACCTTTAATCACAATCTTATGCAAAGGTTTCCCCTTTATAAAACATTTAAGCGCTACGCCTTCCGGCGACGACACGCGGGTTACTAGCGTAATCCTGCCGACAATAGATTTCGGTCAGTCCAGCATCGTCCAATAGTTCTTCAACCGCTTGCTGTTGCTGATATCCGATCTCCAACAACAACCAGCCACCTGGTTTCAATATTTTTTGTGCCTGTGCAGCAATCTTCCGATAACAATCCAAGCCATTTTCTCTCGCCAGCAGAGCCTGCTCTGGCTCATGGTCGCGCACTTCTGGCATCAGCTCAGGATACTCTGTTTCGCTGATATAAGGCGGGTTCGAAACCACTAAGTCAAAAGCTTTTTCCGGCAATTGAACCAGATCGCCCAGAACACACTGACAGCGATCATCAAGAGCGTGATCTCGAGTATTTTCAGCAGCGACCTCTAGAGCAGCGACCGAGATATCGAGCGCCGTGACCTTCCAGTTCACTTTTTCAGAGGCAAAACTGAGTGCGACAGCCCCACTTCCAGTGCCGATATCGAGCAATTCCCCCAAATCGGCGGCCTTCTTCAACGCCTCTTCAACCAAAATTTCAGTATCCGCCCGTGGAATCAGAACGGCGGGAGTAACCTTAAAATCAAGAGACCAGAATTCGGTACGCCCCAGCAGATATTGCAGGGGTTCACGTTGCCCGCGACGTTTGATCAAGGGTTTAATTGTCGCCAACTCTGTCGCGATAACTGGCCGATCGTAATTCAGATAAATCCCGACTCGATCAAGACCTAAAACCTCAGCTATCAATAGCTCCGCGTCGAGTCGTGGGTTGTCGATTCCCTTGTCGCGAAAAAAGCCGGTCGTCCAACGCAGCAATTTCAGCAGCGTCCAGTTTTCGTTCAAGCCGAACGCTCCTGCTGGCTCAGCAACGTCGCCTGATTATCGGTAATCAACGCATCGATCACTTCATTTATCTCACCGTGCATAATTGCATCCAGCCGATAGAGGGTCAGGTTAATACGATGATCGGTGCAACGTCCTTGCGGATAGTTGTAGGTCCTGATCCGCTCGCTTCGGTCACCACTGCCAACCTGGCTTTTGCGATCGGCGGCGGTCTCGGCCCGTTGGGCGGCAAGCACCTGATCATAGATTCGCGACTTCAGAACCTTCATCGCCTTCGCCTTGTTTTTGTGCTGTGATGATTCATCCTGACAGGCAACCACAACACCAGTCGGGACATGGGTCAGGCGCACAGCAGATTCGGTCTTATTAACATGCTGCCCACCTGAGCCGGAGGCACGGTAGAGATCGGTTCGTATATCGGCCGGATTGATGTCGATATCGACATCCTGGGCCTCGGGCAACACCGCAACCGTACAGGCTGAGGTGTGGATTCTTCCTTGCGTCTCAGTCTGGGGGACGCGCTGCACCCGATGGGTGCCGCTTTCAAACTTAAGTTTCGAGTAGGCCCCGTCACCACTGATCATGGCGACAACTTCTTTAAAGCCACCGCCATCGGTCTCAGAGCAACTGAGCATTTCAACTTTCCACTTCAAACTATCGGCATAGCGTGAATACATACGGAACAGATCTGCAGCAAAGAGTGCGGCTTCGTCGCCACCGGTTCCGGCACGGATTTCAATGATAATGTTCCGCTCGTCATTCGCGTCTTTTGGCAACAATAACAACTTGAGTTGCTGCTCGAGTTGCTGTTGCTCCTCTTCGAGAATCGACAACTCTTCACGTGCCATCTCTTTCATCTCGGGATCAGAATCCTGCAACAGGTCTTTATTTCCTTCAACTTCAGCAAGAACCTGCTTATAACGGACGTAGACCTTTACGACCCCACTCAGATCAGAATGTTCGCGGGTCAACTCGCGATAACGGGACTGATCGGACATGACTGTCGGATCTGACAGCAGTCCTTCTACCTCGCGAAAACGATCAACTACATCTTCTAGATTATGAAACATATATCCCTTTTATGCACCCAGGCTTGACGCATTAAACTCAGCACGTACTTCCTTGATAGCTCCACAAGTCAACGCCCCTTCAGGACAAGCTCCGCTCACACAGCCGGGGCCCGCCTTGGCAAACAGAATCGGGGCAAGAGGCTTAACCAGTTGCAGCATCTGCTTGGCCAACGCCTGAATCTCCCACTGGGCCCGACGACAACAGCGTAATGAAAAAAAATGGAGTAATTCACGGCCGTTCATAGTCACTACAATTTTGGTCGTCGCCGCATTCGGCAAGATAAAGCGCGCGTCTTCGGCTGGAATCCCGGCCTCCAGCATCTCTGCATAAAACCCGTGGATCTCGTCCAGCATCTGCTGATATCGTTCAGCGAACTGAGGAGAACCTGCAATAGAATCAGGAGTTACTGCCGAGAAACGCTTACTGTGTGAAACATAGCGCTGACTCTGCTGCGAATAGCTAGCTAACCGATGCCGCACCAGCTGGTGCGAACAGGCGCGGCTGATCCCTTCAACACCGAAGGAGAAGCTGACATGCTCAAACACTGACAAATGGCCCAGCGAGGTAATCTTCTCAAGAAAAGCCTCACGTTCATCGCGACTCTTCTCGAGCAAGGCCTCAATCGACGAATTCGAGTAGCATAGTCTGGCCGCAGCAGCGACCACAAGCTCCGGCTCAGGCGTATGGGTCAGCAGTTCGATCTTCATATAGTATCCACTTCAGTAAAAAGTCGTCCGATTCTGCCATATTCGACGCTCGAGTCCAAGTAAAAGCCGGTACTCGCCGGGAATTTACGCAAAAAAAAACGGCCCCCAAGAGGGCCGTTATCTTACGTGTCAGTACTTTACTTCTTTTCGCCGTATTTACGACGGAAACGCTCGATCCGACCAGCGGTATCAATCAACTTCTGCTTACCTGTGTAAAACGGATGGCAAGCCGAGCAAATCTCGGTGTGAATCTCTTTGGCCTTAGTCGAACGGGTCTCAAAGTTGTTGCCGCAGTCACAGCGAACTGCGATAACGTCATATGCGGGGTGGATTCCTTCTCTCATCTTCTGTCTCCTTGCGACCTGGCTTTGGTACAGGTCATGGGGTGTATCGTTTCGAACAAAGCGGTCTTTTACCACTATCTCTCAATCCAGGCAAGTATTTTCTACCCAACATCATCCTAACGATGCATAGAGTCGAGAAATTCCTGATTGGTCTTGGTCTCACGCAGCTTATCAAGGACAAACTCCATACTGTCAACAGAGTTCATCGTGGTCAACACTTTACGCAACAGCCAAATGCGTTGAAGATTGTTATCTGCTATCAGCAGATCCTCCTTACGCGTACCCGAACGATTGATGTCGATCGCCGGGAAGGACCGCTTATCCGAAAGCTTACGGTCAAGATGGACCTCCATATTACCGGTTCCCTTAAATTCCTCAAAGATAACCTCGTCCATCTTGCTACCAGTATCAATCAGTGCAGTGGCAATGATGGTCAGGCTGCCCCCTTCTTCAATATTACGTGCCGCACCAAAGAAACGCTTCGGTTTATGCAAAGCATGAGCATCGACACCACCCGAGAGGATCTTGCCACTCGATGGAATGATGGTGTTATAGGCGCGAGCCAGGCGCGTAATAGAGTCGAGCAGAATGACGACATCACGTTTGTGCTCAACCAGACGACGGGCTTTCTCAATGACCATCTCGGCCACCTGAACGTGACGATTGGCTGGCTCATCGAAGGTCGAAGAGATAACCTCGCCATCAACACTGCGCTGCATGTCGGTGACCTCCTCGGGCCGCTCATCGATCAGCAACACAATCAGGTATATTTCAGGATGATTCCTGGTGATTGAATTGGCGATATTCTGCATCAGCACCGTTTTACCAGTCCGCGGAGGCGCGACAATCAAGCCCCTTTGCCCCTTGCCGATCGGCGAAGCCAGATCCATGACCCGCGCAGACATATTGTCAGCAGTTGTCTCAAGAACGATATGCTCTTCAGGATAGAGCGGGGTCAGATTATCGAAGAAGGTCTTCTCCTTCATCTTGCCCGGATCTTCAAAATTGACTTCAGCCACCTTCAGCAGGGCGAAGTAACGCTCCCCTTCTTTGGGCGGACGGATCTGACCAGCGACAGTATCTCCGGTGCGCAGACCGAAACGGCGAATCTGGGAAGGAGAGACATAAATATCGTCTGGCCCGGGAAGATAATTTGCATCGGGGGCGCGCAGGAAACCAAATCCATCAGGAAGAATTTCCAGAACGCCCTCGCCAGAAATTGTTTTTTTCTGCTTGGCGGTGGCATTGAGAATCGAAAAGATCAGATCCTGGCGGCGCTGGCCACCGATATCTTCAACCTTGAGTTCTTTTGCGAGTGAAATCAGGTCAGGCATTTTCCGGGTTTTAAGTTCTTTCAGGTTCATACAGGGTCTCCACGGCTAAAACTTAGCCGAATTAGGGCAGCACCTCTCCCTTTTCAGGGCTGCGGATCACTCGATGTAAGCAGAATGACACTAAAAAACAGAATAGATATTATTAATCAGACTCATTGACGTTATCAGGTGCTTTAAACAAGTGAGTGATTTGCTTAAATCCAAGGGAGTAAAATCGATAAAATGGAACAGAGTCAATCAAAGGGATTTTATTCGAATTTTTAGAGGCGGGAATCGACCTGACAGTCTCAACTGACGGGATCCGCGATAACTGAATATCTGCTTGTACCCCCTTTTAAATTCTTAAGTCAACAGGAAAAGCTACGCACGTCCCTTATCTTCAAGATCTTCGAGTTTAAAACCATGCTCACTTAGCAAGGAGCGAATCCTTCCCATCAGTTCACGTGGGAAGAACGGCTTGGTAATATAATCGACAGCCCCAACAGAAAAACCTTTCTCGCGCTCATGCTTACGAGCAACCGCAGTAAACATCGCGACCGGTATATCGCGAGTGACCTCCTGTGCCTTGAGCCGCTTACAGACCTCAAAACCATCCATCCCTTGCATATAGAGATCAAGCAGAATCAAGTCAGGCTTGAAAGTTGTGGCCATAACTAAACCCTGCTCACCCCCTGAAGCAACCTCCAGATCAAACTGAGCGGTCAGCAATACCTGCACAAAACGTCGAATTGCCGGCTCATCATCGATCAACAAAATGCGTGGCCGCCGGTTGCGCAGGGTCCCCTCCTCAGCTTCAAAAGCTGCAGGTTTCAGGTCGATGGGAAAAGCAAGATTAATACAGCTACCAGGGGCCTTAACGCCTGTCTCATCGGCTGTCCCGGCACTCTCGGCCCAAACCAGGCCACCGTGACCATGGACTATCCGCTTCACCAGAGCCAGACCAAGGCCAACCCCCTTCCCCTTATATTGGGTACCACTACTGTGTTCTTCGATTTTCCCCGCAGCATAGAATCGGTTAAAG
>JAJRRT010000077.1 GCA_024279255.1 Deltaproteobacteria bacterium | reverse complement strand
TGATTGTCGCCCCGACTCGCGAGTTAGCTGAGCAGATCAACGAGACTGTTATTGCCCTGGGTGCGCAGACCAATGTTCGCAGTATGACGGTCTACGGTGGGGTCAGCATCAACCCACAGATCCAAAAGCTAAGACGAGGAGGCGATATTGTCGTGGCCTGTCCGGGCCGTCTGCTCGATCATATCGGTGAAGGAACTATTAATCTCAGAAATGTCGAGATGATTGTCCTTGATGAGGCCGACCGCATGTTCGATATGGGCTTTCTGCCCGATATCAGGCGCATCATCAAACAAGTCCCAAGAGAGCGTCAAACCCTGCTGTTTTCGGCGACCATGCCGAAGGAGATCCTCAGGCTGGCTCACGAGGTCTTGACCAACCCGGAGACCGTTCAGGTTGACTCCCTCGCTCCGGCGACTACAGTCAGTCATGCCCTCTACCCGGTAGCCCAGCATTTGAAGACCGACTTGCTGCTGCAACTGTTGAAGAAGACCAACACCGAATCGGTTCTGGTCTTTACCCGCACGAAACACCGTGCCAAACGGCTCGGCGAAAAACTGACCAAGGTTGGCTACAAGGCGGCATCCCTGCAAGGAAACCTGTCGCAGAATCGACGCATGGCGGCCCTTAACGGCTTTCGTGACGGCAGTGTCCAGGTTCTGGTTGCGACCGATATCGCTGCGCGCGGCATCGATGTCAGTCAGATTTCGCATGTGGTAAATTTCGATATCCCGGATACTCCCGAAGCTTATATCCACCGCATCGGTCGTACCGGTCGGGCTGCTCGTACCGGCGACGCCTTTACCATGGTCGGCAGTGAGGATGCACAGATGGTACGTGCCATCGAAAAGGCTCTCAAGCAGGAGATCGTACGTTATACTCTGGATGACTTTGATTACACAGTACCAGCGCCTAAAAAAGCGCCGCAGTCTACCAGACCACCAAAGCCTAAATCAGCCAAACCTGGTAACAAGTCGAAATTCGGCAAAGGGCCAAAGAAAAACGGGCCCGGCGGGGCTGCTAAAAGAACAAGCAAGCCTCCGAGTCGCAGGCCACAGTCAGGACAAAACACCTCGGCCGCAAGAGGCCGCTAGGTGTCTGTTGATATGATGGTTTCCTGAGCATATGATATAAATAACGGGGTCTATTGCATACGTAATACGCCCCGTTTTTTTCTCTAGGAGTCTGTAGGTCTTAACGGGCCGAAGTAAAATTTGGAGGTTTGAGATCTGATTTCTGCTCGTTTGCAGGCTCATAGCCATATCTATGGGCCAAAAAGGAGATGAAATCAGGGCCAAACAAACGGATTTGCAGCGGGCTCATGAAAAGTCCGACAGGCTCCTGGCCACACAGGGATTCATAGATGAAAATATGCCCGTTCTGTGCTGAAGAGATCCAGCCTGCCGCTATCAAGTGCAAACATTGTGGCGAGTTTCTCAATGGTTCGAAACCTCCTGGCTTATCTGATCAGCATCTCCCCTGGCATCTACGTAAGACCTTCATCGTGATCGCCATCGGTTTTGTTGGTCCTCTCGCCTTGCCACTGATCTGGTTACGCCCTCAAACCTCTCTCGCCTGGAAAATCGGTCTCAGTGTTGGCATCAGTCTTCTAAGCTGGTTTCTATACCTCAGTACTATGGAGGCGGTTCGGTCCCTACAGGAGTACTCTGAACTACTGAATGGGTTGTGATGGTATCAAGCGGGGCTTCACGGGTTCTTCAGTAGGTGATGGATAGTGATTTCCGGTGGACAACAATAACGGACCGGGTAGCCGGAAGAACCGGTTCCACTTGAGGTATAACCCTGCATCCCGGCGTACTTCCAATAGCCATGACTGAACTCTCTATGTCCGAAACTGTTGGTGAGAATAGGGATACCGCCCGGCAGGCAGATCTGTCCGCCGTGAGTGTGACCGCACAGATAGAGATTCATCCTGGCAGCAGCAGCTTCTTCGACAACTTCCGGAGAATGGACCAGCAGAATATTGAAATCAGTTGTAGGGATATCTTTACAGGCTTTATCAATGTCATGCGTACCATAGAAATGAGGGTCATCTATTCCTGTCAGGTGGATAGTCTCAGCTCCACGACTTATGTCGACCGATTCGTTCAGCAACATTTTTAAGCCGAGTTTCTCGAAGCCTGGCACCTTTTCGATGAAATCATGATTTCCAAGGACTCCAAAGTAGCCGTCCTGGCAAGTCAGCTCCTTTAGCAGCCGCGCCATCAGGGCTAATGTGTCATCATATCCATAACGTTTGTCGAAGCGAAAATCCCCTGTCATAACACAGAGATCGTATTCGAGGTTGCGGACGATCTTGCCTAATGCATGACCTTTATCCAGCATTCCATCGAGGTGTAGATCGGAAAGATGTAGAATACGATAACCATCAAAGGGATCAGGCAGATCATGGAATCTTGTAACGACCTCCTTGATTTTGAAATCAAGGCAGTTCTGATGACCGCGTTCGAGAACACCTAAGCATTTGAGTATTGTCTTTAGTAGCTGTGGAATGAAGCGCAGGTTCTCCCAGTGGAAACGGCTATGACCTTCGCCAAATGGAGACGTAGAAATCTTCACCTGTTGGCGAAGACGTTTACTCAGCATCTCCTCACCGAAGCGATGCTTGAGTGCAATCAGCTCGCTTAACTCCTCTGTCATTGTTGACCCTTTGCCTGTTCGATGACGCATCATATTTCGTGCTTTTTAATAATTATAGCTTTAGATATTTTCTTTGCATCAGACCTTCAAGTGATACCTTTGGTAAAAGCAAAAAGGGCCGCAAAAGCGGCCCTTTTTGATCTATTTGTTCAGTTAGTTTCTATCAGGTACGACTGGTGACTTCAATCAGATGAAAACCAAATTGAGTCTTGACCGGCCCGAGAACCTTACCGATCTCTCCAGTGAAAACGACATCATCAAATTCTTTGACCATCTGACCAGGACCGAAAGATCCGAGTGAACCACCAGAACGACCGGAAGGGCAGCTGGAATGCTCTGCTGCCGCTTTGGCAAAGTCAAGACCGCCTTCAATTTCAGTTTTAAGTGCAACGCAGGCTTCTTCGGTTTGGACCAGGATGTGACGTGCTTCTGCTTGTGACATGTTTGCTCTCCTTCTAGCAGCCTGTCGGTCTTGACGGGCCGCAGCGAAAATTGGGATGTTTGATACTGGATGTTAGCTCATTTGCAGGCTCATAGCCATAGCTATAGGGCAAAAAAGGAAATGGGATATATGCCAACAAATTCGCAGCCGGTTCATGGCAAGGTCGACAGGCTGCCAGGATTTATATTCTTGCAATCAGAGCTAATTTTTTACCTTGAATTGTCTGTTGTGGTCAAATCTGGAGTTGAATCTTCTGGACGGCACCTGTGTTTCCTGTCTATTTTGACTCAGTTGACAACTGATATGGAGTAACGGAGAAACAGTAAGATGAATCTGATTCTACTACAGGATAATGACTTCAGTAGTGCTACGATGGTGACTCTGACCGGGCGACGCCTGCACCACGTTCTTGAAGTGCATCGCGCTGCAGTAGGTGATATCCTGCGCGTCGGTCAGTTGGGCGGTTTGATGGGCGAGGGCAGGGTCTGTGTCTTGACGGCCGATAAGCTGGAACTTGAGGTTCAATTCGATCAAGAACCGCCCGAACCCTTACCCCTTACTCTGTTGCTGGCGTTGCCCCGGCCCAAGATGCTCAAACGCGTTCTGCAATCGGTCACCGCGCTCGGAGTTAAGCAGATCTACCTGATCAACAGTTATCGGGTTGAGAAGAGTTTTTGGGGTAGTCCGCTGCTACAACCAGAAAAGCTGCAGGAGCAGTTGCTGCTTGGATTGGAACAGGCCTGCGACACCATCCTGCCTCAGGTTCATTTAAGACAGCGCTTCAAGCCCTTTGTCGAGGATGAATTGCCCCAAATCGCGGCAGAAACCAGCGCCTATGTGGCTCACCCGGTAGCACAAAATTCCTGCCCACTCAGAAGCAGCGGACCCTCGACTCTGGTGATCGGCCCAGAGGGTGGTTTTATCTCTTATGAAATAGAAAAATTGCAGGAATGTGGTTTTGTACCGATCAGCCTCGGCAGGCGGATACTGCGGGTAGAGACAGCCGTCCCGGTCCTTTTGAGTCGATTCTGTGCACTATGAATATATGTACAGGATAGGCAGAATGGTAAATCTGGAGGTGGGAAGCGAGAGGCGGGGAACGATCAAACCGAAGAAGTGGAACGGTCCTGATCCTCTCTGTGTAAATCAGTGTCTCAGTGGTAGAAAAAGAACTTGAAGTCAAAGGTTTTGTACTACAGCAGGCACAGAGGACCACTGAGCTAAAATTGGAAACGTGAATGGGCAGGATGATGAATCTTAAGACCAATCTTTGTGAGAGGTGATCTATGAGTATTATGACTGAGATGCGGGATATGGCTCTGAGGCTTGCCGCTGAGTATCAAATTCCGCAGATTGCCGGGATTGTCTTCCCGCCCTTCTTTGAGGGGGGGCAACCTCAGCACTCTGAGTTTATGGCGATGGCACTAGAGGGCGGGGCAGGGGGTATAAGTTATGTTCTGCTACCCGATGCCAGTGCGGGGGACTATCGAAGCTTAAAACCTGAATCCTTTGTTGGTACCAGCCCTGCTCAATATCTTGGTGTTTTCGGTGGGGCAGATCCGCTCCACAATATGCTAGGTCTCGCCGCGATCAATGCTATCTGTCAGCATGTCATGCGGGTCGCCGGAGTTGAACCTGATGTCGCAGCGGACTCTCTGGGTCTCATGAATATTGAGGATGGCGACTGTGTGGGGATGGTCGGCTTTTTCCCGCCGTTGCTTAAATATTTGCGGAGCAGCACTGCAGAACTCGTCATTATAGAAAAAAATGAAACTTTGATCGATCGCTACCCGAATTTGCATGTCACGCTCGATGTGACCGAGTTGAACCGCTGTAATAAAGTCCTATGCACCGGTACGACACTCTTGAACGATACCCTTGATGGAATCCTTACGCACTGCAGCACTGCCGAACATATCTCGGTGCTTGGGCCAACCGCCGGCTATTTTCCCGATCCGTTATTTGCTCGAGGTGTCGATGTGTTGGGCGGTCGTATGGTTAAGGATGGAATGCTGTTGTTGCATCTGATTGCAGAGCGTAAAAAGTGGGGAGTGGCCACGCAAAAGCTCTGCTTTCAGGCCAGTCATTACGCCGGGGTTAATCACTTGGGGGACTCATGATGAAAACTGCTGCTCAAATCCTGGTCGATTGCCTGGTCGTTAATGGTACCGACCGCGTTTATGGCGTGCCCGGTGAAAGCTATCTGTCGGTGTTGGATGCGCTCTATGGGCGTGAGGATATCCACTATCTGAATTTTCGTCAGGAGGGCGGTTCCGCCATGGCCGCTGAGGCCTATGGCAAACTCACTGGTCGGCCCGGAGTCTGTATGGTGACTCGCGGGCCAGGTGCGACCAATGCCAGTGCCGGGGTTCATGTGGCTTTTCAGGATTCAACCCCGATGATTCTGTTGATCGGGCAGGTTGGGCGCAATATGCTCGAACGTGAAGGCTTTCAGGAGATCGACTATCGTCGCATGTTTGGCCAGATGGCTAAATGGGTCGCCCAGATTGATGATCCGGCGCGTATTCCAGAATTTATCAATCGCGCTTATTCGACTGCGACTTCGGGTCGACCGGGCCCGGTGGTGCTCGCCTTGCCTGAGGATATGCTCCGCCACCGCATCGATTTGATTCCGCTGCCGGAGGCAGCAAAAACTGTCGTGCCAGCTCCTTCGACCCAAGACATGAGCAGCCTGGCTACCGCACTTTCAACCAGCAGTAAACCGCTACTTCTGATCGGTGGTAGCGGCTGGTCATCTGTAACTTCCGAGCGGATCAAATGCTTTTGCGAAGCGAATCGGGTGCCGGTCGCAGTCAGTTTCCGCTGCCAGGATTATCTGGACAATGAACATCCCCATTATATTGGCCATGTCGGGATCGGGATCGACCCGAACCTGGCACAGCGGGTAAGACAGTCTGATCTGTTAATGGTGCTTGGTCCCCGACTGGGGGAGATGACCACCAGCGGTTATAGCTTGCTGCGCCCTCCGCAAACCGAGATGCCGCTGATCCATATCCACGCATCAGCCGAAGAATTGGGACGTGTCTATCATCCGTCTCTTGCTATCAATGCCGGCGCAGCGAGTGCTGCTGCAGGTCTGGTTGGTCTCGGAACCGTGCCGCGGCCAGTCGATCCTGACTGGTTAAGTGCTGCTCGTACCGATTTCGAAGACTATTGTCAAGGTCTGGCTTCGCCCGGTCCGGTGCAGCTCCGCGATATCGTCAAGTTATTGCGCAATACTCTCGCCGAGGATGCGATCATCACCAATGGCGCTGGCAATTATGCCATCTGGTTGCATCGTTTCTTCGCTTATCGGCAATATCGTACCCAACTTGCCCCGACCTGTGGCTCGATGGGCTATGGCTTACCCGCAGCAGTTGCCGCAGCAGAATTGTACCCAGAGAGACAGGTGGTCTGTTTTGCCGGTGATGGATGCTTTATGATGAGCTGTCAGGAATTTTCTACTGCCGTTCAGTATGGTTTGAAATTGGTGGTTATTCTCATCAATAACGGTATGTACGGCACCATCCGTATGCATCAGGAACGTCAGTACCCGAGCCGTGTTGTCGGAACTGATCTTATCAACCCTGATTTTGCCGCCATGGCACGTGCGATGGGCGGGTTTGGTGAGACCGTCACTGAAACCGAACAGTTCGCGGAGATTTTCACCAGGGCTCAGTCGTATTCCGGTCCGGCCCTGATCGAAGTTAAGATTGATCCGGAAGCTCTGACTCCCGATGCCTCTATTGCTGAGATCCGCGCTGCTGTACGGTAACTCCTCGGTTAGGAGCCTGTACGAATTTGACATTTTAAAGCCTGGTAGTTCTGCCTCCCCATGTCGGTGTGTAGAGATTTCTAAAAACAGTCGGCCTTATGAATTCGGAATTCTTGTGATTTCTTATGAAATGAGAGATTAGTTTATCTTTTTCCACTATAATTAATTAAATACACTTCTGTTGAATTTCTACGAAGGAGAACAGGATTCATGCCTCAGACAAATGTAAACGAATATTTTCGACTCTTTTTTGAAACGGCTCAAGAGATCCTCTGTGCGCGTAATCTGCAAGAGACCCTCGATTCGCTTGTTCATCGCACGGTCGCCGCACTACAGATCAAAGCGGGTGGCTTGAGATTGATCGACGAACAGACCAACTGTCTGGAGCAGGTTGCAGCCTTTGGTCTGAGCGAGACCTATCTTGGCAAGGGCGCACTGAACGCCGACCAGAGCATCCCTGAGGTCCTTGTCGGAAAGCCAGTTTGCATCAAGGACGCCTACAATGATCCGCGCATTCAGTATCCTGATGCCATGCGTGACGAAGGGATCAATACCATACTTTCGGTGCCAGTCATCGCCGGTGAGAAGGTCATCGGCGTATTGCGTCTCTACAGTGCCGAACCACGAGATTTCAATGAGGAGGAGATCGAGTTCATCTCCGCTCTGGCTGAAATGGGTGGGCTGGCGATTGCCAATGCCCGTCTCTATCAAGCAGAGGGCGACAAACTGGCCTCCCTGTTTGAGGAGATCGGTGTCGATCAGCCCAGTGAAATTGTGACCAGCGAGCAGCAATTTGAAGCCTGTGCTTTTCTGCCGATCGACCCGGCGAAGAGCCTCGGCTACTTCCGGACTCTGCATGAGGTCACCCAGACAATCCTTTCATCTCTCGATTCCAAAGAGGTCATGCAGATGATCGTTGACAAGGTGATCGACATTATGCAGGTCAAGGCCAGTGCGCTTCGCCTGCGCAATGAAACCACGCATGAGCTTGAACTGATCGCCGCGACCGGTCTGAGTGAAAAGTTTCTCTCTAAAGGTCAGCCGCATACCGACCAGAGCATCAGCGCGACCCTCGCAGGAAAATCGGTCCTGATTACCGATACCGCCAACGATCCGCGCCTTGAATATCCGGTTGAAACAGTTGCCGAGGGGATCGCTTCGGTCCTCTCCTTGCCGATCGTTGCCCGTCAGCGGGTGGTCGGCGTACTGCGGATCTATAGTGCAGAAAAGCGTGAGTACAGCCAGGAGGATGTCACCTTCCTCTCCGCGCTGGCTGAGATCTCCGGCATTGCCATCATGAACGCCCGGCTTTACGAGAAGACCCGCAATGATCTCTCTTTCTGGACGGCTACCCTCGGCTATATGCAGTAGTGACGCTCTGTAAAGGCAGAACTACAGAAATAGGACTCTTTCAGGCACTCATATATCGTCATTCCCGCATGCGTGGGAATGACGTTTGCCTTTTGCAAGAAGTAATCTTCTCTTGGGTTTTATCCTGACTATCCTGCATATCTCTGTAAATAAAAGGTTTAAGGTCATGGACCGTTAACAGGGATGGACAGGATAAGCAGGATGGTGAACCTCGCTAATAACCTCTGCTGTTGGAATCCTATGAACGATCATCAAACCAAGTGGAATAACCGTTGGCGTGAGCGGATCGGTGAAGATTTTGTGGCTGATTCCTGGTTACTCGAGGTTGTCGATCTCCTCCCGACTGGGCATGCCCTTGATCTGGCCTGTGGGCGAGGACGAAACTCCCTGGAGTTGGCCAGGCAGGGAATGGTAGTGACTGCCGTCGATTTTTCTGAGGAAGCACTGAGCCAACTTGCAGAGGTTGCACAAGCAGAGAAGTTGATGATCGATTGTCAGCGCTGTGACCTTGAGGCGCAGACACCGGCTTTAACGCGAGACTATGATTTGGTACTGTGCTTTTTTTATCTGCACCGGGCACTGCTTCCGTGGCTCTTGACGGCTGTCAAGCCCGGAGGGATGGCAATGCTGCGTATTTTTAGCAGTGCCGGTAATTTCCCAGCCGGAGAGCTTGATTCACGTTTTGTTTTAAAACCTGGAGAATTGTTACAGATCTTTTCAGGCTGGGAAATCCTGAAGCATGAAGAGGGGATAGAGCCTTCGCGCAAAGGTGGTTCTCTCGCCAGTATTCTCGCGCGTAAACCACTGAATAAATAAAGCCCGACTTAACCGTCATCCTCGCGCATGCGGGGATCCAGCACCGGCGATAATCTTTGGATTCCCACCTGCGCGGGAACCTGAACCAAAAGAATGAATTTGCAGCCGGTTCATGGAAAGACCGACAGGCTGCCAGCGTGATGGAACACTAAAAGCTTTAGGTCAAGGTCTGGTTTAACAGGGATGGACAGGATAGGCAGGATGGTGAATCTTAAGACCATTTTTTTTAGTGGTGGCTTTTGGTATTATCCTTTACATCTTGCATATCCCTGTAAATAAAAGCTTTGAAGGCCGGTTTAACGATGGGTAGGATGGTGAACCTGAAGACGAATCTTTACTGTTTTGACTCTTCGCATTATCCTGCATATTCCTGTAAATAAAGGTGTGAGGCACAATGAAAAAACGTACAATTCGTGAATTTACATATTCATCTGATATCTGGCCGCTAGTCGATAGTTGGGCTGCCGAAGAAGGCTTTAACCTGGAAGCGCAAGAGGACTCTCTGCGCGTGTATAATAAAGGCCGCTGGCTTGTTCTGGCTCCGACTCATTTAGAGATTAGTCAGGAGGGGAGCAGGGTGGTCCTCCAGACCTGGATTAAGGCCAACTTCTACATGACTCTGACCCTTTTTACTGGTAAGCCCCCCGAGGGCGGACTTGAGTCGGGTGGCTTGTCTGCCTGGGTACAACGTAAAAAAGCGCGCACAGCGGTGAATCGCCTGCTGCAAAGCTTGGGTCAAAAGCCGATCAAGTAGCAGTCTGTTCGAAACGGTATGGTTTATTTACATTCTTTGAGCTTTTCATAACAGGTAATCTATGACAATTCTAGTGACCGGTGGTGCCGGGTATATCGGAACTCACACTTTGATAGAGCTGCTTCAGGCGGGGCATCAGGTGGTTGTGTATGACAACCTTTGCAACAGTTCGCGAACCGGAGTTCAACGTGTTGAAGAAATCACAGGAAAGAAGGTCGATCTGATTCAAGCTGACATTCGTGACCGTCAGTCCCTGGATCAGGTTTTTAGCTCATATGAAATAGACGCCGTCATCCATTTTGCCGGGCTCAAGGCTGTCGGCGAGTCGGTTGAAAAGCCTTTGACCTACTATCAGAGCAACATCAGTGGAACGGCGACACTTTGTGAAGCTATGTCTGCCGCAGGAGTGAAACAGCTGGTTTTCAGCTCATCGGCCACGGTCTACGGCGATCCGCAGAGTTTGCCGATTCGAGAAGACGCAGCAACAGGAGCGACCAATCCCTACGGCAGAACCAAGCTGTTTATTGAAGAGATGTTGCGCGATTTGTCGATTTCTGATCCTGCGTGGCGTATTGCTTTATTGCGTTATTTCAATCCGGTAGGATCCCACCCTTCTGGCCTGATCGGTGAAGATCCACAAGGCATTCCGAATAACCTGTTTCCTTTCATCACTCAGGTTGCTATCGGCCAACGTCAGGCTTTGTCTGTTTTTGGTGACGATTACGCAACGATTGATGGGACTGGCGTTCGAGACTACATTCACGTCGTTGATCTGGCTCGTGGTCATCTGTGTGCCCTTGAACGACAGAATTCCAAACCTGGTCTGTTGACGGTAAACCTCGGAACCGGGCAGGGCTATTCGGTGCTAGAGATGATAAAGGCCTTTGCCACAGCCTCCGGTTGTGACATTCCCTACCAGATTGTCGCGCGGCGTCCGGGTGATATTGCCAGTTGTTACGCTGATCCGAGCCTCGCTCATGAAGAACTTGGGTGGAAAGCTGAAAAAGGGCTGGATGAGATGTGCCGTGATGGCTGGAACTGGCAAAGTCGCAACCCTCAAGGGTATGAACCCGCAGGATAGAAAACCTTGAAGTATATGAGTCTCTTGTCCAAGTCGTCATCCTCGCACATGCGCGGGAATGACGTTTGCGGGATTTGATAGACTTTTGCAAGAAGCGCTCATCCCTTGGTTTTAGTTCGTTGCATTATCCTGCCTATCCTGCATATCCCTGTTAAATAATGTTTGCTTTTGACCAGCCCTCAGCGCGGTCCAACTTCCAGCTTCTGCCCGTTCCAGCTTCTGCCCGTTCCAACCTCCCGTTTCTGCTCATTCGCGCACTTCCCACCTCCCTTGTCTCTTTTTTTGCACCCCTTTAAAACATTGTAAATCTTGAATACCCTTGCGTTTTTCTTCTGATTTCAACTGCTTCTATCATCAAGGTTCGATGGCACATAACTTGCCTTATGTACTAATAGCTGACTGAATGAGTTATTAATTAAACCTTAGAATAGAACATCGTTAAATAACCGATAAATAGAAACCGAAAGCCTACAGTTGATAACTGTAAACCGAAAAGGGGGCACAAAATGAAAAAGATTCAATTTACCCTGTTGTTGATCATCTCTGTTGTATTTATGGCATCAACGTCTTTTGCCGCAGGTACCAAGCAGACTGCCGTCACGACTCCTGATGGAACTGTTCCTCAGGCCCAGCTCGATCGTGTTACCAAGCGTGATGAAATGAACAAGCGTCGTGCTGAATTGTTGATATTGCGTCAACAGCTGATACAGTCTGACAGCCCCGGCAATGTAGATGGCCAGCAGCCAATTAAATAGAAAGAGGAGGGTTCTCATGCATAAACATTTAATCCGTACTTTCTGGACTGTCCTCGTGACGGTCATCGCCATTACCTGGACCGTCGGTCTGGCTTCGGCGTATCTGAAGCCAGACATGACTCCGATTGGTCCTGGTGATACCCCCGATTATCTGACGAGTCCCAACTGGGCATATACCCCCCCGTTGCGGAAATTTGTTGATGGTCTCCCCGGCTTGACATCAGCGGGTGCGAACAATCTCGGCCAGTACCTGCCGGTTGCTACTCCGGATATCACAACCTATCCAGGTTCAGACTATTACGAGATAGAGCTTGTGCAGTATACCGAGCAGATGCACTCAGATTTGCCGCCGACCACCCTGCGTGGATACCGTCAGGTTAATGATGGTACCGATGCTACGGGTGCTCCGGTTATCTCGGACAAAAATGTACATTTTCTCGGACCGGTTATCGTCTCTCAAAAAGATCGCCCGGTTCGTGTCAAGTTCATCAACAGTCTGCCGACCGGTTCTGGTGGCGATCTGTTTGTCCCGGTCGATGAGTCAGTTATGGGCGCTGGTGATTTTGAGATCGATTTCGATCCGGTCACCAAGGAATATCCGCTACCGACTAAATCCGGAAAATTCACTCAGAACCGTGCCCTGCTTCACCTCCACGGTGGACGTTCACCCTGGATCAGTGATGGTTCTCCTCACCAATGGATAACTCCAGCTGGCGAAACTACTGATTACCCGACTGGTGCGAGTGTGGTTGACGTTCCAGATATGCCTAAACCTGGTCCAGGTGAGCAGACCTACTACTGGACCAACCAGCAGAGTGCCCGATTCATGTTTTACCATGATCATGCCTGGGGCATCACTCGACTCAATGTCTATGTCGGTGAAGCCGCTGGCTATGTGATTACCGATCCTGTCGAGCAGCAGTTGGTGGCCGACAATCTTATGCCGGCCGATATGATTCCACTAGTCATTCAGGATCGGACCTATGTCGATCCTCTCACTATCAACGATACCGATCCGACCTGGATCTGGGGAACCCAACCCTGGATCGGTTTTGGTCCAATGACTCCGGTCAAAGGCGACCTCTGGTGGCCGCATGTTTATATGCCGGCTCAAAACCCCTTCGACCCTACCGGTATCGCACCGATGGGCCGCTGGGCTTACGGTCCATATTTCTGGCCAGCAACCAACAACCCTTTCCAGCCGATTGCTAATCCCTATTACAATGCTCTGTGTGATCCGTTGGATCCTACCAACACTGAATTGGATACACCCGGTTTTATGGGTGGTTTCTGTCAGCCTCCTGAGATCCCCAGCACGCCGAATCCTTCATGGGGTGCCGAAGCGTTCATGGATACTCCGAACGTTAACGGAACCGCCTATCCGGTGCTGACCGTCGATCCTAAGGCATACCGGTTCAGGATCCTCAATGCCGCTCATGACCGTTTCTGGAATCTGTCAATTTTTAAAGCCGATACGGTTCGCGACGCCAATGTTGAAAACGCTGCACAGTGCGCCGCCTTGGGTGGTTGCGCTAACGATACCGAAATCAAGATGGTCGATGCCAGCCCGACGGCACCTGATCCACTCAACAACAAGCCAGCCGGTTGGCCGGAAGACGGTCGTGACGGTGGTGTCCCTGACTGGAATATGGCTGGCCCTGAATGGGTCATGTATGGAGCCGAAGCTGGCTTCCTGCCGAGACCTGTTGTTATCCCGCCGCATCCGGTTGACTGGAACGTTGATGTCACAACTTTCAACGCCGGCAACGTAAATGGTGGTTCTCTGATTCTGGCTCCTGCCGAGCGGGCCGACGTGATTGTTGATTTCACGGCGTATGCTGGTCAAACCCTGATTCTTTACAATGATGCGCCAGCTCCCTGGCCAGCTCTCGACCCGCATTATGATTACTACACCGATGCTCCTGATTACCGCGATATCGGTGGTGCTGCATCGACCCCGGCCGGTGTTGGACCCAATACCCGTACCATCATGCAGATCAAAGTTGCGGGCACTGCAACAGGACCAGTTACACCTTTTGTTCTTGCCGACCTGAACGAAGCCTTCCTTCCGGCTGATGGTATTACTCCTGGTGTCTTTGAAAGAGGACAAGATCCGCTGATCGTTGGCCAGGGCAATATGAACCCCGGTGGTGATCCGACACTCTACAGCGCGTTTCTCCACGACGGCGTTGACTACGATATCTTTAACAAGATTTACCATCGTGACGGCACAGTGGGTAAAGAAAAATTCCCTGAGGTTTACCCGAACTGGGGTGTCGCACAGATCAATGACAATGAGATTCACTTTACTGGCACAGATGGTTCGACCATCTACAACTTTGACGCAACCGATACCACACCAGTTCCTTACGGTGGCGGTGCAACTCTAACCGGTGGTGTCTATCTGCAACCTAAAGCCATTCAGGATGAGCAGGGCGAGACCTTTGATGATTACGGCCGCATGCGTGCCGCTCTGGGTCTAACCAGCAACACCCCTGGCGCTGGACAGGTCAACTTCACAGTTCAGACTTTCAATGATCCATCGACCGAGATTATTGGTATGGATGAAACCCAGGTCTGGAAAATCACTCATAACGGCGTCGATACTCACCCGATTCACTTCCACCTCTTTGACGTCCAGGTTCTCAACCGTGTCGGTTGGGATGGTTTCGTACGTTTCCCCGACCCGACTGAATTCGGTTGGAAAGATACGGTGCGGATCAGTCCTCTTGAAGACACCATCGTCGCTGTTAGACCAGTGACTCCAAGGGTTCCCTTCGGAGTCCCTGAAAACTACCGACCACTCAACCCGGCCAGAACCATTGGTGATACCACTGAACTCTCACTGGTCGATCCTAATACTGCCGCAGCCTGGGCAGAACCAAACGTCAATCGTTTTGTTAATAACGATTGGGAATACGTCTGGCATTGTCACATTCTCAGTCACGAAGAGAACGACATGATGCGGGTTATCCAGTTCAAGTTTATCGAAAGCTTGGCACTGGCTCCATACGATCTCACCGCAACAAGTACGATCCCTGGACAGGTCGATCTGACCTGGGGTGATACAACTGCATGGGACGATCCGCTCACTATGGGGAACCCGACCAACGAAGTTCAGTTCCAGGTCGAACGTTCCGTCAATGGCGGTGCCTTTGCACCTCTTGCCGTGCTTCGTGCCAATACCACAAGCTATAGCGACACGACCGCGTCTGCCGGGCCTGTTTACCGTTATCGCGTCTATGGCGCCAACGCAACCGACCAGTCGACAGGCCCTGCAGGTAAAATTCTGCTGACACCGGGCTTTAAGTCCAATGTCGCCGCTTTCCCACCGATTCCGGTCGAGATTGTTGATCCATTTGACGGCACCAACTACCTGGCGCCAGCAAATCAGCTTCTGACGATCAATGCCCAGGGCGGTATCTCCTCGGTTGAAATTTTCGACGGCAGTGCTTCGTTGGGCGTAGCGACCGAGACTACTTCACCCTTTACCTTTAATCTGGTTAACCTGCCGGTCGGTAATGTTGTTCTGACTGTGCAAGGGACAGATTCGACAGATCCTGTGAACCCGGTCGTTTATACCTCCGATCCGGTTACGATTGTTGTCAACCCATCACCGCCGATTGCCGATTTCACTGTTACCGGAGCTTTGGCCGGTGCCGATATCGGTATCTGTGAAACTGTCGATTTCGACGGCTCGATCTCAATCCATAGCAACCCGGATTACAATACGACGACAAATCCCCTGACTTATTCCTGGGACCTTCTCGGTAATCCGACCACTGCTTCGGTTCTGGGTTTCGACTTCCCTGGGACTGCTGCAGGGATCAATACCGTAACCTTGACCGTTACCGATATCATTGGCCAGTCTAATGCCATTGCCAAAGATGTTGTACTGGTCAATCATCCGCCAACCGCAGACGCTAATACCGGTGTGGCTTATAGTGTTGCTATCGGCGCTGACCTGATCCTGGCCGGTAGTGGCTCAGACGCGGATACCTGTGATGTGACCCCACTGTTCTATTCATGGGATCTCAACAATGATGGTACCGCAGATTTCTCAGGTGCGACCCCGACTGTGACCTTCGCACAGTTGACAGCACTCGGTATCGGACCAGGTACCCATATCATCAGCCTCACCGTAACCGACGGTGGCGGTGTGACCGGGACCTCCTTTGCACCACTGACCATTCAAAACCCGACCGTCATCACCGGCCCGGCTAATGGGTCGATCCTGCCAGCAGGTAATCCGATCTTCACCTGGACGAATGATGGCGCAACTCTCTATCAACTGCTTATCGGTACGACTCCTGGCGGTTCCGACCTTCTGGTCGTTCCGGGTGGTATTGCCGGTGGCGTAACCTCTTACACCGTGGATACAGCAATCTACCCACTGCCTACAGATGGTAGTGCTGTGTATGTCAGACTCGCATCCCAGTTTGCTGGAATCTGGTCATTCAACGACACCAGCTATACTGCTTCTGCACCATTACCGATTGCCAGCTTCACTTTCGCTGGAAGTGCAGCAGGGCCGGATATCGGTTTCACCGAAACCGTCAGCTTTGATGCCTCTGGTTCGCAACAGTTCATCACTGGTGGTTCACTAACCTATGAGTGGGATGTCGATGTTGCTGCTGTTGGTCCTGAGTACGCAGGTGTCAATGCAAGTCATGTTTTTGCTGCGGCGGTTACTTACCCTGTGACTTATCCTGTGACTCTCACTGTGACCGATAACAATGGTCAGGCTGTGTCGCTGACTCAAGATGTGATTCTGGTGAATCATGTACCAGTGGCGAATGCTGGTGGTCCATATGCCCTGGATACTTCAGGCAATGTGACTCTTGACGGTAGCGCGACTACTGACGCTGATCCTAGTGACGTTGCTACGCTCGTCTATGAGTGGGACTTGAATAATGACACCATCTTTGAAACAGCGGGTGTAACCCCAACAGTAGACTATGCAACTCTCAATGCACTTGGTATTGGTGCCGGAGTCCATCCGATCACCCTTCAAGTGACCGATGCGAATGGTGCAAGCTCGACGGCAACGGTTGACTTAACCGTGCCGGTATACGCACCGGTAGCTGATTTCAGCATCGTCGATTCTAACCCGGCAACCACAGATACTGGCATCTGTGAAACTGTCGACTTCACTGGAACACTTGTCACACCACCGTACGTCGGTTATGCTGGCGCTTACACATACGCCTGGGATCTGGATGCTAATCCATTGACCGTTGAGGCGACTACTGCAACCATCATTGCGCATGACTTTGGCGGTGCTGGTACTTATCCTGTCACCCTTACCGTCACCGATGATTTCGGTGGCACCAGTGTCGTGAACAAGTCGGCCACTGTTGTGAACCATGCACCAGTAGCAAATGCTGGTGGACCTTATTCTGTTGGTCCAGCAGGCAGCGTGATTCTTGACGGTAGTTTGTCGGCCGATCCAGACGCCTGTAATGTGGGTCTGACCTATGAGTGGGACCTCGATAATAACGGTACTTACGATGTTACTGGTGTGAACCCGACCGTAGACTATGCAACCTTTACCGGCCTTGGTGTTATTGGCCTAGGTAATGTTATCGGGTTGCGTGTAACTGATGATGGTTTGTTGATTGGGATGGCTACCGGTTCAATTACAGTTAATACCCCAGTTTCTCCTCCTGCTTACATCAGTGTCCCGACCACAAGTACGACAGGTAATCTCAATGTTTACTGGGGAACCAGTTCAACACCTGCCGTGGATGGATACACGCTTGAGGAGTCAAGTGATGGCGGACTGACCTGGACAGTGGCTTTTGATGGTACGAGCCGTAGTGTTGCACTGACAGGTCGGACAACAGGTACTTATGAGTATCGCGTCTCGGCGTATAAGGCCGGACACACAACCAGCACACCTAAAGTAGGAGCGAACTCTTGTGTAGTTCAATTGTTTGTCTCTTCGCCTTCATATATTAGTATCCCAACCACAAGTTCGACAGGTAGCCTCAATGTTTACTGGGGAACCAGTTCAACACCTGCCGTGGATGGATACACGCTTGAGGAGTCAAGTGATGGCGGACTGACCTGGACAGTGGCTTTTGATGGTACGATACGTAGTGTTGTACTGACAGGTCGGACAACAG
>JAJRRT010000076.1 GCA_024279255.1 Deltaproteobacteria bacterium | reverse complement strand
CTCCTCGTCTTAGCTTTTGGATCTGTGGGTTGATGCTGACCCCACCGTAGACCGTCATACTGCGAACATTGGTCTGCGCACCCAGGGCAATAACAGTCTCGTTGATCTGCTCAGCTAACTCGCGAGTCGGGGCGACAATCAGCGCACGAATGCGACCGCGCGCACCCTCAGTCAAACGTTGCAGGATTGGCAAAGCAAAGGCCGCGGTTTTGCCGGTTCCGGTCTGAGCCAGGCCCATAACGTCGCGGCCTTGCATAATCGGCGGAATCGCCTGAGCTTGAATCGGGGTCGGGGTGGTGTAGCCAGAGGCTTTGATCCCAGCGGCGACATGAGAGTGAAAATTAAAACTGTTGAACTCCATAAAACCTTCTTATTCTTCTCGTTGGCATACCTGAATTTGTGCGTATGCGTAACTTAATATGCTGTTTGCTGCGACGACATTCAAATTCAGTAAATAAAAAAGCCCCGGTAGAATACCAGGGCTTAAGATAATGTCGTGTCTTTTTCCGGGGTACAGCTAAGCAGAGAATATAACAGAAGTGATAAAAGCATGCAAGGTATGTGGCCCCCGCTTAAGTTGCTGATTCGTTTAAGGCTCTAATATCCTTAAATTGAAACAAAATGCTGAATGGACAAACCACGAATCCGATCAGCCTCGGGGAAATCATCGCCCGGACCGATACAGGATTGTTCACGAACAGTTGGCAACTCTGCGGCAAAGATGTCGCGCAGATTATCTGAAGACATATGTGGAGCGTTTAGACAGGCGATAACTTCCCCTTCAGGGGCAAGAAGTTGCCCAAGTCGCGCAACCAGTTTCGGCCAATGGATTTCGGCAGTGAAGCTCTTGCCCTGACTGAACGGAGGGTCACAAATAATCAGATCAAAGGGCCCCAACTTGCGCAATCGGCTCATACTTCGAAAAATTTCTAGCGGTAAAAATGCTGCACTACGCATATCGAGACCATTGCGCTGGTGGTTTTTGCGCCCTAGTTCCAATGCCCCCCGATTCATATCTACATTAATAACCTGATGCGCACCAGCACTCAGCGCTGCAACCGAAAAACTACAGCTGTAAGCAAAAAGGTTAAGAATCTTTTTACCGGAGGCCAATGTTCTCACCAAAGCTCTCCCTGCAGCCATATCAATAAAGAAACCGATATTCTGGCCGCCCTGAGGACGCAACAAATAGGTTAGACCTTTTTCCTGGGCTTGTGGCTGAATTGGCAAAGTACCAAAGAGAAATTCAATCGGCGCCTTAGGCAAATCACGACGCTGCACGGCGATGCATTCGGTAGCAGGCTGAATGCATCGCAACAAATCACAGAGTTGCAGTAGCCATTCGTCTTGTCTTTCGGCAAAAAGAGTCACCCAGATCAACGCTCCATAACTGTCGATCAGCAGATCCTGATAACCCGGGAAGGTCCTCCCCCGACCATGAAAGAGACGACGAGCCCCGCCATCTTTCGGTAAGTGAGATAAAATTTCAGTTTTAATAATCTGCATGGTCAGTAATCCTGACAAAAAACCTCTACTCAAACTGCATCAACAGACTCGACTTACACACAACGGGAAAGGTTGCGAAGGTGATGCTACCTTTGATCGATCGGCACGAACAGACCACCACAATTTCGGTGAAGCCAGCGCTGCTTTTGCGGTAACCGCCGCAACCTCTCTAAAAGTTGACCGCACCGCTTGCACCGGGCAACCGGCTTAAGGCGCTGCCGATAAAGGGTGCTCATTGCAACTGAATGGTCTGCTTCACGATCAGCTCCCACGCGTTCCAACCAGTATTGCCAACTTTTCCCGTGAGGATTGCGATACGAGCCAGGGACAGGACGTGTTTGATGATCTAGAAAATGTGCAATTTCATGGAGCAAGGTTTGCTGTAATTGCTCTGGCTCCTGAGCGAACTGGAGCCTGATTGAGAGCGGTTTTTCGCCGTGACAATTATAAGACCCCAGACGGGTCACCGCATGGCTCTGCTTTAATGGGAGCTGCTGCAACTGGATGAGAAGTTGTTCCCCTCTTGGAGTTCCCAGTTCCGTAATTATCTGGGCCTGAAGTGGCTCGAAGATCCCAAGAAAATATAATAATTCGCCAACAGTTGAACACTTCAGCATCCCCTGCCCTCTTGCTGCTTTTTTGCGGAATTGCGCAAAAATTCGGGGATTCGACGAACAGATACTTGCTCCAGACGGTGCAATAAATTAAAAGGGACCTCACTGAACCCATAACAGTCGATCAGTTCTTGTTCCAGACGCCTCCAGAGAACAGCCGTCATGCTGGCGTCACCCAGCGCACGATGAAAGCGTCGCGCAGTTGGCAATTCAAGGTAGCTGACCAGAGTGCCGAGTTTGTGGTTGGGGGCATCGGGGAAAAGACGTCGAGCTACGAGCATGGAACAACCGATCTGTGCAGTGGCAGGCAGAGAGTAGCGTTCGAATTCTGCCTCAAGGAAACGTTTATCAAATGAGGCGTTATGTGCAACAAGGGGCGAAGATCCAGCAAATTCATGAAAATCGTTGATGACCTGACGTGCGCCAGGGGCATCTGAGAGCATCTGATCACTGATACCGGTTAAATCTGAGATAAAAGGATCAAGTAAGACTTCGGGGTTAATCAGAGATTCAAAATGAGCAACGATGTGCCCATCTTCAAGTCTTACAGCGCCTACCTCAATCACCCTGTCGCCTTGTTGCGGAGACATGCCGGTTGTTTCAAAATCAAAAACTACCACCGAATTTCTATCAGTAGTAGCGGATAGTTGGCCTTGATTCATCAGAGTTACACTGTCAGAGAGAAAAGGAAGAAACTTCAGTCTTCAAAATTACTACGGCGATCCAGGCCGCGATAATTGCCACGCAAAGTGCTGCGGAGGTTGTTATGCTCAAGGTCAACCCAACCACCGGAACGGCGAAACTGGGAAATACGTCGCGCATCGATCAACTCCTGAAGCTCGCGCGGCCTCACTAGCTCAATCCGCCCATCAATAAATCTAACCTTAATTTGCATGCTTCGCTCCAAAAAAATTAGCCGTTACTTATGTTTACCTGATCTTAGACTGTTTTTCAATCGAGGAAGCTATCTATTTTATCAAAATCGAGTCTTTGTTCAGCAAGGGCTTTAATGAGTTCAATTTTTTCAAAATCTTCAGAAACGACCTTGGAAACATCTTCCTTGATAATTTCGAAGACTGTCGTAGAGGTTCGACCTGCGCGCATATAGGGGATTCCACTGTTGTCGATAATGCGCTGAGTGATAGCACTGATCGGCCCGACGCCGGGAATGATGATGGCGGCCAGCTTGTCACTGTATTCTGGCAATTTATAAAGATTGGCCAGGGTGACTAACAGTTCATCTCGGCTACTGTTGACAA
This sequence comes from Deltaproteobacteria bacterium, assembly GCA_024279255.1. GTDB lineage: Bacteria > Desulfobacterota > Desulfuromonadia > Desulfuromonadales > Geopsychrobacteraceae > Geopsychrobacter. Next base: position 133,021 of record JAJRRT010000076.1, on the reverse strand, counting down.
TGAGTAAGGTTGACTTCTTGAGCAGGCCAGCAACTCGCTGGGTCGATGCAGCACCGATCTGGACATTATGCGCGATCCGGTGGGATTCTTCTTCAGTACAATGCAATTCAATATCAAGGACACCGGCGATACGACGTAAGGTCGGATTAGCAAGGATCGGCTGGTAGTTGAACCCACCGATGACATCGAGGTCTGAATCTTTAAAAGCCAGATCCAGATATCGCAGGGTCTGCTCGCGCTTATTGGGAATGATTTTATTAACCAGGATCGATTTAACCGGAACCTGTTCTTTTTCAAAAAGCGCCATGTTCATACAGGCCGCGTCGACAACATTGCCGAGGCCTCCTCCGGTGACCATCATCACCGGTGCAGATGCCAACTTAGCGATCTGTGCATTGCTACAGCCAAGGACTGAACCGACTCCGGTATGCCCCGCTCCTTCGATGATAAGAAAATCATTCTTGCGTGAGAGCTTATCAATCGCATCGGCAATACGATAAAGAATTTGATCGCGAGAAAGCTTACCATCAAGGACACGACGGGTGTCGCCGGGATGCAGAACAAAGGGAGACATCATCGGCAGATCTTCTTCAAGGCCAAACACCTTGGCGATAAGGACTGCATCCTTATCCGCAATAATGCCCTCATGCTCAGACGGCTTGGGTCCAATCGGCTTAATGAAACCGACTTTGCCATATTTTTTCATCGCCATATGCATCAAGGAAAGACTGGTCGTCGTTTTTCCACTGTTCTGGCCTGTTGCAGCGATAAAGATCTTTCGTGCCATTGTATTTCAAGCTCCCCTGATAAGTTCAATTATCACCTTAAGTGAGAATGGCTTTCGGGCGCAAGGTGCCACGTATACAAGAGGACTGCAAGGACTTATTGCCGAGCAGGAAAGAGTTGCAGAAAGGTGAAGAGCAAGGTCGCTGCAACCACGATAGATGGTCCCGCCGGTGTATCAAATTGCCATGACCCGTAAAGCCCACCGCTGACCGAGATAACCCCGGCCAGAGCGGCAAGTACGGCCATCTGTTCTGGTGACCGCGACAGCCGCCGAACCGCAGCTGCGGGCAGAATAAAGAGTGAAGTAATCAGCAACAACCCAACAACCTTCATCATAATCGCAACCACCAGTGCCAACAAGCAGGAGAATGACAATTGGACCAGATCAACCCGCACCCCTTCGACCCGAGCAAGATCTTCGTGCAACGCAATCGCCAACAAGGGGCGCCAAAGATAGATCAATATACCGAGGGCAATAAGTGCACAGATATAGATCATCAAGATGTCGCTGCGCCCGACAGCAAGAATATCACCAAACAGATAAGCGAGCAGATCAATCCGCAACTCCTCCATAAAGGCGATCGTAACCAAACCCAGCGACAGGGTACTGTGTGACAAAATACCGAGCAGAGTATCAGAGGGGAGCCGTTGCTGGCGCTGCAAAAAAAAGAGCAGTAATGCCACGAGCAGACAGACCAGCATCACCGCCAGGATCGGATCAACCTCCAGCAGAAAACCAAGCGCAACACCGAGCAGCGCCGAATGAGCGAGGGTGTCACCAAAGTAGGCCATCCGGCGCCATACGACAAAGGTCCCGAAGGGACCGGCGACCAGCGCAACACCACATCCGGCGATCAGAGCACGGAGCATAAAATCATCAAACATCAGCTCCCCCCTCTCCGAACGGGCAACTGCAGCCCTGATGAGGACAGCTACCATGTTGATGTTGCACATCATGATTATAGACCGCCAGATGCGGCAGGATTGCAGGACCGAACAACTTGAGAAACTGTTCGTCGCGTTGCACAGATGCGGGAGTTCCGGTGCAACAGATATGTTGATTCAGACAAATAACACGATCTGTCGCAGACATGACCAGATGCAAATCATGAGAAACCATCAACACTGCACAGCCAAAATTATCACGTAAGCGACCGATCAATTCAAAAAGCTCAACCTGACCCTGAACATCGACACCCTGCACCGGCTCGTCGAGCACCAGCAGTTGGGGGCGACGTAACAGGGCCCGTCCCAGCAGAACACGTTGCAACTCGCCACCCGAAAGATCAGCCAGGCTGGCGTTCAGCATCCGCCCGGCCCCAACTTCATCGAGAGCCTGTTGCATCTGTTTTTCCGTATAATGTCCAGTCAGGCGCATAAAACGTGCAACACTTAAAGGAAAGGTGCGATCAACAATCAGTTTCTGCGGCATATAACCAATACGTAGATTTTCACTACGTACGACCTTGCCACTGTCAGCTTTCGTCAAACCGAGAGCAACCTTCAGCAAGCTGGTCTTACCGGCTCCATTCGGACCGATCAGGGTAAGAATTTCAGCAGGATCAATATGACAACTGACATTTTCAAGAATATGCCGCTGATTACGCACCAGGCAGATATCGTTTAAGACAAGAAGCGGATCAGCCATTTATCTGCTCCTTCTGCCAGCATCCATCACAAAAACCTGAGACCTCAACAGTCTGATTCAGCGGTTTGAAGCCGACTGCTTCTGCACGGTTATTGATGACAGTGCTGATCTCAGGATCTGTAATTTCAACGAGACTGCGACAGGACTTGCAGATCAAGAACTGTCCTTGATGCGGATACTGTGGATGAGCACAGCCGACAAAAGCATTGAGTGACTCCAGGCGATGAATCAATCCCTGCTGCTGAAGAAAATCGAGTGCGCGATAAACCGTCGGTGGAGCGACCCGCCCCTGTTGTTGCAACTGTTCAAGCAGATCATAGGCACCAACCGGTCTATGTTGTTGCCAAATCAGCTCCAGAACCCTGTGACGGATCGGTGTCAACCTGACATTCCGGGACCGACAGAGTGTTTCGGCCTGATCCAGGGCGTTGCTGATACATTGATGGTGAGAAACTGGAGTGCACACGAATGGGTCTTGCATTGTTTTATTCATCTCCGCAATTTTAATGTTATATTATAACATTACACAAGATGAGCAATTATGCACGGAAAGGCTTGGACTAGAAGTCCATCGTTTTTACTAGACACAATGAAACAATAAACGAGTTTGTCTCACCTCTTTAATTCTGGACCCTCATATGCGCATATCATTGACCCTTTTTCTGTTCCTTTTCGCTTCCCCCTGCTTTGCCGCGCCAAAGATTGTGGTCAGTATCGCCCCTATTCATTCACTGGTCAGCCTGCTCACAAAGGGGGTAAGTGAGCCAAAGCTACTCCTTAGACAAGGTGGCAGTCCGCATAGTTCTAGCCTGCGCCCGTCTCAGGCTCGCGCTCTAGCTGAGGCAGATCTCTTGATCTGGGTCGGACCGGAACTGGAAAGTTTTTTAACTGTCCCTGTCGGCCGCCTGGTTCTACCAAAAGCTGAAATGCAACTGCTTAAACTCAAAGGGCTGAAACTTCTACCGCAACGACATGGTGGTTTTTGGGAGGAAGATCAACACGCTGACGAAAGCTCTCATGATCAACAAAGTATCAACCCACACATCTGGCTGTCTCCTGACAATGCCCGGCACATCGTCTCCAGCATCGGTCAACGTCTGATCCAGATCGATCAAAAAAACGCGGCCGCTTACATACAAAATGAAGAAGACCTGCTGCGACGTGTTGATCTCCTTGAGCAGTCTCTCAGCGATCTGCTGACTCCAATACAAACTCGACCCTACCTGGTCTTTCATGACGCTTATCCCTACTTTGAAGACGCTTTTTCCTTGAATGCTGTCGGTTCAGTTAGAATTTCAGCCGAACGCGCCCCTGGAGCACGACGATTACAGCAGATCAAGACCAGGGTCTCTGAAAGTTCGGCAGTTTGTCTTTTCAGTGAACCGCAATTCAGCCCTGCACTTGCAGCATCCCTGGCCAAAGACAGTGGTTTGAAACTTGGAGAACTTGATCCGCTCGGCAGCACTATTGACCAAGGCGAAGACAGCTGGTTTATACTGATGGAGAGATTGGCAGAAAATCTGAACAATTGCCTCGGGGAGGTGCCGGAATGAAATGTCTATTCTTGGGTCTACTCATGTTGCTGAGCGCAGGTTATGCGCAGTCAGCAAGCCTGACAACTCCTGCCGCCAACCAACTTGACTGGCAACTGCCCTCTGGTTGGCTGGCATCCGCAGAGACACCGGACGAACTGCTGGCGGAGATAGCCCTACACATCGGCCACGAAGCGACCGAAAAGGGAAAAACTCCAACACAACAACAATTACTTCAGGCTGCAGCAAAACGTATGGAAGCAAATGAACTACTACTATACCACCCAAAGAGTGGAGCCTGGATCAGCATCGATTTCAGTCCATTGCGCACAAAGGAGAAGTCCCCCACCACAAAAACACTGGAACTCTCGGCGCGCTATGCCCTTGAATCCCTAGGGAATGAAGAGGGGATCAGCGAGATGCAAAAGGACCAACAGGTATTAAACCTGGCCGGTGCTCCAGATACCAATCGTATTACGGCCAACTATAAACAGCACGACAGCCCAACCGCTTTCTCCGGACTGATCGGTTATATCCCAGGGGAATGGTTCTTCATCTACGCCACCAGTTACCCGGAAAAAGCCGAACTCAGTGCGCAGATCAGCACCTTCTTCGAGTCACTGATCTTTACTCCTAAGACAAACCCTTAAGCCGAGTGACCACCTCGACCGTTGCATGCAAGGTGCGGTGAACCGGACAGCGTTCGGCTATTTCGAGCAGACGTTGACGTTGCTCGTCACTCAAATCACCCTGCAATTCAAGCTCGCGCTCAAAACGGTCGATCTTCCCCTCCTGCTCTCCACAAGATTGACAATCGACCGCATGAATCTTTTGATGACTCAATCGTACAACCGCTGAATCAAGCAGCCATTTCTTGCGCTGGGCATACATCTGCACAGTCATCGTAGTACAGGCCCCCAAAGCGCTGAGCAGATACTCGTAGGGTGAAGGACCCAAATCTGTTCCACCATAGATTTTCGGTTCATCAGCCACCAGAGCATGACCATTGGCGAAAAGTTCGGTATAAAACCCCTGATTGCCGGTACGTACCGTCACCCGGCTATCGACAACCTCAGTCTCAATACCAGGCTTTTTTTCAACCTGCAGATAACGACATGCCCAGGCTGCGATCATACTCCCGGCATAGCGAGCATCCTCTTCATTGCTGAGCAGGTGATCCGCCTCATCCAGGCCAACGAAAGATTTGGGATGTTTGGCTGCGCGATAGATCTGTGCGGCGTTGTCGATACCGACGATCTTATCGAGCGGTGAGTGCATGACCAGCAACGCCGCCTTAAGATCACTGAGTCGCGCTTCAACTTTCTGAGCATCCAGATCATCGAGAAAACTCCGACCGATGTTAAAACGCCGCCCGGCAATGGAGACTTCGGCTTCCCCATTGGCTTCAATATTCTCAAGCTCCTGACTAAACAAATGGCGCACATGATTAGGATCATAGGGGGCGGCCAGAGTTGCTACCGCCCGGACACCTTCTAGCTGCTGCGCTGCCTGCAGGACAGCGGCCCCGCCAAAGGAGTGTCCGATCAACAACTGTGGCGACTGATACTCTGTTGCAAGCCAATCCGCAGCACTGAGCAGATCTTCTACGTTGGAGGTGAAATGACTCTTTGAAAAGTCACCTTCACTCTCACCAACCCCGGAAAAATCGAAACGCAGAACTGCCAGTTTTTCGGCAGTTAATGCGCGTCCGATATGGGTAATCGCTTTGAGATTTTTACCGCAGGTGAAACAGTGGGCAAACAGGGCATATGCGAGCGGCCTCTCATCCTCGGGGAGGTCGAGCCGGCCCGCCAGGACTTCACCATGCTTGTTGGTAAATTTAACAGGTATCGTTTTCATCGAAAACCTCCTTTTAATTGTTCTCAACTATAGCAAAAACAGAAACTGGACGGATTCGGGGTTTATCAAAAAGGGCCATCCGATGTCGGATGGCCCTTGATAGATTCTATTCATTTTTTTTTCAGATCACGCTTGAGACCTGTTGTTATGATCAAGAGCCGTGCTGATTCTTCTGACAATCGCCGCGGCATCGATCTCAATCCGTTCACGCAATTCAGCCTGAGTCCCCTGTTCGACAAAATGATCGGGAATACCGATACGGATCACCGGCAGATTGAGTCCATTGTCAGCCAGAAGTTCAAGAACTGCCGAACCGAATCCGCCTTGTAAGGCATTCTCTTCACCTGTCAGCAGTAATGGTACCCGTCCGGCAATATCAAGAATCATCCCAGCGTCGAGTGGTTTAATAAAACGCGCATCGGCAACCAACAGTTCGATCCCCTGTTGAGCAAGGATATCAGCAGCGCTCAGTGCCTCGGCAACCATAGTCCCTACGGCGATGATTGCAGCATCTTTTCCTTCACGCAGGATCTCGCCTTTACCAATCGGCAGAACTTCTACCGGCTGTGCAAGCGACAAACCTTCACCATTCCCGCGCGGGTAGCGATAAGCAAAAGGACCATCAAATTCAACCGCAGTCTTCATTGCCCGCTTTAACTCTAACTCGTTGCGCGGTGCCATCAGCACCAGGTTGGGGACATGCCGCAGAAATGAAAGATCAAAAACACCGTGGTGGGTCGGGCCATCCGCTCCAACCAGGCCGCCACGATCAAGAGCAAAGCTGACAGGCAGGTTCTGCAAGCAGACATCATGCAACAGGTTGTCATAGGCGCGTTGCAAGAACGTCGAATAGAGCGCCACCACCGGGCGCAATCCGCGGCATGCCAACCCGGCTGCAAAGGTCACGGCATGCTGTTCGGCGATACCGACATCAAAGAAACGATCTGGGAATTCTTCGGCAAAGCCACAGAGCCCGGTGCCAGCAGGCATAGCCGCAGAAATCGCAACGATCCGCTCATCTGTTTTTGCCATCTCGATCAAGGTCTGACCAAAGACACTTGTATAGCTGGCAGGTCCAGGTTTTCCCGCAAGCACCTTGCCGGTTTCACGATCAAAGGGGCCGACACCGTGAAATGTAGTCGGATCGGCTTCTGCCGGGGCATAACCTTTCCCCTTGCGAGTACCAACATGCAGTAAAATCGGGCCCCTGATGTTTCGAACGTTCTTCAGAGTTTCGATCATTTCCGGCAGGTTGTGCCCATCTAACGGGCCGAAATAGTCAAAGCCGAAAGCTTCGAACAACATCCCCGGGGTGATAAACCCCTTGAGTGACTCCTCGGCCCGTCTGGCCAGATTGACCAGATCCTTTCCAAAGCCAGGAACATGGTTGAGAATGTTTTCAGTCTCTTTTTTGAAGCGCACAAAAAGATCGCTCGACATTTTACGACTCAAAAAAGAGGAGAGCGCTCCGACATTGGGTGAGATCGACATCTCATTGTCATTGAGAATAACGATCAGGTTCTTCTTGAGGTGACCAGCATGATTCAAGGCCTCGAAGGCCATTCCGGCGGTCAAAGAACCATCGCCGATCACCGCGATGACCCGTTCGTTCCCCTGCTGAATATCGATCCCGGCGCTCATTCCTAAGGCGGCTGATATCGATGTGCTCGAATGTCCGACATCAAATGCGTCGTGTTCGCTCTCTTTACGCTTTGGAAATCCACTGAGCCCATCGAGCTGGCGCAAAGTCTTAAAACTATCAAGCCGTCCTGTGAGCAATTTATGGCCATAGGCTTGATGGCCAACATCCCAGATAACACGGTCTTGAGGAGAATTGAAGACCTTGTGAATAGCGATTGTCAGCTCAACAACCCCCAGCGAACTACCAAGATGACCGCCGTTTTCTGCAACCGTTGAGATGATGGTCTCGCGCAGTTCTTCAGCCAATTGTTCAAGTTGCGGAAGATCCATCGCTTTAAGATCGGCCGGGGACGTCTGGTTAGTGAGGAGTTTACTCATATTCAATACCTCTATCAGGCAACAAAAAGCCTGTTAAAAAGAACGATCAATAATATAGGTTGCAATCTCTCGTAGAGGCCTTGCTTCAGGACCAAATGGCTCAAGAGCGGAAAAAGCCATGTCACGTAGGTCACGCGCCCTCTGCCTGGCCCCTTCGAGGCCAAGAATTGCCGGGTAGGTCGCTTTGCCCCGCTCTTCGTCGCTACCGACATCTTTACCGAGCAAGGACTGTTCAGCAACGATATCGAGGATATCATCCGCGACCTGAAAAGCCAGCCCGGCGGCCTCTCCGTAGCGATGGAGTGCCAGGCGCTGTTTCTCGTCGGCACCACCGATTATCGCCCCGATTTCAATTGCTGCAAGGATCAGAGCCCCAGTCTTATGGGTGTGAATATATTCCAGTGTCGGCAGATCAATCTGCTGACCTTCCGATTCCATATCAACCACTTGTCCACCAACCATTCCCAAACTTCCGGCAGCACGTGAAAGTTGATGGATAACCTCAAGCCGGTCGAGCGCAGAAACTGAGTTTAAAACCTGCGGGCTGGAGAGAAGAATAAAGGCCTCAGTCAGCAGACCGTCACCGGCAAGAATTGCGATCGCCTCACCATAGACTTTATGATTCGTCGGTTTGCCGCGACGCAAATCATCATCATCCATCGCCGGCAGATCGTCATGAATCAGCGAATAGCTGTGTATCATCTCAATGGCTGCAGCGGCGGGCAAAGTGTCCTCAAGACACCCACCGACGGCTTCACAGGCGGCAGCCATCAACACCGGCCGGATCCGCTTGCCTCCCGCGAAAATAGAATAGCGCATCGAACCGTGAAGGCTGTCGGGCAAGGTTGCCGCTTTAGGGAGATACTCGTCTAGAGCAGCCTCAACCATCTGCAGGCGGGTTTTCAGATAAAGATCAAGTGACCAAGTGCTATCACTCATCAAAAGACTCCCTCTTCAAGCTACCATCCTGCTGCTTGAGAAGAGTCTCGACCTGCAATTCAACCTTCTCCAGAGCCTTACGACAGTCCGCCGCCGATTTAACCCCTAGCTCAAAAGTCTTCAATGATTCCTCAAGTTCGAGATCACCATTCTCCAGTCGCGTAACGGCATTTTCCAGAGCCTTCAGAGAGGTCTCAAATCCCTTCTTCTTTACCATTAATTCTCATCTCACTATTAAATATTCAATTAAGTGTTTGATTACACCAGCGGGAGTACCTGCGGGTCAAGTCTCTTTCAGGGTTTTTTCTGACTTGATCCTGGTCACGCACGCCTCTAGTTGTCCCTGTCCCAACTGCACCGATATCAAATCTCCAACATTCACTTGTTTTGCATCACGCAGTGGAGTTCTATCCGGATACAAACGAGCCAATGCGTAGCCGCGTGCCAAGACCTGCAAGGGTGACAATGCGTTAAGACGTTCAGCCAGTTGCTGTAAACTGTTACGATACCTCTGTTGTTGCTGGCTGATACTACGCTGGAGCCGCTGTTCCAATCCGAGCAGCTGCTGACGGTGCAGCTCTAACGTCTCAAGAGGCGAGATCAGGCGACGCTGGATACTGGCAAAACCGACGCGCAGCATCTCAAGCCGACCCCGCATGACACGCCCCAGGCGCAAGAGGAGTTGATCACAATGGCGTTCTACCTCCTCGCGATTTTTCACAACCAGCTCAGCAGCAGCGGTCGGAGTGGGTGCACGCAAATCTGCAACCAGATCGGAGATACTGAAATCGACTTCGTGCCCTACCGCAGAAACGACCGGTAATTTGGACGCTGCGATAGCGCGCGCAACTTCCTCCTCATTGAAAGCCCAGAGATCCTCAAGAGACCCGCCACCACGTCCAACAATCAGGACATCGGCACTCCCTTCACGATTAAGATCAGCGATGGCCTCCGCAATCTCTCGCGCGGCACCCTCTCCTTGTACTCGGACGGGGCGGAGCAAAACTTTCAGTCCACTGGCTCGTCGCCGTAAGACATTGAGAATATCGTGAATAGCAGCACCGCTAGATGAAGTCACGACTCCGATTGTTTGTGGAAATTCCGGGAGTGACTGTTTACGCTCTTCAGCAAAAAGGCCCTCCTTGGCCAGTTTAAGTTTCAACTGCTCGAAGGCGAGCTGCATCCCGCCGATACCAGAAGGTTCAATCCCTTCGACGATAAGTTGCAATTCACCACGTTGTGAATAGACAGACGCCCGACCACGACAGATAACCTGCATACCGTTTTCAGGTGTAAAACGTAAAAGACGAGCCTGACTGCGAAACATGGCACAGCGCAACTGACCGCGATCATCTTTAAGGGTGAAATAACAATGCCCGGAACTTGGCTTTGAAAAATTCGATATCTCACCCTCGACCAGAACTTCGACAAAGTTCTCTTCAAGCAGATCCTTGAAAAGCTCAACCAGACGTGAGACCGAGACTACAGTTTGCGACATATTCTACCTATATTACGGAGACTTATATGTATCTATGTAATAATCAATATCAACTTCTGAGCGAAAGACTAGATTGACAGAAGTTCACCAATTTCATATAACCTGCATTGAGAGATAAGTTTCAAAAAAACATTGTTCGAGTTCAATTTTATTTAAAATTCGCCTGGAGCATCCAACTTCTCGATAGGGTTCGTCAAGCCTGTCAATTCCCAAGCTAGGTGAACCTATGCCTCGTCCATACGTGATCACTGTTTCGAGCGAAAAAGGTGGTGTCGGAAAAACGACCCTTGCAACAAATCTTGCGGTCTATCTCAAGGCTCTATGCGAAGACCTGCCGGTCACCTTGCTGAGTTTTGACAATCATTTTACTGTCGACCGCATGTTTCGTCTCAGTGCCGACCAGACCGAATCACACGTAGGACATCTGTTTAGCGAAGAGAACATATTAGCACTGATACGCCAGGGGGAATACGGCGTACAGATTATCCCGTCTTGTCACAATCTGAACAGTTTCATACCTCAAGCACCGACCGATGAACAACTCGCTGAAGTGCTTAGCAAGGTTAATCATGACGGGATCATCATTATTGACACATGTCCAATCCTCGATCCTTATACTCGCAATGCTCTCTATGCTGCTGACCGTGTGATTGTGCCGATCAAAGATGCTCCCTCTCTGGAAAATTGCCAGCATCTGGCAGACTTCTTTGCTGATCATGGAATTTCGCGCTCACCCCTGAGGCTGCTCCCCTGCCTGATCGATTCACGAATTCGTTACAGCGGACCCTTTCGTAACTCCTATCAACTCCTTAAGGCCTACGCTATTAACCGAGGATATCGGTGTCTCGAAGGCTTTATCGCTAAAAGTCCCAAGGTTGAATCACTCGCAACCAACCCTGAAGGGAAAGTCTATCCGGTCCTGACTCATGGGCGATCGACAGAGGTTCATTTGCAGTTTAGCCACATCGCCCGCCAGATTTATCTGGAATATCTGGAAAAAGGGCCGCATCGCATGAGTGAAATTTCTGAGGAACAACGTTCTCACACGCAAAAGCTGGTTAATCGGGAGCAAGAACGTCATCAGCGCCTGCTCGATCACTGCCTCTGCTGTGGGCAGCAACTTGACCAGAGTCTTATGCAAAAGGCTTTTTACGCTGAAACCTCTGACCGCAGGCTCTGTGGTTTTATCGAGGAGAACTGTTTTTACAAGATGATTTTTAACGACCTTTACGGCGAGCAAAAACTGGGGTTAAGCACCGCGACCAGAGAACTCTTTCGCGAATCCGCACAGCGCTCCTATTTTCTGATGCAGCGACAGGAGAACTCAAAAGTCATGCTGGCTCGCCTTGACGAGAATGGTGAAACTCTGTCTCAGCGGAGCAGTGACATAAAAGCACGCGGACTGCTTCGGCGCAGCACTCCGTTTCTACATAACTTGCTCGAACACTCTTTCGCAGAGAACGATCAAAAAAATCTTCTCCTCCTCAGGCAGAACACAGGAGTTAACGGACAAATTTTAACCGAAGCACCCTATGCACGCTTCCAAACTGTTTTCAGCAGGGCTCGACTCGACTACGAACCTTCCGAAGAAATTGCAGATTCAAACCCGAACAACCCGGTATTCCCCTGATTATTCAATACCTTTTCACAATGCGAGACGCCAGCACAAATTCGACCTTTTGAGCCCGCAACCAATCTTCATTCTCGCGTAATGCCTGAAAGGTTTGAGCATAGGGATGACAAATCGCGATTACCGATCCCTTCTCCTCAGCAATTTTCACCATTTTACGGAGTTGTCGACCGATGTAACTGACATTCTCCTCATTATCCAGAAAAATGTTACGCTGACCAGACCTCATCCCCATCAGTCGAGCTTCGTCAAATGCAACCGAGCCACCGATAGTCCGACTATCAACAAAGAAGAGACCAGACTCTTTCAGTTCCTCTAAAACCGTATGCATCGCAGCGCGATTCTCCGTAAACCCTGAACCCATGTGGTTATTTCCACCAACAGCTCCAGGGACTCTCTGCATATAAAGCTGCAGGCGTTCTTTTATCTCTTTTTTACTCAAACTCAGCAGTAGGGCATCAGGCCCAGGGCTGATCGCTGGATATTTTTTGGGTTCCATTGGCAAGTGGATCATATACTCATGGTTTCGGTCGTTGAGCATTTCAGCTCCACGGGTCGCAAAGGAAGTCTGCGGAAGAATCGCCGGAGTTATGGGCAACGAGAGATCTAACATGGCATTAAAACCAGCAAGGTTTCTCCCCATGTCATCCATAATAATTGCGATCACAGGTCGTTGTTGCTTCAACGTCTCCGACACCTTATAAATCAGCTCCATTCGCAACTCACCCTGCCAATAAACCCGGACCAATCCTTTGCGCGGAGCCAGATCAAGCTGAGCGGGGCTATCGGTCAGGGCGATATTGGTGGCAAGCTCCATCAGACGCAATGATTCTGGATAATCCCCACGCATCTGGAGACGCACGATGCTTCCATAACTATCAAGCCGTTTCCAGCCAGATGAATAATTGCTGGCGAGCAGTTCGGTCTCAACTAAACGGTTGATATCTTCATAAGTCGAGATTCGAAATTTTTGTGGTGTGTTTTTTGGCGGCGGTGGAGATTTAACCTGCAGGCTGAAATACACAACTAAACTGGCTAAAACCAAACTGCCACTAACCAGTATGACTATTGCCAGTTTAAGGGCCTGCACTTGTAAAAGAGCCGTTTTCTTTACTGTTTTACGTGCTGGTTTTTTTTACTCACCATAAAATCCACTCAAAAAAAGGGGGAGAAATAGTTATCCCCCCTGATCAGCTTAAACAAAAAAAATTGTAAAAATCAAGAAGTACTGGGCGCCTTAGATGTCTGAAAATATTCAAGGCCTTTCAACAAATCCAATGCACGCATCAACGGAAAATCATTCCGTGCTTTAGAATCGGGCTTGGGCAATTCCAGATCTACCGCTTTTTCGCTCTGCGCCTCAAAATGATTGTTCAGATCCTTTTCACGATAATGGCTCTTACTCTGGGTTTCTGGCAACTCAAGGTCAGGAACCTCTATGTCAGGTGCAATTCCACGAGCCTGTATTGAGGTCCCATTGGGGGTAAAATAACGTGCAGTTGTCAAACGCAGGCCGGAACGATCACTTAAAGGGATTATGGTTTGTACTGAACCCTTGCCAAAGGTCCTCTCCCCGAGCAACAAGGCACGACCGTGGTCATGAAGGGCACCGGCGACAATTTCAGAGGCACTGGCACTCCCCTCATTTATCAGTATTACCAAGGGATAATCAGGCTCTGTCCCTTCGATTGAAGCCAGAAAACGCAATTGATTCGAGTCATCCCGGCCTTCAGTGTAGACGATCAGACCTTGTTTTAAAAAGAGATCTGAGACGGCTACAGCCTGATCAAGAAGTCCACCTGGATTGTTGCGCAGGTCAACAATCACTCCTTTGAGATTATCATCATTTGCAACCCGCATTTCCGACAACAAGGTCTTAAGTTCGCTCGCAGTGCGCTCCTGAAACTGACTTATACGTGCATAGGCATAACCTGGCTCAAGCGTCCTGCCGCTAACACTGTGAACCTGTATGACTTCGCGTACCAGTTCAAATTCCAAGAGCGTATCCGCACCCTCACGTCGTATGCTCAAAGTAATTTTCTCGCCACTGGATCCACGCATCAAACGTACAGATTCCATTAAATTGAGATCCTGAATCGACTTACCGTTGATTCGAACAATCTTGTCTCTAGCCTTGATGCCAGCACGCTGAGCAGGTGTCCCCTCAATCGGGGAAACAACTGTTAATGTTCCGTCGTCGAGGGTGACCTCTATCCCTATCCCGCCAAACTCACCATGCGTATCAGCCTGCATCTCTTCATACAGGTCAGGAGTCAAAAAGCTACTATGCGGATCAAGCGTCTCCAACATCCCACGAATGCCCCCATAGATCAGATCACGAATATCCACTTCTTCAACATAGCCGCGATGGATAATCGCCAACACATCTGTAAACAGTTCGATCTCTTCATAGGTGTCATCAAAGGTAGGTTTTACATCGCCTTCTTGCTCGCCAATCACAGATTGAGTCAGTAATATCCCGAGTAAAAGCAAAGCTAAAATCATTGAACGGAAAGTCAGCATAGTTTGAACCTCTTTCTTGTGACGAAATAACAATGAAAGACCTTACCTGCGTATTAGCCAGGAAAGGGGGTCCACTGGTGCACCCATCTGACGGACCTCAAAATAGATGCCCTGTTCACCAGACAAGCCGGCAAGAGCCACAGGTTCGCCCATTTCAACCCGCTCGCCAATTTGCTTCAGAAGCTTATCAGCCTTTGCATACAGAGTATGATAGCCTCCTTCGTGGGAGACAATGAGCAGATTTCCATAGCCCTTGAACCAGCTGGAAAAAACAACTTTCCCAGTCGCAACAGCTTTGATTTTCATCCCTTTTGAAGCCGCAATCTCAATTCCATGACTCTCATATAGAGTGCCTAACCCGGAATTTTTCTGAGTACCAAAACCGACCAACAAAGCTCCCTTAAGTGGCCAGGGAAGCCGTCCTTTTCGTGTTGTAAAATTACCATGACCAATGTCCTTTTGTCTGCCAAAGGAACTGACAAGGTCCTTGAGTCTGCGAGCATTCGCCTTTAAGTTTTGTAATTCGGCATGAATCTGAGATTTGTCACGTCGAACCTTGCTGAGTAATTTTGCTTGAAGTTGACGCGCTAATCGAGCATCTGCGCGCTCTGATTTTTCAGCGGACAGGTGCTGTTGTTTTTGTTTTTGAAGATTTTCCAGTTGAGCCAAGCGATCTTTCTGCTGCTTGATGACTCCACGGAAATCAGACATCATATTCTTGTCATTGTCCAATATTCGCGATAGATATTCATACTGTTCAGCGAGTTCCATTGGAGAGTTTGATGAGAATAAAACCTTCAAAACACCAGTATTACCTTCTTTATAAAGTGAAATGAGGCGTTTCTTTAACTTGCGTTCCTGTTGCTGTAAATCTCTACGACCCTGCGCAATGTCACCACGAACATTTAAAATCTTTTTTTCACCACGCTTTTGTTCTTTCTTCAGTTTAGCAATACGTCTATCAGTCTCCTTCAGGCTGGTATTAATGACAGCGAGATCGCGCAACAAGGAAAGTTCCTGATTTTGCTGCTTTTTTAAAGATTTGCTCGTTTGCTTTATACGCTCCTGGATTTGCTGTAACCGTGCGCGATTATCTTGTTGTTCAGCGCTAAACGCCGACGAAGCCAGGAGCAGTATCAAAATGGACAGTCTACACAGAAGCAAAAGCATAAGACTTAAAGCCGTACAAACTTACGTAAAGAGACCAGGCTGCCGAGCGTGCCTAGTAATATGCCGCACAAAACAAGTGTTAATTGTTGATTACCGTCGAGAAAAACAGGATTAAACCCGACCGGCGTCAGCCAAAACGTTTGAAGCCCCTTCTGCAAGAGTAACTTGAATGAAACAATTAAAAAGCCCAGTGAGAGCAAGCCGCCAGCGAACCCCTGCAATGCGCCTTCAAGCAGAAAAGGGATTTGAATAAATCGCTTTGTCGCCCCAACCAGAGCCATAATCTCTAATTCATCACGACGAGTATACAGCGTCAGTTTTATTGTGTTGGAGACAATAAACAGCGCTGCGAAAAGAAAAAAACTGCCGAGAACCAGCCCAATGAACTTGAGCAAATCAACAAAGTTTTCGAACCTCTCAAGCCATTCCTGACCAAAACGCAGATCATCAAAACGAGAATCTTTCTTTAATTCTGCAACAACCCGCCCTACCCCTTCTTGAGTGTGTGAACCAGCCTTCAGAGTGATCTCAAGGGAGGCTGGGAGAAGATCACGACTGACGCCATCCAGAAATCCTGCATCCTCTCCAAGACGGGTTTTAAAACGCTTGAGTGCTTCAGTCTTAGAGACAAATATCGCCTGCTGGACATCAGGGAGAGCTTCAACTTGACGAATCAAAGGTGACAGTTGGTTGCGTGGCGGAGAAGATTGAAAATAAGCGACAACCTGAACCTCTTCACTCCAGCTATTCGCCAATCCCTGAATATTGATAACAACCAGAAAAAAGGTCGCCATTGTTGCTAGTGCTACCGCCATAGTTAGAATTGCGGCAGAACAAAGGACCGGCCACTGACGCATATTGCGCAAGGCACGACGTATAAAATAACGGATATTTTCCAGCACAGCCGGAACCTCCGGGGAGCAAGCCACACTCAGGCAGCATATAGTTCAGGAGACGATCTCAGCAATAGCCTCCTATGAAAACAAAAGGTCTGCAATTGCAGACCCTGGTTCAAGGTTGATGGTCCATTATCAAACGGCCATCTTCCAGGCCAAGGACTCTTTTAGGAAAACGTTTATAGAGACTATGGTCATGGGTGGCCAACAATACCGTAGTTCCTCGGGCGTTGGCACGCTTAAATAACTCCATAATTTCCAGAGTGACCTCTTGATCGAGGTTTCCACTCGGTTCATCAGCCAATAAAATAAGCGGTTCAACAACCAATGCCCGTGCAATTGCGATGCGTTGTTGCTCACCACCGGACAACTCAATCGGTCTACGTTGCAGGCGATGCTCCAAGCCAACTTCTTTAAGCGCTTTATAAACTTTTTTGCTTACCTCGTAACGTTTCTTGCCTTGCGCCTCGAGTGCAAATGCAACATTTTCGTATACGGTACGACTATTCAAAAGCTTGAAATCCTGAAAAACCACCCCGATCTTACGCCGCAGGTAGGGAATTTGTCTGCTAGCCATACGCGTGATATTAATGCCGTTTATCAATATTTGACCGCGCGTAGGTTTAGATGCACCGTAGAGCATACTTAGAAAAGTCGTTTTCCCAGCGCCTGAAGGACCGGTCACATAGGTAAACTCACCTTTTTCAATATGAACCGTCATCTCACGCAAGGCAACACTCTCCTTGCCATAAGATTTAGTAACATTGAATAATTGAATCATCTTATCATTTCACAGTAGGAACGATTAAAAGAAGCGTAAGCAGACAGCATTACCATTCACTGAACGGAATTCCATTAATTCCAACTTTTTCGCTTCCACTCTTTACATCAAAGCAGCCCCCCTCAGCCAGTTCACCATCATCCGTCGGTTCAGGGACAACACATTCCCAGCTATCCTCAACACGCGTAAAAGGATCCCGTGGCAAGCCACGTAAGTAATGACTATTGACCAAATCTTCGAGACTCTCCGGATACTGTCCCTTGTCAGCATAGTATGCGTCTATAGAACGGCGCATTTGATACAGGTCTTCACTCAAGACTGTTTCACGTGCTTTAAGCTGGTGTTTGCGATAGCTCGGCACAGCAATTGCGGCAAGAATGCTAAGGATCATCATAACGGCAAGGAGTTCAACCAAGGTAAACCCTCGAGTATTCCTGGCTCTATTCATAAAAAAATTCATCATTATTTACCAACTGCTATAAGGTGTGCCATCGAGTCCCAACTTATCACTCTGAGAATAGACATCATAAACATCCTGACCGCCCCAAACTGTTGAGTCATGTTCATCAGCATAGGCACGCAGGCCCCAACCTTCGTCATCTTTGTCGAAAGGATCAGTTGGGATTCGCCTTAAATACCTGCGGTTCTGTTCATAAAGACCACCCCAGTCGTCTCCTTCAATCAGTCTTTCCAATTCTTCGGGATACCCGGAATCCCCGATTGTAGCTATGATTTTTTTTTCGGCTACAGCTTTATCATAATCAGCTTTATATGCATCCAGCGCGCTTCTAATCGTGCGCAATGAGCGGCGCAGTTCGAGCTCTTTAGTCCGCTGTACGGTGACTTCAGCCAAAGGAACAATCGCCGTAGCAAGAACAGCGAGTATCGCCATGGCAATGACAATTTCAATCAGGGTCAAACCCTGACGACAGCGAAGTTTTTGAGACAAATATGCCAAGGCTTACTTTACCTCAACGATCAAACCGCGACTATCGATTGGCAATCTTTCACCGGCTGGATTACGGAAGTTGATACGTTCAGGGGCGATAGACAATTTACCAGCGGCTTTGGCTTTAAACTCCAGATTCGCTAATACACCACCACCAGTTACACCCTTGCTCCCCGCCCCAAGTTTGAGCCCAACAATCACCCGGCCAGAATCAGACATCCGGGTGCTGGTAAATATCGTCTGTTCTCCGTTCTGCTTGAGGAAAGTCCCTTCAGTCGCATTAACAAACTCTACAAGTTTAGGATCATAACGGATATAAAGGGGCGCACTAAAGAGATTTTTCACATCCTGAACCGAAAGTGTCAGCGTAAAGTGGCTACCGATGGTGGTTAGACGATCACCTTCAAGAAAAATCGTTGGACGGTTAATCGCCTCAGGTGTCTGTTGTCCGGGAAGGATAACTTCTGGGACCATCGCAGTTAGCGGGATAACTGCCTGACCCGCAGGTGGTACCACTGGCGGCAGTTTACTTGAAGGCTTAACCGGTATGCCAGTCTCAATTTTCAATTCAGGCGTAATTTTTTCTGGTAGCGGAAGTGCGACCTGTTGTCGCTGAACCGTACTGGCGTGCTTTGTCAGTGCAGGTACAGCATTTGTAGGTGTTTTCCCTTGCCCTTCAGCGTATTCATCGGCAAAAGAACCGAAGTTGCGCCCGACCCGCAGATCATCTACACCACCAGACCAGATGCTGGCGGAATTTCCTTCAGGCAGCTTAACAGAGCGTACAATATGCGGGGTGATCGATAGAAGTATTTCACGTTTCGAATTACTTTTGCTGTAGTGGGTAAACAATGCCCCCAATAGAGGGATATCGCTGAGTATTGGAATGCCATTTTTTGTCAGGCTATCATCATCGCGCAACAGGCCACCAATGATGGTCTGCACACCATCCTTCAAAATCAATTCAGTATTCGCATTAGTCGTCGAAATTGTCAGGACGGCAGTCCCGTTAGCCGTTACATCCCGTGCAGAAACATTACTGACCTCAAGCCCAAGTTTTGTCACAATGGTGTTGTCAAGATGGATCACCGGCTCAACATCCAGCTTGACTCCGACATCGACATATTGGACGTTTTCAGAAGTTTGAGTGTCATTTATCGTCACCGTAACTACCGGCTCACGACTCCCGATATGCACCTTGGCTTTCCCTTTATTTTTCACTCTGATTTTTGGGCTGGCAAGAATTTCCGCGTCAGTAGTATTCTTTTGGAGATCGAAGGTGGCCGATGGGATGCTGTAGAGAAATTGAAGGTTGCTGAGACTGCTGACAATTGTAGCATCTTTGATTGATTCAACCGTTGTATTGACTGTCCCTGTGGTTGTAACTTCGTTTTTACCGAAGCCACCGGTCGTTGAATAACTACTCAGTTTCGCTCCGATCTCTAGTCCCTTAGTATGACTGACCTCAACCAGTTCCAGATCGAAAACCACCTCGGAGGTCGAGCGGTCGTTGGCTTCGATGATCTTCTGCGCCAGTCGGATCACCTCAGGGGTATCACGTAGAACAATTGCGTTGAGCTCTTCATGAACGTATATTTTACGTACCTGCAACATAGTGCGCAGCAGGTTGACCGCCTTCTTGGCATCAATATTAGATAAATAGAAAGTCTGAATGATCTGATCAGCGAACTGCTTCTGTTTATCCTTCGAATTCGGGAAAAGAATAATTGTTTTAGAATTGAGAATCTTTTTGTCGAGCTTGTTCATCCGTAACAGGAGTTCAAATGCCTGACTAAAAGTTGCTTCTTCGAGATAAAGCGTGGTGGTCTGGGTCCGCATAGAGTCGTCCAGAATAAAACGAATCCCAGAAAGTTGAGTTAAAATATCAAAAACATCCGGGAGGTTAGCGGATTTAAAATTAAGCGTAATCGGTTCGTCCGAACTGACCTCAAGTTCGACACCATCGATCATCGTTGACACACGACGATCCAACTCCTTGCGCAGGTCGAGTGCCGGTTGATAATCCGACACCAGAGCGAGAGAATCATCTACGACTTGACTCGCCTGTTTGAAACGTCGATCACGAATCATCGTACGAGATTCTGCTATTTTCTTGCTGACGTCGACATACAACTCAGCCATACGAGCCTTATCCAAATTCGTTTCGATTGAAGCGTCTAGTCCACTTGCAAGCAGATATTCCCTCCTTGCAGCCTCATATTCCTTCTTGTCCATTAACTCATCGCCGCGCTTTCCATGAACGATCGCAGCTTTCTGCCTAGCCACCTGCAACCTTGCCTTGTACTCGGAGTTGCCCGGGCTCTTTTCCAGCGCTTCAGCGTAGGCCATCACAGCACTGTCGGTCTTGCCTGCCGTTGAGAAGTCCTCACCTTTTTTAAAAGAAGAAGAACCACTGGCACATCCGCCCAGCATCAGCAGCAAAGTCCATATCAGTAATCTTTTCATTGATTCTGCGCCTCGTTGTCTATATTTCATTTTAATCTTTCCATATCTATCAGTTTCCACTGCCACCTATCGGTGGATGAACAACCGGCATCGCGGGTTGAAATTCTGGACGCGAAACGCGGATGTCTGAACGCGTCGCTGGTCTGCGTCCAACTCTATCCAGGACCGTCATTGAGCCAGTTTTTTCACTGAGAGGAAGACTGACTTCACCTGCGCCGGAGACTCGAGCAATAGTTATATTTTGATTAGTTAGTGCAGAGACTCGAAATTCGTTAGCAAATAATTGTTCTTTTTTTACAAGGTAGATTTCGCCCTGCAGTGACAGAAAAGCGGTCAACTGGCCACTCTTTTCCAGAAAACCAAGCACCTGAAATGCCGGCATTCGAGTGCTAGGAGTTCGGACTGGTATCGGCATCGGAGGTGGCGGAGATGGAGCAACCGTATCAACGACTGGTGACGGTGGGACAACAGGTGCCGCAGCAACGACCTTAGGTGCCGGTGGTGCCGGAAACAACTGGTTGAAAAGGTTGCGACTGGGAGTGCGAAACTTACGCTGTTCCCCTCCGCTGAAATCAAAGCGACCAGACGCCAACGCCTTACCGGAAGGTGAATCAACCGCATGGTGGATTCCAGTCTCACCCTTATTAACTGGGGCAACAGGCTGCATGTCCTGCCAGGCATAATAAAATGAGACAATTACACCAACAGCCAGCAGAGGTAGAATGATTTTGGAGTTTTTCATGGCCCCGCCGCCTTAAAGAAGGTTTGAAGCTGTATTTGCAAATTGACAATCTCTTCATCTGCCTGACGGTTACCGGCCAGTGAAATCTTATCCAAAATCAACAGCGACGGAGAATTTTCTAGCTGATGAATAAATTTTTTGACTTGAGCATAGCTACCAGTGACTGTGAAAACAAGCTGATAACCGAGAAGCGATGTTTCCTTGACCGGCTTGGCGGTATAGGAAATCCTGTCAATATCAATTTCAGCTGCTTTAGCGTAAGAGTAAAGACGACCAATGAAGCTACCGAGTCCACTCCGTGACGGCACTATCTTGTAGAAATACTCCAGATCTTCTGCGACTCCAGAGATCTGTGCTCCTCCACCGTCCGCTATGCGTTGCTGTATCGAGTCAAGATCTGCCTGAACTTTCTGCAATTCACGGTGAGAGGACTCCAGCTTAGTCTCTACCCAAACTCCCCGCCAAAGCTGCACAGCACCAATCAACAAAATAATAATAAGTAACAATATTACCTTGCCACGGTTATCCCCCCAAAGAGTCTGGATCAGTTGTTCTCGTGACATCAAAAGACCCCCTCTAACTGAAGAGAGAAAGATATCGCATCACGATCAATATCCGCGTAATCCTTAACCTTAATCCGCGAATGACTTTTAAGATAAACCTGCTCAAAGTTTTCATTTTTAAGCAATCTATCTAAAAATATACGCATATCCTTAAGAGTGCGAGCATTCCCGTTGAGATTAAGACTCTTCTTCTTATAATCAGGACGAAAAGAGTTCAGACTTACGCCCTTGGGCAGCAGATTTTCCATCCGATCGAGCAATTCAGTCCATCGAAACGCATCCAATGCCAGCAAATCGGCAACGACTGAAGATTCTTTTTCCAGTAACGCGCGCTCCTGGATGCTTAATGTCTTTGTTGGCCCACCTTGCAAAACTTGTAACTTTTTTTTGGCTTCAACTAAACGCTGCTGATTTAGCTGCAATGCATTGTTGCTAGCAATCAGAGCGCTAACCTCCCAGCCACCAAAGAGAAATAATATGCAAAGTGCGGTAACAAACCCGTAATACAGAGCACGCTTGTTCACGTAGCGGCGACTGGCAAGATTTAGATTAAATTTCATCTTTTATCCCACATCAAACTTTCTGCTGCACCAATGGCCGCAGCCATACCAGCAGCCTCAGCAGTTGAGAGTGTCAAATTTTGCTGTCCTGCCAGAGTAGTTAGCGGCGACGGCATCCTTTGAACTTCGCGATCGAATGCTGAAGCGACAGCATCGCTCAGGCTTTGCTGCTCTTCCCAGTCACTCTGAAGAAAGAGAGTCGAACGTGAATAAACACTATGCTCACTACGATAGGTTACCAGCGATCTATTAATCTCCTGAAATACCGCTTCCGGGCTTACCATTCCCGCCTTTGAGCGATGGAAATCAAGCAGTCCGTTCTGAACGCTCAACACGTTGAGTTGACGTTGATTGAGTGAAACAAAAATAAAATCATTGCCCATATCAACTTTTGACTTGTAACAATTGAAAATCTGTAACGACTGGAAATCTATTAAAGATACCGAAAAACCAGCAGTCGTCAAAAGCTCTTCATATTGATTACGGATAGCTTTATCTATGACAGAAACCAGCACCCGCTGGCTGCCTGATTCCCGCGTACCAAGCACCTGATAATCGATTTCGATCGTGCGGTAATTATCCGGGAGCTTCTCTTTTAGCTGCCAGCGGATGATATCTACACCCTGTTGACGATTTTTAAATGGAGTATCGATATTGAGTAGAAAAACATGTCCAGAGGCATCAGGCAGACATAGAGCCACCCGCTCTTCACGACCTGCAAGGGGAAGCAAGACCTCTTTGATGCCATCAATGAATACTTCTGGGTCGATGACGTTTAATTCACGCGCAGTCGGTGAAACAACGCCCTCACTAAGTTGCAGGGTTTGCCCACCACAAAGGGTACGATGGCGACCTCTACGTTTAAGTGACACGGCTCGCAACCCCTGCCGCCGAATTTCCAGACCTATAAAGTTTCTGCCGAACACGTCAGTTTCAATCCTCTGCAAAGGTCACGCGATTAATCTCGCGGACAGTAGTTTCCCCGGCAAGAAGTTTTGTAATAGCCGCTTCACGCAAGAAAATCGTACCCAGTTTAAGTGCCTTTTTTTTGAGCTCAGAGACAGGTCGTTTGTTAACAATCATCTCACGTAATTCATCATTCATCTCAAGTAATTCTACAATTGCACTACGACCATGGTAGCCGAGGCCGTTACACTCCTTACAGCCCGCCCCCTCATAGAGGGGTTTCCCGGCAAATCTCTTCGGATCCAGGCCGGCCTCACTAAGCTGTTCTTCGTTATAACTGACCTCATGGCGACAGTGAACACATATCTTGCGTATCAAGCGTTGCGCCATGACACAGTTAAGGCAAGAAACAAAACTATAAGGGTCAATTCCCATGTGCATGAACCGACCAAGAACATCGAACACATTGTTGGCATGAACCGTAGTGAAGACCAGATGGCCAGTCAGCGCTGACTGTACTGCAATCTGAGCCGTTTCAGGGTCACGAATCTCACCGACCATGATCTTGTCAGGGTCATGTCGCAGGATAGAGCGCAACCCCTTTGCAAATGTTAGCCCTTTTTTTTCATTGACCGGAACCTGAACCACACCCTTAACCTGGTATTCAACCGGGTCTTCAATGGTGATGATTTTTTCTTCAGTTGCATCAATCTCAGAGAGAGCAGCGTAAAGAGTCGTGGTTTTACCGCTACCGGTTGGACCGGTCACCAGCACCATGCCGTAGGGTTCGCGGATTCGAGTTCTCACCCTTAAGCGCTCTCGTTCTTCAAATCCGAGAACCTCAAGGGTCAGTCCCTGCATATCTGCAGCGATTGATTCTTTATCAAGAATCCTGATGACAGCATCTTCGCCAAAAATTGTCGGCATGATCGACACCCGAAAATCGATCGATTTATCTCCAAGGCGGACCTTGAACCTGCCATCTTGAGGAACTCGCCGCTCTGAAATATCGAGTTCACTCATGACTTTTATACGCGATATAATCGGTGACTGAAAGCGTCCGTCGATAGTTTCTGTCGCTTGATAAAGAACGCCGTCGACGCGGTATTTTATGACGACACCTTCGCCTGTCGATTCGATATGAATATCGCTGGCGCGCTTAACCAAAGCATCATATAAAGTCGAGTCGATCAAACGTATGATCGGGCTCGTATCAGCGGTGAGTTTCTCGATAGAAAGGATCTCGTCCCCCCTGTCGGTCTCTTTGATCAACTGCAGTTTGAAGTCTTCTGATGCTTCACGGAGAACCCTTTGTGAGCCCTCGCCTCTCTCAAGTAAACGCTCTATCTGGGTGCGTGATGTAATCTTCAGGGATAAACTGAGCCCGAGTTGCATTTCAAGGGTGTCGAGCATCAGAACATCAGTCGGATCAGAGACTGCAACGGTCAGAGTATCCCCATTGCGCTCCAGAGGAATCAATTTATTCTTAAGGGGCAAACCGGCCGGCAAGGACGCCATCAGTTCTGCGTCTAGAACAGAATCCTTGAGATCTACATACTCATAGCCAAATTGACGCCCCAGGGCTTGAGCAAGTTCCTCCTCGGAAAAAGAACCCTCCTCCAATCCGGTCTCGCCAAAATTCTTGCCAGAAATCTGCAACTTACCCAGCAGCATTCCTACTTCAGCTGAAGTAATTGTTCCCATCTCAACGAGAATACTACCAATTTTTTTACGTTCAAATTTCATAGTCCCTGAACATCCTTACCCGACGGTCTGGCCCATCTGAAAAATTGGTATATACATTGCCATAACAATCAACCCAATCATGAGGCCCATCACCATCATCAAGATTGGTTCAATCATAGTCGTCAATTTGACTAAACGTTTTTCAACTTCGGATTCATAATAGTCAGCAAGATCACCAAGCATTTCAGTCAAGGCGCCTGTGGTTTCTCCGACGGAGATCATGCGCAAGGCAATCGGCGGGAAAAAGGTTGTGCGTGTCAAAGACTCAGAAAGCGATGTGCCTTCTTCGACACGTTGCACTGCAGCAACCATCTCTTTTTCCAGACAACGATTATTCAAGGTCCCACGTGACATCGTCATAGCAGGCACTAAAGGTGTCCCACTCGCCAGCGTAGTACCAAGAGTTCGTGCAAAACTCGAAATTGCATAATCCTGAGATAAACTGCCAAAAAAAGGGAGTCGCAAAAGCAACCGATCCAAAAAAAATCGTCCACCAACAGAGCGAAAAAAACGCCGAAAAAGAAAACCTCCGACAACAAGAATAACAATAATCAGGGGCAGTGCAGTTGATAGGCTATCGGTAAAACCGATCAATAGTCGTGTCAACAGGGGAAGTTCGACTCCCGAATCGACAAAAATCTGCGTAAAACTAGGGACGACATAGAAGAGCATAAAGGCCAGGACACAGGACGCCAAAGAGGTCAGCAGGATCGGATAGAAAGAAGCGCTGCGAATCCTGGCCCGAATAATTTCGACCCTTTTCTGATACTCGATAAAACGACCGATAGTCAGTGGCAGATCGCCAGTTTTTTCTCCAGCTCGAATTGAAGCAACATAGAGGTGGGGGAAAAACTGTGGGTATTTGCTGAAGGCATCTGAAAGAATATTACCAGATTTAATCTCCTCGCGGACCTCTCGCAACACCTCGCGTAGCCCACTCGCCTCCATCTGCTCAATCAGGGTTTCAATAACCTGAAGAATTGGCAAGCCGGAGCGGATAAGGACGAGAAGCTCCTGATTAAATGACAGAAATCGCGTGCCAGACATACGTGTATTCTGTTGCCCGACTCCTATCGACTTGCCAAAGAATTGTCGACGGACGTTGAAGACAAAAAAGCCTTGTTCTTCAAGATTTTGCCGCAAAAGATCGGGATTCACAGCGTTAAATACTCGCTCTACAATCCGACCGTCAGCGGTGCCAATTTTACAGATAAAGCTTGCCATAGATGCAGATAATAGCATAAAAAAACTAAAAAGGAATGCCTTAACCAAAGAAAATAACACCGTTTTTTGGCTAACAGGACCCCAAGGTCAAAGGTACATATCGCGAGACTCTCCTATCAAGGAGAGAGCCTATCGATCCGCATATAAAAAAGGGATGGCACCTTAGCGCCATCCCTTCAGTAAGAGCTTATCAATCAAGCTTGTCAGCCTTGAGCCTGAACCGCAGTAATCGCTGCAACATTGACAATATCAGCGACAGAGCAGCCACGTGACAAATCATTTACAGGCTTGGCAAGACCTTGAATAATTGGGCCAACTGCTTCGGCGCCAGCAATCCTCTCAACCAGCTTGTAGCCAATATTACCAGCGTCAAGAGTTGGGAATATCAAGGTATTGGCCTTACCCGCTACGGGGGAACCTGGAGCCTTCTTAGCTCCAACCTTTGGCAGGAGGGCAGCATCGGCTTGCAATTCGCCATCGATAGCCAAATCAGGCGCCATCTCCTTAGCAATCGCGAGAGCCTTAAGGACCTTATCGCAGTCCTCATGACTAGCGCTCCCTTTCGTGGAGAAGCTGAGCATACCGACACGCGCTTCCACACCAAGGAAACTCTTACAACTGGCAGCGGTACTGATTGCGATTTCTGCCAAAGCTTGAGCGTCCGGGTTGGGATTGACTGCGCAGTCCGCAAAGCAAAGCACACCATTCTCACCGAAATCCGAGTTTTTAGTCACCATCAGAAATACCGACGAAACAGTCTTCATGCCTGCTGCGGTGCCGACAACCTGAAATGCAGCACGCAAAACGTCACCCGTTGTGTTAAACGCACCAGCCACAGCTCCTCCGGCGTCGCCCTTGCGCACCATCATAGAACCGAAATAAAGGTTATCTTCGCCAGTCAAGAGCCCTAGAGCTTGTTCCTTACTCAGCCCTTTCTTTTTGCGAAGCTCTACCAACTCATCAGCATACCCATCGAGCAGTTCAGAATTTTTCGGCTCGATTAAACGCACACCATCAAGCGAAACATTCAACTCATCCGCTTTCGCTTGTAGCTTGGCAACATCGCCGAGCAAAACTGGTTGAGCCAGACCGTCAGCGACAATTTGCGCTGCAGCTTCAACCATACGGTCATCATAGCCTTCGGGCAGTACAACAGTCTGTAGATTGCTTTTTGCTTTTTGTTTGATCTGTTCAACCAAATGCATTTTCAAACCTCCGTTTAAGTCTTAGGTTGTCTCACCAGATATAAAACAACAGGAAACCAGCACAATCCAAATTAAGATCAAGATGAATAGATAACGTTTATAAACAATGCTATACAGAAGGGTCAATGACTTAATACACAGAGAATGAAGATGATTCTAAAATGCTACTGACAGATCATTATCGACAGGCGTATAATCGCAAGGCATGGATAAAATTATAAAAAATTATTCACACAGAAAGAAAAGCGTCTTCAGTCTATTTTTGCTGATCTCGCTATTACTGCATTTATCAGTAGGACTACTCCTCAAAAGCCAACCCATTTTACCTGAAAAACAAAAAGACCCCGAACAAACGGCGGTTGCACTAGAAGAACGTAAAAACTGGCTGGAACTGGATCACAAACCGCCTGAAAGTGTCGAGACTCCCCCGAAAGATGCAGCCCATATTGCCGAATCGAATGCAAAAGTCAAACAAGAGGCTGCCCCCAAAGGGGACGACAGTCGCGACAAGAAAAAACAAGAGCGACAGGAGCAGCAAACAGCACAACAGACACCAATAACCCAGCAAAAAAAGCAGACTGCTCAAAAAGTACCACCTCCACCATCCCCTCTTTTGCAAGCTGACAGCCGTGGAGACCACAATCCTGCCGCCCAAAAAAAACAAGAAAGATTGCCGGACAGAATTCCAATTAACCTGCCAAAGTTAAGCAACCTGACAAATCTCTCACCTAAGACCTTGGCACGACTAGACCGTCAACATCAGAGAGAACGCAAAAAAAATCGTCCTGAAATCGAATTAAAAGAAGATGAGGTCTGGCTGAATCTGAGGCGGGACGACAAATTGATTTCTTTCTTTCGCCGGTTCAGTGACCGCATTGAAGCGGTCTGGAATTATCCGGTAGAGGCATCAAGTCGAGGCGTCGAAGGAACACTCCTGATCAAAATTATCGTTAATAAAAAAGGGGAACTCATAGATGCATTCCCCCTTGAGAGCTCAGGTTCTGAAATCCTGGATTATGAGGCAATTACAGCCGTCTACCGTGCAGCACCTTTTGGGGAACTGCCAAGCTACTACAAACATGACCAGTTGAAAATATACGCCCACTTCCAGTACAACCTGCGACGGCGCATGCTATATGGCAACCCTTATAACTGAGCAGCGCTTAAATCAACTCTTCTCCCACCTTAACCGCGGATTACGTGCTGCAAGAGTTTCATCAAGCCTGCGCGTACGGGCATTGACCGGGGCCTCATGGAGCAAATGGGGACTACTTTTCGCTTCTTCTGCAATCGCAATAAGAGCATCACAAAACTCATCAAGCTCCTGCTTACTCTCGGTCTCGGTTGGCTCGATCATCAATGCCCCTTGCACAACCAATGGAAAATAGATTGTCGGCGGATGAAAACCGTAATCGAGTAACCGCTTGGCAACATCGAGAGTATGGCAATCATTCGGCAGATCGGCATCACTGAAAATAACTTCGTGCAGTGATCGCTGCTTATACGGGAGATGATAGCTCCCCTCAAGACGTGCACGGATATAGTTGGCATTGAGTACGGCCAGTTCAGTCGCCCGCTTGAGATCCTGTGGACCCATCGACAACAGATAAGCATAGGCGCGGACCAGAATTCCGAATTGACTTGCATAGGTTCTGAGTTGACCAATCGACAACGGACGATCAGCTACAAGTCGATAGCCGTCTTCCTCCTTCATGATCACCGGAACCGGCAAGAATGGTTCGAGGGCAGCGCTGACACCGACCGGGCCCGCACCTGGCCCACCACCACCATGCGGTGTAGCAAAAGTCTTGTGCAGGTTAAAATGCATAACATCGATCCCCAGATCCCCAGGGCGGCAGATACCAAGTAGGGCGTTGAGGTTGGCACCATCACAATAGACCAAGCCACCGCGGCTATGGACCAGTTCGCAAATTTCACGGATGTTCGGCTCAAACAAACCAAGGGTATTCGGATTGGTTATCATCAGCGCGGCGACGCTGTCATCCATCGCAGCGGCGACAGCTTCAATACTCAACACACCGTCAGAGGCGATCGGCACCACATCGTAACCACAGAGCGCTGCAGTAGCCGGGTTTGTCCCATGAGCAGTATCCGGAATCAACACCTTGTGTCTCTTGTTACCCTGAGCTTGATGCCAGGCATGAATCATCAGCATTCCAGCGAATTCACCCTGCGCTCCGGCAGAAGGCTGCAGCGTCAATGCCGGAAACCCGGAAATTTCGCAAAGCGCTTGTTGCAGATCGTACATCAACTGCAGAGCACCCTGTGACAAATGGTCTGGCGTCGCAGGGTGCAAATGTGCAAAGCCAGGCAAACGTGCAACAACTTCATTTATCTTGGGATTGTATTTCATGGTGCAGCTGCCCAAGGGGTAAAAGCCGCTATCAACGCCATAGTTCCATGTCGACAAACGGGTATAGTGCCTGACCACATCGACCTCGGAAAGCTCGGGGAAACCTTCTATCTCATCGCGCAGAAGGCTTCTGTCTGGTTCAACCGAAGGCACATCCAGCAGAGGAAGATCATAGCCACAACGTCCAGCTGTCGAGCGCTCAAAAATAAGTTTTTCGTTAAGAATCAGCCCCTTACTGCCAATAGCACTCATGCCGCAGCTCCTTTCAACGCATCAACAAATCTATCGAGCTGCGCCCGATCATTCTGTTCAGTCACACAAATCAGCAATCCATTCTTAATCTCAGGATAATCATTGATCAGGTCGATGCCGGCTAAAATCTTATCCTCTTCCAGACGTTTCAACACTTCTGTTGCTGGCCGCGGGCAAGAAATAACAAATTCATTAAAAACAGAGGTTGTAAAAGGGAGTGAGTATCCTGGAAGAGCTGCAATCTGTTCACGTAAATAGGTCGTACGAGAATAGTTATCGCGCGCGAGCTGTGGCAAACCATTCTTACCGAGGAGTGACAAATAGATACTGACCATAACGGCACAGATCCCTTGATTAGAACAGATATTCGAGGTCGCTTTTTCGCGTCGTATGTGCTGTTCACGAGTCGACAGGGTCAACACAAAACCACGCTCACCATCCTTATCTACAGTTTCGCCAACCAATCTCCCGGGAAGAGAGCGCATATCTTTCTGACGAACTGCGATAAAACCGACGCCTGGACCACCATAAGAGAGAGGGAGACCGAAGCTCTGCCCTTCGCCGACGACAATATCAGCGCCCTGCTCACCTGGTGAACGATAAAGAGCCATCGCCAATGGTTCTGCAGCTGCCACCACCATACGGGCACCAGAAGCATGCGCTAACCGAGACAGGGACTCAATCTCTTCGACCACCCCCAGATAATTGGGATAACCAACGACCAGAGCAGCGACATCTTCATCCAGAAGTTGCTTAACGGCATCTTCATCGGTTCGGCCATCAGCTGCCAACGGAACCTCAATCAACTCAACGTCAAGATAACGAACATAGGTCATCACCACCTCACGATAGCGTGGCTGCAACCCACGTGACAGCATAACCTTTGACCGCTTGCGACTGCAGCGCAAAGCCATCAATACCGCCTCTGCACAGGCCGAAGCACCGTCATAGAGTGAGGCATTAGAGATCTCCATGCCCGTCAATTGACAAATCAAGGTCTGGAATTCAAAAACAGCCTGCAGAGTACCCTGACTGATCTCGGGCTGATAAGGGGTATAGGCAGTATAGAATTCACTGCGACTGATCAAATGATCTATAACCGCGGGGATGTGGTGGTCGTAGTACCCCCCACCCAAAAAGCGACTCCAACTGCCATCAACTGAGCTTTCCGCAGCCAAAGCCTGAAAGTGACGCTGCAGATCAGCTTCGGCAAGGGGGGCAGGCAATTCAAGGTCCCGTGGCAAGCGACAGTTTTCTGGTATGCCACTAAATAAATCGTTAATCTTTTCAACGCCGATGGTATCGAGCATTGAGCGAATTCCCTGGTCACAGTGCGGCAGATATCGCATGAATTGATCCTTGCTGAAGTTTTGAAAAAAAAAGCCCGGCGACGCGATACAAGCGACACCGGGCCTCTTTATTTAGTTACGACTATTCCTGTTCGATAAAAGCCTGATACGCAGAAGCATCCATCAGTCCATCAAGCTCTGCCATATCATCAGGCTTGATCCTGATCATCCAACCATCTTCATAGGGGGAAGTGTTGATTGATTCAGGTGAATCAGGCAGATCACTGTTAACCTCTACAACTTCGCCAGCAAGAGGTGCATATATATCAGAAACCGCCTTAACCGATTCGACGACACCAAACGCCTTACTGATTTCTACTTTATCTCCGACCTCGGGAAGCTCAACAAAGACCACATCACCGAGCTGATCTTGAGCAAAATCAGAAATTCCGATACTGACCAGGTCACCTTCGGATAAAACCCACTCGTGATCTTCAGTATATTTGAGCTCTTCAGGAAAATCCATTGTCTCCTCCATGCAAATTAAGGGGTATCTAGATAAATGGGAGTTTAACTTTTTCAGCCGAGACTTCTCGTCCACGAATCACAATAGAAAATACAGCATCACCTGAAGCCGCCGCAGTGTCAACCAATGCCAGTGCAATCCCCTGACGAGAACTTGGTGACATAGTGCCACTGGTTACCTGACCAACGTCACGACCAGCAGAACGGACAATATATTGTTCGCGCGGCACCCCCGGTTGAGTCAGGCGCAGGCCGATCAACTGACGACGGACCCCTCCGGACTTGGCCTTGAGTAACGCTTCACGCCCACAAAAATCAACTTTTCCCAGCTTGGTAATCCAACCGAGTCGCGCTTCCAACGGCAGGATGGTGGCACTAAGCTCGTGACCGTAAAGAGCGTAGGCCTTTTCGAGCCTTAAGGTATCGCGGGCACCTAAACCGACCGGAACCAAGCCTTGAGAACTCCCCTGTTCCATCAGTGCCTGCCAGAGAGGACCAGCATCTTCCGGTGTACAGTAAAGTTCAAATCCGTCTTCACCCGTATAGCCGGTGCGCGAAACAATCATTGACATTCCGGCGACATCAGATTCACAAAAATGGTAGGTCTTGAGTGAAATAAGATCGGCTGAAGTCAGGGCACCAAGAATCGTAGCGGCCTTGGGCCCCTGTAGGGCTAACTGAGCAAAATCAACGCTACGGTTAATTAACTGGTAGTTGCCGTTGCGCTGAGCTTCAAGCTCCTGCAACCAGGCAAAATCCTTGTCGATATTAGCGGCGTTCACACAAAGCATGTACTTTTCAACGCCAAACCGGTAGAGGGTAATATCATCGACAATACCACCATCGGGATAGCAGAGCGCGCTGTACTGCACCTGACCATCAACCAGTGATGACAGATCATTGATGGTGACAAATTGGAGAAATGCAAAGGCATCGGGACCACTCACCTCGAACTCGCCCATGTGCGACACATCGAAAAGACCGGCGTCACTACGCACCGCAATATGTTCGGCAATCACACCAGCATACTGCACCGGCATATCCCATCCGCCAAATTCAACCATCCGCGCACCAAGATCACGATGCACCTGATTCAGTACTGTCTTTTTCACGACATCTGCCCCTTCTATTTTTCAAAAAAAAATCAACTTCAGGACAACAGGATATCAGCCAATAGTATTGGTCCAAAGAAGTTTTTTCAATAATTGAATTTTATGGGCCAAACTCACTTATCGGTTCGGCGCTTAGCGCTCTCCAAAGTGTTATAAATGAGCATTGTAATGGTCATTGGACCGACGCCACCGGGGACAGGGGTAATCGCCGACGCCCTTAGGCTGGCGGCTTCAAACTCAACATCTCCGACCAGTTTTTTTCCGCCAACACGGTTGACTCCAACATCAATAACCACAGCGCCCTCTTTGATCCAGTCGCCTTTGATCATTTCAGGAATACCAACAGCTGCAATAACGATATCGGCAGCAGCAACTTTTGCCGGCAGGTCGACCGTACGCGAATGACAGATCGTCACTGTGGCATGTGCCGCAAGACACATCAAGGCCACCGGCTTACCGACAATATTTGAACGCCCAACGACAACCACATTTTTCCCCTTCAGGTCGACATTGGTCTCTTCGAGCATCTTCATCACCCCGTATGGGGTACAGGGTTGAAACAACGGGTTTCCAGTCGCGAGCCGTCCAACATTATAGGGGTGAAAACCGTCGGCATCCTTAGCTGGCGAAATTGCCTCTAATACCTTGGCCTCATCAATGTGCTTGGGAAGTGGCAACTGAACTAAAATACCGTCAATCCTGTTGTCGGCATTCAGTTGAGCAATCAGCTCAAGTAAAGCTTCTTCACTGGTGTCAGCAGGCAACTTGTGCTCATCAGAGAAAATACCGCAATCAGCACAGGCCTTCTCTTTCATCGATACATAAACCCGACTCGCAGGATCTTCACCAACCAAAACTACGGCTAACCCCGGGGTAACACCTCTTGCCGTCAATTTTGCCGTTTCAGATTTGATCTCTTCACGCATTTTTGCTGCGATCGCCTTACCATCGATAATATTAGCCACTTAAATCTCTCCCTAGGTCTATAGCGTTGTATGTTAACTGACGTTTTTTAAAATCATTGTGGGGGGATAAAAACTAACCGAAAGTGAATGTGATGTAAACCATACTTGGTTAATTTTCAAGCCTATTTAGATTCACTTAAATGATTTAACTAAAAAGATAAAAAAGATCAGGTAAGCAAGTGAAAAGATCTATCCTCAACACTTTCAGCATATTTTCGATACAGTCTCCAACGCACTGCAATACAGCTCTGAAGCAATCTGCAAATAAAAAAGCCCGGCAAATACCGGGCTTCTTCTAACTATTGGCGGCCTTGGGACAGCCACCGCAGCCACCGCCGTCGTTACCGGCACAACTCGGTGCAGCATTGTAGCCTTGCTCATACCAACCACCGCCCTTAAGCGAAAACCCAGCACGCGAAATCAGCTTTTGTACCTTGCCGGCGCACTCGCGACAGCTTTCAAGGGGTGCATCGGAAAACTTCTGCCGAGCCTCAAAAACAACTCCGCAAGACTCACATTCATATTCATAGATTGGCATTCGTCAAACCTCCAGATTTTGATATTTCTTCATCAGCGGCGCGATGTTAAGTCCACAGTAAAAAAAAGTCAAGAACCGGAAAGAGTCTGATTAAGAATTGACTCGACAAGTTGCAACTGAACTCCATGTAGCAGAATTCTTTTTTGCCGTGCTTTATCACCGGACACTAGTTCGATATGAGATTTTGGTATTTTAAAAATTTTAGACAGGTAAGCACAGCAACACTTATTAGCAGCGCCTTCAATCGGAGGCGAAGTCAGTTTCACCTTGAGGCGATCTCCGAACAGACCGACTATTTGATTGCGACTGGAACGGGGTTGAATGTACAGGCGGAGAATTGTACCTTGCGGATGGAAACTAAGACATTCAAGCATTAACGCCCGTATTCCGGAGCTTTCAGGCTAAGCTGGTTTTCCAGAAGAGCGTTACTATCTTCGCTCTCTTCTATAGCAAAGTTCTCCATATCGAGCAATTTCATATGTCCGTCTATTAATGCCCGTAAGCCGCATTCAAATGAAATCTTCTGACGCTTTATTTCTTGAATTTCACGAATTAACTGAAGCCGTCTTTCATCGGCACTACGCACAATCTGCTCGCCCTGCAGTCGCGCATCAACCATAACGACTTCTGCTTCCTTGCGGGCAGTGCTTTTGAGCTCCTCTGTCACCTGTTGAGCAGTCATGAGAGTTTGCTGTAGAGCCTGTTCCCGATCTTTCATCTGATCGAGCACTGTTCGGGTGCGTGCCAGGGTCTCTTTTAATTCGTGATTCTGTTT
The DNA here is from genome assembly GCA_024279255.1 of Deltaproteobacteria bacterium. GTDB lineage: Bacteria > Desulfobacterota > Desulfuromonadia > Desulfuromonadales > Geopsychrobacteraceae > Geopsychrobacter. The sequence continues at coordinate 97,548 of JAJRRT010000076.1, read as the reverse complement.
ATGCAACCTCTCAAGTTCATCCGCAACCATTTCGAGAAAAAGATCAACCGCGCTCGAATCATATCCAAGCATGCGGGTCTTGAATTGATGTTGCTGAATTTCAATCGGAGTGATCTTCATATCTGGCCTGTTAAATATTCTAAAAAGAGTGGCTTAGGCTGAACAACATATTCACCAGAAAACTTTGCAGAAGGTAAAGCAAAAAAATCAAGATCATCGGGCTTAAATCAAAGCTACCGGTTGAAAAAGGCAACAGACGGCGTAAGCGATACAGAACCGGATCGGTCGCGTTATGCAGAAACCTCACAATTGGGTTATACGGATCAGGGCTGACCCAACTAATAAGGGCCCGAGCGATAACAATATAAATGTAAACAGTACAAACCATTTGAACCAGATTGGCCAAGCCAATAAAAATAGAAGACATAAAGACTGCTCCAGAGAAGTAAAAGAGACTGTAATCTCGTGATTTTATACTGGCTTTCGAGTATTTAGTCAATTATCGAACCCAGTTCGGCGAACATTCCACAAACGTGGGGAGGCGGGCAGTCTCCGAGCCTTCGTCTTCAGGATAGGTAACTGATGCGGTTATTTTGACTTTTCTCCGCAAATAGGGCTATTCTGACGCGCTTTTAACAATTCCAAACGGGAGAGTATCAGATGGTCCAAACCAATAATCTTAATATCCATGAAGTCACTCCGATCATAGCACCATCTGATCTAAAACAAGTCTTTCCGCTGACATCAAAAAACGCGCAATTGGTCACAAACAGTCGCGATACGATCAAAGCCATTCTCCATGGCAAGGACCAACGCCTAATGACGGTTGTCGGTCCATGTTCGATCCATGACACCAAGGCTGCGATTGAGTATGCGCGACGCCTGGCAATCCTCGCAAAAGAGGTTGAGGAACAAATTTTCGTCGTTATGCGGGTTTATTTTGAAAAACCACGGACTACTGTAGGCTGGAAAGGATTGATCAATGATCCAGATCTGGATGGCAGCCATCGCATCTCGAAAGGACTCGGGGTCGCACGTCGTCTCTTTTGCGCCATCACCGATCTCGGACTTCCGATCGCCAGTGAAATGCTCGATCCTATCACTCCGCAGTATCTTTCAGATATGATCAGCTGGGGTGCAATCGGCGCGCGCACGACTGAATCTCAAACTCACCGTGAGATGGCTAGCGGGCTCTCCTTCCCGGTTGGTTTTAAAAATGGCACCGATGGAGGACTGAAGGTTGCGACCGACGCCATGAGTGCGTCCCTGCATGAACACAGTTTTCTCGGCATCAATTATGAGGGTCGATCTTCTATTGTACACACCCGTGGCAACCCGGACGTCCATATTGTCCTGCGTGGGGGCAATAGTGGGCCTAACTATCAGGCCGCTTCAATAGCCGAAACAACACAGCTTCTGAGTAAAAACAATTTACCAACTTCCATCATGGTCGACTGTAGCCACGCCAACTCAAACAAGGACCATAACCGCCAGGGTGCGGTACTCAGTGAAGTCATTGATCAGATTCTCGCTGGGAACAAAGCTCTCAACTCAGTGATGCTCGAAAGCAATCTCGAGGAGGGTAATCAAGGAATCCCTGAGGATTTCAGCCAGCTCAAATACGGCGTTTCAATTACCGATAAATGTGTCGACTGGGCCACCACAGAGCAACTTCTACGGACAGCCTGCAAACGTCTTGCGGCAAACCAAGGATAGTCAAAATGTTACATAAAGACTCTTGTTGCGCACCCAAAGTCGCTACAAATGTCACAACTTCTACTGAAATAACCGATTCCTGTTGCCCACCGGCAAAGAAGAGTACTGATCAATGCTGCCCACCTCAACAAGAAATAAAGTCATGCTGCCCGCCATCTAAAGATCGTCTAAAAGCTGGCTACCGGATCGAGTCCTTCGTTAAGGGATGGATCGATACACCGATAGGGGAAATTCCTGTCATTGATTCCAAGCTCCAAGCTGTCGACTATCGTGGGCGTATAGCGATGCGTTGGGGAATCGGGCGTGACAAATATACAGTCACCCCTGGCCTCTACGCTATTGGCTCGCCTGATGAAAAATCTGAAGTTCTGGTATCAGCCAACTACAAACTGAGTTTTGACGTTCTCCGTAGCTCAGTAGGAGCTATCGATGCCTGGATATTAGTCATCGATACAAAAGGTATTAATGTCTGGTGCGCGGCGGGCAAAGGGACTTTTGGCACAGATGAAATTATTCGCTGCGTGCATATGGTCGATTTACAGAAGCTTGTCAAACATAGAAGACTGGTTATTCCACAATTGGGGGCGCCAGGGGTTGCCGCTCATCTGGTCAAAAAAGGCTGCGGATTCGGAGTGATTTACGGACCGGTCAGGGCGACTGACCTCCCTGATTTCTTAGCCGCAGGCAATCAGGCAACGACCTCAATGCGCCGTGTGAGCTTTTCTTTGCAAGATCGTACAATTCTTACCCCGGTTGAGATTTCCATGCTTCGGTGGCAGATCCTCTACGTAGCGCTTGCCCTTCTGCTCCTAGGTGGAATTGGTAGCGATATCTTTGATTTCTCGGCGGCCTGGACACGTGGAAGTGGCGCCATTGTTGCTGGTTTCGTAGGCTTGTTATCCGGTACTGTCCTTACACCAATGCTACTTCCCTGGCTCCCGGGTCGTGCATTTTCTATCAAAGGGATATGGATTGGAGCAGGTGCAGCAATCCTGCTCTGCCTCAGTCTGTTTTCTGAAAGTGGTTTTCTGAATCAGATCGCGCTGCTGTTGCAAGTAACCGCCATATCGAGCTACACCGCCATGAATTTCACTGGCTCGTCAACCTACACATCCCCATCAGGAGTCGAGAAGGAGATGCGTTTAGCTATCCCCTGCCACTTGGCAGCATCAGGCATAGCCTTAATTCTTTGGTTATCGGCAGCTTTTTAATCAGGATAAAACATGTCTAAGAACGAATACCTGAAGGGCGTCGCGACCCTCAAACTGGATCAAGACAAATGTATCGGCTGTAGCCTCTGTACAACGGTGTGTCCACACGCGGTGTTCATTGTCGAAGACCGGTTGGCCCGGATCGTAGAACTTGATCACTGTATGGAATGCGGGGCCTGTGTCGGTAATTGTCCGGTTACAGCACTGAGCGTGAATGCTGGTGTTGGCTGCGCGAGTGCCATCATTCATAGTTGGATTACAGGTGAAGAACCAAGTTGTGACTGCACTGAAGGGAGCAATTGCTGTTGAAGTATCTGCATTTGCCCGTCTTTTTATTAAACACTCTTTACTTTCCTCCCCTGCCCCATTAAAATATGTAAACGACACTAATTAATTAAGGGCAGCCATGGAACGTACTCTTCTGATCATCGATGATTCAGCCACAATTCGCCAACAAGTCAGCGATTCTATAAAGAACCATCACCTGTTTCAAAAAGTCTTGCAGGCGAATAGTGGAGTTGAGGGTTTCAAGCTGTTGGTCAGTAATCACGTTGATATCATCTTGTGCGACATTGAGATGCCCGGTATCGACGGTTTAAAATTTCTGGCTCTGCTTCAATCACGCGAAGATTTACGGGACAAACCCGTCATCATGCTGACCAGCCATGACGATGTTGCCACCAAAGTAAGAGGACTGGAGAGTGGCGCCAGTGACTACATTACCAAACCCTTTGAACCACAAGAACTTATTGCCAGGCTTAAGGTCCACCTTCAGCTAAAAACCCTTCAGGACGAGCTCCGGCGCAGCAACCGCCTGCTTATGGAGCTTTCCCAAACAGACCCCTTAACTCGGCTCTGCAACCGCCGCTCTTTAACTGAAATGCTAGAGAATGAGATGAGTCGTTGCCAGCGCAACCTTGCACCCTGTTCGTTAATTATGTGTGACATTGATCACTTTAAGCTGGTAAACGATAAATACGGACATCAGGCGGGAGATGACGTTCTCGTCACGGTCGCAGACATGCTGCGTGAACACTTGCGTCCCTATGACCTGGCCGCACGCTATGGTGGAGAGGAGTTTTGTTTAGTATTACCGGAAACGAATATTAAGCACGCTGCCGAAGTCGCTGAACGAATCAGGGCACGGGTAGAAAACTGTAAATTCACAGGTAATATTGCGACACTTAAACTGACAATCAGCCTGGGAGTTGCGACTGCATTTGAGTGTAATGATCATTCGGAGGACGAATTAATCCGTATTGCCGACGAGGCCCTCTATCTGGCAAAAAATAACGGGCGCAACCGCGTTGAAACCATGCAAACCCCTTACTCTCCTGACCTTGATTCCTAGAACCTAAGGATCAACTCCTGCCGGGGCAAACTCAATCCAATCGTACCAAGCGGTTGAACTCTCCCCGGTATCATCTCCATCACTCATAATTGCTATCGCCTTAATCAACGGAATTTTATCACCGAAGGCCTGCTGATAATCAGCGAGAAGATCACGCTCTTCTATCACCCAATGACCAGCGTCATCATTCCCGGAATTAACAGCTAACATAACAGATCGCCGGTAATATGGGCTAACAACCATCGTTTCCTGTTTAACATGACTCGCCCAAATATAGTTTATGCTGCGAGCGAAATTAGGGAGCCAGGAATCGAAGATGATATAGATACGAGCAGGATAATCATCACCAGATTTCTGCCCGGCGTGACCATTTTCAAGAACTTTATCAATTTTCCAACGCCATCGTAATTTTGGATACTTCTGGGGATCAATATCTTGCCAATGAATAAGGGCAGAAGCCTTTCCGTTACTTTTACCTTGAAGAACCTTATGCCCATCATCTTCAAGAACTTGATAATCTACCTTTCCATTAAATATTTTTTCTTGCCAGCCACTTAAATCCTTATCAAAATTTATCTTGATAATTTCAGCTGCGGCAGGAATAGCGAAAAGAAGCATGAAAATAAGCAATATAAATTTCACAGTAACCTCAACGATGCGCGGCTTTCGCCCTCAGTGATGATAATGATCGCGCTGGCCCCGCTGACCGGGCAACGTGTTTCACAGATTCCGCAGCCAATACAGAGTTCAGTCAGTACGCGTGGTTGCAGTAGTTCCTTTGGCTCGCTGCCGACCAATACCTTGCGGCGATCAAATACGATTGCTTTCTTACCCGTTGGACAATGCTCCTCGCAGACCAGGCATTCTTCTCCACGCGCAAAGGGAAGACAGCGATCTTTGTCAATAACCGCCAATCCGATCTTTGTTTTACGTTTTTCTCCTACTGTAAGAAGAGCAATTGCGCCAGTCGGACAGACCTGCCCGCAAAGAGTACAATCAAGCTCACAATATCCCAGGCGCGCAACCAGAACTGGCGACCAGAGAGAAAAAGCTCCACCACGCAGGAGGTCAGGATGCAAAGCACCACCGATGCAGACCTTCATACACTCTCCGCAACGAATGCAGCGCCGCAAAAATTCATCTTCAGCAACGGCACCCGGTGGGCGGATCAAATCGCTACGGTAACTGGAAGTCAAAGGGGCAGCGGCAGCCAAAGGGGCCATAATCGCCCCTCCAAGCGATGCTGCTAACAGAGTTCGACGAGAGAGATCAAACCGCCGAATGTCTTTTTTACTAAAGCTAAACGTGATTCGCTGATTTGGACAGAAATCCAGACAGTCAAGACACCGAACACACTCAGCCGCCTGAACGGATGCATCAGCGGTCGCCCCCATACGACAATGGCTCGCACAAAGCTGGCAATCAGAACAATCCGTTTGTGGGCTGCGTTGCAACAAACTGTGGCGTGAACAGATCCCGAGAAGCGCCCCGAGAGGACAGAGGTTTCGACACCAGAAACGGGACTGCAAGCGCTCCAGTAGAATCAAAATCAGCAACACAACTGCGGTAAAAATAGACAGAAGAAAAACGGGTTGTTGGAAAGCAAGGAGACGATCTCGAAAAAAAGGATAAACAAAATCTGCAGTCGGACTAACTAAGGGCAAGTCAGCTTGATAAAACCAGTTAAAAGCGCTGTTGGCTAAAAGGTTCCATACCGGATTGATTGCCAGAGTTAGGCTGCGCAGAAAGATACTTAACGGATCGAACAGGCCAAACAGTTGCAAACCACAAAGGCTGGCGAGAGTCAAACCAGCAAGCAGATAGTACTTTGCCTTCGGCCAACCAATAAAAGGTGTTGAAAGCCGCCTAAGCGGAGCACCGAAAAAATCGAACATGGCCCCTAGCGGGCAGAGCCAACTACAGAAAAACCGACCGAAAACAAAAGTCAGACCTAGCAACACCAAAGCTGGCCAGAGCAGCAACAGATTTGAGGCACCTGGAGCGAAAACAGCAGCAAGCAAAGCAAGAGGATCAAGACGAAACAGCAGACTGACCGGATAGGCCAGCTCATCTGTGCCGCGATATTCAGTCTGCAGGAAAAGCCAGAGAAAGCCGAACAGAGTTGCCGACTGTACAATAATCCGCCATTTGCGGTTCACGCGCATCAGAGTTGCGTTACTCGGTTCAGGTCAATCTCGCCTAGTCCTCTTTGATGACCAGCGACAATAGTTTCAATCTGATGCGGTTGAAAACCGAACAGAGTTGCAGCGTAAGCATCAGCCGTGGCAATTTGCGGTGAAGCTATCAAGGTATTGCGTACCTCGACATCCTCAAGACGTCCCCCCTGTGGCCCATTAGCCACCAGAATTCGCGTTGCATCAATCAGAGTCAAATCTGAATGGATTACCGTATTAATATCCGCCATGGATTCGGCAATCTTGCGATGTAACATCCCGCGATTTCCTCCTATGACACCCATCAGGTTTTTCATGCCAAGAGTCAGAGTCGAAATGGAGTGGTGTTTGGCGATTGGCAGGTTGATCAGACGATCAGCCTCAATGGCGGGCAGATAGAAAGACCAGCGACCGAGAGCCTTGCCATTGGTGATTTCAAGTTCCTTGTAGGCACGACGATCCATGTGCATGATCTCGACCTTTTTTGAATCAATCTGCTCTACCGCAGACTGAATACCGCTACTCACATAGCAGCGTCGCGGATCGTTACAGGTTCGATCGAAAATCTGTATTTTTTGAGCACCTGCTTCCAGACAGAGTTGCACGACAGTCTGAACAACCAATGGATGAGTGTTGGCTGCCATCTCTACCGCACGATCCCAACCAATATTCGGTTTGACTACGACTGTTTCACCCGAACGAACAAAGCGCTCCATGCCGCCCAGTGCCGCAAGAGTCTCGCGTACCAAACGTGGGATATCCTCGCCACGACGCACCGCAAGAACAGCATCCTGAGCAGCGCAAACAGCAGGAGGTAACAAAAGTTGCGGCACAGCACCTGCCACTCCGACAGCACAAGCACTCTGCAGGCATTGACGGATAAACTGGCGACGATCGAGCATTGACACCACCTAAATCAAACGATTATTTTTAAGGAAACCATGGGCAACCTGCTTCGGTTGTCCAGTAGATGCTTCTTTTACAAGTGAAGAAATAGTCTGGTGGTCGATCTTCCCTCCGAGCTTATTGATCAAACGAGCCAGAGCTGGAAATTTTTTGAGAGTATCTTTGCGCACAACCGGTGCCGCTTCTGCAGGCAAAGTCACACCGAGGCTCTGAGCCGCATCAAAACCTAATGGCTTGAGCCAGATCAGATTAAGCTCTTCATTGTAGCGGTCTTTGACGGCCTTGTAGAGTTCGGCGGCATCAGCCATCGGCTGTGCCTGTAGAATTACAGTCTGGCCAACTCCTGTATATTCAACATACATGTCGATGTCGGCCTTGAGTAGCGCAGCATGCGCTTCATCACTGCTCTCAAATGAGACGATCTTAACAGATGTCCCGGTTCGCTCATCGATCAGCTCGGCGATAATATTGGCCAAGACCTCTTGTTGCACCGAACCCGTCATACCAATCTCAAGAGACTTGCCAACACAAGAAAACGCCAGACTGGAAACACAGAACATCAGCAATAGTAAAATAAAAACAGGACGTAAAACTTTCTCCATAGGTCAAACTCCTTCTAATTATCGGATCGCATCAATCGAACGATCAAGAGGCTCTGTCGCCGTTACACGTCCGAGCGAACGGTCTCTACGCTGATCAAAAACTGTCTCTGCCGACAATCCTCTGACATCTCCCCACCAGTTGCGTGGGAAATCGAGAGCTGTCGTCTGCTGCAACCCCATCTTCACCTGATAGGGTTTATTGTCAATAATATCGTTCTGTTCGAAGAGGGTCAGGCCTGCGCCACGAGTCACAGCAAAAATGCCAATCTGATTGTCGCTGATCCGGTTCTGTTGCACAACCCCCCTGCCCCCCCGTTCTTCATAGCGAATACCGTGCCGGTTATGATGCAGGTAGCTGTTTTTCAGGCTAATATTCGCGGTTGAAAAGCGCACACCGTCAATATTGTAGCGAAACTCACTTCGAGAAATTTGAGCCCTACAGAAGTGTACCTGCACCCCGCTGTACGCATATTCAGAGATCAGGTATTCAATTTCAACCTTGCGTGCGTAATCGAAATAGAGAAATTTCCAGTCGCCAGGCTGAGGGTTTTCCGCTGCGCTGGTCAACAGAATCGGCTGAGTTTTTGTACCGCGCGCCACAAATTCGCCCTCAACAAAAAGCTCAGCATCTCCAATACCATCAGCATCGTGATCAATTCGCGAGAAAACGAGTCTGGTCCCAGGTAGCAGTGTCAAGCTCCCCTCGCGGGTCACCCGAATAATACCATTGATTCGTTTTTCACCCTGCCAAACCTGTTTGTCAGAAATGACCAGATTACCCACTTCCGTCTTTTGTAAAGGGACACAAGAAGTAAGTAAGAACAAAAACAGAATTGAAAACAGCGGACCCATTAGTGATATGGCACAACTTCAGGGGGGGCAGGTCTCATTTCCAACGGAATTTCGCCGAATGTCTGCTCATAGCGTTCAACATTCTCTTTTAAAGCATAGAGAAGGCGCTTAGCGTGGCGTGGCGAAACAATAATTCGCGATCGAACCTTCCCTTTCAACTCCTGTGGCTGGACATAAATAAAGTCGAGGGTTACTTCGGCGTCTGTATGGTTAACGACTGCCAGGTTCGCATAGGTTCCCTGAGCGACGTCATTATCAAGCTGTATCTCGAGCGAAGGTTGCTGCTTTTTGTCTGACATAAGCTATTTCCTTTTTTAGTCTAGGCTGATTGGTACAACATGAATTTTAATTGGGTCATTAATCCCTGGCTCAATCTTCAAACCATGGTCAGCACTCCCTTCATAGAGGCCAAAGAGCTCGCCTGGTGCAGGCGAATCACCATAAGCCTGGCGAGCACCAACGTAATAGATCCCCGGCTCACGAAAACTGAGGGAAAAACGTCCATCTGCAGCAGTCTTTGGACTTAACGCCGCGGGGCGTTGGTGCCCAATAACGGGGTTGGTATATGCAAAGACATGCAAACCTTCACGCGGTTGTCCCGAATCGTCAAGAACGCGGCCAGTCAGGGTACTTGAACCTGGGCGGTCAGGAAGGCCTGAATATTGTGCGTTCGGCTGTCGGACAACCATTGGCAGCTCAACTAACGTGGTTTCTCCTGATTTAAGTGAGAGCGGATTTCCAGCATAAACGCCGAGGATATCACCTTCGGCCAAGGGTCCAACCCGCGCAGCGTTTTGGCGTTTACGTGCGACCAGAAAATAACCGGTCTCGGGCAGACCATCGAAGACAAAAGATCCATCTTCAGCCGTTGGTGCCGAAAGCCGATAGCCTTGGCCCTTGAGATCTTCGGCGACATCAAGGTAGAGAGAAACATAGGCATTGGAAAGCGGCTTGCCTCTAAAGGTCACAGTCCCCTCTAAGGCAGCACTGTACACATCTGCATAAGAGGAGATGGCTGCCGAGGAGACCTCAACAGCCTGTAATCCGGCCCAGAGAGGTTCTCCTTGAGCTAAGATCGGATTACGGCCACAAAAAGCGAAATAACGTCCGTCTTCAGAAATAGCATAAAGGGCGACAAACCCTTCAGCGACTTCGAGATGGAACAGACCATCTTCCTGGGTTATGGTTGCTTCAGCAATCGGTTTAGCGGAAGAATCCAGGTCTTTATAGGCTCGAACCAGCATGCCCTGCAATGGTTCATCTCCCAGAACAACACGCCCATTAATTTGTGCTGAAAGGGCAAATGAAACACTGCTAAAGAGCAGCAAGAGAACAAATAAATATCTCATTGCACAGGTCCGGTCCCGATAACCGGTGATGTCAGTAGCGGCAGAAAACGAATCTCATCGAGTCGATAACTATCTGGCCCAAAGCCTTCGTAGGTGACCGTCGGCTTATCCTTGCGATCGTAAAAAAAAGCTAGGTTTTGACCAGCCTGCGCAGAATTGAGCTTAGAGGTCTTCTCGCCCCACCAATTCTCTGTGAGATCTACGATGTCGGTATATTTAGTTGGAGCCTGACCAAGCATTGCGTTTTTACTGCCTCGCTTCTGAGCATTTTTCATCACAAGCTGTTTTGAACCCGAGTGTTTCTCCCAATCAGCACTCTGGTAAATGCCGAGCCGAGCCCCTTCTCCTGTCTTCTCAAAATTGTTGTGATGCACCAGGGGGTAAGAGGAATAATCGACGAATAGTCCGAGTTTGTTGTCCAAAAACTCGTTCATGCGAATCTTTGGGTTCGACTTGCGGTTGTTATAGATAGCGGTGTCGTTCCGTTCAAACAGGTTATTTTCAACCAGAGCAGAGCCGAACTGATCATTCTGCAGCGCAGTTTTATTATCAATGAAACGATTATTTTTGACTGCGGGAAAGGAGAACGAAAAGTTCACCAAACCATATTCATTATTACGAAAAATATTATCTTCGACCAACGGTGTATTCTGCGTCTGATAACAGTAGAGTCCGACGCGGTTTTCGATGAAGCTGTTTTTGCGTATTTTGTCCGGGTACTGCTGCAACAGTCCAATCCCTTGTTCATTCTTTTCAAAATGGTTGTTCTCAATCAAGCCACGACTATTGTTTGATGCAGTGATCCCGCTCTTTTTGTGTCCTTTAAAGTTGTTACCCACCACTCTTGGAGAGGAGCGCATCTCAATCCCCAAGCCGAGCCCGTTGTCCTCGAACTGATTGTCACGTATCTCTGCACTCGATTCGCGCAGTAACTTGACCGCCGCCTCGCAGTTGCTGAACCGGCTGCCGCTGATCAGAGGCGAAGTCGCAATAATCCCCAAGGCCTGAGCGCAATCACTGAACCTTGCCTGGACAATTCGACTTCCGGGCGCGGCTTCAATAAAGCTGATCCCTTGCCACCCCGGGACAGTATCAAAAATAACCGGCTGCTGCGGTGTCCCCTCAATCAGGAGTTGCCCCTGAACTGTAATACTGTGAGCAGGATTAAGGATTTTGATCCGTGTCCCTGCGGCTATATGCAGAATCCCGGTCACTGTGACCTCTACGGGATCCGCCACCTCAACGAGCCCTTGCCACTGAGTCTCTTGATCGATCTTAAGCGACTGGGCCTGAAGCATAAGTGGCATAAAGAGGAGCCCAACCAAAAGTTTAAAGGTGCGGACTAACATCGATCCTGACCTCCCGACTCATCTGTTGTTCTGACAGAGTGATACCCGTATTTTCAACATTCTGCAGCTTGCCGTACAGCTCACCCGTTGCCGCCGGGCCACCGATGACCTCGCGAGCCAGCAACCAATAGGTCCCGACTTCGGGCATTGAAAGACTAAAGCGACCATCTTCACCGGTCGTCGCAGAGATATAAGCCGGGGTGCCTGTCATGGTTGCACTGCGGTAAGCAAACACCCTCACGCCTGCGGCAGGCTTAGCACCCGGGCCAACGACTGAACCTGTAACTCCAGAAAAAACAGCATCAGGGTCCTCTTCCAGCATCGATAAACGCGTGATGGTTTCGAGTTGAATGTTCTGCAATTCATTCTTTTCGATATGCAGGGGATTGCCGTAATAGAAGTTAAAATAATCACCAATTTCGATCGGGCCATACTGACCACCCTTCATGCGCTTCCGCGCCAACAGCCAATAATCACCTGGCGGCAATGACATGCGGAACCGGCCCTTCTCAACCGGCTGAATAAACCAGGCAGGTCCCTTGAAATCGTTTTCGGTTGACTTGTAAACATAGAGATAGGTCCGCTCAAGGAGTTGATCCTGAAAGCTGATTTCACCCCAGACACCGGAACGTTTCCCTGGCTTGGCCGACTCTTCCGAAGGAATCTTGATCAGGTTAAAACCGACCTGACGAAAACCATCTGCCGGGACCACAATCGGCGCTCCGCTATAGTAACAGAAGAAATCGCCCGGTTTGGAGCTGGTCGAAAAGTTGCGCGCGGTCAAATAATAGCGCCCGCGTGGCAGTTCAAGTTGATAGGTCCCATCCTGAGCCGTTGGTTCAGAGACAGCAATAACCTGCTCGGCAGCAATAGCATCTATCGAGCGATAAGCCCTGACAGTTACACCGGGAATCAATTCTCCACGCCAGGCAACGCGACCCTTGATACCGGTAGCGGCCAACAGACTGGATGGAACAAGCATCAGACAGATCAAAAGACCAAGACCGATTTTCATTTCAGAACCTCAGGGGTATATGGCTGCAGACCAAAGGGAGACCAGCGCACCAGGTCAAGCGGATAGCTTCTGCCATCCTCCTCAAAGGAGGGTTGATCACGACCGTCATCAATCCAGGCCAGATTAGCTGCGGGCCCCAGTCCCTGCAATGCAGCGGTCTCCTGCTCTCCCCACCAATTCTCTCTGGCATCAACCGTTCCATCAAGGCCTCGGGCCCCCCGTTGCTGTTCAGTGACCTTATTCTGTTTCCGACCACCGAAGGCACCCTGTCCAGAAATCTGCTGCTGCCTCGCCCCGGCCCCCTTCTGCTCTTCCCATTGTGAAGATTGAAATTCGAGGATCAGGGCGCGTTGATTGGAGACAAAATCGTTATGCCGAATCCGAGGGTAGGAGGAGAAGCTGACATGGATTGCGCGGCTGTTTCCCTTAAGAAGGTTCAACTCAATCAGCGGGTCAGAACGTCGATAGAGTTCAATCCCGGACTGATTTTCTTCGATCCGATTGGCGACAATTTTGGGCCGTGCGGACCGGTCGACCTTGATGCCGATTTTATTGTTACGAAAATCGTTATCCTTAACCAGCAGATCACTGCCGAAATGGGAGATCATCAACCCGGTCGGGTTATCGATAAACAGATTTTTGGTAAACTGTTGCGGCAAGGCGCGGTAGACATATGCGCCAAACTTACCTTGCTGTTCGAAGCGATTCCCACTGACCACCGAGGTCACTTCATCCTTGATAAACAAGCCGACCCGGCTGTTGTTGCGGAAAACCGAATTTTCAATCCGTGCGCGACTCTTCTGCCGTAGCTCAATCCCGATCCGGTTATCTGCAACTAACAATTCCGTGAGTTGCGGTGCCCCACCAATCACGGTGATCCCGGTCTGTGCACCTGTTATCCGGCAGTTCTTAAGCCAAGTCTGTGAACTGGTCCCCTTCAGAATCAATCCGGGCCAGTTGCGACCGCTGAATTCAACATCTGTGGCCTGCAACTCGCCGGCAATCTCAATCCCGGCCTCAGCAAGAACGCGGCTGCCCGGTGCGATAATCAACCGGCCCTCTTTTGCTACGCGCAAGCTCTCAGTGATGCGAATCTCACCCTGCCAGCGTTCCGGACCATCAATGACCCTGGCGGCGGCACCAGTCGGTATAATTAACAACAGAAAAAAGATCAGCAGAAACCGCATCACCAGACCTCTCGTACCAGGATATCGCCGAGATCAGTCGCTTCGTTCAACCTGGCCTCAATCCGATGATCAGAACGCTCATCATAGGTACCGACCCATTCTCCAGGCTCCAGCGTACCGCCAAAGGTACTGCGAGCGCCGACAAAAAACTCGCCACCCTTTTCCAGATAGATTTTGAATTGTCCATCAACGGTGGTTGGCGACGAAATAAAATTCGGTTTACCGATCATCCGACTGTCTCGATAGGCAAAGAGGTAGATTCCGGAAACCGGTGTCTGCTCCTCGTCAATCACCCGCCCACTCAGCCAGGTCCTCGTCTTGGTAAACTGTCCTTCGGCCAGACGACGTTGTTTTGCGGCGCTAGTCACCGGCGCGAGAGTCCAGAGCTCCAATTGTCGCTGTTCACCGCTCTTCAGAACCAAAGGGTTGCCTGGATACTCGCCATTGAGATCACCGGCCTCAGGGTTGCCGACCCGCGACCCATCATTGCGTTTACGCGCGGCCAGCCAGTAATGTCCCGCGGAAAGTTTGAGGGTAAAGCGTCCCTGCTCATCGGCGCGAACGACCTGACCATAGGCTGGACCGGTCAGGGCATCCCCGCGGGTATAGACATAAATAAAGGCATCCGCCAGGGGTTCACCCGCGAACAATAGCTGTCCACTGGCACTCGTTTTGCCATCGACGCTGATAGCCCCCTCAAAACCGACTTCCTTGAGTGGCAGGGTTTTAATCGCAGTATACCCTTTTTGGACCACGACCGGATTCTGTGGATATTCAGCCATCAACATCCGGTTGACTCCACCGCCCTGCTCCTTCTTCTTACCGACCAGATAATATTCTCCAGCTGGAAGTGCCGCACGAAAGGCACCGCTTATATCGGTGGTCGCAACGCTAAAGGGTGAGGAGGAACGTTCATTACCGCTCTTGAGATAAAATTCAACCCTGGCCTGGCTGAGCGGCTCTTGCTCAAATAGCAGTTGTCCCTCCACCCCGGTTTCTCCAGAAGTACAGGCCTGGACAAACAGCAACAGGGCCAGAGTCAACAATCGGCAAAAAACAGTCATCAGTTCTGACTCCTCGGCAACAGGAATATTGCCCCCAGATAGATCGAAGCTCCGAGCAGAATTGTCGCGTTGAATCCGAAATTCATCGCGACAACCACCGCCAAGATGGTCCCCAACACACTGGCTGCGCCGTTGATTCCCCAGCTCCAGGGGATGGCGCTACCATCTTTGTGCAGCAGCGCAATCCCAAGCGGCAATGGCATACCGAGCAACAGTCCCAGTGGCGCAATCAACAGAATTGCAATCAAACAACGCAGCAGTAATGACAGCCCGACCAGCGAGGTCAGGAACCCCGGAAGCAGATAGCAATAGATTGGAGTGAGCAAGACGAGTGCCAAGATAATTCGTATCAGAAAAGCCCTGTCACCACCTTTGGAGACCGACAAACGACTCCCAATGCCTGAAAATATCAACAGAGAAAAAAGGATAATTGCCAGTGAATAGATCGGATGTCCAAGAAAGAGGATAAAGCGACGCAGCAGACCGATTTCGATCATCATGAAACCCAGCCCCAGACAACTGAAATATCCGGCCCGGCGCAGAGCCATGCTTCCGCCATCTTTTTTACGACTCAACAACAGAGGCAAGGCGAAGACCAACGCAACCAACATGGCTGTTACTAACAACAGGTTACGTAGAATCAGAATGGCACGATCTTCAAAGGGGCTCCGCTCCGGAAAAGAGAAGAGATCCAGAAAGGCTGTGGGTTTGAGCATATAATAGAAGAAGGGCCGGTTATCATCAGTCGGAGTAATATCAAAGGGGAATTCGCGATAAAACTCATCACTCCCCCCCGAGGCGATCAGCGACTTAAAGATCTTGTCGCCCTTCTCTTCGCCCGGCAGATAGACGATATCATAATCCTGTTGCCGCGCGATCTCATGCAGGTTCTCAAGTTCAGTCTGGGTAAAGGGGCTTTTCTTGAGCATAAAATTAGCCAGCCCACGCTCCTTGAGCACCGCGATATGGGCGGCAGGCTCTGCAACCCCTTCCCGCTTGAGCAGTTCAAGTCCCAAGGAGACCAGGCGCAGGCTTTCCCGTTCAAAAATAAAACGGGAGATGGTTAGAACTCCATGGGGCTTGAGATGGCCCCAATAGTCCTGAAAGGCCTCAAGGGTATAGAGGTTGTTCTCGGAGAGAGTAAAGGCTCCGGCCGCCGGGGGCATCCGCCCGAAGACAGCAGAGGCCTGAATGATATCGAAGCGATCCTGGGTACGGCGAATGTAACTGCGCCCTTCGGCAACCTGTAACTCAATGCCGGGTCGCTGATAGAGTGCCCCGGTGAAATCAGCAAAACGCACATTAACCGCCTCGACGATCAACGGGTTGATCTCAACCGGAACTATGCGTTTGGCACCGTTGGCTAAGGCGGTCAAAACATCCTTGCCGCCGCCGGGGCCAATAATCAGACTTTCGGCATGTGGGCGCAGAAGATAAGCAAGGTTGATAACGTTCTGACGGAAAAACTGGAGAGTCTCATCCCCTTGCCAGCGATACATGGTGGTATAACCGGTGTCATCAACCACCATCCCCAACTGCTCAGGGACTGGCCCCCGATAGTTACGCGACAACCCCCAGGCCCTGCCCATCTCTTCCGCTTGCGCCGGGTAGACCGCGACCCGCGAAAATGAATTCCAGGAGCGCCACAACAGGTTAGGCTCGTAGCGTCCGCGCGCAAAATGGATGTCGGCGAAGCCGCCAATCTGGTTGCCGACCCCCAGGGTCAACAGCAGCAAGGCAACAACCACAAGCAGACGGCGGATCCTGCTCTGTTGGGGCGTCAACAGAAATGCTCCCAGCACAAAACATACTCCGACCACCAACAGCCCGGTTATCCCACCAACCAGTTTGAGCACCAGAATAATCAGCAGACAACCGGTTCCCGCCCCAAGCAGGTCGAAAAAATAGAGCCGTCCGATATGACGATGATAACGGCCGAACATCAGGGTCACGACCAGACCGCTAAAGAAAAACGGCAGCGCCGTAGCCAGATAGAGCAAGGTCAACAGCAGCAATTGGCCGATCTCTAACGATTGGCGGACATTCCCCTGCTGGAATGGCTGATAGAAAGGCTGGTGAAAGAAGGAGAGAACGCGAAAACCGAACTGGGGATCGGCACGAAACAGCAGAAAGACCGAAAATAGCAGCAGCGTCGAAAGACCAGCAGCCAGTGCAAATAACCCAGGTTGTCTGACCTTCTCTGCAGAAAACCATGCAGGACGAAGATAAACCAGTAGAGCGGACGCGCCGAGACCAAATAGCGCCAGACTGATTGCCATCGACGCAAAATGGTACCACATCAATACCGAGAATATACGGGTCAGCAGCAGTTCATACATCAGGGTCGCCATGCATACGACGAAAATGCCACTACAGAGCGATGAGAATCGTTCAGGCACTGCTATCTTACTCACTTGCGGTTTTCCTCCCAGACCAGCTGCAGGGCATGCAGATTCCGGTCACGACTACCGAAATAGAGACGATTCCCTGTCACCAGGACCTGCGATTGGATCGCCCCCTCGACCCTGTAGCTCGCAAGGGTACGCCCACTATCGAAATCGAGGAGAGAGAGGCTGCCGTTGTTGTCACCAACAAGTAAGCCAACGTCGCTCGCAACGGGCGTTGCGTAGATAGAACCTTCTAGTTGACGTGCCCAGACGATCTGTCCTGTAGAGGGGTTCACCTTCCAAACAACGCCTGCAGCAGTAGCGACAAATATCGCATCACGAACAACGAGAGGGGCGGAATAAAAACAGGGCTGATCAAAATTTTGTTGCCAAAGGATTGTTCCCGCAGGGCTGAGGGCCGTCAGAGTTCCTGATTTATCGAGGACAACAATATTATCAGCGTGCAAAACGGGGGACGAGAGTAACGGCGCTGCAAACACCTGCTGCCAAAGGAGCTGACCATCAGTATTCAAAGCGCTCAAGACATTGCTGCCACTGCTCTGATATATCATCTCATCAGCGACCAAAGGGGTCGCACGCAGTGGCATTCCAGCATCGAAGGTCCAGCGAAGCCCCATATTTGCCCGATCAAAAGCGTAAATATTACCGTTCCATGCTGGCAACAGCAACAATTGTTCAGACAGGGCCAAACCCGCTTGCCGATGATCATCGGAGGGACTAGGCGAATACTTATATAGCAGATTTAAATGTCCGTCGGCCTGGTCTGCCCGATAAACCTGACGGTCCCAGTTCTGAAAGTAGATCTCTTGATCAACGACCAAAAGGCCCCCATCGATAACATCCCCGGTATCAACATCCCATATCAACTTACCGTCCGGATCGATAGCCTTGAGAGAACCATCCCAGGATGCAGCAAAAATATTCCCATTAATTTCGACCGGTGCAGCATCGATAAAACCATTGGTTGCGAAACGCCATAAGAATTTAAATTGAGCGCTGTTCTGGATTCCGGCGCTAAATAGCCAAGCCCCAACGGGAGCAATCTCAACCCGTCCAAGCTCGTGGTCATCCTGCTGATCATGGATTGATCGGTCAATAGTCTGAGCAACAGCACTCCCCCACCAGTTCCCGGAGAGAGAGATGTCGTCTGCAAAGAAATCTCCAAGCTGAAGATTTATATCGTTCTGATAAATGTTGTTGCCGCTGATAATCGACTTGCCTGGTTTTTCAAACAGAAAAATCCCTGCACGATTCTTACGAATAATATTGTCAATCAGGGTGACTTCAGAATCACGAAAATTGATCCCCTTGCCGCTATTGTTCTCAACCAGGTTGTGCTGAAACAAAAAGCGGGAGCGGCCAAGACGACAGCCATCTATATTGTGATGAATATGACTGTTACGCATGTGACCACGCGTAAAATGGGCATGAAGCGTATAGGCACTATCGCGAAATTCGCACCAGTCAAAGAGGAGTTCCCGCGCGAAATCACTACGTATTTCCAGCCAGTCTGCTGGCTGGGGATCGGACTCCGCTGACATAAAGCGGATCGGATTCTTTTCTGTTCCTGTCGCAACAAGGCTTCCTTTAACAATAATCGTTGCGTCACCGAGTCCATCTCGGTCGGCATCACGGCGTACAAAACGCACGCTGGTTCCCGGCGCAATACTAAGAGTAACGCCATTTGCTACCGTCACCTGTCCATCAACAACGATCTCTCCTTGCCAGAAAGTATCAACTTTGATCAGAATCTTCCCTTGCAGAAGAGTCTGATCTTGAATTGTTGGCGAAAATGCACAGCCGGCAAGCAAAAAAAACAGGGGTAATAATATACGCACGGTTTTCCTGTTAACGGAGTAAGAGTGGCAAACTAAGTGTTAATTCAGCAGGATATGTTCCAATTTAGCGTTACGTCCAGAAAAAAAGAGAGCCGCAATAGCGACTCTCTTTAAAAAACCAAAGATACGACTTAAAAAATTATTTTGTTGCTGTAACCTGACCAAGGGTCGGCTCAACAATTTCAAGCAGTTGACCTGTACTGACACCATTAATACGCGCCTCAATTCCACTCGGGAAGACCGCGATTACATCGTAGCTGGCAGCAGAATCAAGGCCGAAGTGAGCAACCAGAGGATTCTGAGCACAAAAACCGGTAGCAGTAGATACGTCACGTACCGCAACCAGCTTGCCATCTTTCAGAACTGTAATTCTGGTACCAACAGCGTCACGATTAGAAACACTTCCAACAGCTTTTACTTCCAGCCAGTTCTTGTCATTCTGATCGTTCAGGTAAAGTTTGTTGGCGGCACCCCAGTTGACAACATAAAGATCAAGGTCGCCATCATTGTCAACATCAGCAAAAGCCGTCCCTTTGGTACGAACGGTTGAACACTGTAGTTGAGGCTGCTCACTGGCAACATCGGTAAAGTTACCTTTGCCATCATTCACATAAAGCTGATTAGCAAGCTTGCAGTCCCCTTCATAAAGGTCAAGGTCACCATCGTTATCAATGTCACCAAAGGCCGGCCCTTTACCCCAACCTCGATGATCTTTTTTGACACGGTCAGATGCGACAGCAAAAACACCCTGACCATTATTCAGGTAAAGTCCGTTTTCTCCAACATAATTGGAAACGAAGAGGTCGAGATCACCGTCGTTATCGATATCTGCAAAGGCAGCACCGAGGCCCCAGTTCGAATCTTCAACTCCGGCTTCACGAGTTACATCTTTGAATGTACCGTCACCCTTATTCAGATAGAGACGATTTGGCTCACCAGCAGGATAACGGCCATTGACGACATAAAGGTCTTGAAGGTTATCACCATTCACATCAGCCCAAACACCCATCCAACTCCAGGAGAGATCGCCAACGCCAGCCAAGTCAGTAACATCAGTAAAGGTACCATCACCATTGTTGCGATAAAGGATATTCTTGGCGCCAGGACCATAATTGGCACAGTAGATATCCAGACGACCGTCGTTGTCATAGTCAACAAAGCTTGCTGAATATGTGAAGGACTTCAGGCCAACACCCGCTTTATCGGTAACATCTTCAAACTTACCATTACCAAGGTTATGGAACAGGCGATTCGCTTCAATTTCGTAGCGACCACCTTTCGCCAGATAGAGATCGACGAGACCATCATTGTCATAATCACCAAAAACACTCCCCATGCTAAAGCCTGGGTCATCGATGCCGGCACCAGCTATGGCGGTAATATCTTCAAAAAGACCGCTACCGTTATTGCGGAAGAGTTTGTTGGTACCACCCTTGTTTGAAACATAGAGGTCAACAAAGCCATCATTGTCGATATCGGCAAAAGCAACACCCTTGCCCAGGCCATCGTCGGCAACACCTGATGTTTTGGAAATATCAGCAAAATCCTGTGCAAAAACTGGACTTGCCAGAAGAGCAACAGCAGCAAGCAAAATCAGGGGACGAACAGACCAACTCATCATCGCAATTTCTCCTTTTTTATGTCGATGCTCCCGAGAACAGAACAAACGACAACTAAAATACTATTCGGCAATATAATTATTAGTCATAAACCATGTAGCGACCGAAACATAAATCGCGAACTGGCGGGACAGGTTCGCCATGTGACGGCAACTAACGACAAAAAGCAGCATGTAACTGAGCTTAACGTTTCATGTGCAAAAAGCAAGCCCTAATGACAATGACAAAAAGCTGTCGCATTAAGCCCGCAACAGACCAAAGTTACTCAAGAAACTATCTGCAACAACAGGCCCATAAGAACTGACAATCCGAGTCCCAAGGAAACAAAGACAAACAGCAACCGGCGGCTAAACATGGCTCCCAAAGCAACCATCGCGGGCAAACTCGTCACGGGACCAGCAAGTAACAGCGTATAGGCCGCACCCTTGTCAATCCCCATTGCAAGCAACCCAGATAAAATCGGAATTATTGGAATCTGATTGGTCGGCAACGGCAGACCTATCAGTGCTGCCATCAACAAAGACCAAAAACTTTCAGCCCCGACAAGAAACTTAATCCAGGCCACCGGAATCAGTGTCACCATGAATGCTTCAAGGACAATCGCAAGCAACAGATAAGGACCGATAAAAAGTGCAGCGTCGAGGCTTCGATCAAAGATAAAGCGTAATTTGTTGGCGCGCGGGACAATCTGCATTCGCTTTACATGCACCCCGGCAACCGCTCCGATATCGGCAGCGGGAGCCAAAGAACCGTCTTCACGATATAACGGCTTAAGCAGAATCATATCGCTGCTCAACCAGCCCTGCCGCTCAAGAAAAAGGACACTGAACCCCGAACCTAGGCCAAGAACCGCAGCTCCAACTATCTTATAGATTGCCCAGTCTGACCCAAGCCCGCTCCAGGTCAAAAGCAGAGCATCTGGCCCCATCACAGGCGAAGTCACCAATAGTGCCAAAAGAGGAGCCAGGGGAGTCCCAACCATCGCCAGAGAGATAAATATCGGCAATATTCCGCAAGCACATAAAGGCGAAACCATCCCTATCGCTACAGCCAGTGGAATCGCAAAACTCCCTGCGCGCACAATAGAATCGCGAATCTTAAGATCTAATTTATAACCCTTGATAAGTCCGACGAGCAAAACAGAAAGAAGAAAAATCCACCACATCTTGCCGGTTTCCAGCAAGATAACATCGAAAAACTGTTGCCACCAGGGGGCGTTCAAAGAGCACCACCGGTTTGAATAATTTTCATCAGAGTGGATTCCTCTGCAGAGCGAAGCCCTTCGAGTAAAGAGTCGCGCTCAGTATCGCTGTCCAGCAACCGATAGCATGCCGCCAATTCCAATGTCTTTGGCAACAATTCGATTTCCCATTGGGTGCTTTGATCAGCAAAATGTAACAGATGCCGGCCCTGCTCTTCGACCTGCAACTCTTCAAAATTCAGTGACAAACGAATTCCATCGCGAGCACAAGTCTGCATAAAATAAGTCGCCCCCTGTAACTCACTTTCCAATCTTCGTAGCGCTGCCCAACCCAATCTCACGCCCAGGGTACTCATCGGACAGTAGTGGCCGTGGCGCTCTGCCAACTCTACAAACAGCTGTGGTGCCGGCAAATCAGCTATGTTCACATCAATGGCCACAAGCTAAAAAGCATAATGATGCGGACAATCATTTTCGTAGATCTCATGATAGACTCTGGTCATGTCAGGAGTCAGCCAGTAGCGCACCTCTTTTAGAGATTTGAGGAAAAGTGCCATTGTGACTTCAGGCGCATCTTCTTTAATAGCATTGACTGTAGCTCTTTTGCACAAACTCTCGGCGTCCCAGCCGACATAACCTTCAGAGAGTTCAGCCAACATGTCACGATCAACGTCGGCGGCCAAATTAGGCATCTGATCCAGATAGATATCGAGCATCTCGCGACGGTCAATAACACGTGGGGGGTGAACAAAAACCTTACGGTTAAAGCGTTTCTTCTCTTTGATAATCGCCTGATCTACCGTATCGATCCGATAGCAGCTGCCAACCAGCATGACATTCTCGACCTTATTGATCCGATCAATCTGTTCAACAAATAGATGATTTAACTCTTTGGTGGCAAAGGTCGGAGGAATGCCGCGCAGGTTGCCTGGACCCCATTCATAGTCGCAACCTTCGCGGGGAGCCAGCCATTCACAATCGGAGATAAAAAGCACACAAGGCGCCTCGTGAATTGCGGTATCAAAGGCCTCGATCAGATCTTCGCCCTTACCGAGCATCTCCTGCCCACTGATATAGACAAAAGAAGCACCAGCTTCCTTGGCACAGGCTTCTGCGAGCATTGTAATCCCGACGCCAAGCGGTCCCCACATCATAACGCCTGCCGGGATTCCAAGTTGATGTTTTTTGATCATTTCAGGCTTCTGCAATGGCAGACAAACCATCTCCTTCAGGATCTCTTTGACCTCGGCAAAACCGCCAATATCATTCCATTCAAGAATAGGGTCACGAACTTCGTAAAAGATATTCTCAAGTTTTTTATGCATTTTCATCTTCCAACGTAAAAGGGGAAGGTTGCGTTTTCAGACAGTTGCAATCAACCATCTGCCATTTTTCGAATTAAAAATCAGAGCAACAAATATGCCACTGATCGATCAGAGATCATTCAATAAACGATAGACCTGCTGCTCAACGTTCCAGATCAAAGCAGCCTCGTCGCTCTTGCCGTTGTCCTCGTAAAGGACGCGCGCACGATCTAAGGTTTCATGCACCTGTAACAATACAGGCGAAAGCTTGCTCTCAAGGCGCATCTGTGGAATCTCTCCGACCTGCTCACTCCATTCGGACAACTCTTCTTGACTTTTTTTCAGCAGGCTCACAGCGCGGTCAATCCTTACACCATCAGGCTGACCAGAAAATTTATTCATTAACTCATCTGATGTCTGTGTTAACTGACGAAAACGATCAGCAACTTTCATAGTCTTTACCCTTCCTCGGTTCGTAAAAGTGCGCCATCCTAAAACAATTGCCGATCAAAAACAATTTCTGAACTACAGATTGATTTCAATCCCCACCCTTATTGACTTTGGCCCTTCTCGCCTGCTAGATTTAGCCGACAAACTAATCAGCCCTGGGGGCGTGCCTGACACTGAGAGCTTTGCGGCAAGCGAAGCAACCCCTTGCACCTGATCCGGATCATACCGGCGTAGGGAAGCGGCAGTATTTACATTCCAGTTATGAATGTTTAAAGCCGCAATTTTTGCGGCTGTTTTTATTTAAAGAGATTAGAACTATTGATCAAAATCAAACTCAACGAGGTTCCACTGGAACTTCAAAGTGAAACCAGCCTCCATCAGTTGCGGGACCAGCAACAATTGGATGCTGACTTGCTAATAATCAACGGGTTTCCTGCCCTCGAAGATCGCCAACTTAAAGATGGCGATCAGGTGGTAATGATTAAACGTGGGAATATCCCTGATGCCGAACAACTTGAGGCGCTGATGATGGCACGCCACACACCCGGAGTCCATGCCCGGATTGCGCAAAGTCGCGTTGGCATCGCCGGTGCTGGCGGCCTGGGGTCAAATATTGCCATATCTCTGGCGCGAGTCGGCGTTGGACATCTGGTCATAGCGGATTTCGATCTGGTCGAACCCTCCAATCTAAATCGTCAGCAGTATTTCATCGACCAGATCGGCCAACCAAAGGTCATGGCGCTCAAGGAGAACCTGCAGCGCATCAATCCTTACGTGAAGATAGATACCTTCAATGGCAAGATCACCCCTCAGAATCTAAATCAGATCTTTACTGATATCGATGTCATGGTCGAGGCCTTCGATGCTCCTGATCAAAAGGCAATGCTAACAGCGGCCCATCTGCAACAGTCCCCTGAATGTCCGCTGGTCGCAGCGTCTGGCATGGCTGGCTATGCCGCATCAAACAGCATTCAGACTAAGAAAATTCGCGACAACTTTTATTTAATCGGTGACCAAACAACCGCAGCACAACCAGGTCAAGGCCTCATGGCTCCCCGCGTCAGCATCGCTGCTGGCCATCAAGCTAATGCCGTTTTACGCTTATTATTGGGAGAAAAACCAGAATGAATATGCATGTCAACGGTGAAAACCATCAATTTGATGCGGGTTTAACTATTGGACAGCTCCTGAAACAACTGGATCTGCAGCCTGACCGAGTTGTGCTGGAGCTCAACCAGAATATTCTTAATACAACTGACAACATAAACACTGAGCTGCACGAAAAGGACAAACTCGAAATCATTCAGTTTGTCGGTGGGGGTTGACGTGCAAACAGAGGGTAAAAAAACTATGGATCCACTCGTAATTGCCGGACGCAAGTTTAATTCACGACTGATGGTTGGAACCGGCAAATTTTCGTCGAATCTCGCGATGCAATCAGCCATGGAATCCTCTGGCTGCGAAATAGTCACTGTCGCACTGCGCCGCGTCGACATCAACAACCCCGGCGACAACATGCTGCAACATATCGATCGTGAACGCTACCTGCTCCTGCCAAACACCAGTGGTGCCCGTGATGCTGAAGAAGCAGTGCGTCTGGCACGTCTGGCACGTGCGGCGGGCTGTGAGCCCTGGATCAAGCTTGAAGTCACTCCAGACCCATATTATCTGCTTCCAGACCCGATCGAAACGCTCAAGGCCGCGATTATCCTTGTCAAAGAGGGATTCAACGTTCTCCCCTATATGCCCGCTGATCCGGTCCTGGCTCGACATCTTGAGGAGGCGGGCACAGTTACGGTCATGCCACTTGGCGCACCAATCGGGACCAACCGCGGTATGCGTACACGTGATCTTATCAATATCATTATTGAGCAGGCCAATGTACCGGTTGTGGTCGACGCAGGACTCGGCGCACCTTCGCATGTTGCCGAGGCAATGGAGATGGGTGCGGATGCCGTTCTGGTCAACACCGCACTCGCAGACACTCCAAACCCGGCACTTATGGGCGAAGCGTTTAAAAAGGGAGTCGAAGCTGGTCGCATGGCCTACCTTGCCGGACTTGGGCCACAACGTGCCAAAGCGCAAGCTTCAAGCCCCCTTACCGGTTTTTTGAGGGAGGAGTAAGTGAGCTTCTTTGATCTGCTTCAAAAATATCCGGCTACTGAGCTGCTGCAACGTTTTGAACAAGTCGAAACTCAGGATATCGACAGAGCACTGACTCGACAAAAATTGTCGATCGATGATTTCCTTTGCCTCATATCACCCAAGATCAGCGACAACCAGATTGAAACCTTGGCTCAGATCGCCCATCGTATCACCAGCCAACGCTTTGGCCGCACAATTCAGCTCTACGCCCCGCTCTATTTGTCGAATGAATGCCACAACGGCTGTAAATATTGTGGGTTCAGTGCCGACAACCATGATTTGCGTCGCAAAACCCTGAATGATGATGAAATTCTGCGTGAGGCTGAACATCTTCATCGCCAGGGATTTCGCCATATTCTACTGCTCACCGGAGAAGCCCCGGAAGCAGCCGGGGTCGACTTCATTGAACATGTCGTGCGACTACTTTCCAAGCGCTTCAGCTCATTGTCTCTCGAGGTTTTTCCGATGTCACGTGAGGAGTATCAACGACTCGTGGATGCCGGCGTTGACGGCTTAACCCTCTACCAGGAGACCTACGACCAGAACCTCTATCCTGATCTGCACCCTTACGGTCCGAAGAGCGATTTCCAATTCCGCCTTGAAGGCCCGGAACGTGCTGGTCAAGCAGGACTGAGACGGATTGGCATAGGTGCCCTGCTCGGTCTCGGCGATTATCTCACCGACGCTTTCTACACTGGATTGCATGCGCGCTATTTAATGCAACGCTTCTGGCGTACTCAAGTAACAATCTCGTTTCCGCGTCTGCGCCCGGCGGAAGGGGGTTTTGCACCTCGCTCGTTCGTCAGCGATCGCCAACTCACCCAGCTGATTTGTGCCCTGCGGCTACTCGCGCCCGATGCAGGCTTAGTGCTCTCTACTCGTGAAGATGCCGAACTGCGTGACAACCTGCTGCCACTCGGCATCACCCAGATGAGTGCCGGGTCCTGCACCGCGCCTGGTGGCTATGAAGGGGACGAAGGGGATGGTGAGCAATTTACGATAAGTGATCATCGGACCCCCGAAGAGATCTGCGACATTCTTGCTGAACGTGGCTATGAGGCGGTCTGGAAAGACTGGGATGGAGCCTTTGCAGATCAACGCACATGAGTTTACAACTGCCCCCCCAACTTTCGCCGCTCTACCTGATCACTGATCGTAAGATTACCTCTCCAGACCTGCTTTGTGCTCTTGAGTCTGCACTTCAGGGAGGAGTGCGGATGGTGCAGTTACGGGAGAAAGATCTCTCCTCGCCGGAACTGAAAAAAATTGCCGAAAAAGCCCTGAAACTGACACGCTTCTACGGTGCCAGATTGCTCCTGAACGGCTCTCCCGAGTTAGCTGCTGACATCGGAGCTGATGGCGTTCATCTTGGAATCCATTCCTGTCAAATCCCTTCCGCCAGAATTATCCTCGGTGAACAATCTCTGATCAGCTACTCTGCACATAGTTTGCAAGAGGCCGAAAGTGCCGCCGAACAGGGTGCCGACTTCATCACCTTCAGCCCGATCTACCAAACTGCATCAAAGGCACAATATGGCCAACCTCAAGGCTTGCAATCTCTAGCTAACACTTGTAACAAATCGCCTATTCCTGTTTATGCCCTCGGCGGAATCACGCTCAATCGTGTTAACGAAGTGCTCAATGCCGGAGCATACGGAGTTGCACTTATTTCCGCAATACTTGCAGCCACTGATATTGAAAATAGATCACGACTGCTTCTTCATAAAATTTCAAATTATAAAGCAAGTTGAGAGATAAGCTCTGATCGACTAGAATGTTCTAAGTATCCGCCTTACTGCTGGAGGCCCTATGGATGCTTTACTTGTCTTGCTCATTCTATCCATCGCCATCCTTCTCTTTGCCGGGAATTGGATCCGCGTCGATCTTGTCAGTTTAATGATCTTGTTAGCTTTGGCCATTACCGGTCTGGTGACCCCAACAGAGGCTTTTTCCGGATTCAGCAATCCGGCCGTTATCACTGTTGCCGCTATGTTTGTCATCAGCGCTGGACTCACCCATACCGGTGCCTTGCGCCCCTTAACATCCCGTCTCTTAAAAATTTCGGGAAAGAAAGAAGGTCGCATGGTGCTAACGATCATGCTGACCTCTGCGCTTCTTTCTGCTTTCATCAACAATATCGGCGCAACCGCACTGCTCATGCCTCTGACCATTGAGATGAGCCAAAAAGGTGGTGTTAGTCCCTCAAAGCTATTGATCCCGCTAGCCTTTGGGTCGCTCTTGGGCGGGGTCTGCACTCTGATTGGAACCCCACCTAACCTTCTCGCAAATGCCCTATTACAACAACATGCAAATGTCACCTTTTCAATGTTTGAATTTACTCCTATCGGTGTCATTCTTTTGATATCCGGAATTTTTTACATGGTGACAATCGGGCACCGTCTGTTGCCAGAACGCAAATCCGGGAATCTCACAACGGCCTATCAGGTCAAAGCATATATCGCCGAAGTTGAGATCCTCAGTGGGGCCTCAATCGCCAACAAGACCATTGCAGCCTCACAATTTGAAGAAAACCACAAACTTAAAGTTCGAGCCATTCTGCGCGGTCAACATAAATTCCCCTTTCCACACCGAAACCACAAGCTACTTGAGGGCGATATCCTGTTTGTTGAGGGAAGCCCTAAAACAATTCTCGAGCTACACCGTTCAGATGGATTACAAGTTGTTCCGGAAAAGGAATACCCAAAAGATCCATTCAGGGAAAGAGAAGACGTTTTAGTGGTTGAAGCATCACTGACTCCGACAAGTGAAATGGTTGGAAAGACACTGCGTGAGGTTAAATTTGCGGGGAATTATGGGTTGACAGTTCTTGCCATCTGGAGGTCTGGAGCTCCTGTAGTCCGCAAAGTTGACCATGTGATTTTACGTTTTGGTGATGTCCTGTTGCTACAAGGGACCCGGGATCATGTTGTTCACCTTGGTCAAAGTCATGGGTTTCTGTTGCTTGGAGATATAGAAACAAGTCCCTACCGACGACATCGAGGCCCAGCTTCGATTGCAATCCTTGCTGCTGCAGTCCTGCTCGCGACAACTGGGCTCCTCCCAATTATGCTCTCAGCAACACTTGGAGCCCTCTCGCTTGTACTCATCCGCTGCTTAAGCATAAAGGAAGCTTACGAAAGTATTGACTGGTCAATAATTTTATTGATAGCAGGTACGCTACCGCTAGGAATTGCCATGGAGAAAAGTGGTCTGGCTGATCAACTTGCAGGGCTCTTAATCTCTGCTGCTGGGAGTCTCGGTCCCTGGCCAGTACTTTCTCTTTTGATTCTTATTGCGTTATTACTAACGGCAATTCTGAGCAACGCGGCGACGGTGGTTCTGATGGCTCCAATTGCCTACAGCCTCGCTGTTACGCTTTCAGCCGATCCCAAACCATTTTTTATGGGCTTAGCGATTGCGGCCTCTATCTGTTTCATATCCCCGATCGGCCATCAATCAAATGCTCTGGTTATGGGCCCAGGCGGCTACCGTTTTTTTGATTATACCCGCGCAGGAGCAGGGCTAAATTTTGTCTGCTGGGCCCTGGCTACAATCCTGATTCCCCTGGTATTCCCTTTCTAAAAAACAAAAAACCCTCGACATGACTGCCGAGGGTTTTTTAAACATCAAAGTTACTAGAAAAAATTAACAGTCGTAGTACAGCGCGAACTCTTCTGGACAAGGACGCATCCGAACCGGATCGACCTCTGCCTCACGCTTATAATCCAGCCACATATCAATAACATCTTTGGTAAAGACATCACCCTTAAGCAGGTATTCATGGTCGGCTTCAAGACAATTGAGGGCTTCAGCAAGAGTACCGGCAACATGCGGAATGTCTTTCAACTCTTCAGGCGAAAGCCCGTAGAGGTCCTTGTCGATCGGTTGGCCTGGATCAATTTTATTTTCAATACCGTCAAGACCAGCCATCATCAGCGCGGAAAAACAGAGGTAGCCGTTTGCAGACGGATCAGGGAAACGGCACTCGACGCGCTTCGCTTTGTCGTTGTTGGTGTTCGGAATTCGCAGTGCAGCAGAACGGTTACGGTTTGAATAGGCCAGGTTGACAGGAGCCTCGTAGCCAGCAACCAATCGCTTGTAGCTGTTGGTGCTTGGATTGGTAAAGGCATTCAAGGATTTGGCGTGTTTGATGATTCCACCGATAAAATAGAGTGCCATCTTAGACAAGCCGCCATAGCCGTCACCAGCAAAGAGGTTCTTGCCATCTTTCCAAATCGACATATGACAGTGCATCCCCGAACCGTTATCACCGTAAAGCGGTTTCGGCATGAAGGTTACCGACTTGCCATTGCGGAAGGCGACATTCTTGACGATGTACTTAAACCATTGCAGGGTATCACCCATGGCAAGTAAAGAGTCAAAACGCATATCGATTTCACACTGACCACCCGAAGCGACTTCGTGGTGAACAGCCTCGATATGCATGCCGACACTCTGCAGCACTTCGACCATCTCATTACGCAGGTCGACCAAACTATCAGTCGGAGCACAAGGGAAGTAACCTTCCTTGTGACGAGGCTTGTAACCGAGATTCGGAAACTCCTCACGTCCGCTGTTCCAGATACCTTCAGCCGAGTCAACGCTATAAAACGACTCATTGGAGCTTGAGGCGTAGCGAACATCGTCAAAGATGAAAAACTCTGGCTCGGGTCCGATAAAGACGGTATCACCCAGGCCGGAAGACTTAAGATATGCCTCGGCTTTCTGAGCGATATAACGAGGATCACGACTGTAACCTTCGCGAGTGATCGGATCGACGACATTACAGATCAAGCTCAGGGTTGGAACCTCGATAAAGGGATCAACCATTGCGGTTTCTGGCTGAGGCATGAGTAGCATATCCGAGTGATGAATAGGCTGCCAGCCACGAATCGAAGAGCCATCGAAACCGATACCTTCTTCAAATGTCTCTTCGCTAACTTCTGCCATTGGAGTTGAAAAGTGCTGCCAGACTCCAACAAAATCGAGAAACTTATAATCGACCATTCTACAGCCGTTATCTTCTGCAAACTTCAGTGCTTCTTGTGCTGTCATTGCTAGATTCTCCTTGTGTAATGAACTGATAAGTACTCGTTGTGAAATAGATTAAAGAGCGTCTTCGCCGCGCTCACCTGTCCGGATACGTACAACCTCATCGATCGGAGTGACAAAAATCTTGCCATCACCAATCCGACCGGTTTTCGCCGCTTCTTCGATCGTATTGACAACCAACTCAACACGGTCATCTGCGACGATAATTTCCATTTTAATTTTAGGGATAAAATCGACCACATATTCGGCACCGCGGTAGAGTTCGGTATGACCCTTTTGTCGGCCAAAACCTTTAACTTCACTGACAGTAATCCCCTGGACCCCAATTTCGTTAAGAGCCTCTTTGACTTCGTCGAGTTTGAACGGCTTGATGATAGCCTCAACCTTGCGCATCAATGTTTCCTCCCTGCTTAGAACTTAGATTATGATAACGATAGGACATTAACTCTGTGTCCAGATTAAACGACAATCTCAACCCAAAATTCCTATAGCCACAAACGCAATATATATGCCCATAAATAAAAGTTACAAAGTTTCGAGCACAACAGACCTAACTGTGGACTTAAAAGGCAGTAAACTTAACAACCACAAAATAGAAAGCCGCGATATGCTATAAAGATCTGCATAAAATATACGCAGCAGCCAGCAGCCTGCTGATTATAATTTAATCAGCCTGCCAGACCCTGATTCAGCCACGCTCAAAAAATGGATTCCTAGCTGTCGCTGACAAGGGTATGCCGTAAACAAGTTTGACCGATTCATCTAAGAGACATAGCTCCGAGACGGCCTTGTCAACAGACGATATAAGTACGGTTATCAATCCGCATACCTGCAGCACGACTCACGACAGAACCGAGAACAATTCCCAGATCCCCACCACCGGCACTGAGCAACATCTGGCAACCTCTAACATGCCTTACGTTTCCATCTCTGCGTCAATCTTCAACATTGACAGACTCCCGCTCAACCCTAATAAAGCGAAATCTTAGAAACTCAATCGTTCAAAACAATCCCCACATGATAAACATCGTGGTGGATAGTTGCAAGAACAACTGTTGCCAGACAACAGAGAGCTTTGATCACGACTCACCCGTTCCGGAAGAGTCAAACATGAAATGACAAAGTAAAAACACAGAAAGGAAGGAAATTAGATTATATTTTCAACACCTAATTTATTGGTTGTCTTCTTTTTCATCTTGTTCACGTTTTTTCAGACGCTTGTTGAGTGTTTGACGACCTATCCCAAGCAAATTACTGGCAATCCCCTGATTCCCCTTAGACAAACTCATCGCTTCATTGATCATATACTCCTCGACTTCACCAATAGTCGGGAAGTGACCAAACATGGCACTCAAAGGCTCCTCCTCTGGAATTGGAGGCTTTTCTCGAACGGCCGGTGAACGACGTTCGTCGCCGATGACGGCACTGAATGAATCCATAGAAAGAATGCCCCCGGTATGTCGGATAACAGCATCGCTGACCAAAGCTTCGAGTTCACGAATATTTCCAGGAAAAGAATACACCGCTAGTAAAACAGCGAGTTCTGGTGGGGCTGTAGGTTTTTTCTTACCGATTGTCTTGGCAGAGCTTTCCAGAAAATAATCGAGCAGCAAAGGAATATCGTCAAGACGATCACGTAATGGTGGAATATGGATCTGATGGGCAAAAAGTCTGTAATACAGATCGTTACGAAAGGTTCCGTCTGAGATCATTTTTTGCAAGTTACGATTAGTGGCCATAACAATTCGGGCATCACTCTTCTGCACAAGATCAGAACCGACGGGATAGTATTCGTGCTCCTGCAACAGACGTAATAGTTTGATTTGCGATGCTTCGTTGATATCCCCGATTTCATCCAAAAAAAGTGTTCCGCCCGACGCCTTCGAGATTAAGCCGTCACGACTGACTTCTGCACCGGTAAAAGCGCCTTTTTTATGGCCAAAAAGGGTATCAGTAAACATATTGTCATCAAGGCCGGCAACATTCAACGCGACGAAATTACCCTTGCACCCACTGAGTTGATGAATTGCACGGGCAATCAACTCCTTGCCGACCCCGGTCTCACCAATAACCATGATCGGTTCTCTGGTTGGCGATACCACTTCTACATACTGAAATACAGCCCGCATTTTCTTGTCACCCGTGATAATCGGCGCAAAAACATCAGGGTGATCCAGTCTATCTGCCAACATGTAATGTTTTAGAGAAGAAAGTTCGTGTGCCATGCTGCGCATCTCTAAAGCTTTACGTACCGAGGCGACCATACGACTGGCTTCAACTGGCTTGACGAGGTAATCAAACGCACCCAGTTTCATTGCTTCGACTACCGTGTCAATCTCATCATTGGCTGTCACCAGAATGACGGGGATATCGGGGTACTCTTTAACAATTTGGGGAAGTAACTCAAGGCCGGAGACCTTTGGCATACGTAGATCTAGCATTATGACTGCGATTGGTTCCTGCAACAGCATCGACATAACCAATGAACTGTCAGACAGGGTCATAACACCCTGCAACCCACTAGCCTGCAAGGCAAGTTTGGTCGTTTTCAAGATCTGCGGCTCGTCATCAACCAACAGAATTTTTTTACGTTCAGTAGTCATCGGAGGCACGCAATAAACTCCTTACTCGTTAAGAATCGGAGACTGGAAGTGTAACAGTAAAAGTCGTTCCTGTTTCTGGCTGACTGAAGAAATCGAGCTGACCGCCATGATCTTTAACGATCGATTTGCTAATTGAAAGACCAAGCCCAGTACCACCAGAATCCATTTTAGTCGTAAAGAAAGGTTCGAGAATTTTTTCTTTTAACCCTTCAGGCAAGCCGCTGCCATGATCATGCACACTCACCTTAACTATCTGCTCTTGAGGGTCAAAACTGGTTTCAAGCAAAACAGCACAACTCTTATCTGGCAAAGCCTGACAAGCGTTCATCAACAAATTAACAATAACTTGTCCAAGTTGGCGCCCACTGCCCTTGACCATCGGCAATTCTGGCGACAATGTACTTTGAAAATTATCAGTATATTTGGCAAGCTCATAATGAAGCATTGATACAGCGGAAACAGCAACAGCGTTAAGATCTACATCATTCGAATATTGAGTATCATCTTGACGCACAAAACGCTTGAGATCACCAACGATAGCATTAATTCTTTGAGATCCATCGGTTATCCCACTGAATAATTCAGGAATATGCTCATCAAGCTCACTAAATGGGATACCGCCCAAAACAAATTCACCATTCTCACGAAAATATTGCTGCAGTACAATTTGTGAATCTCGCCATATTTTTGCTAACAGTTGTGCGTTCGAAAGAACTAAATTGTTAGGATTATTAATTTCATGGGCGACACCTGACACCAATAGTCCGAGTGATGTCATTTTATTTGCATGAATCAGTTTAGACTGAATTTCTCTGGCTTCATTCTCAAGCTTGGTTCTGTTGGTAATATCGCGAGCACTAGAATAAATAACCTTAGCACCCTGTAGGGACATCATCTTGCCGCGAAGTGAGACAATAATTGATCGCCCATCTTTTTTATAATTAACCAAGCGATCAATCTGGGCGTTTCCGTTCTCATTGATATCAGCAATTAAACCAAGAAAGCGTCGATATGCCTCTTCATCACAAAATGCTCTAGCTCCCGCATCCCGCAATTCCGCCTTTGTGAAGCCATAAAGAGTTTCGGCCGTAATGTTTACGTCCAGAATTTCACCACTGCCGGGTTCAAAGAAAATTATAGCGTCCTCGGTCTGATTGAAAATTTCTCGAAAAATCGCATCTGTTGCGAGAAGTGCCGCCTCTGTTGCTTTGTTTTGCGATATATCGCGCAGCAAAAGTAAAAACTCAGTAGGTCCATCCAGGCTAATCTTACTGATCGACACGTTGAGCGTCAGGCTGCCTCCATCCTGACATTTTGAGGTCAGTTCACTAAAATCAAGGTGAACCCCAGGTTCTCCATTGCTTAACTGTTGAAGAACTGCGGCAAGGTCTATCTGTCCGCAGTCAAGCAACAAAGACGCAGGCCTTCCAATCATCTCCTCAGACTGAAAGCCAAAAATATTCTGGGCGGCCAGATTGAAAGATTCAATGATTCCGTCATGATCAATTTTCACAATGGCATCAACCACCTGGTCGTAAACTGCATTGATTCTGGCTTCTTTGGATTCGGCCATACGCCTGAGCGGTCGAACAATCAGTATCAAGAGCAAGGGTGCGATAAAGGCGACTGTTACCAATGAGTCAAGTAACTCATATTGAATTTCGATAAGGTTCAAATTCAACAGTGGAAAGATAATCTCTTGCAGGAGATCAGCGAGAAAGATCATAAAGAGGAGTAAAACGTACAAGGTTATTGGCGCGTTCAAAAAATCGGCCAAAGGCTCGAGCCGATAATGAATTTCCAGTCGATAAAGCAGCCAAGCAAAAAGAGGAGTAGCAAAAAAAGCCGTCAGTGCACCATCAATCAGATTTTCAAATTTTAAAGGGATGTGTGCCATGATTTCGGGCAGAAATAGCATAATGACAAGCTGGATCAGGTAAAGTCCGGCAAGCACCTTAATATACAAGGAAAAGGCAACAGAGGAATAACCACCATCGACCTGAATTTTGTCACGAAACGTAGGACTGAAGATGAAGAACCAAAGCGGCAGGGCAATAAACAGAACCAGAGTAGAAGCATCAAGAAATGCACGTTGAAAAACGGATATGGTTGCAAAAAGATCGCTGTAAAGCTGCATAATTGTAACTTCAGCAGCAAAAACAGCCATGATGATAAGAGAAAGAACCCCCACCAAGGTTGTGAACTGTGCTCTCTCAACCTCCGGGTTACGCATCAGAACAAATTTCCATCGGCTTCCCACCCCTAACGTATCTAATATATTCCAGCGTGATGTAATAGAACTCTAAAACCAAGTCACCCCTTTTCACACTTCGTTGGCAATTTAACAATCGCGCCAAATACAACTAAATAGTTTTCTGCGCCATGTTTTCCAGAAGTTCGCGATCCAGGATTTCTATGCGTTTCCCTTCGACCCGAATCAGTTCTTCGTCAGCAAGCTTGCGCAAACTCCGAGAGAGAGTTTCGCTGACCGTACCGAGATTCGAGGCAAGTTGACTTTTACTGACCGGAAGCTGGGAGCTACCATCAGAGTCTACCTCAAGCTTAAGCAGGTAACCAGCCAGACGCGCTGGCACATCTTTAAAGGTCAACTCTTCTATCTGATGAGCAAATTGACGCAAGAATTGAGACAATCCAGCGATCATATTGATAGCAATCCCGGAACGATTGTGAAGTAGATCCAGAAACTCCCGCCCGGGCAGAAAAACGAGCTCTGCTGGAGATAGGGTTTCGGCAAAAGCCGGGTAACGACCATCACCAAAAATGGCCGCTTCAGCAAAGGTATCGCCGCTATTGACGATATGTAGAATCCGCTCTTTACCATCCGCAGAAAGTTTATAAATTTTCACACGCCCGGCAGCAACGACATAGAAACCTTCCGCTGCCTCTCCTTCAGAAAAAAGAAGTGTGCCGCGTTCCTGGGTCTGCAAGCGTGCCAAAGAGCAGAGTGGAGCGAGGTCGTTGTCTGACAGGCTGGCAAACATTCGACAAAACTTGAGAGCTTCTCTGATTTTTTCGATAGAAGGCATAAGTATTAATCAGTTTCTTTCATCTGTTTTAAGCGTCCAATAACATTCTGACTCTGTTTACGTCTTTTTTCCATATCGCTAAATATACGCATTGCCATTTCACTGACCGACTCAATTGCAGTTTCAATTGCATCACTATTTTTACGCTGTTGAACTGTAGCATTGACCATATCTTCTGTCATATGTCGAACATCCTCAATGGAACGGACGATACTGCGCGATCCTTGAGCCTGTTCACGTGAAGCCGATGACACTTGATCGGTCATGTCTCCAAGTTCTTCTATTGACCGCGTAACGAATTCAGCTGAAGTTGAAACCTCGTGGGTTGCCTGACGAATTCGTTGCGCCATCTCCATCGCCTGGCCAGCCGTATCAAGAATCTGACCCAGAGCAGCATCAGCGCCCTTCCCTTTATCAAAGCCGTTATCAACAAGTTTTTGTGTGTTTTCGATATGCTCGACGACCTGAACCATCCCATTTTGCATGTCACGAATTAAACTAAAAATCGCTGCGGAAGAGCGTGCTGTCTGTTGCGAAAGATCACGGATTTCTTCAGCGACAACAGCAAAAGAACGGCCTTGTTCTCCAGCCTGTGCGGCTATGATTGCGGCATTCAACGCAAGTAAGTTTGTTTTCTGGGCAACTTCAGAAATAACAGAAGTGATATTACTAACCTCTTCACCATGCCCAGAGAGTTTGCTCATAGCAACGGCAGCTTCATCAACACCAGCTCTGATACCAGTCAGACCCGTGAGAGTCTCGTTGACTGATGCCACACCATGCTCAGCACGGTCACTGGCCAATTCCGACATTTTATGCGATTGAACACTGTGATCTTCAACACTGCGGATAGCAGCCGAGATCTCACTCATCGCAGATATCGATTTTTCCATGAATTCAGAAAGTTGAGATATATTGCCACCAACCTGTTCAATCGATACCGAAATCTCTCCTGATGCCGCTTGAGTCGCATTAACCGCATCACGAATAACATCAGCCGAGCTTGCAATATCTCCCACCAGCTTTCGGGTAGAGTTGCTCGACTCCTTGAGTGACCCGAGTAACACCTGATACCGTTCACGATAGTCACCAAGCTCCTTGAACGTCAACTCAAGCTCATCTGTCAGTTCGACAACGGCCCTGACAAGTTCCATACGAACAATCGCTGACGATAACTGTCCAGCGAGCAATTTTATCGTGTCGACATCAGATTCTTCAAGAGTACGACCACTAATTTTATTATCGACACAAATCAGGGCAACGACTTTGTCATTAACAATCACCGGGCTCACAAGAAAACTGCGCGAGCGTAATTGTCCTATGCTGTCACAAGGTGGTTTAAGCCTGAAATCTTCAGGCATTAATTGAATATCATCGACCAGAAAATGACGATGATCCATAACCGCCTTATAAAGAACACCAGCCCTTTCATCAAGCGGCACACTAATGCCACCGATCTGGGAATCGTTACCGCCACGACTATTAACCAAGCGTAACAGCTTATCTTCCGGACAGACCTGCAGCAGGTTGACCCGATCAAACTCAAGAACTTCGTGTAAGGCATTGCAGGATAAGTTATAAAGCTCTTCCGCTTCCATTGAGCGTTGCAGGCGGGCAGTGATGCCGTGGAAATTACGAATGCGAGTATTTAAATCACGATAACGTTGCGCAAAATTTTCCTTCTGGCTAGCGACGGTACGATGCATCTCGTCAAGGCGTGCGGCACGCTGATGAATCTGCTGCGAAGCGCGGCCAATAAAATAACCAAAGATACAAAGCACAACTGAAGTGCCTGCTCCCATATACAGATAATGAAAGAAATTCTCTCTACTTGCAAAAATATCGGTCAGAATGCCAGCAAAAAAATCTTGCTCTGGTTGAGAGAAAAAAATTGCCCGCAACAACATCCAGCCGACCGGCGCGGCAGCCCCAAGCATGATGCCAGCAAATGCATAGAGATAACTTCGATCTATCCCTTTTACTCCTGGCATTTTTTCTAGCTCTGAACTATCAGATATTTCCATTCAAACCTGCCTGACATTATGTCGTAAATTATAAATTGGTGCTGCGACTGACTAAAATCCCCAAGTGTTGTGCTGTGGCCACTAGTTCACCTTGCGGATCAACTCGATTTATGTTGGCAACTGCCGAAGCAATTGTGACACTCTCTACATTGCGGCCTCTAAGAGCCACCATTTCGCCATAACACTCAGAAGCTATCAGTTCCACAGCCTTCACTCCAAAGCGTGAGGCCAGAATGCGATCATAGGGTGTTGGTGAACCGCCACGTTGCAAGTGCCCCAATCTCACAACTCGCGATTCCATATCGAGACAATCAGCGAGTGAATCCCCTACCCATTGTCCAATGCCACCGAATCGTTCCACTCCAAGGTTTTCACCAGCAGTCTTCAGCAGACTTTTTTCACCATCAGCAGCAGAGGCTCCTTCGGCAACAACAACGATCGAGAAACGACTTCCTCGCTCTGAACGATTCCTTATTGCCTGACAGAGGTCAGGTACCGAAAATGGAATTTCAGGGATCAAAATAGCGTCAGCACCGCCAGCAATCCCGGATTCAAGAGCAATCCAGCCAGCATCGCGGCCCATGACCTCAACGACCATTACGCGATGATGACTTTCAGCGGTGCTATGCAAACGATCAAGAGCTTCTGTCACGATCGCAACCGCTGTGCGGTATCCAAAAGTAACATCAGTCGCCTGCAGGTCATTGTCGATAGTTTTTGGGACACCGATCACTGGCAGGCCTTTTTCAAACAGACCCTGGGCAATCCGCAAAGTTCCATCCCCACCCACAGCGATCAAAACATCAGCACCCAGATTGTGAAAATTCTCGATAACCTGATCCGAAATGTCTGTCAGTTCGACTTTGCCATGTGTTTCAACGGGGTAGGAAAAAGGGTTGCCGCGATTGCTCGTGCCAATGATAGTGCCACCGCGAGAAAGGATACCGCGCACAGCGGCAAGGTCCAGTTCATGCCAACAAGGAGCCCCGATCAAGCCTTCAAAGCCATCCTCAATCCCTATTACCCGCCAGCCATGCAGCCCAACTGCCGAACGTACGACCCCGCGAATAACGGCATTCAGTCCTGGACTTTTATCGTAATGCCATTTTTGTCCCATTTTTTAGGCGTGCAACCAACTCGAAAAGACTATCATTACAAATACCACGAGTAATATTTGCGCGATATTTTATCGACGTAAAAAGTCGGAATGGGAGCCTTAAGTGAAAGAAAGAAAAACCACAATTTCAAAAACCTCATTTTTACTATCTAACAATTCTATTTAAGATAGCCGATATACGGTAGTATGTAAATTTGTATCGTCATAACAAGAACAGATAGTTAGAGGTAAATATGTCTAAACGAATAAAGATATGCGTCAATACCGGTGGTGGCGACGCCCCAGGCTTGAACGCAGCGATAGAAGCCGTAACTATGGCGGGCTACAACCGGCAGTGGGAAGTATACGGTATTAAAGGTGGCTACGCTGGCCTAATTGACACCGACGAGATTATCCGACTTACCCCTGAAAAGGTTGACGGCATAGCAAGCCTTGGGGGGACCATTTTAGGCACCACCAACAAAGGCAATCCCTTCAAGATGCCAATCAAGAACGCGGTTGGCGAAATTGAGCTACATGACTTGTCCGACAAGGTGATTGGTAATTTTCATCGGCTCGGGTTCGATGCCCTTGTTGCGATCGGTGGTGACGGCAGCCTTGAGATAGCTCACGAATTTGCGAAAAAAGGGATGCCAGTGGTTGGCGTGCCGAAGACGATAGACAATGATATGGGCGGAACCGTGGTTACGTTCGGCTTTGACACGGCGATTAGCACGGCCACTGACGCAATTGACCGCTTACATTCTACAGCAATGTCGCACGAGCGTGTGATGGTGGTTGAGGTTATGGGACGCAACGCAGGGTTCATTGCCCTGAATAGCGGCATATCAGGCAATGCTGACGTAATTCTTATTCCTGAGATTCCTTATGACATCGAAAAAGTCTGTAATAAAATTATGGAAAATGAATTACATGGGCGCAAATACGCCATTGTTGTCGTTGCTGAAGGAGCACGCCCCGTTGACGGCAAAGAGTTCATCAAAGCAGATGCCGAGATTGGGCGTGAGCACGTCATTTTAGGTGGGGTTGCTGAAATGATAGCATCTGAGATTACTCAACTCACCAGCAAAGATTCTCGCTCTATCGTTTTAGGACACCTGCAAAGAGGAGGTTCCCCTACGACCTTTGACCGCCTACTTGCACTTCGATTTGGGACTGCCGCTGTTCGAGCCATCGAAGACAGAAAATTTGGTTATATGGTGTCACTGATATCTCCGAATATTGGACTCATCCCTTTAGAAGAAGCATTAAAAATCAACAAGAGAGTTTCTGTCGATGGTGACACCGTCATGACAGCCCGCGACCTCGGAATTAGTTTTGGAGACTGACCTTATCCCTCGCGATTCGTAATTCAAAAAAACCGTGACGTAAGGTGTAATAGCTCAAACTTGATCTGACAGACAGTGTCAGATTATCTCCAGGTCTCATCTGCATATGAGATTTATTTTGAAACAATTTTCGAGAAGCGTAAACCAGTTGGAATGGCTTTACTGCATATTTATTCATGCCCAAACCCACCACCTGTTCTTGTTTCAAACCCGCCACTGATTCTTATAGCAATACAGCCATCCAAAACTAACAGTAAGTCACCATCTATAGAACGCCAAACGCCCACGGTTACCAGATCGTGGGCGTTTCCGATTTATCAGGAATTCTGAGAATTGAGGCGACAACAACCTTGACCCTCGCCGAAACGTTGTCTTCAGCTACGCTCTTATCTAGCGACTTTTTCAAATGCAATAGACCTTCCGTTGTAGCCAATTTTCCGCGCAACCCGCCCCTGCACCCCGATCACGCGACCTGTCGGTACCTGGGTTGATTCTCCAGAGTTATAGGCTTTCTCAGTGGATGTTGGGGCGACTTTGACGCCAAGCTTATTAAGAAGCATTTTCGCAAGTTCTGGCAGTGGCTTTTCTGGCGCGCTTGCGCCGGTGATGGTTGATTTTTTAGATCGGGCGTATGCACCATAGCCTAGCCTAATAAGAAGATTATTTTTTACAAGCATTCTCAGAATACGCCCAACTTGATCGTAGCCGCCGATATCCTCGAAGTCGGCACGTACAAAAACGGGCGTTTTACTGCGCCTAACGCGGTAGGTTATTTTGCTTTCCAATGTATTTTTGATCGGCATCGTCTTTCTCCTTGCAAACATACGACATTTTCTACGTACAAACATACGACATTATAAACAAATTTCAAGACGTTTACGTTCTATATCGCTAAGAAATACAAGGTTTTTAAACTTGCTTGAGCTGAGTTATGCCCATGCTTACGAGCATGACTCACATGTAGGCCAAAACGGCCAACAACTTTATTGGGGAGAATTATGTGATGTCAACACTAGAATGGGCATGATCTTAATGTCCCTCAGGTTATTTGGGCCAGAAATCAGGCGACCATCCGAACCAAAGAGGACCAGACAAATACGTCTGGCCCTCTTTGGTCTCTACAGATTAACGGAACCCTTGGGTGACCCGGACGGGGTTTTCTTATTTGTCACCATTTGCAGCACAAGAAGGCCCCAGCCTGTTTATCAGGGCCGGGGCTTTCCTATAAGTTTTCTATATCGGGGGTCCTACTTCACCTTAGGATTTATGACACAGGGGGAAACTTCTAAATGCTGAGATAGCGGCGGGCGGCGGGTGTCAAGGTTGTTGTCGCATAGTGCGGCTCAACCCCCGTCATTCTTAGAGTCCTTTTTTTGCCCGATACCACCCTGAGAATAACGCCATCCCCTGCCGAAAGGGCACTCCCTCCTGCTCAAAGAATTCCGCCTGTGAGCCATTAATAAGCCAGTCTCTACCCTTCTGGGCCTCGAACCACCTTATTACCTTCTGGGCCTGACTATGGACCTGCTGAATAACTTCTTCAGAAAGACCCGGGTGGCTACAGAGGTACTCAAGGTTCTTTTCTGAAAGCTCAAGGTTTTTATCTAGCAAGGCGGGCATTTCCTCAGAAATCTTTATTTTCATGCGTTTTCCATGTGGTGTCTCAAGCCCGAGTTTCGAACAAATAGCCGACAACATCGCATTGCTGTCGCCAGAGTCAAAATCAAGACCGTCAATCTTTTGATCGAGGCCCTGAACGCAGGCCAGTGTTTCATCTGCAAAGCCCATGGCTTCACCCGCGTTATCGCTTGCAGAATCAGCCTGTTGAAAAATTTCCCTGAGCGAATCATCAATCTGCCCCTGTAAATCACCGATCTCCGTAAGGATAAGTCCCTTGGTTGCCAGGATTCCTTCCTCTAATTCCTTCGCCGCTTGTCGAAATTTCGAGACGAATAATTCGTCTTCTTTATCCATGAACATCGCTAGTAGCTGTGGGGGATAGATAGGCTTAATTCCTCCATCCAGCCTTATTTTGTAAGTTCCGTTCCCAGTGCTGTGCGGCTTGTCAGGGCTAGAAGGAACTTCAATTCGAAAAATTGGGACGTGGTTAGTGTTTTCAATATATATTTCGACCGGAACAGGTGGCTTGCAATCGCTTGCGCGACTTATCAGGGCCATCTTCTGCCGATCTCCGACAGCGCTGCCTAGAACTTTTCCGCGCTGCACCCCGCCAACCTCTTCCTCTTCAACGCCGACAAGAATAGCGCCCCCTTCTGTCGAGTTTGCAAGCGCCACAATAGAGTCTTGCTTCACGCCTTCAACTGATTGCTTATACTCTGAACTCTGCCCCTCCCCGAGTGCTAATAGCTCTTTAGTTCTTGCAGTAAGCCCTTTAAATTCTTTCTGTCCCCCAGCCATAGATCCCTCTCCTGTGGTAGGTATTAAAATATCTGTCTTCTCATCCCACAAATTCTAAGTTTTGAGAATAGGGCCGGGTTCCGGATTGAAAGACCTTTGCCCGAACTCTCCAACCATTCGCTTGGCCGCAGCGACCATGTCTGCCTGATACCGCCTCCGCGACCTTCGATACCAATAGTCTGGGACAGGGAGCGATTGTAACCTGTGGTGAAAACGAGCGTCCTGCTGTTGACGACAATCCGCAAAGGTGAATGCTTGATGATCGTTGAGAGCATTCATCCAATCATTATCAAGTCCCTCCTGTATATCCTGTGCATCACGTGAACCGTAGAGGTGGCTCATGGCAACGACTACGCCACCCGCAAAAGCAGAGGCCATTGGGAGAATAAATATCAGGAGAGTCTGGGTTAACGAATAGTCTAAGTATACTGAGGCCAACATTGCGGCCAACAAGAGCGAGACGGTGGCAGAAGCAACTAAATATCCGTACCGTTTCCTGAGCCGCCAGTCCCAAACTACAGCAGCGCGTTGGCACAGCAACGCCGACAGAGGGTGTGGCAGGGAGTCTGCCACAGTCGGATACCAGTCCCTCAAGATACTCTTATCTTTTGTGTCACGCCGAGCTGCGTCTGAGATTACTTCGCAAGCAACTTTATTGCCCGCTACTCTCTTGTTCCATGGGATGCCAAAGACGGTGACATCGAACTGTTCCAGTACGCAGGTTGCTGTCTTGATCTTGACGAGTTCGATGCCGAGCAGTAGGACGAGTGAGATTGCCAACCATACGGCCCCAATCGTCGAGACCACCGGCTGAGTATTTGGCCACAGAACGGCAATCACAGGAAGCGGGATGGCCGTCAAAAGAGACCCGGTGGTTCTGATTGTCCGCGACAGCTTGGCATCCGAGTAGAGCTGTCTTTGCGCTGACAATAGCTCGATGTTTTCAGGAGAGTTCTGGCTCTTTGCAATATTT
This sequence comes from Deltaproteobacteria bacterium, assembly GCA_024279255.1. Lineage (GTDB taxonomy): Bacteria > Desulfobacterota > Desulfuromonadia > Desulfuromonadales > Geopsychrobacteraceae > Geopsychrobacter. The sequence continues at coordinate 53,245 of JAJRRT010000076.1, read as the reverse complement.
GCTTCCGAAGGTGACTTACCCATATGCTGGGAACCTCGTTGTTCCGAATATTTTGTGCCATTCAACAATGGCAAGCTCGGTCTGTCCGTCGAAGGCGTACTGCTCAGCCTTGATCGCTCGTTGATATGCTGTCTCGAAGTTGTTCGCCGCCGTCTTGACATCCGACTGAGTGATGTACGAACCGACATCTGCATTATAGCCAGTCGGATCAGGATTTTGTTTGGTGACTATCGTACGCCCTTTGTCGAGGAAGTATCGCATCCCCGAAGGGAGGTCAGTGATTGTCACATTGTCCAAGATATCCCAAGCTAACACCTCCAAATGAAATGACTGAAAAGGAAAAGAGATTTTCCTGTTCCACTGCTTGATCATCTTGATAAGAGGCACAAGCTCCCCACGGTGGGCCTTGTTGGCCGCAGCAGATATTTTCACGTGCTCTTTCGGGTCCGTCGGTATCCAGCGCTTTCCTCGCGTATCGGGGATTAAGTAGCCACCACCCTGTCGGTGGAACGCTGGAACGACATCGACTTTGAAGTCAGTGAAAGTAATGGTAACGGCTTGCCCGTTTCGGCTTATAGATGGTGACAATGGATATTTTTTCTTGAGCGTTGCTTTGATTGAATCAAGCAGCTTTGCCTGCCCGCTCTGCTCGAAATATTTGGAGTTCAGGACGATGAAAATATCGATATCTGCTTGCTTCAATGGAGCAATCATTGTGCTTCTGATGTACGATCCGGTTAGGCAGTCAGAGAGCACCTCAAAGTCTTTGGCGACTGCGGCGCGTACGTTCTGATGTCGAATGGAGATGGTCTCAGACTGTAGGTCGGTAACCTCAAGATTCGACTTGAACTGAGTGAATGCCGCTGGGATTGTTGTTGCCATTGCTCCCCTCCATTTTTAGGTTATTCCCAAATGTACTAAGTGCTGAGATAGCGGCCTCGTGGCACTAAATTTGTCCGATTGACCCCGCTGTCTTACCTATCGTCGTTGAACGTTACCTAGATGCTATCATAGGTTGGAAGGTGGAATTCGATACCCATAATTTTGAGCACTCTCTGTGCTAATTTCTCACTCACTTCCCATCCGCCAGTAAAATCCTCGCATGGTGTTAGCGCTATCGTTACAGCAGCCACAACTCCCGCGTCGATCTTGCTTAGGAGGCACTTAAAAAGAGTGTCCAGATATTCTTCTGAGACCATGACCTTACATCCCTCGTCATCTGTATAGAAAAAATAATCAAGATCGATGTCGACGATCCATGGCTTGTTCTTTTCGTTGAGCCAGTAATCGAAGTTTCCTGGAAGAGATTCAACTTCTGCTTTCATTACACGAGTATGATTCGGCTCGTCTCCGTCATTATGCGTAGCAAAGTAGCATTCGGTGATATGCATACCAAACTCTGAGAGGTAGAGCGACAGGAAATTGTCCCAACGGAAAACAGGCGTGTCTATTTTCCCCATGGGTGTGTCAGCCTGATAAGAATGGCTCATGTACTCTTCAATAGATAAAGTCCATGATGATGGCAAGTGATCAAGCCACTCATCTAATCTGCTTTGGAGGCAATCTGTATGCCTATCGATGTGAAAAATCGAGTGTGAAGATCTTAGATTTACCTCTTGGTGCCAGCACCACAATGCGGCACGGTGATTGTCCATAACGTACACACAGCCTTGTTGCCATAAGAAATTGTGGTCGTACGCTCCGGAATGGTTGCGCTCTTTAAAAGGTATAAGCCATCTGCTGGTTTCGGGATTCATTTTTCTCCTCGTTCAACAAGTAAGACCATAGTGTCTTTATTAGTTGGAAATATATAGCCCAACCTAAAATTTCATAACTTGAAAAAGCCCTAACTGGGGTTTTTCTTGTTATGTTCTAAATGTAGTGACACAAGAAGCCCCGGTTTATGCTGGGGCTTCTTCGCGTTGGGATTTCAAATATAGTGGCAATCGATCAAATCTCAAATGTTCTAAATTTCGCAGCTCCCCCCTGAGCCGCTTATTTTTTGGCTGTTCGTGCTTTCTTGATCGCATCATCAAAAACTTTTCTAATCTGCTCGTCTGTTGCATGTTCTCCAGTCAGCTCGAATTCCTCAAGCGCCCGTAGTGTCTCCTCGATAAAATCATCATCGTCAGTTACGAAATCGCCCAAGCCGTCAAGAAGTTCTCGGTACCCACGCTCTGCCGATTTTCGCTTTTTTTCATCCATAGCTGTTCCTTCATTCTTAATTTTTGCGGCAGGTCAGTGCGGGCAAAAATGCCCCATCTCAAATTTACTGCATTGCTAGAAAACCCGGCCGGACCGCCCGTCGCATCCAAAGAGCATCATGGTTAGAGATAGCGAACGGCTAGCCATATTCCGCGAGAAAGCCAATTCGCAATTCCCGGGCATCAGCAAGGGCATGGTGGCGTTGTAGTCCACTGCCATGATCTGCCAGATTAGGGATAAGCTCGAACTTCAATGTTTGATTTATCAGCGTCTGCAAGAGATCTTTATCGTATTGCGAATCAATGCAGACAGTTGGCTCGCCGTCAAAGTTATCTAACCAAGCGGGTAAATCTTGAGAAACTTGAGTGCCCGTCATCACCTGCTCACCGAGCAAGAGAGATTCAGGACTAAGACCCCTCAGCCGATCTGCCAGAAAATGATTGTTTCTGACGTATAGATCGGATGTATCCTTTCCAGACAAAAACCTCAAGTGATCCATCAGGGCGGGATCTGACTCAAGGTGTTGGTTGAGCAACTTTTCTCTTTGTTTCGAGAACTGACAATCGGTGTCGGTCGCAAACTGGATAAGATCAAGAGTGCTTTGCAGTCGAGAATTGAGGCGGTCGCCAGTTTTCCCATTTGACAGCAACGGTAGAACCCAGCCAAGTACGAACAAGCTGCACTGCGACAGTGTCCATGTGTCTTTCAATTCTCTGTAATACTCTCGACCATTTTCTGACACGATACCAAAACTGATCAGTTGAGGGTCTACAAGATGGGTGAACTCCGTATCAAGGAAAAACCGCATTCTCAGTTTCCGTTCTATTGAAAGGCGTTCCCCCACAATCTCTGCAAATTGAGATTGCTAAAATTTCTGAATCGTCCTTGATGAGGGATGCTATGACAGCGGTACATTCTTCTTGTGCGACATGTTTCATTTTTCCTTTGATTGGGCTGGATCTCGGACAAAGGCATTGCGGGATTTACGGTTTTCGGCGGTGATTATTCCGGCTCGCGTCAGAACCCCGAATAGCTGATCCAGGTAAGCCCCTACGAGTAGGTCATTTCTGGAAGTGTAGGCATCCGCTAGCCACGTGACGGTCTCCTCGATCTGCTCGTCATACTTGCCTGCGTTTCTAAAAAGCTCAGAGATAGACGCGAAGTCACGTCTGCTGGCAGCGGTCTGTAATCTCTGTTTTTCTGTCTCCGACACGCGGATGTGGATGTTTTCAGTTTTAGTATTCTCAGTATTCATCAATTCTCTCCCCCATTACGTTATATACTCAATTTTTGACAATCCGATCTTTAGAGTTTGAAGCTTAGAGTTTGGTAGACGGGCGTTTACTCTAAAAATAGGTCTTTCCCGTGAAAAATATATTTGTATTTTTTAGTAGATTAATGCGACTTGACCCCACGGTGATCTAAGATATTTTTACTTTTTTATTCATAAATGCCACGTTTGAATTTGAAGTACGTACATTTTAGCAGAAAACGATTGGGCGGAAACTGGTTTAGTCCTTTGATCTGTTGAACCGCGAATGTTTCTCCGCCATAGATTGAAAAATGTTACCGCCATTTTCAATCAAATTATGGGGCTCCTCTCCTAGCAGGGTTCTTGCTTTAATCACAGTCAGTGCTGCATCCAGATGTTTACCATCAAGTGCTCCAAGCAAGTCCGTTCGTATCTGGAAGCTAGAGCCACAATAAGCACTTAATAAAACAAGTGCTGCGGGGAGGCTCCCTCCTGTGCCGAGGTTGGCTAACCAAAGAAGTTGCTCTATTGCTCCGCGATATTCTTCTCTGGTTGGTTTGTTTTTGTCTCTAGTGATGGCATCTCTTTTCATTGCTCGAATGCGATCGGACTTAATTCCATCTGCCTCGGTACTAAAGAATTCATAAGTGTCTGACATTGGCGTGGTCCCTATTCTTGTGTGTTTGATGGTGTCGTGGACGACAAAAGAGCATCGAATGGTTTTTTCATTTTCCGATAGTTTTCGTCCTGTCGTCCCCATGCATAGGTGAATTTATCGATAATTCTTCGAACAATTTCGGCTTTTGCCAAACCTGAGTTTTCAGCTAGTTGATCTAACTTTTTAATAGTCTCTAGCTTTGCTGTGAGATTCAATATTTCGGAGAAAGGCTCCTCGCTATTTGTGCCTGTATAAGTCGGATCAAAGTTATCAAGGCCTTTCTCGACGAGATTAGACGAAGTATGTTTAGTACAGACCCAGATATCAGAGAGCCCTTTTCTCTGCATTTTTGAAATAGGTACCGGAAAACTTTTTTTTTCCGATTTCGGGCCGATGGGTGGCAGAATAATATTATTTTGCATCCTAAGCTCCTTAGGCAAATTGCCCTGAGTATGGAAAATCAAACCATCCTTAACTCACATTATGTTTTTAATGTCGCTGTCTGGTTTGGATCTTCTCCGACGAAATCAATACCATAAAACGCGGAGGATAGCTTTTTGTATCACAACTCAGATTGTATGTAAATAGCTGATTTATAACCACATTATATGTGGTTCGGAAGAGATTGTAAGAAAGGCGAGGTTGTTTTCTATACCCTATATGGTTGGTTGGGTGCGGGGCTGTTGCAAGACTCCATCTCTAATCTGTTTCAAGTTTGGTGGTGACGTTGTCGAAACTGACTGGTTGGATAGTGTAAAGAGAAGCCCCCAGAGATTTTGCTGGTGATGGTCACCAATATCTAGGGGTCTTGGAGAAACTATCTCTATTCGCTAACAGCGCCGATTGTTTTGATTGCTATGGGTTATTATGCGATGATACAGCGTTTTTTGGGCTTTTATGGCCCAATTTTTTCTATTAAATGTCCCCAGGGGGTTCTTGCATGGCCATAAAAAAATCCGAACTTTATTCATCTCTTTGGAAAAGCTGCGACGAGCTACGTGGGGGGATGGATGCCAGCCAGTACAAAGATTACATCCTCACGCTCTTGTTTGTTAAGTATGTGTCGGATAAGTACGCCGGTGATCGCAATGCGTTGATCGTGGTCCCAGAGGGTGGCTCTTTTGCCGACATGGTCAAGCTCAAGGGCGAGAAGGAAATCGGTGACAAGATCAACAAGATCATTGGGCGTCTATCGGAAGAGAATGATCTGAAGGGCGTCATTGACGTCGCCGACTTCAATAACGAAGACCAACTCGGCAAGGGTAAGGAGATGGTCGATCGTCTCTCTAAACTTGTGGCTATTTTCGATGGGATGGATCTGCGGGCCAACCGTGCTGAAGGTGATGACCTGCTGGGGGATGCCTACGAATATCTGATGCGCAACTTTGCCACGGAGTCCGGTAAGAGTAAGGGGCAGTTCTACACCCCGGCTGAGGTCTCGCGAATTCTGGCGAAAGTGATCGGCATTAACCGAGATACCAAGCAGGATGAAACCGTATATGACCCTACTTGCGGGTCCGGATCTCTTTTGCTCAAGGCGGCAGACGAAGCCCCTAGGGGGATGTCCATTTTCGGCCAGGAGATGGACAACGCCACGGCCGCCTTGGCGCGAATGAACATGATTCTCCACGACAGTACAACGGCTGAAATTTGGAAGGATAACACCCTTTCAACTCCCCATTTCAAAGAGAAAGACGGCAGCCTCAAGACCTTTGATTACGCCGTCGCCAATCCGCCGTTTTCGACCAAAGCCTGGAGTAACGGTTTTGATCCGGCACACGATGAGTACAAGCGTTTTGAATATGGTACCCCTCCCGACAAAAATGGTGACTACGCCTTTTTGTTACATATCATCAAGTCCCTCAAGAGCACCGGCAAGGGCGCGATCATTCTGCCGCATGGCGTGCTGTTTCGGGGCAACGCTGAATCGGTTATCCGGCGAAACCTGATCCGGCGTGGATACATCAAGGGGATTATAGGTCTGCCAGCCAACCTCTTTTACGGCACCGGTATTCCGGCCTGCATCACTGTTGTCGATAAGGAACATGCCCAGGCTCGCAAAGGAATCTTCATGATCAATGCCAGTCGGGGCTTCATGAAGGACGGCAGCAAGAACCGTCTGCGCAGCCAGGACCTGCACAAGATTGTCGATGTCTTCAATAAACAGGTTGAGTTGCCTGGCTACTCGCGCATGATCCCCTTGGTTGAGATCGAGGGCAACGATTTCAACCTGAACATTCCGCGCTATATTGATGCCAACGAAGACGAAGATTTGCATGACCTCGATGCCCATCTCAATGGCGGCATTCCCAATTGCGATGTCGATGCTCTGTCGCGCTACTGGCAGGTTCTACCCGGTCTGAGGGCCACCTTGTTCGAACCGGCGAGAGAGGGCTACTGCAACGCCAAGGTCGATGCACTCGAAGTGAAAAGCACTATCCTTAATCACCCCGAGTTTGGCGCCTTTGCCGAACGGGTGCAGACCCTCTTTGCCGATTGGCGGGCCGCCCACCTCGACAACCTGAAAGCATTGAAGGTTGGCGACGACCCCGGGCAGGTGATTTTCGATCTTTCGGAAAATCTGCTGAGCCGCTTCGCTAAGGCAGAGCTGGTTGACAAGTACGATGTTTACCAGCGCTTGATGGATTACTGGGCCGAGACGATGCAGGACGATGTGTTCGTGCTGGTGCAGGACGGTTGGCTGGAGTCGGCTAAGCTCAAATTGATCGTCGATGTAAAAGGGGAGAAGAATAAGGAGGTGCCCGATCTGGTGGTGAACAAGAAAAAATACAAGGCTGACCTCGTCCCCCCTGCGCTGATCGTTGCCCGTTATTTTGCTGCTGAGCGTAAGACCATTGATGATCTTGAGGTGGTCAGGGAAGAGATCAGCCATGTGCTGGAAGAGTTCATCGAGGAACACGGCGGCGAGGATGGTTTGCTCGAAGAGGCCAAAACTGATAAGGGGAAGGTAACCAAGGTCAGCCTCAAGGCGCGGATGATAGCAGTTAAGTTGTTAACCGACAACGAAGAGGAACTGGCGGTTCTGAACCAGTGCCAGAAACTGCTCGACCGCGAATCTGCCGCCGATAAGAAGGTGAAGGAGGCACAGCGAATCCTGGACGAGAAGGTTCTGGTGAAGTATCGAAAGTTGTCCGAGGCTGAGGTCAAGGTTCTGGCGGTGGAGGATAGATGGCTGGCGGCGGTCGAGGCGGATATTCGTTCCGAAGTGGATCGAGTAACACGGACCTTAACAGGGCGGGTTAAATCGCTGGAAGAGCGTTACGCTGAGGCACTACCGTCACTGAATAATGGAATGATTGCGCTCTCAGCACGGGTCGACGAGCATCTGAAGAAGATGGGGTTGTCGTGGACATGAGCAAACAGATGGTCGCTATCGGTGATGTGACACGTTGGGTCTCAGGCGGGACGCCGAATCGTGCTGTTTCAGAGTATTGGGAAGGTACTATTCCATGGATTAGTGGATCTACTCTAAAAACGGCCGAGATTTCTGATTCAGACCAGCACTTAACTTCTGAGGGTGTTGCTGCTGGTAGCAAAATGGCGCCTGTAGGCTCAACACTTTTTTTGGTTCGTGGAAGCGCTTTACACAATGAGATCCGCGCAGGGTTGGTAGTAGCTCCCGTCTGTTTCAATCAGGACGTTAAGGCTTTAGTACCAGACGCCAAGCTAGAACCCAAATATCTCACCTATTCCATCCTCGGCCGCAGCCATGAACTTCTGAAATTAGTTAGCTCGGCAGGTAACAGCGCAGGGGTCTTGGATACGAAACTGGTTCAAGCATTTAAGATATTTCTCCCCCCACTCAAAGAACAACGCGCCATCGCTACTGCCATGTCGGACGTGGATGCCTTAATCACCACACAAGACAATCTCATTGTCAAAAAGCGCGCCATCAGAACCGCCACCATGCGACAACTTCTCTCCGGCAAGAAACGCCTTCCTGGCTTTAGCGGGGAGTGGATGGTGAGGCGACAAGATGAACTTATAAAATGCATTAACGGTAGAGCTTACAGAAGAAGCGAATGGGAAAAGGATGGTGTGCCTGTTGTACGATTACAAAACCTAACAGGCAGTGGAGAAGATTATTATTATTCAAAACTTCAACTGCCAGCGTACCAATACATGAATAAGGGGGACCTAATCTTTATGTGGTCGGCTTCTTTCGGGCCGTATATTTGGCGTGGAGGGAAAGCGATTTACCACTATCACATATGGAAAATTGAGTGTCAGAAGGTAGATCGAACATTTTATTACTACAAGCTTGTTGAACTTACTGAAAACTTGAAAAAAGGTTCAAGCGGTTCCACTATGGCCCATTTAACCAAGGGAGGCATGGAACGTTACAAGGTCACTATTCCATGCTTAATTGATGAACAAAAAGAGATTGGCCGCATTCTCAGCGATATGGATGCTGAGATAACCGCCCTTGAAGGCAGACGCGACAAAATCATCGCCATCAAACAAGGCATGATGCGAGAACTACTTACTGGAAGGACTCGACTGATATGACAGTCGCAATACTTTCTAACTTGGATAACTAAATATGGGATTTATCTGTAATTAACAATACTGCCCTGAAGATGATTGTTTAGTCCACACCCGAAAAGGGACGTTACTATGACAAAATCGAACCAGCTCTCATTTGAAGATTTGCCCCAGTCTGAAAAATACAACGCTCCAATCCAGCCGGGCGATGGAGCAGAAAAAACTAAAGGCTGTCGTCACACTAATCCCGATATTTGCAAAAAAAACTCAATGTCGGGGATCTGTGCGTTTGTTAGAAACGACAATATGTGCCTTGCTCCACCATTGTCGTGGTCGAAACAGTACATAAAACTTAAAAGCCTGAAAACAATCCTTAACTGAAATGTTCTCAGATTTAGTTATTTCTTAATATAGCTCTATAGATATTTGATCGCTTTGTTTTTCGGTTCTAGTTGTCAAAGGACGGATTACGGCATCATGAGTCAAGCATGTATTGTTCTGCTGATAAGTAAGATGCAAGTTTCAACTGGGGGTAGTAAATGAGCACTGTTGGCCAAAAGGAACGCGAAACTCAAAAGAGGGTTGTTAGACTGTTTCGAGACACACTGAAGTACACATATCTCGGAGACTGGCACGACCGTGAAGACAACCGGAATGTAGAGGAGCCATACCTTAAGCCGTGGCTTGTTAAACGTGGATACAGTGAGATTCTGATTACTCGTGCTTTGCACCAGCTTAATCAAGCCTCGGCCCTTGGCGAAGGGAAGAGTCTGTACGATGGCAACAAGGCGGTATACGGTCTGCTGCGCTACGGTGTAAAAGTTAAAGAAGGTGCCGGGGAGCAAACCCAGACCGTTTGGCTGATCGATTGGGCACATCCTGAAGAAAACGACTTCGCAATTGCCGAAGAGGTCACGATCAAGGGTGAGAACAAAAAGCGTCCGGACATCGTTCTGTATGTAAACGGCATCGCCTTGGGCGTTCTGGAATTGAAACGCTCAACGGTATCGGTCACTGAGGGAATTCGCCAGAACCTTGACAATCAGAAGAAAGCCTTTGTCCGTTCCTTCTTTTCGACCATGCAACTGGTCATGGCCGGGAATGATACCGAAGGTCTGCGCTACGGGGCCATCGAGACCCCGGAAAAGTATTATCTGACCTGGAAGGAAGAGAGCGACGCTGACAACCTTCTGGATCGCCATCTGATTCAGCTCTGCAACAAGACCCGTTTCCTTGAGATTATCCACGACTACATTGTCTTCGACGCTGGTATCAAGAAGCTCTGCCGCCACAATCAATATTTCGGAGTCCATGCTGCCCAGAATCATATCGCCCGCCGCGAGGGGGGGATCATCTGGCATACGCAGGGATCGGGGAAAAGCTTGACCATGGTCTGGCTGGCCAAGTGGATACGGGAACATGTTAAGAATTCCCGGGTCCTGATTATTACCGATCGCACCGAGCTTGATGAGCAAATCGAGAAAGTCTTCGTTGGGGTCAATGAAGATATCTATCGCACCAAAAGCGGTGCGGATCTGATCGCTAATCTCAACACGCATGATGAATGGTTGATCTGCTCACTGGTACATAAGTTCGGGCGCAATGAGGATGCAGCCGTCGATGAATTCATCGACGAACTTGAAGCTGAGATCCCAACCGACTTCTGCGCCAAGGGTGATCTGTTTGTGTTTGTAGACGAGTGCCACCGCACCCAGTCCGGCAAACTGCATAATGCGATGAAGACGTTACTACCAAATGCCATGCTCATCGGCTTTACTGGGACACCTTTGCTCAAGGTTGATAAGCAGCGGAGCATCGAAATCTTCGGACCTTACATCCATACCTATAAATTCAACGAGGCAGTGCGTGACGGGGTTGTGCTCGATTTGCGCTACGAAGCTCGCGACATCGATCAGAACATCACTTCTCAGAAAAAGATCGACCAATGGTTTGATGCCAAGACCAAGGGACTGTCGAACCTGGCCAAGATCCAGCTTAAGCAGAAGTGGGGCACCATGCAAAAGGTGCTCAGTTCCCAGTCACGCCTGGAAAAAATTGCCGCCGATATCATCTTCGACATGGAGACCCGTGATCGTTTGATGAGTGGACGTGGCACGGCCATGCTGGTCTCCAGCAGTATCTACCAGGCCTGCAAGTTATATGAGATCTTCTCCAACACCCATCTTGCAGGCAACTGCGCGATCATTACCAGCTATCAACCCAATCCCGGCGACATCAAAGGTGAAGAAACCGGCGAGGGGAAAACCGAGAAACTGCGCAAGTACGACATCTACAGAAAGATGCTGGCCGACTATTTTGACGAATCGGAAGACAAGGCGATGTACCGCGTCGAGGAGTTTGAAAAACAGGTGAAGGAGAAGTTCCTTAAAGAACCTGGGCAGATGAAACTCCTGATCGTGGTGGACAAGCTTCTGACCGGCTTTGATGCACCATCGGCGACCTATCTGTATATCGACAAACAGATGCAGGACCATGGTCTGTTCCAAGCGATCTGCCGGGTCAACCGCCTAGATGGCGACGACAAAGAGTACGGCTATATTGTCGACTACAAGGACCTGTTCAAGTCACTTGAGGGCGCGATTAACGACTACACCGGTGGTGCGCTGGATGGCTATGACAGCGATGACGTGGCCGGGTTGCTGGAGAACCGGCTGGATAAGGCTAGAGAACAACTGGAAGAAGCCCGCGAGGCCGTGAAGGCGCTCTGTGAGCCGGTAGCTCCACCTAATGACACGAAGGCCTACCTGCACTATTTCTGCGCCGCCGATACGGCCAACAAGGATGCGCTGAAAGAGAATGAGCCGAAGCGGGTTGCTCTCTATAAACAGGTTGCCGCCCTGATGCGAGCCTACGCCAACCTGGCCAACGAGATGGAGGACGCGGGGTATTCGGAGTTCGAGATTGCGGCAATCAAGCAGGAAGTTGATCATTACGAAAAGGTTCGCCTTGAGGTGAAGCTTGCTAGTGGTGACTATGTCGATATGAAAGTCTTCGAACCAGCCATGCGTCACTTGCTGGATGCCTACATCCGGGCCGAGGATAGTGAAGTCATTTCAGCTTTTGATGACCTTGGTCTGGTGGAGTTGATAGTCGAGAACGGCCTTGGTGCTCTCGATCACTTGCCGAAGGGAATACGGAATAACCAGGAGGCCATGGCGGAGACGGTGGAGAACAACATTCGCAAGGTCATCATCGACGAGCAGCCGATCAATCCAAAATATTATGAGAAAATGTCGGAATTACTCGATGCCCTGATCGCGGAACGCAAGGCTAAGGTTGAAGATTACAAGAAGTATCTGGAGAAGCTGGTTGAGCTAGCGAAGAAGGTAAACCCCTCTGGTGCTGGATCTGGTCCGAACCCAGGTTACCCACCTTCAATGGATACAGCAGCGAAACGATCGCTTTATGACAACCTTGAAAATGATGAGGTTTTGGCGATCAAGGTAGATACGGCTGTTCGCTACACCAAGAAGGATGACTGGCGCGGTAACCGGTTTAAGGAACGTGAAATAAAGAATGTCATCCGAGAAGAGCTGGGGGAATATGAGCTACGCACTGATGATATTTTCGAATTGGTGAAGAACCAACGTGACTACTAAGCATTTCATTGAGGTCAGCGGAATTCAGATCGAGGTCGTCCGTAAGGAGATTAAGAATCTGCATCTCGGGGTTTATCCGCCGGAAGGAAGAGTACGAGTGGCGGTGCCATCTCGGGTGGATGATGAAGCCGTGCGACTGGCTGTGATCTCAAAGCTGGGATGGATTAAGCGGAAACAGAAGGAATTTGCCGAACAGCCACGCCAATCTCAACGAGAGATGGTTTCCGGCGAGAGTCACTATTACCTAGGGCAAAGGTACCGACTCAACGTAATTGAGCATTCTGGGGCAAATTTAGTACGTCTCAAGGGCAAAATCATCGACCTTTACGTTCGCCCTGGTGCCGATCAGGCTCGACGAGAGGCTGTGCTGAGTCAGTGGTACCGTCAGCAGCTTAAAGATCTCATCCCTGAGTTGCTGGTCAAATGGGAACCGGTCGTCGGTGTTCAGGCTGCGGAATGGGGAGTCAAGAAGATGAAGACCCGCTGGGGAACTTGTAATATCGCTGCCCGACGGATTTGGGTTAATCTGGATCTGGCAAAGAAGCCGATTCAGTGTCTGGAATATATCGTTGTCCATGAGTTGGTGCATCTGCTGGAGCGGCGGCATAACGATCGTTTCCGGGATTTTATGGATCAGTTTATGCCGCAGTGGCGGCTGCATCGTGCAGTGCTGAACAAGGCGCCGCTGGGGCATGAGGAGTGGGGGTATTAGACTCGATATCGTGCGGAAGCTTGATGAAGTGTTGGGAGATTTTTAAAGCCGAGCTTGTGGGCACTTTCATCACGCCAAAAGATGTTCCATGCGTAGCTATCTCTTGAAGAGAGAATTGACCTACTTAAAAGTCCTGGGGGGATCATGTCCAATTTTAACTACCAACCTCTGATGTTACCTTTGCTCAACTTTAATTCCGAAGGGAAGGCAGCATGAGAATTTCTCGGTTTTCAAAGATCAAGAAACATAAAATATTTCGTGATTTTGTCTGGCCGGAGGGCTTGCCTGCGTTTGCGCAATTCAATGTCATCTATGGCTGGAATGGCACTGGCAAAACGACTCTCTCCTCATTATTCACTCACCTACAGGATGGCCGTGCGATTTCACAGGGAGAGGTTGATTTTGAATTGGAAGGTGGCGGCAAGATTTCCGGTGCCTCAATTCCTAGTGCAGCCCTCCCACCAGTGCGGGTTTTCAACCGGGATTTTGTGTCCCTGACAATTGACTCTATCGGTCAAAGCAATGTAGCTCCGATTTATTTTCTAGGCACCGAGAGTATTGAGCAGCAAAAGCAGGTCGAAAAGCTGAAGATTGAGCTAGAAAAAGCCCAGGAAAGTGTAACTAAAGCAGATAGCGATAAGCGTAAAGCTGACAAGAGTCTGGACGACTATTGCATCGAGAGGGCGAGGCTAATAAAAGAAGCCTTATTGGGGTCAGGGGAACATACAAATTACGATAAGCGCGGATTCAAGCTGGCGGCGGTAAAGTTGAAGGGTGTCTCAACACAGCCTGTGGCCCTATCTGAAGAACAAAAGAAAAGCCTTCGAAAACAAAAAGATCTTAAGGCAAAGCCCTCTATCCCCAGACTCACTGTCGCATTGCCAGATACTGAAAAGTTGCTATCACAGACATCAGCCCTTCTTGAAGAGACTATTGTTTCGAAAGTTATTGATGAGCTGGCGAACGATGTAGCTGTGAGCAACTGGGTTCAGCGTGGACTTACACTTCATGCTGGTGATCGAGAAACAGACGCCTGCCGGTTTTGTGGCAACAAATTATTCTCGCAGCGCCGAGTTGAACTAGCTGCTCATTTCAATGATGCATTCTCTGTGTTTCAGGGCAATATTGAAGAATTTCTAGGTGAAATTGAGAGTCAGCAGCAGATTCTGCAAAGAATCTCTTTTCCAGATGAGTCACGTTATTATGACCATTTAGTCAGGGATTATCTCCCTGCCATAGCCGCTGCGGAAAAGGCAATTGCGTTCGAAAGCCAGGTTCTTCTTCGACTCAAAGAGGCACTGGAGCATAAAAAGACAGTACCCTTCGAAGCTCATAACCTTGAAGGCCGTAGGACACTCATGGCCTCCGACCATAATTCGCTCCAAGACGCAATTTGCGAGGTGAACAATCTCATAGATAAGCATGAAGCGATTACAATCAATCTGAATGATGAGGTAAAAAAGGCTTGCCGTGCTTTGGAGCAAGACTATGTTCTTGAATCTCTCACGAAGTTTGATGAACTTAGTTCGGCGGTGGAAATGGCCAAGACTGCACATGCGGCTGCAAAGAAAAAACCAACAAACCTTAACGAACAGATAGATGCGATCGAACGAGAAATCGTTGAACATCGACGTCCGGCCGAGGAACTTAATAGTGAGCTGCATGCATATCTTGGACGTGATGAATTGCAATTTGAGGTTAAGGAAACTGGCTATGCTTTAACCAGAGGCGGTCAGCCAGCGCACCACTTAAGCGAGGGAGAGCGTACAGCAATTGCGTTTCTTTACTTTTTGAAATCTTTGGAGGACAAAGCGTTTGATCTTTCGAAGGGCATCGTTGTGATTGATGATCCAGTATCTAGCCTCGATGCCAATGCATTATTTTCAGCATTTGGCTATATGAAAGAAAGAACAAGGACTTCTTTTCAACTTTTCATCCTAACGCATAATTTTGCATTTTTTAGGCAGGTCAAAAATTGGTTTCATCATTTGCCGGGGCAGAAAAAGAAGGACATTGAAAAACGTTCTGCCCGGTTTTATACCCTATTAGCGGTATTGTCCGATGGAGAGCGTTCTGCGACTATCGCGACAGTAGATCGTTTGCTCGAAGAGTTTGAGTCCGAATATCACTTCCTGTTCAAGCAGGTTTATGATGTCGCTAATAATGCTGCTCCGGTTGCAGGGTTGGGCCAGTTTTATGGAGTACCCAACATTGCACGCCGCTTGATCGAAACATTCTTAGCTTATCGATATCCCGATTGTAGCGGGGACCTGATAAAGAGGCTTGAGCGTGCTGAGTTCGATTCAAGCAAGAAGATCCGCATTCTTCGATTGCTTAATACATATTCTCACTCGATTGGGATTAGCGACCCTGAGCACGACCCAACCATTCTTGCTGAAACTCAGGAAGTGATGAAGACGATTCTGGAGTTCTTCCAAGTGCTAGATGATACCCACTATCAAGGGATGGTTAAGCTTATGGAGCCTCTGGAACTGGAGGGGTAAGCGGTACGTTGTTTGCGGCATGTGCAAGTAACTGATATCGAAACTTACAACATAATGAACATCAAAAGCCCGCCCGGCTCACCAGAAATCAGTGCTTTAGACCTATATGACCTGACAACGTTTTCGGGAGTGGGAATATCGTTGTTTTAAACCTATATACCCTGACAACGTTTGTGGTGTGTGGAGGATTCGTTGTGTCAAACACTATAGAGGCCAAGTTTGGGTCGTTGAGGTATTTTACTAATAAATTTCTCAGAATTCCTGCAAATCGAGATTTCTAGAATCCTTGAATGTGGCTCAATCTGACAATGTCTGTCTGGTCAGATCGCGATTACGACAGGCTATCTGGTGTAGTAGGTTCTTCACTGTTGCTCACTGTCGGCCTTCTTTGCAGAAAGGTCAGGTCAGACAGAGCGTCCTGTATCCAGTTAAATGAGTCTTCTTTCGCGGAGAGAACCTTACTGTGAGCAGTTAGCCCATCTTCGGCACCCATCTGTGAAAGAACTCTTTGGGCGTCCAAATCGGCCCTATCAAGAACGAGATATTTAGTGTGATCTGCTGGCGCTGGACCTTGATCAAGGCGTAAAACAGACACTTTACGATTGGTTCGCATAGAGAGTTGTTCACTAAGAATTTTTGCCATAAAGTCACAACCTTCAGACTGTGAATCCATTGACACGCTCAGAGCCTTCCTCCCAAAATCCCAATCAGAACCACCCCAGTCAAGGTTGTCTTTGCTAGGCGATTCTCCCGAAGGTGGCGGACATGTGCCGATAGAAAGAATTTCTATCGGCTGATCATCTTCTGCCATGGAAAGTGCTTCTGTCAGCGCTACGAGAACTGGATTATTTGCCCAAAGACCACCATCAACGTAAACATCAAAATCTTTATTAATATCACTTTCATTTTGCCCGGGAGCTTCAAGATATGACAGGGGCAGATAGAGCGGGGCGGCACTTGTAGCCATACAGATATCAACAATTTTGTACTTATTGTCCAAGGTTTTCAATTTATTGTGTGGGGTCTTGAACACGCGGGGTTTGAAGGTAGCCATTTTCACAGAAGTTAGGCATAGCCCTACTTTGCGCCTAACATACATGTCCTCTACGGTTTCACTACCAAGACATATTTCTAATGCCGACTTGAGTTCTTTGGCACTATTCGGTGATTTTCCTTTAAACTTGAAAGCCCATCGGCGTTTTCCCCATTTCCCTTCTGGCATTGGGTTGGGAAATATCTTCGGCCCAGAGTCCTTGTAAAGGCTAATGATGTCGCTAATTGCGACCCCAGCAGCCAAACCACACGCGAGTATGCCACCAGTGCTTGTCCCTACAATTAAGTTAAAAGCACTCCCAATGTCTGGGTCACCATCATCGCCAGGACTGAGCCTCGTGGCTAATGTTTTAACCAGTGTTGCTGTGTATAGTCCTCGCATGCCACCACCATCAAGCGAAAGTACACGGTAAGGCTTCATTGAAAACTCCAAATCTGATTTCACGTTCAATTGTTGACCAATGAAAATTGAAGTTATATCATTCGTTTCATACACGCAACCGAATCATATTCTTAAGCTCTAGGGAGGGGTGTCATGAAGGATTGCGCTAAAGACGTACTAGCATTTCACGATGAGAAGGCCACACTGCCGCAAACAGAACGTACCAACATGCGGGACAGAAGAGAGTCCTCCCGCGATCGAATTAAATCTGGCCTCATAACCAATGAAGAACCTGCGCCACAAGAATTCATCAAGCAAGGGTCATACGCGATGTTGACGATGGTGCAGGATGGTGCGAACGACTACGATATTGACGATGGGGTTTATTTTAGCCAAGCGTCTCTACAAGGGCCAAACGGAGGAGATAAAACCGCACGAAATGCCAGAGTGATGATTTGCGACGCTCTTTCTGGCGACAAACGGTTCAGTATCGAGCCTGAAGTAAAAAAGAACTGCGTCCGAGTATTCTACCAAGCTGGGTACCATGTTGACTTTCCCGTCTACCGCATCCGAGATGATAATGATGAATATGAGTTAGCTTCAGGGTCTGATTGGGTGGCTTCTCGTGCCGCAGACGTTGAAGATTGGTTTAAAAAGGCAAATAGGTCTCTGAGTCCAGACGAAACTAATGGTCGACAGTATCGCCGGATCGTACGTTTCCTTAAAAAGTTTGCTAAAAGCCGGGAATCCTGGAAGTCGCAAATTGCCAGTGGTTTTGCCATCACCATCTTGGCGAAAGAAAACTATAATCCGAACAACGACCGAGAAGACACTGCACTCAGGGATACTATGCGAGCAATGCACGACCGACTCGTTTACAACCTTGAAGTTGCTCACCCTGTTACTTCTGGTGCGATGGTCACGAATGGCCCTGATGATTCGAAAATGAAGTTCTTGCGAGACAAGCTAAGCTGGGCACTCGATGAGCTTGAAATTCTCGATGAAACCGACTGTACCAAGAAGAATGCGCTGAAGGCATGGGATAAGGTTTTTGGCACTGACTTTTTTATAGGTCGCTATAATGAGGAAGATGACGCAGACAATAGGGCAACAAACGCCGCTTGCCTTGCAAATCTAGTTTCCTCGAAGAGCGATCCAGGCGCTGTTGACAAAAAAGGTGGCGGTCGCTGGGGTCAAGGCTCTGCTTGAAGTGCTACACCAACAGGGGGTTCAGAAAATTGAAGCACTGCTTTCCCACTTACCAGAGTGGTGCCGACTGAGCAAAAAACAACTGCGCCCTTATCGCGAATTCGTGGCGGGCTGGGAAGTTCCTAACCTTTGTAGCGACCCATTGCTGCATCTGCGATTGCTCGTAGGTGCAGCATTTCCATTCACGCCTCCCCGATTGGCTGTTTATCCTGCACCTCCCGTCCTTGAATGGCCAAACCTTGAGGAGGAAGGCATTCTTTGCCTCCTGCCGAATGGCTCCGCAACATCTATCGTAAACGTAGAAGCTGTCGTCCTCAAATTACTAGAGGAAGGCCAAACTCTTGTAAACGAATCACTTCGAGGGGAAGGCTTGGAGCGGTTTGAAGATGAATTTGTAAGCTACTGGGAAAGGTGGCGCCGAAAGTCTAAACATTTCGTTTCTCTCTGCGATCCTGAAGGGCCTACGCGGTGGGTGTACTCCTATCCCTATCACGCGTTTACATTGGTCGCCGAAACAAAAGATAGCATCAAATCATGGGGTCTGAATTTTTACGGGAGAAATCCCAAATTAAAATGGGTGGAAAAAATTCCTTTCATTATCTTAGATCGGCCGTTGCGACCTGGTGAATATCCGAAGTTCGTCTATAACCTATTAGACACAATATCCGATAATGATGGGGCAAACAGAATCGTCCAAGAGTATCTCCTTTCGGTGCCATCCCTTAGCCGCAAAAAGATATTAGTCGGATTTCCTGGTCGCAACGGATTCGGTTTTGCCGGGCTGGTACTACCTCAGGTTCCAGACCTTGCCCGCTTGAATTGTTCACCTAGAACCCCAATCGAAAAACTTGGAAATGGGTTCCGCCCAGATAAAATTTCAGGTGCGATACTTCTAAACAGGTACTGTTCAGTACCGTTGCGCGGAGCCTCCGTTAAGCGTAGCGATGGGTTGTGGGTCCATGGCCGGGGGCATAACCCTGATACAGGTTTACTCATGAAAAAAACAGTCATCTTCGTAGGCACGGGTTCCCTTGGAAGCGGTGTTGTTGAGATATTGGCAAAAATAGGAGTTGGGAAAATACATCTTATTGATCCCGAAGCCTTAGAGCCTGAGAATGCAAGTCGTCACACTCTCGGCGTTCACCCAACTCCGGTGCTAAAGGCAGAAACACTCGTAGAGGGTCTTAAAAAAAGATTCCCGCACCTAGATTTTGAGTTTCATTCAATGAAATGGGAACGCGTCTATGAAAGGACTCCGAAAGTTTTCACTTCTGCGGACTTGATAATTTCCACAATAGGAAGCTTGGCAGCCGAAGGCCCGTTGAATGTTATAGCAAATGGGGAATTTAGTTTCCCGCCAGTAGTTTTCGGCTGGCTGGAGGACCATGCTGCTGCGGGGCATGCCATAGCGGTTTTTGGTGGCCGGGGATGCCTACAATGCCTGATGGATAATCATGGGCGGATAAAAGTACCCGTTACTCAATGGCCCGAGAAAGAAACTCTTATCCGAGTGCCGATGTGCGGCGGGATGTTTCAGCCATATGGAGCCGTTGAGCTTTCACACGTCCAGGCTTTGGTTGCAGATATCGCAACTGACACCTTGCTGAGCAAGACAATAGGCCCCGCCCACCAAGTCTGGATTGGGCAGAAAAAACTTCTGTCGGCAGACAAAGGAATTTGGAATCCTGATTGGCAAAATAGTCATGGGAACCCCGGAGAAGGTGGAAAGATACTCAACGTACCTTTCGCAAATGATCGATCCTGCTGCATCTGTAAGGGGCTGTAATGATTTATAGGTTTGGAATTGAGCCAAATGGTCCGGCAATTATCATTTCTGATGTTGTCTTAGAAAAAATGTTTAGATATCAGCAACTACGCGATAGTGATTTGGAAGCAGGGGGGCAGCTTTTTGCTCGATTCGAAGGACAGGATACTTATATCCTAGATGCAACACCGCCAAAACCAACGGACAAGCGGGGTCGACATAGTTTTCGTCCAAATAAATGGCTCCAAAAACTTGAGATCCGGGCAAAGCGCTTATGTGCACAACATTTCGTTGGTGATTGGCACACACATCCAGAACTTATACCTTCAAAATCACCGATCGATCGTGAAAGTATCCACGCATGCTTCCGAGAGTCACGTCACCAACTCAAAGCATTCCTCATGGTCATCGTCGGGACTGAGGCCTTCCCCAACGGAATAGCTGTTTACCTTGCGGACAATGACAATATCAAGCTCTTGAAACAATGGTAATACCCCTGTGTCAGGGAGTCGTCGCCTCAGTTCTCGAAACTCCTAAGTCTTGCAATTTATTTTCCCGGACTGTTGAGATCGACAAAAAGGTCATCGACGGGACTGAAAGCAGACAGGTTTCCTTCACGGGCCTCTTTCATCGCGATGACTGTATCCTCGTTGGATATTAACAGGCTTGCTTCCGGCGAGTGTTTTTTCCTTATGCCTTATGTTCGTTTTTTGTTTGTCACCCATAACACCACCTCTGTTTCGCTAATTCTAAGTTTGAGGACAACCGCCTCATAGAGCTGATAGGTAAGTCTGTCTAGATAAGTTGGTTCTCAAGATGATCTGCCAGGAAAAACTCCCCAACAGATCTCAACTACAACAAAAATATACTTTCACAATAATCGTTGTTTTAAACCTACAACCCAACCCAACAATTGGCAGTAAACTGGTACAGCCAGAACTCTCTCCGAGAGCACAGTCTTTGGCGCACACGAATCAATGTACATGTAGGCTTAAGACGATGATTCTTGATAACCGCAATCGCTGTTGGCCCCTGTAGGTTTAAGACATTGATTTCTGCTGAACGTAAAAAGCTGTCCACTCATTTTCAACTGCCTAATTTAATTGTGAAAGTGTTTTTTTAAAATATTGATCACCTTTTCGTTATCACCATCATCGAGCGCTTTTTGCAGTCCATCGGTGTGCGCTAACGCATATTTCCGCATAAGACCATCGCCATCGCCATCACCATCACCATCAGCACTGCTTTCATAAACATTGTGTGCGGCCAGTGCATTCTTTTTATGGCGCTCCAAATATTGAAGGCGCACTCTATCAGACATGGCAAACATCTTTAGTTTTGTCGTGTCGAGATAATGCTTGATTGTGGTCGTCGTGAATTTATGGCCGAGTTGCTGAGAGGCATATGTGATGATTGAGTTGTCATCAATAAAATTTGAAATATGATTCATCTCGACCCCTTTGTCTTGCAAGCTCATATACTTTCCGAGATAGAGGTCCAGTACAACTTGCATGGCAAAAACTTTACGCAAGCCATGTGGGGTGATATTGAGTCCAGCACCTTTGATTGCCTTTGAGATAGCCTCCTGAATCGTTTTTGTTTTGATTTGCTGGCCTAAGGTCTCACCTGAAGTCGAGAGGAATACGGCATCTGATTTCTTGTAGGTCCGCCCAAAGTGATTCTTGGCTCGTTCAACAATTGTTGGTCTGCGCGTATCGATGTATTGCCTGGTCTGCATTAGCAGCATCGGGTCAACATCAAGTGGATGCGGCCTATCTTTCCCTCCCTTGGTTCTAACCCCCTGCCTCCGAGGAGAGAAATCCAAAGGATAGGGCTTCTCGGCATCAATATACGGCTGAATATCTTCAGCAGAGGGAATCATATGAACTTTAAGTGATGCGGCCTCCAAACCCCGCAACCCCACGTACCTATTCCATTCCACGTAGAGTCGATTACGAGCGCTTGTCTGTCTGGTGAAAATTAGGGATAAGGCGTCATGCAATTTATCAATGTCGTCATCATCTGGGAGTGCAGACGGAGCAGACTCTTCTTCCTTGAGTTTTCCAACCCACACACGTTGCTTATTATTCTTCCCACCATATTCCCAGAGGAGGCGAAACTTGCCCCCAGTTCCAACCATTTTTTCGTCAACTATCTCTTGTTCCTTGGCCCAGATGTAAAAGCGCAAAACGGTTGCAGTTCTTCGGTTGATCGTACCGTTTCTAATTGGATTGACCGCGTTCTTTTTCTCGTCTGAACCTCTCTGCGCCTTCGACACTCGTATCCCTTGAACCATCCTGTCTCTCCAAAGACTTAGGAACCGGTCGTTCACTTCGCGCCAGTCTTTATTCTCCCGTGACAGAAACTCCCAAAACATCCTGAGGTCGGCGGCTAACTGCTTAATAGTCCCATCATCATCGGGGTTGGGTCTTCGAACTCGTTGGATCATCAGCCAGCGGATTACAGGATAAATCGGCTTACCATATTCATCGGCCAAGAAACCAACGCTAGGTCGTTCTAAATCCCCATCTCCGAACACGCAATGCTTGTCGGTAAAGAACAGTCGGGGGGTATCAAATATTTTGGCCTTACCCATTACGCATCATCCCCTAGAACCAACTTCAGCATGTGGCCGAGGCCAACGTCCCGCTTGTCGGCAGCAGCACCGTCCTCAATGGCCTTTTTGGCGGCTTCAATATCACCAACCAACACGACCTGCTCAACGCCTCTGGTAACGGCAGTGTAGACCAATGCTTTATCCAGCAAATCACCCTTAACGATAGGGATCACGACACGCTTGAATTGCGATCCCTGGCTTTTATGCACCGTAATCGCATAAGCCCAGTCCATGCTATCCAGATCGGAAATCATGACGTCTTGCTTGCCAGTGTCGAAGTTGATTTTGGCGCTGAGGTGTTCTCCCGGATCAGGTTTTTCAGTGGAGGGTGCATCATAGGCTTTTTCGATGACGCCGAGGGTGCCGTTGAACAGGTCGCGCTCCCACTCGTTTTGCTTCCATATGACGGGCTCGCCCACTGTGAACTGCGCCGGTGCTGCCCATGGAGCTTGCTTTTCGGTGTAGCCGAGAACCCGCTTTTTGCCCTTCGAATATTTGGCGTGAAAAGCTTTGTTAATACCCTCCACACCATGCGGCTTGTCCCTGCTGATGATGGCGAGAATTTGGACGTCTGCCTTGGGGTCTCGCTCGCCAGTTTCAGTTTCGCAGAGATCTGCATAGATCTCCTGTAAAGCTGCGGCTATTTCACCATTTTTCGCAGGATAGACGCTCACCCCAATCCCCTGCCCACTATACTGCGGCAGTTCGGGAAGAGTAGGATCGTTATCCTGGTCACCGCGAATCGCGGCGGCTACGGAGGGTATCCCGGACGAATCTTCCTGCCTGAAAATCCTTATCAGCGCCACAGCCGGAACGATGCCGAACATCGTCTTGGCGAGCAGGTGAAACACCAGTCCGGGGCCAATAGGGGGAAGCTGCTCAGCATCGCCAACGAGAATCAACCGGGCCCCCTCATGAAGCTGCCGGAGTATCCTGTACATCATTGGCAAGTCGAGCATCGATGCCTCGTCAATAACGAAGGTGACGTCTTCCGACTTGTATTCCTTTTTGCTGTCGTTGAGGAACCCAGCGATGGTTCGTGCAGGATATCCAGTGGCCTGCGTCATACGGCGAGCTGCGCGGCCCGCAACAGCCATCTGAACAATCTCACCCTTCAATTTTTTGAGAACATAGTAGATGCACTTGAGAACCGAAGTTTTTCCTGTTCCGGCACCTCCGGTAATGACGGATAAATTGTTGTCCAGGCAGAGGTGGACTGCCTTCCTCTGCTCGGGGGCAAGCTTGTATCCCTCCTTGTCCTCGAACTCGGCAATGTATTTGTCCACCTGGGAATCTGTGACGAACAGATCATATTGCTTGTAGCGCATGATACGGTTCAGCTTCTCGGCAACGTCCTTTTCCATCAGGAAAACACCGCGAGCCTGGAACCATTTGTCGTTGTGCAGGTAGGAATTTTTGCCGTAGGAACGGCACAGAGCCTCTGTGGCAAGTTTTTCTGATCCGAGCCGACCCTTAACCTTCTCCAGTAGGGTGGTGCGGTCTATGATCGTATTCTTGGCGTCGTAAGATTTATAGATTGCTTCGATGACTGCACCGTGCAATCGACGCTCGTCATTCGGCTTAATCTTGAACACCCTCTGGGCGATTTCATCGACCTTCTTCCAGGCTGCCCATTCATATTTCACGTGACGGGGATCTTTGTAAAAAGACAAGAGGCGATAGGGGTCTTCCTCGACGCGTTTCCGAGCCTCGGTGCCCCAGCACCTACAGACCCTTCGGCCAAGCTTGATCCCGAACTTGCCACTGGCAGGGAGGTTGTCGAGCCAGCAGATAATTTCACCAATACCGAGGCCGGCCCAGCCTTTGACCAGAGTTTCGGCCAAGCCATGAGGGGTCGGGATTTTTAGCTCGCGCATTACCTTCGCCAGCTCTTCCTCATCCTTCTTTTCGAGAAGGTCAAACAGCTTCTTCCCGAGTTTGTCCCAGAGCTTCTCAGCGTAGGCTGCCCCGATCTTGGGGAACCTATCCTTGTCTCCGGCCAGCAGGTCTTTGATGTGCTCCCCGCTCGGGCGAAGAAAGGTGGCCTCTTTAACACCGATTTGAGGATTTCCTTGAAATTGCTCGTGCTCACCTTGGACGCGCCACCATTGACCAGGCTGTACGCTGTCATCGTCAGTGGCGCTGTGCGGCATCCGAATGCGCCACTCGGCGCCACTCGGCAAATCGCCATCAATCACGGTCGCATTAACAATGGCGCCACGATTCGGCTTTTGCCAGACGAGTCCATCTATTTTTGCCGTAAATTCAAGCATTTATATCCCACCCGATATAGAGTAAACGTACCGTTACTCAACTCTATGCGTCTAATTCTAAGACCCTGGACAAATATTTATCCTTCTCGTCACTCATTCGCTTTCCTCCTTGCCACCAAACAAAGGACCGCTGTCAACTTCTGACTGGTGAATAAGTTCATCCTTAACGTCATCCTCCCATGGCAACCTTTCTATACCCTGATTTATCCTGACGTAGACAGTTCCGCCGCCTTTCTTTTGCTTCTTCACGTAGCCAACCTCACGAAGCTTTGTCTCGGCGTCATGAAGCTCGGTTTTCAAGGTGATGTTTCGGTTCTGAAGTCGGCTGACTTCGGCGGACAGCTCCTTCTCCTTGTCGGTCGATCCCCTTCCTGTGCTAGCCGGTTTCGGCTTCTGGCCGTTTTGACTTTCGGCCCATTCAATAAGGTTCTTGATGTAAGGATTCTGCTGGTAAGCACTGCGACCAAAGCCAACTTGCTCGGCAATATCCCTCCTGTGCAACGCCTTGTTGTTCAAGGGAAGCGTATCGGTCTCCAAGCCTTCCTCAAGATACGCTTTAAGCTTCTCGGCATTCCTGATGCCCTCAACGGTAGTGGGCGTCATGTCCTTAGTAATCTTTGGTATTGGTTCACCGTCGTACCTGTACATGCCCCTCCCTTTCTACCTGACTAGCCTTGGTCCAATAGGTTTTATTTTTCGGAGTTCTACTTCCTGATCCTTAACCCGATTTTTCAAGAGACTAATCTCATCCTTGGCAGTTTCAAGATATTCACGTAGCTGATCAATAAGGGCGTTCAGCTCCACGTTTTCGTTCACGAGTTGCTGAGTTAAAGCCTCCAAAGCCTTCTTCTCTGCCTTGACCTTTCCCATCTCCTTTTTTGGCGTTGGACGTTTCTTAATATCGCGCAAAAGGTCAGTTGCGCGTTTCTTAATGGTTTTTCGGTCGGGCTTATAAAGGGAACTTCCCGCATAGGGGTAAACCCCTTCAACGTTGTACTTTTTGCCGTCGACTTTAACCGTGAGTCTCAACTCTGGATCGTTCCACTTATGAAATTCAGAAAAATTGGTCGGAACACCGAACTTCTTGTCTGGATTCTCGGCTTCTTGCCACTGGTAACCCTCAGGTACGCCGTCTTCGAACCATTTCTCAAGAACAGCAATCTTTTCCTTGATGCGAAGTGTTGTCTTGGCTTCGCGGGTATCCTTATCCTCATGTACCACATAGCCTGAATCAGTCATGCGTCACCTCTGTCGATCTGGCGAAATACTGCTCCATTCCGCCATTGAAGACGTCCAGATTTTTCCTGGCGAGATCCTTCAGGGGGTCAGATACGTTAGGACTGTCAATACACTCTTGGTTTTGCTTTGAGCCTGTATCCCAATAGGGCTGGAAGTGTTCGTCAACATACAAGTGCTCGCAGCCATAACACTTTTTCGCGGTGGCCCGGCCAATGTTAGGCCCATCGGCTTCCTTGCCCTGCTTAATGCAGAGCCCCTGGAAGCGTTCGCCATCAAAGTTCTTGTAACTCACACAATAACCCCACAGGAACGGAACCATTTCCACTTGCAGCTTATCCATGACCATCTCGGCGATCTTACGGGCGACAACAGGCGACTCATCCCCACTCAGGACTTTCGTGCCCTTAATAACCTCCTTGAGCATGTCGTCGAGCTGCTGCTTCAAGTCATCACCAGCAGGCCCAGATGCTTTTCGTTTTCCCCTGAGAACCTCAGACATCAGGTCAGTAACCATGTGTTCTCTATGAGCCTTCAACATGTCCGACTCCTTGATCTCTTCGATGTACCGCTTGGTCATCTCCAATGAGAAGTGCCTGAGGTGGTAAGACAAGGCCTCGAACTTCCCGTGCTGCCCATAGTTATAGCGATACATGAAGATCAAGGAGAAGAGGCGACGGAACTGGTGGGACTTAAAGACCCATTTGCTACCATCCTCTAGGGGGGGAACCTCAACAAAGGCTGCAAACTCATTGATATATTTTGTAATTTCGAAATCGTGTACTTCATCGCCGTCAAACAAAAGCAGCTCAAAAAGGCTTCTTCTGCCTGACTTCACACGGGTCTCAGCGGTTAACTCTTCAAGCACTTCAACGGCCTTAACGACGACCTGTGGAATCGGAATCCGGTCCCATTTTTGGAGTGTTTTCTCGATCCAACACCATAGCCAAGGCTCGTCGTTTTCGTCTATGTGAATAGCTCTGGGTGCTTTGTCTTCATCGGTCGGCTCCCCGCCCTTTATCCCAAGAACTTCACCCCTGCGCCGCGCTGTGAAGGCCGTTATGACAATCGCGCAAGCAGCCATGAGAAGCCGTCCGCTCGCATTGTTAAGAGATAGATTTTCACTTTTCGCGGGGCTGCGGACTGTTTCAAGCGGCCAAGGCGCACCGGGGTCGCTAGGCGAAAACGAAACTTTGGCGCTGTCCAAAACCTGCGCAATAACAACCTTTCTCCCTTCGAAGTAGGTCGTCGTCCTCTCTTTTAGCGCCTCAGTAGCCTCGCGACGAAGCCGGATAAGATCCTCTGAATACATGAGCACCCACCTAATTGCCCTGTCTATCAAATGGAAGGCCTGAAGGTCTGGGATGGTCTCGGTCATGCCTTCACAGTCCTCAATGGCAGCTAACTTCATAGCCTCTCTGGAGATATCCGTTGGGTTCATCACTTCACCAGGAACAAACGCTTCGGATGGATTAAATCCAAGCTTTTGCGGCATGACATAGCCCATCTCATAGAGCCTTTGCCACAGCGCTGGATATTTTTTGTGGCTACTAGTCGTGTTTAAACTTGGACCCTCAACCAAATCACGTTCTGCCTTTTCGCGGCTGTCAGTCTCAAGCTGCTCCACCCCGTTCAATTCGAGCGCTGCCCTCCAAAACATGGTGATGAAGTTGTGCCCGAGACTTTTAGACATTCCCGGATGTAGACCAATCTCGTAATAAGCCTGGTTGGCATCAATCACGAGCTTCTTATCGGTTGACGTCCTGTGTCTAACAGGCATCGTCTTCCCTGATTGCTTGAGGCGGCTGACGTAGCACTCAAGGCGCGATTCTGCATCCAAGAGATGTCCCCACCCAAGGTGTACTTGCTTTACAAATCTTCTGAAATGGCTTGGCTTGAGATCATTGATACTGCTGACGAGTTGGAGTCGCATCCAAGCCAAAAAATTCAAGAATAGTGAGGTGATCATATACTGCCCAGGCATCGAATCTATGGAAGAGACGTTGCCGTTACGCAGATTGATACAAAACTTTTGAGCGACTTCAAGAAGCTCTGCATTTTCAGGGTCGGTTAAAAGAGAAACCCTTTCTGTAATAGGGTCATAAAGCGGCTGAACCCAGTCTATAGGCCTTGGTTTTGTGCTTGGATTGTCATCTATCAGTATCCAACTGTCGTCGTAGAGTGACGACTCATCAGCCATCCACTCAGGTTTATCTATTTCGTCCAACCATGGTCGAGCATAAGGAGCCTCAACGGATTGCTGAACAGTCGTATTGTGTCTTTCGCCGTCGTACATTGCAGCTCCTATTGGTAGGGCAGAAAACTGCTCGCCGAAAGCTCCTCGGCCAACTTTTCTGCCGCCCTAAATTCTGCCCTATCTACGTTGATATCGGACTTTGCTTTGTCTATAACCCCTTCAGTAATCGCGAGCCAACGCAACCAGACATTACGATATCTCGTTATATTTTCAGCTATTAGTCGGTCCTTGTTTCTCTTGATCCAGTCGCGCATTGTGAGCGCATCTAGCAGGTTCTCTCTTAGCGCTGGGAATACCCTTATAAGGGGGCACTCAGGGCAATCCTCAACAGGGTCGCACTCATCTGGCTTTTCACTGACGATATTGCCGTTCTTATCCTTTTTGAGGTGAAAACAAAGACTGCCAAGGCCGGTTCTTTCGGCACCCTCAAGACACTCGTCAAACTCCCTAACGGTGTACCCAAGCTTTTGAGCAGCACCCTCTATATCTGAAATCATGATAGCTTCAAGATTGCGCTGGAACTCACGAACCTGCTGGGTCAATGCCGTGCGAGAAAAACTTCTAAAAATATATCCTGAAGTTGTGTCGACACGCGCATGCCCCATTTTGGTTTGCACACTCTCGATGCTTTTGCCATCCATGAAACCAAGAACGTTAATTGTGGTACGAATGGCGTCCGGCGTGAATCCATAGGCGCCGATCTGAGGCCACCGTTCCCTAAAACGGTTGGTTCCTTTTTCGACGTTGATGCCCAGCCCTCCTTCAAAGAAGGCCGTTAGTTCATCATCATTTTCTGGCCGCTCATTTTGTCTTTGGGCTTCTCGGATGAATAGTCTCTTCACTACATCTACATCGGCAGTTTGGATTTTATACAGGCGATGCTCGCCTACAGTAGCGAGCTTACGGAAGCGGTGGGTCATTTCCTCAATTGCACGAACAACCTCAACGGCGTTGATTTTCTGGTCCGGGTCGTCGATGCGCACAAAGGCGTCAACGACGTTGTAGTCAGCACGATCCTTGATCCCCCAAATTTTCTTTATTGATGGGTCATCAGTGTCCCTTAAGCAATCGACAGTAAGGTCTTCAATGACGGAGATGTTGTGTGCCGTATCTAGAAGGAGGATCAGAAAGCCCGCATAAAGCGTGTCATTACTTGCCCCCAGTCGAGCCTTAACCAATCCCTGAAAACCCGCCTTACCGTATTTGCCGGTCGTAGCACCCTGCTTACTTGTTTGTTGTCTGAATGCATTCTTGAAAAGATCTACAAGGGGTTTTTCTAGGGGGTACTTGATGGTTCTGCCATGCTTGCCATAACGTCCATCTATTAAGGTCAGTACGCGAGGTAGAAATACTTCATATGGCAAAGGCACGCGGCGACTCGCACCACTCCAAACGGATTCAAACTCACCAAGAAACATCTCGGGCAAGGGGTGGTATCTCAACTCTGGACTCATGCCATTCATCCCTTCAGCATGTAGTCTTAAGAAGTCTTCAAGAGGCTCCGAGATATCGTCTTCATAGGAGAGGTCGCAACTTTCAAGCAGCTCCTGACCCTCTAGATAGATTTTCCAGGCCACGCTGAACTCCTCCTCTGCAACTCGCCTTAATTCAGCGAGCCGAGATTTGTTAACCCTGTAAATCTCTTGAACTATTTCGTCATCATTAAGCCCACTGACATCAATTCCCGTGGTTGCAAGAGATATAATTGCGGCTCTCTTCTCCCGTTCGATAATGTCGTGTTCAGCAACCTTCATATCTAGATAGCCGCCAAGCAGTTTCTCAACATTCTTCTCGCTGAGTTTTTTTCTTGAGAGATCGCTTAGGAGTTTGTTTTTGCCCTGTTTGAGTCCAGCACTGGAATTCTTCTTGGCCTTTAAATTGAAGCCAGGCAAAAGACCGAGAGTTTTGCAGCAGTCGAGGTATGGCTTTACGGCGTCTTTAAAGGTGCGAAGGGTATTAGGAGCTTCGGAATCAACAAAGGGATTATTCTTTGTCCGAAAAATTGCAGCACGGAAGGCATCCATGACCTTCTGCCAATCATCCCCTTCCGGCATGACCCCTTCCTTGAAACTTTGTTTAACGCTCAGCTTGAAGGTCGTCTGTTTTCCGGAGTCGAGGTAATTAAACAGCCAGAACATGGCCTTTTCGATTTTTTTAACGGTGTGGTGCTTTTGCTTTCCCCGCGTCTTCTTGACCTTGCTAAGTCGAATCGCGAAGGCGCTAGCCATGTCGCGAGCCAACTGGGGATGAAGGAGATGGTTAGTTAGGAAGGTGAAGTCATATTTATAGCTGTGCCTTGCTATATACGGCTTAAGCGGATCACTGAGGTCAATGCCACCAACAATCAGCTCTAATTCGACTTCTTCATTTAGGTTTTGTTCGACCTTATTTTCGGTGTCCACTCAAGGCTCCCATTCCGACTTTTTACGTCGTTAAAATACCGCGCAAATGTTACGCGTGGCATTACAATGAAAGCCCTAACATAAAAAGTGATAAATAGCGACAACTTACGCTGTCCTATCAATCACGCACACAGTGTCGCGTTAAGCTAAAACTGGACAATCACCGCCACCAGTTAATATCGCTATGGTTTTTGACATGACCACTCCGAGTTGGGAAGCGTGAGACGCGAAACGCGAAAAGACAAGCCGATGCGTTTTCTCACCTCTGGCCTCCCGCTTCGTTGTTTTTCATTGTTTCTTTTCTGTCGCAATTGCCAATTTGATAAAACCAGCAGCCTTCGCAGTATCCATCAATTTAACGACATTGCCGTGCTTAACATCCTTGTCAGCCATCAAGAGGAAGGTTGTGTCTACAGCTTTGTCACCATATGCCCGTAAATTTTCAATCAAATCGCTGAGTTCAATTTCTTGTTGCTCAAGAAAAATTTCACCATCAGCACGCAGGTAAACCCGCACCTCTTGCTGTTCTTTTTTAAGCTGCTGAGCTGAAGATTTTGGCAGATTAATCGTAAGTCCGGGGGTCTCAATGAAAGTTGTCGAGATCATGAAAAAGATCAATAAAAGAAAAACAACATCGACCATTGGGGTCAAATCGACCCGTGGTTCTTCAATTTGACGACGCCGAAACCCCATTAGTGATTCTCACCGACCAGATCAACGATTTGCATAGTGTAATCCTCAATCTCAAGGATAGAACGATCAACGCGACTAGAAAGATATTTGTGAAGCAGAATTGTTGGGACAGCAACAGACAACCCGGCAGCAGTTGTTACCAATGCTTCTGAGATGCCACCTCCCAATGTAGCTGGCGTGCCAACCCCTTCACTGGCGATCACGGTAAAAGCGCGAATCATCCCAAAGACGGTCCCTAAGAGACCAAGTAGTGGTGATATCGTCGCAATAGTTCCGAGCAAACCTAAATAGCGCTCCAACGCGGCGGTTTCACGATATCCAACCTCTTCTGCCAACGTCTTAAGATGAGCGCGAGAAGCGCCATGTTGTTTCAAGGGGACTTGTAATATTCGTCCCATCGGTGTGTTTTGTTGCTGACAAAGCTGCAACGCTTCCTCTCGCTGACCGTTACGAACAAGACGTTCTACGTCATGAAAAAGAGGTGCCGATGAGCGCTTCAACGAATGATAGGTCCAAATCCGATCAAGAAAAATCGCCAAAGCGATTATCGAACAGATCAGAATCGGGTACATCAGGGCTCCGCCCATCTGGAAAAGTTCAAGCATCCTGATTTAATTCCCTTCTTAATTTAGTGATTTTACAGAGAATATCACAGAGATTTAGGCTCTCCAAGATCAATTAGAGACTTATTAAAAAATAAACACAAAACACTAAGAATATGGCCTTATTTCAAAAGGAATATGCTTGGCGCAAATGGTCTGATCTATTTCAACAAGTCCAACACTACAACTGTCAGCATTGCCGCGATGGTCCATTGCACTCCCCGGGTTAAATAAAAGTGTTCGGCCAACATACGCATGAAAAGGAGTATGAGTATGTCCGAAAACCAGAAGATCCAAATTATCAGTTTCGAATTCTGTCAGTACATTTTGTGGGACCGCACTCGGAGGTCCCCACCCATGGATTAGACCTATTCGATAACCCTGAACTTCTACAATTCGCCGCAGCGGCAAATCTGACCTTGCCACATCCATGTTTCCCTGCACGCTATAAACAGGTACTCCATCAAAGCAGCTCTCGAAATCCGCAATAATCATATCCCCTGCATTAAGAATTGCATCAACCTTGTCAAAGGGCCCACCAAGTAGCTGAGCAGCAAGTTCAGTCGCAGTAGAAAGTTCTAAAAGATGCGTGTCTGAGATAATTCCCAAACGGTAAATATCACCCATATTCCTATCCCTCTTACGGGAAAAGCAATCCAAAAGCTGAACCCGTGTGGCCAATTCTCGCCACAATGTGTGCATAATTCTCTTTATTTTACGTAACAGCCCGATTCATTTGCCACCAGCATCACCTTGACGCCCGCAACTAGCCTGATATGTTATCTCATTGAGCTTATTTTATACAAAATTGGCATTACGTTTGCGTTTAATTACATCACAGGTGGTTCTTGTGAGCATATATAAAACTTGACTTTTTTTTAGTGAAACTATAATTTTTCAGTCTAGCTAAGAAGCAGGCAGAGCCCAAGGGAGGTTCTGCCTTTATTACATCACAAGACTCGCAAAGCACAGTTTTCTGCTGGACAATCAGTGCCAGACACCATTTCACAGGAGGTAAAATCAGATGGCAAAAAAGAGTGATGCACTCGAATATCATAGCACGGGCCGAAAAGGGAAGATTGAGGTTATAACAACGAAACCCTGCGCGACCAGTCGGGATCTTTCCCTTGCGTATAGTCCAGGAGTTGCCGAGCCCTGCCTCGAGATCGAGAAAAATCCTAATGATGCCTATGAGTATACAGCCAAAGGAAATCTGGTTGCTGTCGTAAGTAATGGCACCGCTGTGTTAGGACTTGGTGACATCGGCGCGCTCGCTGGTAAGCCGGTCATGGAGGGTAAAGGTGTACTTTTTAAGAGCTTTGCCGATGTCGACGTTTTCGATATCGAGCTCAACACCAAGGATAGTGACGAAATCATCCGCACCGTCAAGTTGCTGGAGCCGACCTTCGGCGGGATAAACCTTGAGGACATCAAGGGCCCCGAGTGTTTCTATATTGAAGAAGAACTCAAGAAAATCATGGACATCCCGGTCTTTCACGATGACCAGCACGGAACGGCCATCATTTCTGCTGCGGGAATGATAAACGCCCTCGAGTTTACAGGCAAAAAGATTGAGAATGCCAAAATCGTCGTTAACGGAGCCGGTGCTGCCGGCATTGCCTGCGCCAACCTGGCCATCACCATGGGGATAGACAAAAACAACGTCATCCTCTGTGATACAAAGGGTGTCATTTACAAGGGTCGTACCGAGGGGATGAACCTTTACAAAGAGCGCTTGGCGGCTGAGACCGAGGCGCGGACCCTCGAGGATGCCATGGTCGATGCTGACATCTTCTTTGGTGTTTCGGCAAAGGGCGCGTTGACGGATGCAATGCTGAAATCGATGGCAAAAGATCCAATCGTTTTCGCCATGGCCAACCCTGACCCAGAGATCACACCTCCTGAGGCCAAGGCAGTGCGTGATGACGTTATCATCGGTACCGGCCGCTCCGATTACAACAACCAGGTCAACAATGTCCTCTGTTTCCCCTTCCTCTTCCGTGGTGCGCTCGACACCCATGCCAGTGCAATCAACGATGAGATGAAGCTGGCCTGTGTCAAGGCTCTGGCCGATCTGGCAAAAGAAGAGGTTCCCGATTCTGTTCGCAAGGCTTACGGTGGCGCCGAAATGAAGTTCGGCCGCGAATATATCATTCCGAAACCTTTCGATCCACGCGTCTTGCTGCATGTCGCCCCGGCTGTCGCTCAGGCAGCAATGGATAGCGGCGTTGCGCGTAGGCCGATCGAAAATATGCAGAAATACGTTGAGCATCTCGAGGCCCTGCAGGGCCGTTCAAAAGAGATCATGCGTTCCTTGATTAACAAGGCAAAATCGAATCCAAAACGAGTGGTATTCCCCGAGGGCGATGAAGAAAAAATTCTGCGCGCCGCCCAAACGCTGGTCGAAGAAGGGATCGCAAAGCCGATCCTGATCGGTGATGAGGAAGAGATTCAAGCCAAGTGCACCGAAATGGGCATTGAATTGAATGGTGGGGTTACTATTGTTAACCCGAAGACCTTCGCACGACGCGCTGAGTATATTGATGAAATGTTTGCCATGCGTCAGCGTAAAGGGGTGACCCGCGCTGAAGGCAAACGGATGATCAAAAACAACCGTAACTACTTTGGTGCCATGATGGTCCACATGGGTGATGGCGATGCCCTGTTATCTGGCATTGACCATCACTATCCGGAAACAATCCGCCCGGCACTTGAAATCATCGGCAAGCAGGACGGACTCTCCAAAGTCCACGGCGCATACATGATGGTCTCAAAGAAACACATCTCTTTCTTCGCTGACACCACGGTAACCATCGAGCCAACAGCAGAAGAGTTGGCTGAGACGGCAATTCTGACAGCCGAAGTCGCACGCGGTTTCGACATAGAGCCGAAAGTGGCGATGCTCTCCTTCTCGAACTTCGGGTCTTCAAACCACCCATTGGTCAGTAAAGTGCAAAAAGCCACAGCGCTGGTCAAACAGCAAGAACCTGAATTGGTCGTTGATGGCGAACTTCAGGCCAATGTCGCCCTTGATCCCGATCTGGTCGAGAAACAATACCCCTTCTCAAAGATCAAAGGGGACGCTAACGTCTTCGTCTTCCCTGACCTGCAATCGGGGAACATCAGCTACAAGCTGTTGAATAAACTTGGTGACACCGAAGCAGTCGGTCCAATCCTGATGGGGATGAAAAAGCCAATTCACGTACTACAGCGCGGTGATGATGTTTCCGATATTATCAACATGGCTGCAGTCGCCGTCGTTGATGCCCAGAGGCTGGAAGACTAACAAGTCGATTCAGCACAAACTGCTAAAAAGGAGGGAGCTGTAATCGCAGCTCCCTCCTTTTTTGTTTCTTCTTTTCTTTAACTCCGTTTTCTTGCTAGAATTGACAGCTTAATTCTGAACCCAAAAACGAGACGTTCGATGCAGAAAAGTTTCGCCTCCTCCTCTCGGTTTATGATTTATGCCTTTCAAGGAGTCTTCATGAAGTACCGTTCAACTCGTGGTCAAGTCAGAGGTATTCCCTTTTCTGAAGCTGTCATGATGGGACTTGCTGATGATGGTGGCCTTCTGTTACCAGAATCTATCCCCACTCTTTCGGCTGACGAGTTAAAGCAAATTGCAGACCTCCCCTATCCGCAACTCGCTTTGAATATTCTGTCACGCTATATCGATGACATCCCACATGCCGAGTTGAAAGAACTGGTCGAGCGTTCCTACTCAACGTTCGAGCATCCGGACGTCACTCCCGTAATCGCGAAGGGTGACGTTTACATCCTCGAGCTCTTCCATGGCCCTACCCTGGCCTTCAAAGATGTCGCCCTGCAACTTCTCGGCAACCTCTTCGAATACCTGCTCGCCAAATCTGATACCCATATGAACATCATCGGCGCAACCAGTGGTGATACCGGCAGCGCCGCAATCTACGGAGTACGTGGCAAGCAGGGAATCAATATTTTCATCCTGCATCCCAAAGGAAAGGTCTCCCCGATTCAAGAGATGCAGATGACAACGGTTACAGATGACAATGTTTTCAACATTGCTATTGAAGGCACCTTCGATGACGCGCAGGCAATCGTCAAGGAGATCTTCGGTGATCTCGATTACAAACAAAAGCACGCTTTAGGTGCCGTTAATTCAATAAACTGGGCACGTGTCCTGGCACAGGTTGTCTACTATTTCTATGCGTACCTTCAGATTCAGAAATTGACCGGTGCAAAAGAAGTAGAATTCTCAGTCCCGACCGGTAACTTCGGCGACATCTTTGCTGGCTTTATCGCCAAGCAAATGGGCCTCCCCATCAAAAAACTGATACTTGCGACCAACAGCAACAACATTCTCAGTCGTTTTGTTACCAAAGGTGATTATTCTGCTGCCGAGGTACACCACAGCCTGTCACCCTCAATGGATATTCAGGTCGCGAGCAACTTTGAGCGCTATCTTTTCTACCTATATGGTGAGGATTCTGCGCGTATCACCGCAGCAATGAAGACCTTTCAAACAGACGGGATACTTCCGGTTTCAACTGACGAACTCACTCAAACGCAACAAATTTTTTCCGCAGCCACTATAGATGATGATGAAACACTCAAAACAATTGGCACATTCTCCGCTGAAACGGGATACATCCTCGATCCACACACTGCAATTGGGGTCGCGGCCGGAAAGCAAATGCGAAGTGGAAGCTGTCCCCTGATCTGTTTAGCAACAGCACATCCAGCTAAATTCGGTGCTGCTGTTAAGCAAGCAACTGGTGACAATCCAACCCTTCCTCCTGCATTTGAAGGTATTGATCGCTTGAAGAGAAAGCTTGAGACAATGCCAGCGGATATCGAAGCGGTAAAGCAGTACCTGGATAGACACGCCCTCACATAACGATGATTATTTACGGTCTTAA
The DNA here is from genome assembly GCA_024279255.1 of Deltaproteobacteria bacterium. Classification (GTDB taxonomy): domain Bacteria; phylum Desulfobacterota; class Desulfuromonadia; order Desulfuromonadales; family Geopsychrobacteraceae; genus Geopsychrobacter. Next base: position 16,401 of record JAJRRT010000076.1, on the reverse strand, counting down.
TTAAAAAAGTCCTCGCAACACTAGCGAGGACTTTTTTTTATGGTTTACTATCGAAAAAGTAATGGTCTCCGGAACATACTTCAAAAGGATTATCCATCATGCAGGAAAACATTTTCGCTCTTGTGCAGCAATATGCGTTACCACTATTTTGGGCAATTCTCGTTCTTGTCATCGGTCGTCTTATCGCCAAAATGCTGACCGGAATTATTCGCAAATCGATGAAACGCGCAGCAATCGACGATACTCTGGTCAGCTTCGCAACCAATGTTGCCTATGTTGCAATGATGGCATTTGTCTTCATCGCGGCCCTCGGTAAATTAGGTGTAGAGACAACATCATTTGCCGCTTTACTCGCTGCCGCAGGTCTGGCAATAGGTCTTTCCCTGCAAGACTCATTATCAAACTTCGCCTCTGGAGTTATTCTGATCCTCTTCCGACCTTTTAAGGCTGGGGACTTCATAGAGGCTGGTAGCGTAGCTGGTATCGTTGAAGAAATCCAAATCTTCAGTACCAAGATCCGCTCTGGAGACAATAAAGAAATCATTGTCCCCAATGGTCAAATTACCGGTGGAACCATCACCAACTATTCTGCTAAAGAGACCAGACGAATCGATTTAGTTATCGGGGTTGGATACGGCGATGATCTAAAAAAAGTTCGCACAGTCCTACAGGAAATACTCCAAAATGAGACTCGTGTTCTAAAAGACCCTGAACCTACAATCGGATTACTGGAACTGGGTGAAAGCAGTGTCAATTTTGCCGTGCGCCCCTGGGTAGCAACAGCTGATTATTGGCCGGTGCTATTCGATTTACAAGAGACCATCAAATTACGCTTTGATGACGAGGGCATTTCAATTCCCTTCCCACAACGCGACCTGCATATTGTTTCTGGTAACGTGGCATAAACACTAAATGTTTCTGGGTAGAGGCAAGCGGAATGGACTTGTCTCTGCCCAGTTATCGAACCGCCTCAGAGTTCCATTTACGCTGGATCAACCTGCCTGACCTATCTGACAACTTCACTTCTTTATATCCATTGTTATGTCAAAAGCAAGGCAAACCACCCCCGGTTCATCAAAGCAGTCAACTCAGTCGCTGTGGTATTTAACCATTCCCTGCCACATATGCACTTCTGCGATTATTGAAATAGGATTTTCAACGCATGTCCCGAAACGGTGATCAGAAAAGACAAAGGGCCGCAACCTCATCGATTGCAGCCCTTTGCGTTTTGGGTATACGGGCAGTCAGCTCTTTGCAAAGAACCTGAAAAAAATAACAAACTTCATGTCATCCTTACTTGTGCGACTCATGTCCTGACCCAATAAAATAGAAGTTATAACTCGACATCAAAGAGACAGGGCTTCCAGTTCTGGCTCGAAAACCGCCCACACCCGCTTCTGCAACTCGTCGAGAAACTCCGGGGTGGCTATCTGCGGTAGCTGGATATGCCCATTCGGCTGTTCGTAAACTTCCGCCGGCAGGGCGAATTCCTCTTTACTGTACCCCTGGCGCAGCTCAAGTGCCAGTCCACGCAAAAAGGCTCTGCGAACCGCGGCACGAATATCATCAGTGGCTATTTCCAGATTGAATTCACTCTTGAGACAATCCACGACCATCTGGGTACCAATGCCGTTGGCGATATCGAAGAACTTACACAGCCCGATCATGTCGAAGCCGACCATATGCAGCTTGTCCTGCGTGATTCCCTTGACCCAGGAGTCGATATCCGCCTTCCCCTCACGCGTCAGCAGACCGTAGGTTGCCATCGACATGTGACCACCGGCAATGGCCCAGGCGTAACCAGGATTGGTCTCTGGCTGGTAGGCCGGTAGTTCCAGCCCCTTAACATGATAAGCATAACTAGTCTCCCCGGTCGCCTGTGAAAGGCGCATCGAACCCCGGCCGATTTCTGGCAATTCACCCTCGCCCGCCCTGATGACCAGATCACGGATCTTTTCATAGTCGCCGAAGCTGGCGCCGTTGAGTAGTGGCTTTTCAGGATGACGCTCGTTGTATGACAAGAGATAAGAGATGGTCACACCCAGAGAGATCGAATCCATGCCGTAGTTGTCGCCCAACTGAATCAGACGAGCCGCTTGACCGGCGTCGTGGATGCCTAGATTGCTGCCGAGCAAGTTGAGCGGCTCGTAGTCGAACTTTGCTAGAAACTCTCCCCTGCTGCCATCGGCGTTCTTTGCGTAAACGTTGTTGTGGCAGGTTATACCACAACGGTAGCAGGCCTCAGATTTGATTTCATAGTCCTGCTCCACGTTCTCCCGGCACAACTTTTCGGGCAAATCATTACCCTGCGGGCGAAAATTATTCAGCGGCACGGCATGGAAAGCCTGCATGACATCATAGGCCGCCCAGGTTCCGCCCCCTCCACCACGACTGATAGGCTGCAGACGGGTCGAGCCACCCCCCTTAACGACATTGATATTGACCTTCTTCACTTCGGGCGACAGGGGCTTGAGCTTGTCGGCACTCTGAGCGACCAGGGCAATAATGTTCTTATAGCCCATCAGACTCCCCATCCCGCCGCGACCTGCGAAGCGACACTTATCCTCACCAGACTTAAGCTGGTTCTCGGTGGAAAGAGCCACTGCCCCCATGTAGACGTTCTGCCAGTTCTCACCGGCCTGACCGATGACCGCAAAGTGTGCATCGGCATACTCCGCGTGCAGAGCCATGATTTTGTCGTGGGTAGAGAGGCCGAGCAGTTGGTCTGCCGGCTTCAGTTCTACCTGTGGCCCCTCAACCGTTTCGCGGATGACAACATAGACTGGTTTCTCAGAGCAGTTTTCAAAGATTAACTCATCGAGCCCGGTCCATTTGAGCTTAGCGCCGAACTTGCCGCTGCCGGTTGACCACATCGCTGACGGCAGACCCTTCTTCGACCCCTTGATCGGGCTGTAGCCGGAAAAATAAGTGCGCATTCCGGTCATTGCGCTACTACCTGTCAGAAGACCAGTATTGACGATCAGCGGATTCTCAGCACAGTAGGCATTGTCGACCTGTCGTTCTGCCAGAACCTGATAAGAACGTCCGAAACCGCCCAGAACATCCTCCAGGTTACGACAGGGGACATCCTCCAGGGTTGTCGCTCCACTCTGCAGGTCGATCGTACAGCGCTTGTATTGAACCGCAGAAGGTACCGCGACAGGATCAGTGGTTAGAAATTTCACAAGATTCACTCCTCATTGGAAATATTAATATAACTGCACAAATTAAAATTCGATTGTCCGAACCTGCTAACCGCCACCCAGAACAGGCAACAGCGACAGGGTATCTCCATCCTGCAGAAGACTATCGACACGGGCATGAACACCGTTGATCAACACGATTCCCAAATGTTTTTGCGGCAACATGAGATCCTTGACGACAATCTGAACCTTTGTTCCAACCGGATAATCGCGACTCTGCTCCTTAAAACGACCAGACCTGAACACTCCGATCAACTTGATATGAATTTTCATGCTTTTGTGACCCATTGCTGGTTCTGCAAACAATTTGTAACAACCATTATTTATAAATGAATTTTGACAAGATCTAAACAAACGATGCGACTGATTTCCATAATAGCTCACAAAAGTGGAGATCGCTCCGCATTTATTTGCAAAGCAGTCGGATCGTTGGATTAGTACAGGAATTCAAAATCTCTAAAGCAACAAAGTTTGACCTTGACCTGGCTAGTCCCTCTATTGGCAGTCCGACTCAATTCTCAGGGTCAAGCCCGGCAAAAGCGTGGAGACGCAGGACAGGAATCAATGATACCTTCGGCAGCCAACCTGATGCGTTCCTGTTCTGACAGGCCGAGCAGATCCCCGAGTATTTCCGTATTGTGTTCGCCAAGAAAAGGTGGCGCTTGTTGATACTCTACCGTGGTTTGTGAAAACTTCATCGGACTGCCAACCAAGGGGACCTTCCCGGCGTGCTGGTGTTCCAATTCAATGCGCATCTGCCGAGCATCAATCTGGGGGTCGCTGAAAACCTCTGTAAGAGTATTTATCGGGCCGCAAGGAACACCGGCCTCTTCCAACGAGGAGATCCAGTCCGCGCTACTGCGCTGGCGCAAGGCCTGTTCAATCAAGGGAATCAGCACCTCACGATTTTCCACCCGGGCGGCGTTGGTCGCAAAACGTGTTTCGGTGGCCAGTCCGGCACAGCCCGCCAGAGTACAGAACTTGCGGAACTGCCCATCGTTGCCAACTGCCAGGATGATATGCCCATCAGCGGTCGCCAGAGCCTGATAGGGAACGATATTTGGGTGGGCGTTGCCGAGCCGCTCCGGCGCCTTGCCGCTGACCAGATAGTTCATCGCCTGATTGGCCAGGGTCGCAACCTGGACATCAAATAAGGCCAGATCGATATGCTGTCCTTCGCCGGTCCGCTCGCGATGCGTGAGGGCGGCCAGGACCGCAGTGCTGGCATACATGCCGGTAAAGATATCGACGATTGCAACGCCGGTTTTCATCGGTCCACCACCTGGTTCACCGTCCGGTTCACCGGTGACGCTCATCAAGCCACCCATCCCCTGGATCAGGAAATCATAGCCGGCGCGCTGTCGATTGGGTCCGGTCTGGCCGAAACCGGTAATTGAGCAATAAATCAACTTTGGATTGATCTGCTTAAGCGTCTCATAATCAAGACCGTACTTGGCCAGCCCGCCAACCTTGAAATTCTCCAGCAGGATGTCGCTCTGCTCAGCAAGACGACAGACCAGTTCACGGCCGGCTGGACAGGTGAAGTCGATAGTAACCGACTTTTTACCGCGATTGGCAGAGAGAAAATAGGCGGCATCGCTGGTTGGATTCCCATCGACATCCTGCAGGAAGGGAGGGCCCCATCCACGGGTATCATCCCCTATCCCGGGGCGTTCGACCTTAATAACTTCAGCACCCAGGTCGGCCAGGGTTTGGCCGGCCCAGGGGCCAGCCAGAACTCGGCTGAGGTCCAGAACGCGGATATGATTTAGGGGACCCGACATAATTTGCTACCCTTTCGTTTTCGACCCGACGGCCGAAAAAATCGTGGTTAAGGCCGGCAGTTTCGTATCGAGCACCGCCGCAAGCAGCGCGTAGATTTCAATTAAAGCTGCGGCTAAAAGCGAGTCGCACCGTTGCAGCTACTGATCGCAAATTCCACCAACTTGTCTGGACAACTGACCCGATAATCGCCATCAAAACCCATCGCCGCCGATTCTATACCAAACCGAGCGGTCATGATCCAGGGGTAGATCCCTGCCAACGCTGTCACACAGACTGGTGCCGATTCGCGGTAGTCAATGACCGCACCGTTCAGATATACGGTTGCACCCTTTTTCATCAATGGACAACCGGACTGAGTTACCACGATTTTAACCTTATTCTCTGGATCTATTTTCACCACAGCCTCCGTATAATATACTCGGTTATTATCAACAGGCCAGCTTCTGAGTCGCGGAGAGCTTCAGCTCTCGCAAAGACTCTTCAAGGATACTCAGCCCACGTTCCAGTTGCTCATCTGTGATGACCAACGGCATCAAAACCCGCAGTACGTTGCCGAAATTGCCACAAGAGATCACCACCAACCCTTTTTCGTAGCAGAGTTGAGTTATTTTTTTAGTCTCCTCTGTTGCAGGCTCACGGGTCAGACGGTCACGAACCAGTTCGAGGGCCAGCATCGGCCCCTTGCCACGCACCTCGCCGATGATTTCACACTCAGCCTGCAGCGCATCGAAACGGCTGCGCAGGGTTTCACCCAGCTTCTCAGCGCGATCCAGCAAACCATCCTCAATCAGGATCTCAAGAACCGCCTGAGCCGCACGTACCGCCAGCGGGTTACCACCGTAAGTACTGCCGAGGCCACCAACATGCGGTTTGTTCATCAGCTCACTGCGACCGGTAACGGCGCTCAGCGGCAGGCCGCCAGCCAGGCTCTTGGCGGTGAGGATCAGGTCGGGCTCGATCCCCCAGTGTTCGCAGGCAAACAACTTTCCAGTTCGTCCCATACCGGTCTGCACCTCGTCGACGATCAGCAGGATACCGTGCTTGCGGCAGATCTGCTGCAGCTTGGGAAAATACTCGACCGGCGGGGTGACAAAGCCCCCTTCCCCCTGAATCGGCTCGACGATCACCGCCGCAACATTCTCGGCGGCAACCTGGGTGATGAAGAAGTCCTCAAGCAGATCGGCGCAGGCCGTGTTGCACTCAGGGTATTTACACCCGACCGGGCAACGGTAGCAGTAGGCGTAGGGCATTTTGTAGGTTTCCGGCGCAAATGGACCGAAACCGAATTTGTAGGGCTTGACCTTGCTGGTCAGGGTCATCCCCATATTGGTGCGACCATGAAAGCCATTCTCGAAGGATATCACCGCCTGGCGACCGGTGGCATAACGAGCAATTTTGACCGCGTTCTCCACCGCCTCGGCGCCGGAATTAAGAAACATGGTCATCTTTTCGGACGTTCCCGGTGCCAGTTCGTTGAGTCGGGCGGCCAACTGAACATAGGGTTCGTAGGGCGCGACATGAAAGCAGGTATGCAGGTACTTGTCGGCCTGGTCCTTGATCGCGGCGACAACCTTGGGGTGACAGTGGCCAACGTTGTTGACCCCGATTCCACCAGCAAAATCGATAAGCTCACGGCCATCGGCGTCAACCATAACCGCACCCTTTGCCTCGGTGATAAACGACGGGGTAATCACACCCAGACCCGGCGGGGTGTGCTGGTTACGCAGTTCCATCAATTTTTCGTTGTTCATTCTCATCTTCGTTGCTCCTTGGCTATAAGGTCTCTAAATAGACTCGGTAAGTTCTGGTAAGCTGCGACTGTTAAGTCCGCGACACGGCTTGCGTCTGTCCGGATTCACATATCGACGCGTTATCGCTTTCTGTCTGTCAGCTATCAATTACAAGGAGCGTACCAACAGGAATAAACAAGCGTTCTGCCGCACTCCTGGTCGCTAAAACAGGGACATAATCGATTTCACTGTTCATTGCGAAGCTGAAGTCATGCGCAGCTGAGCACCCGAAAGGTTTCCGGTTTGCATAAGTCTTGCGTTTATGCATAATGCCAATAGATCAGCATCTCACCAGTCTCTTAAATGCTCAATTCCTACCGAAATCAGGCAAAGGAACCTAAAACAAATGGCTCCAATTGAACATATAAACACCAATCAAAACCCCTCAGCGCATCAGGAGATGTTGCGCCGGGCATTGCTGAACGCCGCCAGTGAAGGACTACTGGCGGTCAACCCCGCCGGAGTCAGCATACTGGCCAACCGGGTGGCCCGCGAGGGACTCGGCTGCTATCCCGGCATTCCGCTACAGGAGGTCCTCCCGGAACTCTGGCCGCAGGTCGCCGCAACCCTGCAAGATCGCCAGCGACGACTGGAAGTTCCGGTTCAAATCGGTGGAACCAGCTTTCTGACGCGCATCAGCCCAGTGCTGGAAGACGGCGAGTTGACCGGCGCACTCTGCATCTTCGAAGAGCGCACCAAATTGAATAAGTTGGCTGGCGAGATGCTCGCCTACCAGGATCTGACCCACGAACTGGACGCGATCATCGATTCCTCCTCCGACGGCCTCTGGATCTGCGACGCCGAGGCTAGGGTCATCCGAATCAACCGCGCCTCGGAGCGGATCAACAACATCACTGCCGCCGAGGTGGTTGGTCGCAATATGACTGAACTGGTCGAGCGCGGCTTCGTCGACCGCTCGGTCACCTTTGAGGTCATCAAGACCGGAAAGGTCTGCAACCTGCTGCAGCAGCGCGGTGAATGCAAACTGATTCTTACCGGGACGCCGGTCTTCGACAGCGACGGCGCCCTGCTGCGGGTCGTGGTCAGCGAACGCGACATCACCGAAATCGACAGGCTGCAACACAGCCTCGAGGAGCAGGCCGCAATGAACGACCAGTTCCGCCTGCAAGTACTTGAGATGCAGCATGCCGTACAGAATTCGCGCCAGGTGATCGCCAGGAGCCCCGACATGATCAAGTCACTGGCCCAGGCGCTGAAGGTCAGTGGCGCCAACTCATCGGTGCTACTCCTTGGCGAATCGGGAGTCGGCAAGGGGCTGTTTGCCGACCTGATCCACAAAAACTCGAGTCGCGCCGAAAAACCGATGATCAAAATCAACTGCGGCGCAATCCCTGAATCACTGATCGAATCGGAGCTCTTCGGCTACGAGAAAGGTGCCTTTACCGGCGCACAGGGAAGCAAGCCCGGCTATTTCGAAATGGCCGACGGCGGGCTGCTATTTCTCGACGAAATCGCCGAACTGCCACTGTCGTCACAAGTCAAACTGCTGCGCTTTCTCGAGGATGGCAGGATCATGCGTCTGGGTGGGACCAAGTCGAAAACTGTCGACGTGCGGATTCTCGCCGCCACCCACCGTGATCTGGAGAAGATGGTCGAAAATGGCCAGTTCCGCCTCGATCTCTACTACCGATTGAACGTCATCCCGATCTACGTCCCGGCAGTCCGCGAGCGCAGAGATTGTATCCTGCCGCTGATCCGCTATTACCTCGACCACTTCGGCCAGCAAGAGGGTGTCAGCAAGCGCCTGACGCGTGCCGCCTCGGACGCCCTGCTCGGGTACAGTTATCCGGGCAACGTGCGGGAGATGATGAACCTCTGCGAGCGTCTGGTGGTGATGACCGACACCGAACTCATCGACCTGCCCGACCTGCCGAGCCATGTGGCCAAGCGCGCCATCCAGGAGAACGCCACGACCAGCGACGACTGGCCCGAGCAGATGTCACTGCAGCAGATCGTCGAAAGCGTCGAACGCGCGGTGCTGTGCAAGGGCGCACAACGCTACAAAAACCAAGCACGCATGGCCGAGGCGCTACAGGTCAACCAATCGACCATTACCCGCAAGCTGCAGCGCTACGGATTGCGTTGAAACCAGCAGAGCGGTCTTGCATTTATGCAAGACCGCTTCCCATCCACCTGACCTCCCTTTCGGATAAAATCTTTTATTGCAATTGTGCAAGAAATATAACCTGGTTGAATCTGCGCAAAGGTTCAGTCCCCAGAGTGCGCTACCGCTAGCAAACGGCTCACACCACCTGCTTGCGCAGACTCTCTACATCAGACATGCACTTAAAACAATGTTTGGCATCTCCCTTGCAAATTGCCCTGCCCAGCATCAAACCGGACGAGACAATCGAGTTGTTCCGGCACGGTTCGCGACAGAACATAATTTGAGTCTGTGTCCTTCGGCCAGGCGTTGAACTTAAAACTTAGATAACGCAGGAGAATCAAGATGGCAGATGAAGCCAACAAGTTTACCAAGGTGCTTTCTAGTAGAGATATTCTCGCCCTCGCTTTTGGCGCGATGATCGGTTGGGGCTGGGTGGTTCTGGCAGGAGGCTGGGTGACCAAGGCCGGCTCGCTGGGAGCGATGATCGCCTTTTCATTAGGTGGCGTTATGGTAATCTTCGTCGGTCTCACCTATGCCGAACTGACCGCGGCAATGCCGAAGTGCGGCGGCGAGCACGTTTTCAGTCATCGGGCTTTGGGCCATAACGTGTCGTTTGTCTGTACCTGGGCAATCGTGCTTGGCTATGTCTCGGTGGTCGCCTTCGAAGCGGTCGCCCTGCCGACAGTGATCGAGTACCTCTTCCCTGCCTACAAGCAGGGCTACATGTACAACATCGCAGGCTGGGACGTCTTCCTGACCTGGGTTCTGGTCGGCTCACTGGCCTCCATCGCCATCACCGTTCTCAATTACTTCGGCGTCAAGCCGGCGGCGCTGGTACAGGGGGTGGTCACTATCGTAATCGCCTTGGTCGGCATCGCCTTTCTAGGTGGCGCAGTGACGAATGGTGACAGTGCCAACATGACCCCACTCTTTGTCGATGGCGCCAAGGGGATCTTCGCTGTCGCGATCATGACACCATTCATGTATGTCGGTTTCGATGTCATCCCCCAGGCGGCTGAAGAGATCGATATGCCACCGGCCAAGATCGGCAAGGTCTTGCTGCTATCGGTGGTGATGGCAATCGTCTGGTACGCTGCGATCATCCTCGGTGTCTCTCTGGCTCTCGATCATGCCGGACTAGAGGGTGCAAAACTAGCGACTGCTGATTCGATGCAGGCTGTCTTCTCAAGCCCACTGGCTGCCAAGGTCATGATAATTGCCGGGATCGGCGGCATCCTGACCAGCTGGAACTCATTTTTCGTCGGCGGCAGCCGTGCCATCTATGCCATGGCTGATTCGGGCATGCTTCCGCGCCCGCTGTCCTTTCTCCATCCCAAGTACAAGACCCCGACCAACGCGATCCTGATGATCGGCCTCTTCTCCACCTTGGCGCCGCTGTGCGGACGTAAAATGCTGGTTTGGCTGGTCGACGCCGGTGGCCTGGCGATTGTCACCTCTTACTTCCTGGTTGCACTCTCGTTTCTGGTCCTGCGCATTCGTGAACCGGAGATGCCACGCCCTTACCGGATCAAGGCGGGTAAGACTGTTGGCGTGATCGCCATGCTCCTGAGTTTCGGCATGGCTATGCTCTACATGCCGGGCGCACCGGCGGCACTGGTCTGGCCTTACGAATGGGCGATCATGCTCGGTTGGTGGATACTCGGCGGAGTCCTGCTGGTCTGGACCAAACTCGCCAGCGGCAAAGTCGATCTAGCTGAAACCCTCGAACAAGAACCGGTGGCGGAACTGGAATAGGCCGCCCTCCTGACAAGGAAGGTTTTATCCAGCACAGCAGCAGTCACTCTTACGTGTTCTCCAAGGAGATGGCATGGTTTTTCCGATGGAAAAGAAGATTTTCAGTGAGATTAACAACTCCCTGGCCTCAAGCCGCCAGACGGAGAGCGCCAATCTCGCCTGGTTGCAGGCACAGATGCACCCCTACTTCTTCATCACCCTGCAAAACGATCTACCTGCCGTAGCGCGTCTAGCCTCTGGGCTGGGCGACCTTGTCGAACACCGTCAGCTAGTGCTGGCGGACCGCGATAAAAGCCTGATCATCGCCCGGCCGAATCGGCCGGGCTCCCTCTACGAGACTCTGGAGGGGCTTCAGGAACGAGAGATTTCCTACGCTCAGCTTACCCAATCCTACGGACCGCTGCCGGGGCTTGACCAGGAGCTGGAGGTCCAACTATTCGAATTCGACCGCAAGGAGCAGCATGAGATCTCCGCGGCCGATGTGGCCATGATCCCGGCGCAGACAATCAGGGAGATCGAGCGTGAACTACAGCGCAACTATCCCGACTTTGAACTGTCAGAACTGGACAAGCTGCTGCAGTTATTGTGGCTCAATAACGAAAATTACGTGCGGATCTCACCCCCGCGCCGGGTTGCTCAGCTGCTCTGGCTGTTTCAGCAGGGGCGTAATCAGGGCGGTGTCTATCTGGCAGTGGAACAGGCCGAAGGTCCTCTTGAGGTGCCGGAATACCGGGTGATGTTCGCCGCTGGCAATCCACCACAGCGGGGCTTTCTGGTTCAGACCATGGAAGTCTTCAAGCGCCTGAGGATCGGGATCAAGCGTGCCTACTGCCTCAATATCAACACCGGCGTCCACCCCTATTTCCTCGGCACTTTTTATGTCAAAGGGACTCACACTGACCTTGGCGAACCGCAATCCGAGCTGTTCGCCCGCTTACGTAGCGAGCTCTACAATACCCAGATCATCTCAGCGGCCTCACAAAGCTACCAGCATTTCGTCACTTCACGGCTTATGAGCGGCGAGGATGCCGCACTGGTCGATGCCTTTATCAGCTTCTGCCATACCAATCTGGCCCACAACCAGCCAGAGAGTTTCGGCATCGAGGATGTAAAGCGGGCCTTTCACAATCACTCCGAGATGGCATTGAGTCTGGTTGAACTGTTTCGCTGCCGTTTCGATCCAGCTCTTAAGCAGCGCGAATTGCGTTATGTGCAGGAGCTGGATCGGCTCAGCAGTTTCATCGAGGAGTACAGCACCGGACATCGCTTTCTCGACGATTTCCGTCGCACCATCTTTCGTTGCTGCCTCAGCTTTATCCGCCACACCCTGAAGACCAATTTTTTCGTACTGGAAAAACAGGCGCTTGCCTTTCGCCTCGACCCTGTCTACCTGACTGAGCTAGGTGAGCAGTTCACCGCAGATCTGCCTCCGGAGAAACCGTTTCGCATCACCTTCTTCTGCGGCCGCAACGGGATCGGCTACCATGTCGGGTTTTCGGATATCGCTCGCGGCGGCTGGCGGACCATTCTCACCCGCAGCCGCGATGACTATGCAACCAACGCCAACACCCTCTTTCGCGAAAACTATGTCCTGGCTCATACCCAGCATCTGAAGAACAAAGATATCTATGAGGGTGGCTCGAAGATGGTGGTGGTGCTCGATGTCGCCGGTGTCGCCGATGAAGAGCAGGCAACCCAACGTCTCTATAAATTGCAGTACGGTTTCATCAATGCCTTCCTCGATATTTTCATTACCGACGAAGGACAAGCCAGAGATCCGCGGGTAGTTGATTACTACGGCGAGGACGAGCCGATTGAACTCGGCCCAGACGAAAACATGCACGACACGATGATTGAGCTGATCGCCCGGCAGTCGGTGCGGCGCGGTTATCTGCTCGGCATCGGCCTGATCTCGAGCAAGCGGATCGGGATAAACCACAAGGAGTTTGGCGTCACATCACGCGGGGTGGTGACCTGTGCCGAAATCGCCCTGGCCGAACAAGGGATCGACAGCCGCCAGGAGCGCTTCAGTGTCAAATTCACCGGCGGCCCGAACGGCGATGTGGCGGGTAACGCCATGCAGTTGCTGCTTGAGCGCTGCCCGCAGGTCGCCATCCGACTGATCATCGATGGTAGCGGCGCTCTCTATGACCCGCAAGGGGCAGAGCATGGCGCGCTACAGCAGGTGCTACTTAAACAGGATCTCGATGGTTTTGATCCGCAAGCCCTGAACCCCGGAGGCTTCCTGCTCTACCGCAATCAGCGACGCACTGAGGGGCGCTTCGAACTTTACCGCAAGCTGGTCCGCACCGGAACCGGTCTGGAGGAGCAGTGGTTGACCATCGATGAATTCTACCGCGAGTTCACTACCCTGCCCTTTACCGTCGAAGCAGACCTGTTTATCCCGGCCGGTGGTCGCCCGGAAACTATAGATGCCAGCAACTGTCACAAATACCTGGCTGCCGACGGCCGCCCAAGTGCACCGCTCATCGTCGAGGGCGCCAACTCCTTCATTACTCCGGCTGCCCGCATCGAGCTCCAGCAGCGCGGAGTGTTGATCCTCCGCGACTCCTCGGCCAACAAGTGCGGGGTGATCTCCTCCTCCTATGAAATTATCGGTAATCTTCTGCTGAATGAAAAAGAGTTTTTAGCCAACAAAGCCGCCTATGTCGCCGATGTCCTTGAGATCCTTGAGATACGTGCGGCCGACGAGGCACATCTGATTTTTCAGAGGCATCGTGCTGCCGGAGGGAATCTACCCTGCACCGAGATTTCGGCCGCTATCAGCCAGGAGATCAACAAAAATTATGCGCGCCTGTTCAACTTCTTTCAGGCCGAGCCGCACCTCTGTCGCGAACCGCAATTCCGACGGGTGATCCTTAGCCACCTGCCGCGCATTCTGCATGAGGAGCCGAAATATCGGCGGCGACTGAACCGTCTACCTGAAAAGTATCTCTATGCCATCCTTGCCAGTGAAATTGCTTCGTCGCTGGTCTATCGTGGCAATCGGGATGTTGAGTTCATCGAAATGATCAAGGGGCACCTGAGTCGCAGCTTTCCATCGGCCGCAGGCAACATGCCTGCTGCACAGATCAGGCAGAATAAGCTGATAAGCACAGCGATTTAGACGCGGTCCCGCCGGGCCTGACAGAGCACGAAACTTCTAAGATCGACAAGGTGGCTATCGGATGGATTCGATTCTCAATCTTAAGCAAAAAGATCAGAAATTACGGGTTGGCACGCCGGTCAATGTCTACTGGAGAGCGTACGGCTACAGCTTTCGATCGCGCGGCAGGGTTCGCCGCCTGTGGGCGCAGGAGGCGGAGGTGCAGTTGCTCGACCCCATCCCTGCCGGGCGCGATTATCCACAAATCAAAGTGGTGACCGTACCCCGGATCACCTGCTCGACCGCCTGGAGCAGCACCTGCTGCTTGCGCCCGGAGTAGATCAGCTACCGACTCCACCCGCCCGGCACCAGAAATGCCAGTACCGTATCTCGGCTGGAATGATGCGTATCACGATATCCCCCTCACTCAGCAAAGCAACCCACCTTGTGTAGATACTGATGCTGTATGTAAATGGCTCTACTCGACAACCAAGCATCAAAGTGCCATTGATCTAGCACTTATTTTCTGAAGAGTAAAATTGCCCAACAAAGATATGCCAGAATGCAATTCATTGCGTATTTGCATAAGCTGCTTGCCGTCGCCACCCTCTCCCGACGTGCCAGTGAGACCATAAGTCTCTGTAGTGCCTTCACACAATGTCTAACTCCCTTAATTTTAAAACCAATTTCCTCTGTTGCAATTTTAGGCGAACAGCTTCTGAGCTAAATATGAGCGCCTGTCGCCAAACAAGAGCGGTAATAATTAGATGCTGACTAAGCGGTTTATGCACTCCGGCAATACTCTTTGCAGATTTGCGAACATTGTTTGATAATTTCACAACCATGCCAAGAAGCCTAGTGTGTAAAATTAGATTTGCTCCTACTAACGCAATAACTGAAATCTATCTAACACCAAGCAACACATTGTTATTAATAGATAAATTATTCAATTACGGCCTTCATCAAGATTGCTTGAATTGATACAAAATCAAATAATACGTCGTTATGAATTGTGGCACAGCAAATGCAATTATTAAGAGTCAGAATTATTACATACCTGTTTACAACTAACGATCACACCTGAAGGAGGAGAACAATGATCAAGCAAAGAACATGGATTCTGACCCTGCTGGCAGTACTTTTACTGGCGGCCCCAGCCTGCGCAGCAGAGGCGCGCGATTTCTTCAAGGTTGGCGTGGTTACTTCAATCTCCGGGGAATTGGCCACTGGCGGCAACGTAACCAAGCGCGGCTACGATCTCTGGGCCGATGCGGTCAATGCACAAGGCGGTATTGCGATCAAAGGGAAGAAGTACCCTGTTCAGCTCTTTTATGCCGATGCCCAATCCCAGCCATCACAGGGCGCGGCATCAGCAGAACGACTGATCACCCAGGAAGGGGTCGACTTCATCCTCGGGCCGTATTCTTCAGGGGTCACTATGGCTGCTGCCCCGGTTGTTGAGAAGTACAAAGTACCGCTGATTACCGGTTCGGCCGAGTCGCCGCTGATCTGGCTAAATAAGTTTAAATACACTTTCGGCACCATCCCGCCGGTCAGCTTTACCGGTGCGACCCCGATCACCACCCTTGCTGCTCTGCCAGATCCGCCTAAGACCGCGGTTATTCTTGGCTCTAACGATACCTTCTCCAAAGCAACGGCTGAAGCCTTTAAAGCAGCGGCAGAAAAGGCCGGCATCAAGGTGCGTAAGTACAATATTGTACCAGCCGGTCAGGATTTGACTCCGCTGATGTCTGCGGTGCGTGGCTTGCGTCCCGACCTGATCGCATTCGGCGGTCATGATGAAGAGCTGATCAAACTGGTCAAGTCACTACAGCAGATCAATTACACCCCCAAGGCCCTGCTGATGCACTATGGTGTTACCGATGCTGCCTTTACCGAGGCTCTCGGCAAAAATGCCAATCAGGCCTACGGCGCCACGGTTTGGACATCGACGTCAAAGACCAGTGGTGAGCTGCTCTGGGCTGATGCCCCAAGCTATGCTGCGGCAGCGGAGAAGGCCTACAAGGTCCCTGCCGACTACACCCAGGCGGGCTCTTCGGCCGCTGGAATCGCCTATCAGGCGGCCCTGCAAAAGATCGGCGCAACCCCACCACTATCTGAAACTGAGCGTATTGCACTGGTCCAGGCCCTTGAGAATCTGGATGTTGAAACATTCTATGGCCGCATTAACTTTGCCAACGACGGCGAATACTACCACGCCAATATTGGCTTAACCCCGCTGACCATCCAGATCCAGGACAAGAAGGTGATGGTTGTCGGCCCGACTAAAGAGATGGAGTCGGCTCCGCAATACCCGATGCTCAGCTGGAAAGAGCGTTAAGCTTTATGCTCTAAAGAGTTTGATCAATATAGATGTAAGTCAAACGGTGGAGGTGGTCCTCTAATGACAGGCCACCTCCACCGGCATCGAACAAAACATTTAATCCCCCCACAATAACCCTTTTTAATGGGGCAGCTCGGGCTGAATGACCAAACGGGTCTTTACGCATCGGCAGGAGGATACACCCATGGAACTGTTACCCCAGGCCTTGATCGACGGAATTCTGCTCGGCGGCATCTACATTACCATCGCGATCGGCTTCTCGCTGGTTTACGGAGTGATGCACATCATCG
>JAJRRT010000075.1 GCA_024279255.1 Deltaproteobacteria bacterium | reverse complement strand
CCTCAACCCCGGCCGGGGTCATGCAGACGCGGTTCTCTTCGGTCTTAATTTCTTTCAGAATTCCGACGATCATTTCATACTCCTTCAAGCGCTCAAAAGCTTTCAGTTGAATATTGGCTACTGGCTTTTTTAGTAAATTTGCAACAATTATAACAGGCTCCACTCACAATTAACTTGCAAACATCAGCGTCTAACCATACCTTTCAAGAAGATTCGACCATCATTTATCATTTCGGAGCAAGATCATGCCAGACTTACCGATAGACGCAATAGATCTGCGAATTTTAGCTGCATTACAAAAAAATGGCCGCCTCAGCAACGTACAACTATCAGAGCAGATTGGATTATCAGAGTCGGCATGCCTGCGCCGTGTAAGGCAACTTGAGAAGACTAGCGTTATTGATCGTTATGCCATGCTGATAAACCAAGCTGAGATCGGTAAACCAGGGACGGTATTTGTCAGGGTCACGCTTGAAGGTCAGCAGCAGGAGAAGCTGCTTCAGTTTGAAAAAGAGATCATAAAAGTTAAAGATGTAATGGAATGCTATCTGATGTCAGGTGACAGCGACTATCTATTACGGGTCATCATCCGCGACAACGACGACTATATGCGCATCCATAATTGCCTGACATCTTTATCAGGTGTTCAACGTGTGCAATCTTCATTTGCCATGAAAACTGTCATCAGAAAGACAGAACTCCCTCTCGAACTTCATAGCTAAAACTTCAAACCCTCTCCCATTGACGGCATGTTCCACTGGATGATAGTTTAAACTTAAATCATTTAACCAGGAGCTAACAATGCCGACACATCATCAAGGTGATCTGAAAGAAAAAAGGGCACTGAATGCCTACATCAGTCTGCTGCGTTGCACAGAAACCGTCACCAGCCTCACCTGTCGGCACCTCGCCAGCGAAAAGCTGAGTATTGGCCAGTTCGGCACTCTTGAAGCTCTTCATCACCTTGGCCCGCTCTGCCAACGCGATATCGGCAAAAAACTACTGAAAACCGGCGGCAATATCACCACCGTAGTTGACAACCTTGAAAAACGTGGGCTGGTCGTACGCCGTAAAATGCCCGAAGACCGCCGCTACTACAGCGTCGCACTGACCGAAACAGGCCAGGACCTTATCGCGCGGATCATACCGCGCCACATCGAAACCATAACCGCCGAAATGTCGGTTCTCAACCCGCAGGAACAGGAAGAGCTGCGCCGCCTCTGCCGCAAGCTTGGGCTTGGCAGCTAAGCTTACTCTTCGCCACAGAGTTTAATGTTTAACTGTTTGCCAGAAAGGATAGAACGATGCTTAAAAAAATTCTCGCAACCGAATATAGCCTGACATCTCTGTTACTACGCCTGACTTTAGGGATCGTGATGTTACCCCACGGACTACAGAAAACCATTGGCCTGTTTGGTGGCAACGGCTTCTCAGGCACTTACGGTTATTTTACGACCCAGATGGGGATGCCCGGGATCGTCGCTCTGCTGGTCATTCTGGCCGAATCACTCGGCGCCCTCGGCTTGATCATCGGTTTTGGCACCCGCCTTGGAGCACTGGGAGTGGCTGCAGTCATGAGCGGCGCCATCACCATGGTTCACTGGCAACATGGCTTCTTCATGAACTGGGCCGGCAAGCAAGCTGGCGAAGGTTTCGAATATCACTTGCTGGCACTTGGTATCGCTATTGTGCTGATGATTAAAGGTGGCGGAGCGCTCTCAGTTGATCGCCTGATTGCCGGGGAGGATTAAGCCATGATCAATATCCGACACAGCGAAGAACGCGGCCACGCGGACCACGGCTGGCTCGATACCCGTCACAGCTTTTCTTTTGCCGACTATCAGGATCCGCAGCAAATGGGCTTTCGCAGCCTAAGGGTCATCAATCAGGACAGGATGACAGCCGACAGTGGCTTCCCGACCCATCCCCATCGGGAGATGGAAATCATTTCTCTGGTCCTCAAAGGGAAACTGCAGCACCGTGATTCAATTGGCAACGAAGGAGTCATCAACGCTGGTGAAGTGCAGCGGATGAGTGCCGGAACCGGGATAAGACACAGTGAATGGAATCCCTCAAGAGAATATCCGGTTGAATTTCTACAGATCTGGATTCTACCCAACGAAAAGGGACTGACACCCAGTTATCAGCAACGCACTCCCCTTCAAAAAGAAAACCAGCAGCATTGGAGCCTGCTCGCGTCGCCGAATGCACGCGATGGCTCAGTCAGTATTCACCAGGACGTCGATCTATGGCGCGGCCACCTGCCACAAAACAAACAAACTTCTCTGGAACTGCGCCCCGACCAGCATGCCTGGCTGCAATTGATAGAAGGCGATTTACAGATCAATGGAAAATATTTACGAGTTGGCGATGGTGCCGCTATCAGCGATCTGGCTAAGCTCGATTTCAGTAGTATCGAAGGGGCCGATTTTCTGCTCTTCGATCTGGCCTGAACAAACGTAAGGGAGATGCGCCATGACAAAAATACAAGTGGTCTTTTACAGTATGTATTCCCATGTTTATAGAATGGCAGAAGCGATAGCAGAGGGCGCTCGTCAGGTGCCTGATGTTGAGGTCAGTTTGCTACAAGTGACCGAACTGATGTCGGATGAGGCTCTGGAAAAGAGCGGAGCCAAGGATGCGCGCGCCAGTTTTTCGCATATCCCGATTGCAACCCCCGACCACTTGACCGAAGCCGACGGTATCATCTTCGGCACCCCAACCCGCTTCGGCAACATGGCTGCGCAGATGCGTAACTTCCTCGACCAGACCGGTGGTCTATGGATGAACGGATCCTTGATCGGCAAGGTCGGTAGTGTCTTCGTATCAACGGCCAGTCAGCATGGTGGCCAGGAAACAACTATCACCAGCTTCCATACCACCCTGTTGCACCATGGCATGATTATCGTCGGAGTTCCCTACAGTGAACCACGCTTGCTCACCCTGGATGAAGTCTCGGGGGGCAGTCCATACGGTGCCACAACCCTTGCTGGCGCTGACGGTTCACGTCTGCCGAGTAATAATGAACTGGCAATCGCGCGTTTCCAGGGTGCCCATGTCGCGAAAGTCACCGCCCAACTCAAACGCGGAGCTTGATCTGGGGAGAAGGTTGGAAGTGATTGACTAAGGGCGCCAATTGCGCTAAATACTGCAGACGCTTTTGCCGCCCTAGCTCAGTTGGTAGAGCAACGCACTCGTAATGCGTAGGTCGTCGGTTCAACTCCGATGGGCGGCTCCAGTAAAAAAGGATCAGACTTCACGTCTGATCCTTTTTTGGTTCCAGTTTGTACCAGTGATTTCTGAGTTAAGCCCTGACACTGATATCAACATGCAGTTCATCAGCTACCGAAGCCAAGCCAGCCTCAATTTCATCCGCAGAGATTCCAGTTTGGGTTTGAATGTGAATCTGCATCTGATAAAGAGCCGTTCCGCTTTCTGGTGAGCTTTTGACAGTTGATTTGAGATCAAGAATATTCAGACCCTGATCTGCGAGGTGCTGGCTGACCTGGTACACAATTCCGGATTGATCAAGCCCCTCAACCTCAACTACATATGTCTGAATACTGGCAGAGGGAAGATCTTTACGTTCACCGAGCGGACGGATAAAAGCTGAAATCCCACGATCTTTCTCAAGCCGGCGGCACTCGGTCAGAAGCCGTTCTTCACTCCCCTCTTCCCCTGTGGAGAAAAGCAGGATCAAGGTAAATTCATCGGCCAGCAAGGTCATACTGTTCTCTTCAAGATTACAGCCGTTCTCGAAGAGGACACGCGTCACATCGGCAACAATCCCGGGGCGATCCTTACCAAAAGCAGTCATAATATAGCGGCTGATCATTTTAATTCTCCTTTGGCCAGTCATTAAAAGTTGTATAAGCCTTTCCTGCCCAAGCAGTTTAACGGTTTACAGGTTGGTTTCATATCGTTAAAAGTGGAAAAGATTGGAAGTATTTGTTTTTACAGGCTCACAAAAAAATGGTATCAAAATATATGCTTGGCAGACTTGTCAGTAAGCCGACTCCTGCTAATCTATAAATCTCTGCAATTGAATACACGGGGAGTTCCTCCATGATACGTATCGTTTACCGCACAGGTGAAGAAGAACTGGTTCCACCCAAGTTTCTCGATATTCTCCTCTATCTTCAACAGATCCAGCTATTTGAGAGGGCTGATGGCTGGGCAATCGTCGGTGTCGATAAGCTACGCAATTCAAACTCTGACTATTATTGCGGACCCAATACGCGGAAGCATGAACCGACCCCCTTGCCTGCTCCGATCAAGACGACATTCTTGTCTGGTACCCACACGCACTATCAATAAAACCTATCCAAACTCATTGATTAAACTAAAAGCGGGACGCAGAAATTGCGCCCCGCTTTTTATTATTTTTCCAACAACAGTCTGAGCATACGCCGCAATGGCTCAGCAGCGCCCCAGAGGAGCTGATCGCCGACCGTGAAGGCCGAGAGATACTCGCCCCCCATACGCATCTTGCGCAAACGACCAACCGGAACTTTAAGGGTTCCGGACACTGCAGTGGGAGTCAGTTTTTGTAAAGTTTCTTCCTTGCGATTCGGCACCAGTTCGACCCAGTCGTTCGCTCCGGCAATCAGCTTCTCAATCTCAGCCAGAGGAAGGTCTTTATTGAGCTTGATCGTCAAGGCCTGACTATGACAGCGCATGGAACCGATCCGCACACAGAGGCCATCAACATGAATCGGTTTTTCACTGCCAAGGATCTTATTTGTCTCGACATGTCCCTTCCACTCCTCTCGACTCTGGCCGTCTTCAACCTCACGATCGATCCATGGCAGCAATGAACCTGCCAGCGGAAAACCAAAGTTCTGAGTCGGAAGGGCACTGCCACGTAGAGCTTCAGTAATTTTCTGATCAATACCGAGAATAGCCGAGGCCGGATCGGCCAGTTCTGCTTCAACGCTTTTATTCAACCCGCCCATCTGACTGATCAGTTCACGCATATTGGGTGCCCCGGCACCACTGGCGGCCTGGTAGGTCATTGAACTGATCCACTCAACAAGTCCAGCTTCAAACAGGCCTCCCAGCGCCATCAACATCAGGCTTACAGTGCAGTTGCCGCCGATGAAATCTTTCTTGCCGTCTGCCAGCGCTGCGTCGATAACCTTCCGGTTGACCGGATCGAGGATAATTACCGCATTATCTTCCATACGCAGACTGCTGGCGGCATCGATCCAATATCCTTGCCAGCCAGCAGAGCGCAGCTTGGGATGGACCCCCTTGGTGTAATCGCCACCCTGACAGGTAACGATTGCATCAAGCTTCTGCAATTCATCCAGATCACTAGCATCCAATAAATTTCCAGCATTGAAGGGAGCAGGTTGCCCAACCTGAGAGGTCGTAAAAAATACCGGTTCAATGCCAGCAAAATCATTCTCCTGCTTCATCCGCTGCATCAGCACCGAACCGACCATACCTCGCCATCCGACAAATCCTACTTTCATTATTATTACTCCTTCTTGTACTCCACCTGAGGTTGAATTAAAAAAAACGGCCGCAAACTTTCGAAGTCTGCGGCCGTCTGAACACTGGGTAATTGTTTTCTACCTTGTTCTGTCTTCGCCACAAACCTCCGCCCGTACAAACAGAGTTTTCTGTTTGCCGGTGGTTATTTTCAAGGTTGTAGTCGCAGTCAGCTTTTGCATAGTGATTCGAGAATGCCGTAATGAAAGATTGTTGTCAATATTATTAAAACAGCAAGACATCCCTAGGAGACTGTCGGACTATGCATGAACTGGCTGCAAATCCGGCTGGTTGGCCCATATCCCAGCTCCTTTTTCTAACCCTTTTTGTAGACTTTCAGCCCCGCAGAAGCCTGAGTGACCGGCATCATTTCAATATGATTGATATTCAAATGTGCAGGCTGATCTGTCACGTACATGACCGCGTGTGCAATATCACTGGCGGTCATGGCATCACTCCCGGCATAAACCCCGGTAGCCTTTTCAGCATCCTGTTTAAAACGGACGAGTAAAAACTCGGTTTCAGCCATCCGCGGGGCGATACAGGAAACACGCACCTGCGTACCAAATAAATCAGAACGCAGATTCGCCGAGAACTGATCCACAAAGGCCTTGGTGGCACCATAAACATTGGCGCCGGGGTAGGCATAGCTGCCTGCCGACGAGCTGATGTTCACGATATGTCCCCGATTTCTCTCCACCATTCCAGGCAACAACGCCCTGGTGCAGTAGGTCAAACCTTTACAGTTCGTATCGATCATAGTGTCCCAGTCATCAAGATCAGTACGATGCGCGGGTTCGAGGCCCAACGCCAAACCAGCATTATTAACCAGGATATCGACATCAGTGAAATCAGCAGGCAAATTTGAGATTGCCTGTTCAACCGCATTGCGATCTTGCACGTCCAGCTGCAGGAGATGAATTTTCGCACTCGATTCCAGTTCAGCCTTTAATTTCTCCAGACGCGCGACACGCCGGGCGGTCAAGATCAAGCGGTCACCCTTGGCGGCAAAGTGGCGGGCAATCGCTGCACCAAAACCGGATGAGGCTCCGGTCACCAAAACAGTTCTCGACATGGGATGCGCTCCTTTTGAAACGTTCAAATGACGAGGTAAATTTTAATCCTGAACAACCATATCAGATCTCGACCAAAACTACTGAACTTCGTAGAAATCACCTGTCCCCAGACGATGAACCTTGATCAGGTTCGTTGTACCAGGAGCCGAAACCGGACTCCCCATAGTGATCACTACCGTGTCGCCGCGCTTCAGACCCCCCTCAGCCAACACCGCAGCCTCAACTGACAGGATCTGCGCCTCAGTTGTTCCTTCAATATCAACACGCAAGGAATGAATGCCACCAAACAGAGCCATTCGCCGACGCACGTGCTGAGTCGGGGTCACCGCCAACACTGGAACACTGGGACGAAACTTGGCCACCAGTGCTGCAGTTCCACCCGTTTGGGTAAAAGCCAAAATCGCACTGGCTCCAACGGTATCTGCAATCTGGCACGCGGCACGCCCGATCGCTTCGGGCTGACGACGATGCTCAACCGCTTTTTCAGGAGTTGCCGGGCTACGCTGCAACATAGCATCGGCTTCAACATCTCGCGCCACCCGATCCATAACGGTCACTGCCTCAAAGGGATAATCACCCGAAGCTGTTTCGCCAGAAAGCATCACCGCGTCGGTCCCATCCAATATCGCATTGGCGACATCAGAGGTTTCAGCACGGGTCGGACGCGGGTTACTGATCATGCTCTCTAACATCTGGGTCGCTGTAATAACCGGCTTTCCACGGACATTACACTTATGAATGATCCGTTTCTGAATCAGCGGCACACGCTCGGGCTGGATTTCAACTCCCAGATCACCGCGCGCAACCATGATGCCGTCGCTGGCCTCAAGTATCTCGTTAAAATTCTCAACCGCCTCCGGTTTTTCAATCTTGGCAATAACCCCCATCAAGCTCTTACGCTCATAAAGGCGTCGTTTCAGATCGTAAATTTCATCGGCATGGCGCACAAAACTTAATGCGATCCAGTCGAGATTCTGATCAATGCAAAAGGCCAGATCGACCAGATCTTTTTCGGTTAATGCCGGGGCCGAAACATTGACGCCCGGCAGGTTAATCCCCTTACGATCCTTAAGCACTCCTCCAATTACGACTTTACAGCGCACGTCCTCGCCATTGATCTCGACGACTTTCAATTCGAGATTGCCATCATCGAGCAAAATCTGATCAGCGGAGCGGACATCCTGCGGCAGGTTGCGATAAATCGTCGGAATCAGGCCATCTGCCCCAAGCAGGTCGCGCGTTGTCACCACGACTTGCTGTCCGGCGACCAGCAGCTGACCACCATCCTTCATCAAACCGCAGCGGATTTTAGGCCCCTGCAGATCGCCCATAATCGAGACCGCTCGGCTGACTTCTCGCGACAACTGACGAATGGTCGCAATCCAGTCCGCTTTCTGCTCCTGCGTCCCATGGGAGAAATTAAGGCGGAAAACATTGACGCCGTTTTTGATCAGCTTCTTCAGACCAGCAGCATCACAGCAGGCCGGGCCGACGGTAGCTACAATTTTGGTACGACGATACATTCAATCCCTCCTTAAAAAACGAAGTGAGAATCGCGAGATGCGAAGCGCGAAAAAATCTAAAAGAGCTCTGCCTTTTCTCACCTCTCACCTCTCACCTCTCACCTCTCACCTCTCACCTCTCACCTCTCACCTCTCACCTCTCGTTTCTCGCTTCTAACTTTCCTGAGCCTGCGGCTCAGTGTGCTTCACTCCAGTTAGCACCAACACCGATATCGACCACCACTGGCACCGACAAGGGGACTGCATTTTCCATCTCTAGTTTAACAAGCTGTCTAATCAGTTCAAGTTCGGCCTGCGGCACATCGAAAACCAGTTCATCATGAACCTGCAATACCATCCGTGTCTGCAGCCCTTCGGCACGCAGGCGATGGTCGATATTGATCATAGCAACCTTGATGATGTCGGCAGCACTCCCCTGAATCGGGTAGTTGATTGCATTACGTTCTGCATAGCTACGCACCGCACCGTTCTGGCTGTTGATTTCGGGGATGGCACAGCGTCGTCCCAACAGAGTGGTCACATACTGATGCTCGCGAGCCTCCTCTTTACACTCTTCCATAAAACGCAACACTGCCGGATAACGTTCGAAATAGCTGTCGATGAACAGCTGGGCTTCTTTGCGCGAAATTCCCAAATCTTTGGCCAGACTGAAGGCACCCATGCCATAGAGTACACCGAAGTTGATGGTTTTGGCCTGGCGGCGCATTTCGTCGCTAACCATGTCAGGAAAGACGTTGAAAATTTCGCTGGCGGTACGACGGTGAATATCATCCCCAGCGGCGAAGCTCTCTTTAAGTGCCTCAACATCAGCAATATGTGCCATCACCCGTAATTCGATCTGCGAGTAGTCAGCTGCCAACAACAAATTTCCTTCAGCCGGGAGAAAAGCTTCACGGATGCGCCGCCCTTCGACGCTACGAATCGGGATATTCTGTAAATTCGGTTCACTCGACGAGAGCCGTCCGGTGGCGGTTACCGCCTGGTTGAAACTGGTGTGAATCCGTCCACTCGCCGGATTGATCAGCTGCGGCAAAGCATCCGTATAAGTACTGATGAGCTTGGCGAGGGAACGATACTCCAGAATTTTAGAAGCAATCTCGTGTTCTTCGGACAAGGTCGTTAACACTTCGACATTGGTCGACCAACCGGTCTTGGTTTTCTTGCCCCGCGGCAAACCAAGCTTTTCAAAGAGGATTTCACCCAACTGCTTGGGCGAATTAATATTAAATGGACCATCAGACAGGCTATGGATTTCTCCCTCAAGTCGATGCAGGTTCTGCCCCATCTCTGATGACAGCCCGGCCAAAAAAGCGGCATCGACCCTGATCCCCTGCCATTCCATCCGTGTCAACACATCAACCAGAGGCAACTCGATCTCGCGGTAGAGTTTTTCTGCCCCGCTAACCGGTAGCTCCAGAAGCAACTTCTCGGCTATCTGCCAGGTAATATCCGCATCTTCAGCCGCATATATGGCCGCCTTTTCAACCTCGACCTCGGCAAAGCCGATCTGCTTTTGGCCGGTCCCTGTCAATTCTTTATAGGGGATCATTCGATGATTCAAATGGTCACTAGCCAACGCGTCGAGACCGTGAGATTTAGACTCTGGATGGGTCAGATAGGAAAGAACCATGGTGTCATCGGCAATCCCTGCCAACTCTACTCCCGCATTGCGCAACACAAGCGCATCGTATTTGATATTCTGGCCGACCTTGGCAATTTTTTCACTTTCGAGAAGAGGCCGAAGAGCATCAAGAACCCGCTGGAGGTTCAACTGTTCGGGCACACCGAGATAACGATGACCCACAGGAACGTACCAGCCGCTACCGGCCGACAGAGAAAAGGAGAATCCGACTAACTGAGCCTGAACCGCCTGCAAACTGGTCGTCTCCGTATCAAAAGCGAAACGTCCCGCTACACGTAACTGCGCAATCATGGCCTCCAGATCAGCAAAGGTCGTTACCGTCCGATAATTACCAGCGCTGGCGCTGCGTTTATCCATTTTTTCGCTTGCGGCCAAGCCCTCAAGCAGTTGATGGAACTCAAGCCGTGTATAGATTTCAGCCAACCGTTCGTTATCTGGAGCAGAAATCGTCAAATCCGCGTAGTCGATCTCGACTGGCAGATCGTATATCAAATCTGCAAGCTTACGCGATAGCCGTGCCTGATCTCCGAATTCACGAAGGTTCTCCTGACGCTTCTTCCCCTTGACCTTATCAATATTCGCCAAGAGGTTTTCGATATCTCCAAATTCCTGAATCAAACCGCTGGCGGTCTTCTCACCAATCCCCGGAACTCCGGGAATATTATCTGACGTATCTCCTGCAAGCCCAAGAATTTCAAGTACCTGCCGTGGCGGCACCCCGAAACGCTCAATCACTTCGGCTTCACGTGAACGCTTCCCCTTCATAGTGTCGAGCAAACTGACTCTATCACTAACAATCTGCATTAGATCTTTGTCTCCGGTCACCACCGTGACATCCATCCCCAACGCAGCGTAGCGCCTGGCCAGAGTCGCAATGATGTCATCGGCCTCATACCCCTGCAGCTCCAGCATCGGCAGGTTATAGGCGCGCACAATGTCCTTGATTAAAGGGATCTGCGGAACAAGATCTTCCGGCATCGCCGAGCGGTTGGCCTTGTATTCCGGATAGAGTTTTTTGCGGAAGGTCGGCCCCTTGGCATCGAAAATTATTGCCAGATGATCAGGTTGCTCTTGGCTGATCAGGGTCTGCAACATCTTGGTAAAGCCGTAAACCGCGTTGGTCGCCTCCCCCTTACTGTTCGAAAGATGGCGGATCGCGTAGTAGGCACGGTAGATATAGCTGGAACCGTCGACCAGATAGAGATTTCCAGAGGGCTTTGACATTTTAGATCCTCATTTCAATTTGTGCGCTATATGTACTTCCAACCCAAGAGCCTCAGCATTATTCCACAGAAGCTATACAAGCGTAACCCTTGGTTACACCACAACCTATTCTGCCAAAACTTGACCTACTCCGCCCGAATGCGCAAGCATTTCTTTTAGAAGAGCTACCCCCTGCAAGCAACGGGATATACTACTAAAAGTACGCAACACGCTACGGGGAATTAGACCCTCTACGATTAAGTTTTGCTCCTCCAACGCAGGTGGCTTTTTTATGAAAATAATTTCTCTCCATTGCAGTAAAAATGCTTGATATAAAATTGCCCTGCAAAAGGAAAGGAGTACCTCTTTTTTACCCACAACCGGAATCCTCAACCCGTCGCCTTAATCAACCAGAACAAACAGCATAAACTCCCTATTTTCTTGATTTTTCTTCTTCAAAAAGTTAAAAACAATGCAGAAATTAATTGTATAATGCGAGGGCTTAATTCGACATAAGCACAACAATCCTCCTTTCTCCGTATGGTTACCAATGCTGATCAACCTGCTGCAACGACATCACCTGTGGGTTTTTATCCTTCTGAGCGGACTCAGTGGCCTTGCATTGGGACACCTAGGGGCGACAGGCATCAGCATTCTGGCAACACCCGCCTCTGTGCCTGCTCTATCCAAACAAGCGACACCAGAAAAAAAACAGTCGAGAACACCTCTTAAGAGCTATCAAGCGATACTAAACCGCGACATATTCAATTCTGCTGGCGGAGCCCAGAGTTTGGGGAAAATCATCCCTCTCCCGTCTGCACAACAAAAACCAAACAAAGCCACTTCAAAATGGAAGTTGATCGGCACGATCAGCGGAGGTAAGGTTCCATTGGCAACCCTCTTCAGTGTCGGAAAAACGACAGCGTACCGATTGAATGAAACACTCCCAGATGGAATGACTCTATCCAGCATAGAGCGCAATCGTGTTGTGCTGAAGCACCCTGACGGACGGACTGTAGTTGTTGAAATCTTGATGGAGGGTACACATCACTCCGCCAAATCAAAACCAGTGCCATCGGCAGCGACAGGTTCGAGAACCCCAGGATTCCAGGTTGAAGACCTCGGAAAAAACCGCTGGCATATTCCGGCTGAGGTTGCCGAAGATGCGAGAGCGAACATCGGCAACCTGCTCACCCAGGCACAAGCGGTTCCATTTCTTGTAAATGGAAAAACCACCGGCTTTCAGATCCGCATGATTCAGGCTGGCTCGCTGATCGCACAACTCGGGCTAAAAAAAGGTGACATTCTCCGTGAAGTCAACGGCGTCTCACTGAATTCGCCAGAAAAAGCACTACAAATCTTTGGCCAACTGCGTCAGGCAAAACAGATCAGTATCGGCCTTGAACGGAGGGGCAAAGCCATGACCTTTGCT